>CAYZGG010000081.1:0-18777 GCA_964477955.1 uncultured Opitutaceae bacterium
CGATCCAGATCGATCCCGAAAAGATCGGCCTGCTCATCGGGCCCGGCGGCAAGACCATCCGCCGCATCACCGAGACGACCGGCGCGCAGATCGACATCGCCGAGGACGACTCCGGCAAGGTCTTCATCTACTCGAACAACGCCGACGCCATGAACCGCGCCGTGCAGGAGATCGACGCCCTCTGCGGCGGCGGTTCCCAGATCGAGATGGGCAAGATCTACACCGGCCGCGTCACCGGCACCAAGGAATTCGGCGCCTTCGTCGAGTGCATGCCGGGCAAGGAAGGACTCGTCCACATCTCCGAGCTCGCGGACTTCCGCGTGCGCCGGACGGACGACGTCGTCAAGGTCGGCGACTCCATCACCGTCAAGTGCATCGGGATCGACGACAAGACCGGCAAGGTCCGTCTCTCCCGCCGCGCCGCGATGAAGGACCTCGAGGCCCAGAAGCAGCAGGGCGACCAAGCGCCCGCCGCCCCGGTCGAGACTGCCGCCGCTCCCCAGGCCTGAGGTAGGGCGGGACCACTGGGCCCGCCGTCTTCTCTTCGGTAGGGGCCGTTGCCCTCAACGGCCCTTTCCCCCTTTCAAGCCGCGACTCCGGTCGCGGCTTTTTCATGTCCAGCCGGTTGGTCAAAACGTCCCTCGAAAGACACATTTCGGTAGGGCGAACCTTTAACCAAGAGTATGCAGGCTGCGAAATTCGCAAAACCACCGAAACCGCACTAACCACTAAGCTCTCATGTATTAGTGTCAGATTAGTGTGTTTTAGTGGTGCCTCTCAGAAATCTTCCGGCCGCTCAATCCGCGATTTCCACCAGCCGCTGGATGCCGTTTTCGGGCACCGCCACCATCCTCGAGTCGGCCAGTTCCAGCAAAACGTGGCCGCTCTCGTCAATCCCAGCGAAAAATCCTTCGTCGGCCGGCAGCGTGCCGCGGGCCGCGGCTTCCAGTCTCACCCGGCGGGGCCGCCCCCAGCAGCAGTTCAACACGGGCACGAAACCCGCCAACCGCCGCTGTAGAAAATTCCGATGTGCCGCGCGAATCGCGCGCAGCACCAGCTCGGTGAGTCGGCCCGAGCCCGGCAACGAACGCGTGGCAAAATCGGCCAACCGCCCCGAAGTCTCCGCGAGCGTGGGATCCTCGTTCCACGGCTGGTTGGTGACGTTCAATCCCAGCCCGACGCACAACGTATCCGCCCGACCTTGCGTTACCAGCAGGCCGCCGACTTTGCGCGCGCCGACGAGCAGATCATTGGGCCAGCGCAACCGCAGTCCGCGCACACCGGCGCGCTGCAATGTGAGCCGCACCGCCCAACCGACAGCCAGCGCAAAACCTTTCCAGGCGACGGCGTCGCCGTCGAAGGGCACCACCGCGGTCACATACAGTCCGCCCTCATCCGAAACGAACCGACGGTCGCGCTGCCCACGTCCGGCGGTCTGCCGGCGGGCGGTGACGGCATGCCAGGCGGGCAGATCGATGGCATGGCTCTGCGTCGAATCGACGGCATCGTGGGCGCACACCCGCCATCCCGCCACCCGTCGCCCGGGTCCACCGAGGGGTAGGACTGCCGGATTGAACCCGGGCGCGGGGGGGAGATTTTCCGTGAGAGAGTCCACGTTCTGGGTGCCGGCGACAGGGGTCGATTGAACTGCGCCGCGCGAATTGATTTGAGTCTTGGGCTGGATCGCGACGCGCGGTGAATTTCGGCCCGCTCCGAACGCGTTGGGGTCAACGCGTTCCACCTGCTTGAGCCGGACCGGTGAAATCCTATTCGATGACGAGAATCGTGCCGCCCTCCTCGACGGAATCACCGGCGTTCAGCCGGATGGCGCCGACGCGCCCGGCTTTGTGCGCATTCACGTAGGTGTTCATCTTCATCGCCTCGATGGTCGCGACCTTGGCACCGACGGCGACCGTTTGGCCGGGCTGCACATCGATCGAGACAATCTTGCCGGAAAGCGGGCTCGTGACGTCTCCCGCGCCGGTCGCGGCTTTGGGGGCCGGAGCGGGCGCGGCGGGAGCTGGCGCCACAAGCGCAGGAGAGGGTGCGGCAGGCTTCGGCGCGGCCGCGACCACCGGTTCATCCGGAAGTTCGACCATCACCTCAAAGCTTTTGCCATCCACGGTGACACGGAGTTTTTTCATGGAGATAAATATTTTTTGCAGCGTGGGTTCAGCGCACTTTGCGTGCGGAATGGATCTGGCGGCGGCCCTCGAGCGACCAGTTGAGCATATGCAGGTCGAAGTTGCTGGCCATCGGGTGCGCCGGCTGGACGGAGGTGATGCGGGCCTTGGCGCCCATCACCATGTAAACGGCGGCGGTGATCGCCGCGACCATTTCAATCGGAAGTTCTTCGTTGGTACTCATGGATGGACTCCTCAGAGCGGAATGTTGCCGTGTTTCTTGGCCGGACGGGTGTCGCGCTTCGAAAGCGTGTTGCGCAGCGCCATGGAAAGCACCGCGCGGGTCTGCGCGGGCTCGATGATGTCCGTGATCATGCCCTTGCGGGCCGCCTCGTAGGGCGAAGCGAACCGCTCGCGATATTCGGCCACGTACTTGGCCTCGGCGGCCTTCGGATCGGGAGCAGCGGCGATTTCGCGTTTGTAGAGGATCTTCACCGCGCCTTCGGCACCCATCACCGCAATTTCGGCGGTCGGCCAGGCATAGACGAGGTCGGCGCCCATGTCGGCGCTGCACATCGCAAGGTAGGCGCCACCGTAGGCTTTGCGGAGAATGAAGGTGATCTTCGGCACCGAGGCCGCCGCGTAGGCGAAAAGCATCTTCGCCCCGTGCCGGATGATGCCCCCGCGTTCCTGGGCCACGCCCGGCATGAACCCCGGGATGTCCACGAGCGTGACGATCGGAATGTTGAAGGCATTGCAGAACCGGATGAACCGGGCGCCCTTGTCGGAGGAATCGATGTCGAGCGTGCCCGCCTTGACCATCGGCTGGTTGGCCACGATGCCGCAGACGAGGCCCTGCACGCGGCCGAAACCGACGACGATGTTCTTCGCAAACTCGCGGTGCACTTCGAGAAAATCGGCGTCATCCACCAGGCGTTTGATGACCAGGAGAATGTCGATCGGCGACTTGGCATCGGCCGGCACCAGGTCGTTCATCGCCGGATCGGCGGAAAGATCAATCGACGGTACGGGACGGTTCGGAGGATCCATCACGTTGTTCGCCGGCAGGAAACCGAGCAAGCGCTTCGCCAGCTCGAGAGCCTCCGTGTCGTTCTCGGCCACAAAGTGAGCGTTGCCACTCACGGTCGCGTTGACCAACGGGCTGCCGATGTCCTCCATCGTCACCGTCTGACCGGTGGCGGCCTTGATGACCTCCGGGCCGCAGATGAACATGTTCGCGTTGTTGCGCGTCATGATCACGAAATCCGTCAGGGCCGGGCTGTACGCCGCCCCGCCCGCGCAGGGTCCGGCGATGATCGAGATCTGGGGCACGACGCCCGAGGCGAGCACGTTGCGATAAAAAACCTGCCCGTAACCCGAGAGCGAGTCGTCGCCTTCCTGGATGCGCGCGCCGCCGGAATCGTTGATGCCGATCACGGGGATGCCGGCCTTCATGGCGTAATCCATCAGGTCGCAGATTTTCTTCGAGTGAATCCGGCCGAGCGCGCCGCCGCCGACGGTGAAGTCCTGGCTGAAGACCGCCGCGGGATGGCCGTTGATGTCGCCCACACCGGTGATGACACCGTCGCCGGGGAGGGACTTGCCCTCGAGTCCGAACGCATGGCAGTCGTGCTCGGCGTGCAGTCCCCACTCCATGAAGGTATTCGGCTGGAAGAGCGCCATCACGCGTTCGCGGGCGCTCAGCAGATTCTTTGCCCGCCGGGCGGCCAGTTTGTCTTCGCCGCCCGCGGCAAAAGCGGTGCGACGGCGTTGCGCCAGATCGGTCAGGAATTTTTCAGCAATGGGCATGGCAGATTTCTCTCAATGGCTAGGTTGGGCACCCGGCTTGAGTGCACAAAATTCGGTGAGGACACCCTTGGTCGATTTCGGATGGAGGAACGCGACCAGCTTGCCGGCCGCGCCTTCGAAAGGCTTGTCGTGAATCAGCCGCACTCCGGCGCCCGCCGCCTGTTGGAGCTGACCCTCGATGTTGTCGGTGCGGAAGGCGATGTGGTGGATCCCCTCGCCCCGCTCGGTCAGGAACTTCGCCACCGGACTCTCCGGCGACATCGGTTCGAGCAGCTCGAGATGCACGCCACCGGCGTCGAAAAACGCCGTGCGCACCTTTTGGGAGACCACTTCCTCCTGTCCGAGGCAGCGGAGCCCCAGGGCTTTTTCATAATAGGGAATCGCCTCCGCAAGCGAGCGGACCGCGATGCCCAGATGATCGATGGATTGAATCATGATTAAAAATCCTGCTCCGGATTGAGCTTATCCCCTCCCCGCGCCGGCAGCTCCGCGTTTCTTGTGATCTCATGCGCAATTTCGACCCGGCCGGCGCAGTGCGGACAAATGGCACTCAGCCCGTCACTTAGCCCGCGCCGCTTGCGCCGTCCAAAGCAGCTGCTGCGCGGCGGCCGACGCGGAGATTTTGCCCGCCACGACCGCCTCTTCCATTCCGGCCCGGGCGGCCTGCACGGCCGGGTGACTCCAGAACTGCTCGCGCAATTCATGCTCCACCAGCGAATGCAGCCACGCCAGTGCCTGCGCCCGGCGGCGGTCGGCCCAGGCGCCCGAACCCTGCGCATGCGCAAAGAAATTCTGCACCGCCGTCCAGGTTTCCGCCACCCCGGCACCGGTCGCCGCCGAACAGGTGAGCACCGGCGGCTGCCAGGTGCCTTCCGCCGCGGCCAGATAATGCAACGCCTGCGCAAACTCCATGCGGGTGGCCTCGGCGCGCGCCAGATTTTCGCCATCCGCCTTGTTCACCACCAGCACATCTGCGAGCTCGATGATGCCCTTTTTGATGCCCTGCAGCTCGTCGCCCGCCCCGGCGATCATCAGCACCAGAAAGCAATCGACCATCTCGCGCACCGTAACCTCGCTCTGCCCCACGCCAACGGTTTCGACCAGCACCACGCCGAAGCCGGCGGCCTCGCACAACGTCATCGTTTCCCGGGTGCTCCGCCGGACGCCACCGAGTTCGCCGCTGCTGGGCGACGGGCGGATGAACGCGGAGGGATGCCGCGAAAGGCGTGCCATGCGGGTCTTGTCGCCGAGGATGCTGCCGCCCGAAACCGGGCTGCTCGGATCGATGGTCAGCACGGCGATCCGCTGCCCGGCCTCGCAAAGCTGCACCCCGAGCGTTTCGATAAACGAGCTCTTGCCCGCGCCCGGCACGCCGCTCACCGCCACGCGCTGCGCTTTGCCCGCGTGCGGCGTCAGCAGGTCCAACAACGCCGACGCCGCGACCCGGTGGGCCGGAGCCACGCTCTCGACCAACGTGATGCCCCGCGCCAAGGCCTGCCGGTCTCCGGCGAGAATCCGTTGCGCCAGATCGGGCACATCGACGTCCGGACCGTGCGGAGCGCCTGCCATCGGCGGCCTGGACAGGCTGGACGGCGCAGGCAACCGGACGCGGGTGGAGAAACGGGGAGCCATGACTCGGAGCTGCGGGCCGCGCAGGATTGAGGACCGGTTTCGGCCCGGAATCTCGCGACCGGACGGCGGATCAATGCGTATACACCGTCCCCAGTTTTTCCAAGACCGCTCTGGCCGAGCGCGGAATGGGCGTGCCCGGACCGAAAATCGCCGCGGCGCCCTGGGCATACAGGTAATCGTAGTCGCGGGCCGGGATGACTCCTCCGGCCACCACCAAAATATCGGAACGGCCGAGTTTGCGCAGCTCGTCGACCAGCTGGGGCAGCAGCGTCTTGTGGCCGCCGGCCAGCGAACTGATGGCGACCACATGCACATCGTTTTCCGCCGCCATGCGCGCCGCTTCCTCGGGTGTCTGGAACAGCGGACCGATGTCGACGTCGAAGCCCATGTCGGCGAGAGCCGTGGCCACCACCTTGGCACCCCGGTCATGGCCGTCCTGGCCGAGCTTGGCGATGAGGATGCGCGGATGACGGCCGGCGCGTTCCGCGAAGGCCGCCGCCGCCCCGCGCACCCCGGCGACGTCGTCGCGGTCCCCGGTGTAGGCCGAGCGGTAGACCCCCGAAACCGAACGGATCTTGGCTTCGTAGCGGCCGAAATGCTTTTCCAGGGCGGACGAGATCTCCCCGAGCGTGGCCCGGGCGCGGGCGGCCTCGATGCTCAGCGCGAGCAGGTTGCCGGTGCCGGTGCGGGCGGCTTCGCCGAGGGCGTCGAGCGTCTGGCGGACCTTGGCGTTGTCGCGCGCAGCCTTGAGCTCATGCAACTGGCGGATCTGCGCCTCGCGGACCGCGGCGTTGTCCACTTCCAGTGTCTCGATCGGGGCCTCTTTCTCCAGGATGTGTTTGTTCACGCCGACGATGGTTTCCCGGCCCGAATCGATCAGCGCCTGGCGGCGGGCCGCGGCCTCCTCGATGCGGAGCTTGGGCAGGCCGGTTTCGATGGCCTTGGTCATGCCGCCGAGCTTCTCGACCTCCTGGATGTGCGCCCAGGCTTTCCGCGCAATCTCGTGGGTAAGCCGCTCGACGTAGTACGAGCCGCCCCACGGATCGACCACGTTGCACAGTCCGGACTCGGCCTGCAGGAAAAGCTGAGTGTTCCGGGCGATGCGGGCGGAGAAATCCGTGGGCAACGCGATCGCCTCGTCCAACGAGTTCGTGTGCAGGCTTTGGGTGTGGCCCATGACGGCCGCCATGGCCTCGACGCAGGTGCGCGCAACGTTGTTGAACGGATCCTGTTCGGTCAGCGACCAGCCGGAGGTCTGCGAGTGCGCGCGCAATGCCATCGACTTCGGGTTCTTCGGATCAAACTGCTTGACCAGATGCGCCCAGAGCATGCGGCCGGCGCGCATTTTTGCCACTTCCATGAAGAAATTCTTGCCCTGCGCCCAGAAGAACGAGAGCCGGGGCGCGAACGCATCGATGCCAATGCCCGATTTCAGGCCGGTACGGATGTATTCCAATCCGTCGGCCAGCGTGTAGGCGAGTTCGAGGTCGGCCGTGGCGCCCGCCTCTTGCATGTGATAGCCGGAAATCGAGACCGAATTGAACTTCGGCATGAACTTGGACGTGAATCCGATGATGTCCGACATGATCCGGATCGAGGGCGCGGGCGGGTAGATGTAGGTGTTCCGCACCATGTATTCCTTGAGAATGTCGTTCTGGATCGTGCCCGAAAGCGACTCGAGCGTCGCGCCCTGTTCGAGGGCCGCGACAATGTAGAACGCGAGCACCGGCAACACCGCGCCGTTCATCGTCATCGAGACGCTGACCCGGTCGAGGCGGATGCCGGCAAACAGCGCCTGCATATCGAGCACCGAATCCACCGCCACACCCGCCTTGCCGACGTCGCCGACCACCCGCGGGTGATCGCTGTCGTAACCGCGGTGCGTGGCGAGATCGAAGGCCACGGAGAGCCCGGTCTGGCCGGCCGCGAGATTGCGACGGTAGAAAGCGTTCGATTCCGACGCCGTGGAAAAACCCGCGTATTGGCGGACCGTCCATGGCTTGAGCACGTACATCGTCGCGTACGGACCGCGCAGGAACGGCGGAACCCCGGCGGTGAAATCCAGGTGTTCGACGGGTTGGAGGTCGGCCGCGGTGTAGACGGGTTTCACGGGGATCTGCTCCAAGGTGTTCCAGGGTGCGGCGGCGGCCGCGCCGGCCGGCCGCGCGCCGGGGAGGAGCGATCCGGGATCAAGGGCGAGTTTGGTGTAGTCGGGAAAGGTCACGGGGAATTTGGGTCAGAGGCCAAGTCGATCCTGGAATCCGGCCAGCAGACCGGCGCAGTTCGCGCGGACGTGGATAAACTCATCCACGCCGGCGGACTTGAATTGGGCGCGCAGCTCGTCCGAGGCCGGCAGTCCCGCGAGCACGACAATCGGAGCGGCGGACGCCGCCTTCAGCGCCTGGGCCAGGGGCGGCACCAGCGCCGGGTAGGTCTCGTCGGTCGAACAGATCACGACGATCGGGGCCGCCGAGGCCAGCGCGGCCTGGGCGGCCGCCGCGGGGGTCTCGAAACCGCCGTTCATCACCGCCTCAAAACCGCCCGCGGCGAAAAAGCCACGGGAGAAATCGGCGCGGGCCCCGTGCTGCTTGCGCGGCCCGAGATTGGCGAGGAAAACTTTCGGCCGGCTGCCGTGGCGGGCGCGAAACGCCTCGGCCCGGAGCCGGAGATTCTCAAACGGTTCGCTCCGGCAGCGCGCCACCAGGCGTTTGATCGCGGTCTCGCCCGACCGGCCGGCACGCAGCACCTTGGTGACTTCGCCAAGCGTGGCGCCGAGCGCGAAGGCGTCGGTGATCAGTTTCATCCGGTCACTCGCGGCCCCGCCTTGCGCCTTCGCGAGCTTGCCCAGAATCGCGGCGCCGCGATCCGTCGCGGACAGGGCCCGGTAGTCCGTTACCAGACGGGCGCGCCGGGCGGCAGCTTCCCGGTTGTCCGACAGCGCCATCGCGGTGATTTTCTCGTCGAGATTCGGCTGGAGATTCGCGCCGATGACGGCGTCGCGCCGGTGTTCGACCGCGCTGATGCGCTCGGCGGCCAGTTTCTCCACGGCGGCCTGCGGCCGGCCGGCGCGCACCGCCATCGCCATGCCCCCGTCTTTCTCGATTTCCTGAAAAAGCGTCCAGGCCTTTTCGGCGAGCTGGCGCGTCAGGGTTTCCAGATACCATGAGCCGCCGCCCGCGTCCTGCACGCGGGCAAGCTGACACTCCTCGCCCAAAATGATCTGGATGTTGCGGGCCAGCCGGCGCGAGAAATCGTCCGGTCCCCGGTAGGTTTCGTCGAAGGGCGCCACATGCAGGCTGGCGCAGCCGCCCACGATGGCCGCGAAGGCCTCGCTGGTCGCGCGCAGCAGGTTCACCTGGGGATCGAGCAGGGATTTGTTCCAGTGCGACCCGCGCACGTGGCAGACGAGCCGGGCCGCCGCCGTCTCACCGCCCGCTGCGGTGACCGCGCGGGCCCAGAGCAGACGCGCCGCGCGCAGCTTGGCCACTTCCATGAAAAAGTGCGAGCCGGTCGCGTAGGTGAAAAGAAAACGCGGGCCCGCCCGGTTGACCTCGACCCCGCGGGCCGCAAGGACGCGAAGGTAGTCGACCCCGGTGGCCAGTCCGTACGCGAGCTCGTGCGCGGAGCTGCCGCCGGCCTCGGCCCACACATTGGCCTGCACCCCGACGGTGCAGAGCGCAGAGCCTGATTTTCCCGCCCAATCCGTGAGCACGGCCATCTCATCGAAAGCCGCCTCCAAACCGCCGGGCAAACCGCCCTGGCCGAGCCACTCGGCATAGGGATCGGAAAGAATCGACCCACGGAGCACCGCCGGGGCCTTGCCCTGCTCCGCCAGCCAGGCCACGAACATGGCCGTGAGAGGCAACGCCGCCACACCGCCGGTCACATATAGCGGCACGGCCGCAAGATCGACCCCGCGCAGTGCGCGGACGAGATCGTCCAGCGTGGCAAGCGAGAGACCGTGACCGCCCACCTGGTCGGTCGGCACCGTGTCGGGATCCAACCCCAGCCGGGTCGCGACATCGCACGGGAGGTTGATGGCATTCTGGCCGTGGTTGAGATCCTGCAACAAAGCGGCGTTGAACTGCACCGGATCGCTGTAGGGCAACTCCTGGCAGATCAGCCAGCTGGCCTCGCCAGCACCGGGCGCTTCCGCGCCGCGTACGTACGGGAACTCGCCCGGCCGCGCCTCGCCCGGAGTGGCAGTCCCGTCTTTCTCCCGCGTGTAAATGGGCTGCAGGTCGATGCCCTCGGGCGTGCGGGTCACCAGCTTTTTGTCGAACGACGCGCCGTCCAGCGATTCCTCGGCCGCCTTCCGCCAATCGGCGTAGGACGGCGCGGGAAAGTCCGCCAGAAGCGGTGCGTCGGGAGTGGTTTCCTTCGCTTTCACGCAATCTCCTCCACTGAAACGTCGAACCGGCGGGCGTTCACCGTGACGAAGAAGCGGTTCAGGCGGTGCAGGCCGCTGCCGGCCGCCTGGCTCTCTTCACGAGGGAGCGCAGACGGCGCCGGCGGTGGAGGTGGTGTCGGTGCTTGGACCACAACCGGAGCAGCGGCAGCGGCGGGCTTGGGGTGATAAAGGGCATCGGTCTCGCGCGGGAACATCGCATAAAGCACGGCATTGTCGTCGGAGACGGGAATCCCCTTCGCGGCCAGCTCCGTGCGGAGCGCGGGCATCCGCGGCGGCAGCAGGTCGGCGGGGCGGCCCTGGACCGGCTCCTGGCCCGACTTGGTGCGCGCGAGATTCTGCAAATCCTGGTCGATCGGGCCCGGCGGGCGCCCGAACTTGCCCAGCGCCACGTCGATCGTGGCCTGCGCCAGATTCTGCCAGCGGCCGAACTTGACGTTGAGCACGGCCTGGGTGCCGACAATCTGCGAGGTCGGTGTGACGAGCGGAATCCAGCCCAGCGCCTTGCGCACGACCGGGATCTCGGCCAGCACGTCGGCGAAGCGGGCTTCCATTTTCATCTCCTTCAGCTGGGTGCGGAAATTGCTGAGCATGCCACCGGGCACCTGGTAGGTCAGCGTGTCGCTGTCGACGCGCTCGTTGGCCGTGCTCATGAACGCCGCCAGCTGCGTGGCCACGCCGTCGAAATACTGGCGGAGCTCGATCAGCTTCGCGACGTCGTAGTGGGGCTGGCGCGGATTCAGTTCCAGCGCGGCGACCATCCGGTTGGTATCCGGCTGCGCGGTACCGTTGGCGAAGGGCACGATCGACGTCTCCACGATATCGGCTCCGGCATCGATCGCGGCCACGTAGGACGCCACGGCCAGGCCGGCGGTGTCATGACTGTGCACGATGACGGGCAGGCTGTGACGCTGCTTGATCGCTTTGACGAGATCGAAGGTGACGCGCGGAGTCAGCAGGCCGGCCATGTCCTTGATGCAGATCGAGTCGACGCCCAGCTCGGCGAGCTCGTCGGCGAACGCCGCCAGTTTGGCGGGCGTGTGCACCGGGCTGGTGGTGTAGCAAATCGCGCCCTGCGCGTGCTTGCCGGCGGCCTTCACGGCCGCGATCGGCACCCGGAGATTGCGCGAGTCGTTGAGCGCGTCGAAAATCCGGAAGATGTCGAGGCCATGCGCCGCGGTGCAGCGGACAAAGGCCTGCACCACGTCGTCGGGGAAACTCGTGTACTGAACGAGATTCTGGCCGCGCAGCAGCATCATCTGAGGCGTCTTCGGGGCCGCGGCCTTGAGCTGGTCGAGCCGGGTGAACGGATTCTCGCCGAGAAACCGGAGGCAGGAGTCGATCGTGGCTCCCCCCCAGGTTTCGAGGGCGTTGAAGCCCATCCCGTCGACGATCGGCGCTGCGGGCAGCATCTGCGCCGTGGTCATGCGGGTGGCCGCGAGTGATTGGTGTCCGTCGCGCAGGACGGTGTTGTTGAAAGCGACCTTTTTCATGGAAGTGGCGGGGCGGGCGGCGCTCCGGAGTGGCCGGATGACCGGACTCTTGCGAAGGGTCTTCACCGACCGATCGCTTATTCCCGAACTCTGGGCGGATTTTAAGCGGCTCATTTGCAATCAAGTTAGCATCGGCCCTCGTTTCCAGCTCAGCGCGGGTTGTCCAGACCTGCGCGCGGATTGCAACCCCGCCGCGTCGGTTAAAAAACCGGCCATAATTAACGCCCGCTCACCGCCTTATAGTTGAGAACGGGGCGGGGCTACCTCGATCCGGTCCGGACGCGCTGGATCAACGCGTTCCACCGGATGCGGCCCAATGCGCGAATTTCAATAGGACAAGTGAAATTGTTGCGCAATGCGGCGCCGTCACTACCGTCAGTTAGTGATCAATCGCGTACGTCGCAACGGCCTCCGCACCGTGGCCGCCTTCGAAGCCGTCAAGGGTCTCGTCGTGCTCATTCTGGGTTTCGGCCTCCTCGGCTTCCTCGGGCGCGAGGACGAACACTTCGTGGAGCAGCTGATGCTGCGCATGCACTTCGATCCGGCCAATCGCTACCTGCAAATCTTCATCCACACCATGTCCGAGGTCTCGGACACCCGGCTCTGGCTGCTGATGGGACTCGCCACGCTGTATGCGGCGGTGCGCTTCATCGAGGGGTACGGCCTCTGGTACGAACGCCGCTGGGCGGAGTGGTTCGCGGCGTTCAGCGGCGGCGTCTACATCCCGCTCGAAATCTACGAGCTGGTCAAACGCCTGACCTGGGTCCGGTTCGCCGCACTGCTTCTGAACATTGTCGTCGTCGCCTACATGGTCTGGCTGCTGTCCGAGGCGAAGCGCCAGCAGGCCGCCGCGGGAAAAAAGCTGACTTCCGGCGCCTGACCGCCGAATGCTGGCGGCTTTTATGAAACTTCTCGTTACCAACGACGACGGCGTCGACGCGGTATTTCTCCACGAGTTGGTCGCGGCACTGAAAACCGCCGGCCACGCGCCATATGTCGTCGCGCCCCGACGTGAACAGAGCTGGACCAGCGCCTCGAAAACCCGCACCCGCGGGGTCAAAGCCACCCCGGCCGACCACGGTTTCGGTTGCCCGACCTGGACCGTCGAGGGCACGCCTTCGGACTGCGTCAACATTGCCATCGCCCACCTGCTGCCGACCTCGATGGACGGCGTCGTGAGTGGCATCAACATGGGCTTCAACTGCACGCTCGGTTTCATCATCGCCAGCGGCACCGTCGGCGGCGCCTGGGAAGGCGCGCTGCACGGTCTGCCCGCCCTGGCCGTGTCGCAGAATGTTTCCAAGGACGTCTACCATCACCTGAAGGAAGCCGGGGGCGCGCCCGCGGCCGAGCTGCACGCCACGCTTCGTGCGTCCGCCGCCCACGCCGCCCGCCTAGCGGGCGAATTGCTTCCCGCCACGCCGCGGCGCAGTTTTATCGTGCACAACGTCAACTTCCCCACCCCTTGCACGTCCCAGACTCCGGTGAAACGCACCGTGCCGGCGCAATATTTCGTCCCCGGCCTGTTCAGCCCCGCCGACGCTGACGGCTGTCACCAGTTGATCTGGAGCATCGGCGAAGACGCGTCGCCGGCCGATCCGCTGACCGATCTCACCTGCGTCGAATCCGGCTGGATCAGCCATACCGTCCTCGACTACCGCCGGTTCGGGCACGGGTGAGCAGGCTCGGACCCGATTGTCCGTAGGTAGGGCGAGTCGTCCCCGCCGAGCCGCGGCTCGCTCGGATACGGATTCATGCAGTTGCAAGGAAGTGGCCTCGGTAGGTGGCGGGCTGGTCCCGCCACATTTGGTTGCGCGGCAAGCGCGCCACCTACCTTTGATTGGTCTCTCCGATTGAGCCCGACCTGGGCCGTCACAGTGAAATATCCCATGGCAAAATGGAAACCGAAAGGTCAACGGCTTCGCCGACGGGGGTTTCAGCCAATCCGGCGTTGAAGATCAAAAAGCTGCTCCTCGTTTCGTCTGATTGGACGACATGATCCCGGCCAAGCTATTGCCACCGGGTTTCGCTCCTCCGCGTTTCCGCGATTGTTTTGTCTTCAGCGCTCCCGCGCGGCGGGACCGGCGGTCCCGACCTACCTCAATATTTTCCGCCCGCACGTGCCGCCTTCGTCGCCAGCAATGCCGCGCGCTCCCCCGCATCAAGAAAGGCAATTTCCAGAGCGTTGCGTTGCGCTTGGACAATCTGCTCCGGCGTCAGGCCCGCCGCCGGAGCGGCGATCGAGTACTCGTGATGCAAATCGATTCCGCTGATCACCGGATCGTCGGTGTTGAGCGTCGCCAGCAGCCCGCGATCGAGGAACAACCTCATCGGATGCTCGGCAAACCCGGACACGGTGTTCGTCTGCACGTTGCTCGTCAGGTTCACTTCGAGCCCGATCCGGTGCGCGTGCAGATGGTCGAGCAGCCGCGGGTCGTCGATCGCCCGGATGCCGTGACCGATGCGGGTCGCACCTAGCTCGCGCGCCGCCGCCCACACGCTGGCCGCCCCGCCGGCCTCGCCGGCGTGCACCGTGATCGCCCAGCCCGCGTCACGCCCGCGCTTGAAATGCTCCGTGAACAGCTCCGCCGGCCAGTTCTTCTCGTCGCCCGCAAGATCGAGCGCCGTGAGGTGTGCGCGCTGCGTCAGCAAAGCCTCGAGCTCGACCCGGCACGCCTCGGGCCCAAATGTGCGGCTGAGAATTCCGATAAGTTTCACTTTCAACCCGGTCCGCGCAATCCCCTCGGCAACGCCCGCCACCACCGCTTCGACCACCCGCACCGGGTCGAGCCGGTTCGGCCCGGCCATGAAATACGGACTGAACCGCAGCTCGAGGTAATCGAGCCCCTCGGCTTTCGCGTCCTCCACGTTCTCCCGCGCAATCCGCCGGCAGGCCTCGTAGTCGCCCAGCACCGCGATCATCCAGTGCAGTTTGTTGAGCCAGCTGACGAGGTCGGGCATCACGCCGACCACCTGCACGTGCGGCCGCAATGTCTCGATCGTGTCGCCGGGCAGCTTGACGTTGTGCTGCCGGCCGAGATCGAGGATGGTCTGCAAACGGACGTTGCCGTCCAAATGCCGGTGCAAATCGATGAAAGGTTGGGTCGGGTCCATGGTTCAGTTCAACGCCGCGTGAAGTTGCCGGGCCCGGGCGTGATGCCGCGCGACTAACTCCGCCAGGTCGAGGTCGACGAATTGCCCGCGTGCGATCCGCACGCGTCCGCCGACGATCAGGCTGTCGACCTGCCGCGGGTGACAGAGCAGCAGGGCGTCGACGGGATTCTCCGCGCCGCTGGAAAACAGGTCGACCGCCGGCCAGATCGCGAGGTCCGCGCACTTGCCCGGCTCGAGCGAGCCGAGGTCCGGTCGCCGGAGCACCGCTGCTCCGCCCGTAGTGCCGAGCGCCAGCGCATCAAGGGCGGACATCGCGCCCGCTCCGGATTTGACGCGGCACAGCATCAGCGCCTGCCGCAGCTCGGCGAGGACGTGTCCGGAATCGTTCGACGCGCTGCCGTCGACGCCGATGGCGACCTTCGCCCCGGCCGCCTGCAGGTCGGTGACGCGGCAGATGCCCGACCCGAGTCGCATGTTGGCATTCGGGCAGTGGCTGATGCCGATCCGGCGGGCGCCCAGCCAGGCGATCTCGGCATCGGTGAAGTGGATGCCATGCGCAAACCAGACCCCTTCGAAATCCCAGCCACAATCGGCGAAATGCTCCACCGGCCGTCGCCCGAATTTTTTCAACGAAAACGCATCCTCGTCCACCGTTTCGCCGCAATGACTGTGCAACCCGAGCCCATGCTGGCGCGCGAACGCCGCCGATTGCGTCAGCAGCTCGCGGCTGGCCGACGTCGCCGCGCACGGCGCGAGAAAAACCTGCCGGTAGCTGCCGGGCGCCGGGTCGTGGAATTCGCGGTGCAGTCGCTCGCAGTCGACCATGATTTCGTCAGTCGTCTGGATCGCCCAGTCGCCGATCAGCTCCGACGGCACGTCCATGCTGCCGCGCCCGCAGTGGAAGCGAATGCCCAGCTCGGCCGCGGCACGAAACTGCGCCGCAAAATTGTCTCCACTGCCGCGCGGCACGACATAGTGATGGTCCGACGTCGTGGTGCAGCCGGTGAGCATCATCTCCGCCAACGCCAGCCGGGAGGCGAGGTGCAGGTCGTCCGCCGTGAACGTCCGCCAGAGCCGGTTCATGTGCGCAAGCCAAGGCAGCAGCGGAAGGTTGTTCCCCGGCGTATAGGCCCGCGCCATCGTTTGGTAGAAATGATGGTGCGTGTTCACCAGCCCGGGCGTGGCGATCCCGCCGCGGGCGTCATGCACCGCCGCACCGGCGGCTTCCGCCGGCCCCCCGCCCGTGCCGAGCGCCGTCACGAACCCGTCCTCGGACAGCAGCCACGCATCGCGCAAAACGGCGCGAGCGGGATTCATGGTCACGAGGTGACCGATGTTTTTGACGAGCAGCTTGGGCATGGTGAAATCGGCGCGGAAAATCAGGCGACTTCATCCTCAGCCCGGGGAACCGTGATGTATTTGGCGAGCAAAAAAACCAGCGCCGCCAGAGCGTAGCCCAGGGCCGCCCCGCCGGCGGGAAACAGCGCCCTCCCGGGCGTCCACTGCCCGCTCAACCAGCCGAGCAGCGGCAGGTCGATCACCGTGTCGCGCCCGGTGAGGGCGTAGGAATGCATCAGCCCCGACAGCGCCAGCAGCGCCCCGACCCCGCACCACACTGCCGCCCGCAACCAAGAGCGATCGACAATGCACACGACGACGGCAGACCAGATCATCGCCGAATAGAGAAACCCCTGCTCCAACGCGAACCCACCACCGAGATAGGCGCCCGCGGCGTGCGCAGTCGCCACCAGCGGCGCACCCAGCACCGCGCCGCCGGCGCCGAGCGCCGTCTTCACGATCAGCATTGTCCACGCCGCCAGACCCGGAAACAGGCCGACGACCACCGCGGGATAATATTTCTTCTCCGTGACCTCGAACGCCTGCGCCGTGATGATGACACCGATCCACAAAATAATGGCAATGCCCGCCTCGGCCGGAATCAGCCACGTCAGCGCCGCCATCGCCCCGGTCAGGCAGATGAGCGTGATGCCGATGCCGTTCAGCACCGAGTAGCCGGCGCGCGCCCCGAGTTTCTTCCACGCGGGATGACCGATGTAGATCGACGACGGAAAGGGCGACCCGAAACACGCCGCGGCGATGGTGCCGAGACCGTTGATCACGAGGCTGGGCCGCACCGGGTAGTTGTCGCCCGCGGCCGCCGCCGACTCGATGTTCTGCAGCGAGGCCAGCACGCCGAGCAGGCCGATCGGAATCACCACGGAAAGGTACGCGACGATGTGGCCGCCATGCAGCGCGACCCACAATTCGTCGAGCACGGGTCGCGGCACGTAGAGCCGGAAATGCGCGAGCGGGTGCGCGCCCGCACCACCCACGGGCGCGAGCCCAGTCGCCCAGGCAAGCGCGGTGCCGGCCGCGAGAATCACGACCGTCGCCGGAATGCCGCCGCGGAATTTCACGCGGCCGAAAAACACCAGGAAAACCAGCACGAGCATCACCAGCCCCGTCACCGGCGACGCAAAAGCTTGAAAGAGGAACGACAGCCCGAGAAACCCGAGGCCCACGCCCGCCAGCGTCGCCAGCATCGCCGCGGGCGGCGTGTGCTGCCGGATTTTTCCCGCGATGAACGCACAGCCGAATTCGAGCAAACCGCCGAGCAGGCAGGCCACCAGACCGGCATGCCAGGCGAATCGCTCCGGATCGGCCAGACCTTGGGCGATCGCCAGCTGTTTCGCCGGGAGCATGACGAGGAAAACGTGTGCAAACAGCCCGGGCGTACTGATGCCGTACGGCAGCGCGGTCACGTCGGCGCGGCCCTCGCGCTTCGCCAGCTGCAGCGCCTGCCACGCGTAGAACAGATTTCCGACGAGAAACGAGATCGCGACGCCCGGCAGGATCCGCCCGTAGATCAGCGCCGGGGAAAAGCCGAGCACGGCGGTGCACAACGGCGCGAGAATGAGCAGTTGCACCAGGTTGTTGACGAAGGCCACCACGAAGCCCTCGGCGTCTCCCCGCGAAAAGAGCTTCATGCGCGGGCCGCCGCCGCGAGGCAGCCGGTGAAATGGACCGTCCAGCGCGCCGCCGCGACCGCCGCCTTTTGTCCGAGCAGCCGGTAGTCGTTGCCCGGATCCGACTGCGTCCGGTTGCTGCCGGCGCGAAAAACGAGGTGCGGCACGCCCATCTGCGCGCAGACCTGCGCGATGGCGGCGCTTTCCATTTCCATGATGTCCGGGTTGAGCTTCTTTTTCATGTCCGCGATCTTCTCGTCCGACACGCCGAAAAGATCGCTGGCCGTCACCACGCCCGTGAGGACGCGCGGCCGGTAGGTTTCGCCGTTTGCGGTCACGGGCTCGGCGGTGTAGCCGGCGATGCAGGCGCGGGCGAATTTCAGCAGCCGCGGATCCGGCCGATAATACCAGTGCGTCATCGTCCCCGCGAGCGGGCCGCGGACCTTGCGGTAGACCATGCCGCGGTTCGTCAGGTTGCCGGCGGCATGGTGGATGGTCTGGGTTGAAATGACCGTGTCGCCCGTGCGAATCCGCGGGTTGAACCGTGAGCCCGTGCCGGAAACGAGCACCTCGGACGGCTGGAAATGATGCACGAACAGCGCGGTGACCATGGCGGCGTTGGTGACGCCCACGCCCGTCACAGCGGTGACCACGCGCCGGCCGCGCAACCGGCCCGCGACCCAGGGGAAGCAGGCCAGCTGGCCGGACTTAGGCTGTTTGATCTGCGATTGGATGAGACGGATTTCCGAGGGCATGGCGCTCAGGATCAACGTGAGCGCGGGGGCGGGCTTGGGCATGGAGAGCGTCTATAGCAAAACCCTTACCAAGCCACCACGAATCTTGCAGGTCGCGGTTGCCTTCGCGCCGGAGTGGTGTTCACTCGGCGACTCGCATGATTGAAGTCGAAAACCTCACCCGCATCTTCCGCACCTACAAGAAACAACCCGGTTTCTGGGGCGGCGTGAAGGGCCTGGTCAAACGCGAATTCGAGGAGACGCGGGCGGCGGACGGCGTCAGTTTCTCCATCGCGGAAGGCGAGTTCGTGGGCTTCCTCGGTCCCAATGGCGCGGGCAAGACCACGACGCTCAAGATGCTTTCGGGTCTCATCTACCCGACCTCCGGCCGGGCGCGCGTCGCGGGCTTCGATCCCTCCAAGCGGGAGAACGCCTACCGCCGGCTCTTCGCCCTCGTCCTCGGCCAGAAAAACCAGCTCTGGTGGGACCTGCCGGCGA
>CAYZGG010000082.1:0-18727 GCA_964477955.1 uncultured Opitutaceae bacterium
CGCCACCCCCTTGGTCGAGGAACTGGCGGCCCTGGCCGTCGATCCCGGCGTGGCCGCTTTGCAGCCCTGGGTTGCCGTTTTGATCGAACGCCGCGAGGAGAACAGTCGTTTCATGGACCGGGAGCTGGAACGGCTCCGGGGCGAACTGCGGCGAGTGGAGGAAGCCAATTCGCGCCTGGCCAAGGTGGCGCCCGCCTACGTCGGTGTCGTCCAGCCTACCGTGCCCCGGCTGAACACCGCGGCGTAAGCGGGAAACTTCAAGAAGGCGACCGGTGGAGCGGGTGTTTGCGCGTGTCCCATGTGCCCCGCCGCAATTCCGGCGGCCCGGCAACCAAACCGCTGATCCGCATCAGCTGGCGACCAACTGGGCGGGGTGCTGTTCGGCGGCGGCGGGTATTGCGGCCGGCGGGCCCGCCATCCATTCGGCGGCGACCTTGCGGGCTTCCGCTTTCCAATTCACATCGGGCTTGGCGTAGATCGACCGCAGGCATTGCACCTCGGAGCCGGCCCAGGAAAGGGCGGCCTTCAGGCAGGGGGAACCGTCGGCGAGCTGGTAGCTCTGCAAAAGCAGCGAACCGCGGGGCTCGAGCTGCCCGGACGGCAGCCGGACGCCCAGGCGGAGGCGGGCGAGTCCAAGGTGGTAATTCACGGTCCGGCATCCTTCCCACGCCCCGTCGGAGGGGGACGGGTCGTCCGCGATCAGGGCGTTTTCGAGATCGGACAGGAAAGAAAGCAGGCGGGTGTGCATACAGGTGGCGGTGGCGGAGCTTGCCAGCGGAAAGGATCGGCGCATCCGGCGGGCACTTGAGAGAAAAATGATTAAAGATTTTCGAGGCTCGGTCGAAGACAGGGTACACGCCCCAGACACGCATGGAAAACTCCCTCCCGGCGACCGTCGTTTCCGCCAATCCCGCCGTTCCGGGGAATTGGGTGTTGCTCGTGGAAGACAACGAAACGATTGCCCACTTGCTCGAGATTTACCTGGGTCGGTTGGGGCTGGCCGTGCGCTGGTGCCAGTTTGGCCAGCAGGCCCTGGAGGCGTTCACCGAGCAGCCGGCGTCCATCCGGCTGGTGGTGGCCGATTGCCGGCTGCCCGACATGGATGGGCGGGAGGTCTGCCGTCGCCTGCGCCAGACAAGGGCGGATCTGCCCGTGCTGTTGATGAGTGGCAATGTCGCGATCCGCAACCTGGCCCCATTGGCCCCCGGGGCGGGGATTGAATTTCTGGCCAAGCCGTATTCCCCGGCCGAGTTTGTCGCCCGGGTGCAGCGCATCCTGGTCGAGGCGGCATAAGTTTCTGCGGTGGGGCCAGCAGGTTTTGTTTGAACCGGGCCCGGCGGGTGTTTACGTCTATCCTTCGCAACCGGCCACCCCTGGGGTGAGTTGCCGCCGCCCATGTCATTCGAGAAAGTCTTGATCGTTGAAGACGAGCCCGTTGTCCGCAATCTGCAGACGGAGATTTTCACGCGCCGTAAATTCACGGTTTCGGTGGCGGAAACGCTGGCCCAGGCGGAAATCCAGCTGGCCCGCGAGTCTTTCGACCTGGTAATGCTCGACATCCGCCTGCCGGACGGGGACGGGCAGCAGTTTCTCGAGCGGCTGGCCACGCTGCCGGAGCGTCCCCTGGTCATCATGGTCACCGGCTATGGCTCGATCGAGTCCGCGGTGGGGTGCATGCGCGCAGGGGCCTTCGATTATGTCCTCAAGCCGTTCACGCCGTCGCAAATCGACATCATCATCAAGAAGGCCCAGTCGTACCGCCAGCTCCTGCAGGTCAACCGCCTGTTGAGCGACCAGGTCGGCGAGGACGAGGGGACCCTGGTCGGGCGCAGCCCGGTGATGTTGCGACTGCGTCAACTGATCGAACGCGTGGCGCCGACGGATGCCACGGTGCTCATCACGGGCGAGAATGGGACCGGCAAGGAGATGGTGGCGCGCGAACTTTACCGTCGCAGCCCCCGCCGGCAGAATCCATTCATCCGCGTCAATTGCGCGGCGGTCTCGGAAAATCTCATCGAGAGCGAATTTTTCGGCCATGAGCGCGGAGCCTTCACGGGCGCGACGGAGCGGCGCGAGGGCCGTTTCGAGCTGGCGAACCAGGGCACGCTCCTCCTGGACGAGGTGAGCGAGATTCCCGCCCACCTGCAGGCCAAGCTCCTGCGGGTGCTGCAGGAACGCGAATTCGAGCGCGTCGGCGGCAACCGTACGATCAAAGTCAACGTTCGCATCCTTGCCACGTCGAATCGCGATCTGCTGGGCTATGTGGAAAAGGGGGCGTTCCGCCAGGATCTTTATTACCGGCTGAACGTGTTTCCCGTTCACGTGCCCGCCCTGCGCGAGCATCCGGACGATATTGTGCCGCTCGCGGACAATTTTCTGGCCCGGTATGCGAAAAAATTCGGCGTGAAGGTGGCCGGCTTCTCCGAATCCGCCCGCTCGGCGATGGCGGTCTACCGCTGGCCGGGCAATGTGCGGGAGCTGCAGAACACCATCGAGCGGGCTGTGATCCTGACCGAACCGGGCCGGCTGGTTTCCGCGGCGGCGCTAGGTTTGCCGATGGTGGCGGGAGTCGGTTCAGGCGAGGCGCTATTGTCCAGCCCAACCGAGGATTATGAGCCTTTGGGCGGAGCGGTCGCGCCGGAGGCCGGGCCGGAGTCAGAGTCGACCGACGGCGAGCGGCCGGTCGTGGCCCTGCAGGGCCAGGATGGCGCGGTTCGCACAATCGCGGAGCTCGAAAAACAGGCGATCAAGAATGCGCTCCTGCAGACTTCCGGGAATCGGACCAAGGCGGCGGACATGCTCGGCATCAGCATCCGCACCCTGCGCAACAAATTACAGGAATACCGCGAGGCCGGGGACCCGATCGAGGTCGGGGCCGAAGTGGCCGAATAGGGCCGGCCCGCGCGGCGGGACGGTGCTGCAAAAATTGAGGTTAAGTTGCTGGCGGGGTGCGCCGATAGGGACTGGAAGCCCAATTCCAGGCCGACCCCACCTCACAAATCATGCCCGCAACACAGGAAATCTCCGAGACTCTCATCCGGGAGAACATCAGTCGCGCTGTTGGCGACGTTTTCAAAACCATGCTTGGTCGCCCGGCTGATCTCTGCGTGCTGGCCCAGGCAGCCCAATCCCATTGGACGGCCGTCCCCGCCGAGGGCGAAAACGTCGTTTCCCAGGTCATCGGCACCGTGGGTTTCCTCGGCGATGTCAACGGCCTCATCTATTTCTACCTCGACCTGCCCTTTGCCCGCGAAGTCACCTGCCACATGCTCGGCATGACCGACGCGGAGCTCGAGGAAGCCGGCGAGGAAGTGATCAACGACGCCATCGGCGAGCTGACCAACATGACCGTGGGCAGCTTCAAGAACGGCATCAGCGACGCCGGGTTCCCCTGCAAGCTGACCATCCCGACCATTCTCCGCGGCAGCAATTTTTCCATCGAACCCATCGCCGACGTGCAGCGGTACTTCTACAAGTTCCAAAGCGGCGGTTCGAACATCATCACCGATATCATGCTCAAGATCGGCGACTAAGCCCGTCCCCCCTTTTTCACCGCTTCGCCCATGCGCAACAAAATACTCACCGTTGACGACTCCAAAACCGTCCGGATCATTGTCCGGAAGGCCTTCAAATCCTATGACTGCGAAATCCTCGAGGCCGCGAACGGCGTCGAAGGTCTGGCCGTCGCTTCGAAGGACATGCCCGACCTCATTCTGCTCGACGTCACCATGCCGGTCATGGACGGCGTCGAAATGCTGACCAAGCTCAAATCCGATCCCCAGCTCAAGGGCATCCCGGTCATGATGCTCACCGCCGAAGGCGGCAAGGATCACGTGCTGAAGATCGCCAAGATCGGCGTGCGCGACTACATCGTGAAGCCTTTCAAGGAGGAGCTGCTCATCGAAAAGGCCGGACGTATCATCGAGCTCAAGCCCCTCTCGGATACGCCGACCAAGGCCCGTTCCATTTTTGACCCCGCCACCCTGTTGGTCGTCGAGGACAAGCCGGCGATCATCCAGCAGATCCAGGAAGGCCTGAAGCACACGCCCTGGAAAATCCACGGCGTCAGCACCCAGGGCGAGGCCATCGACTTCTGCACGAAGACCCCGCCCGACCTCATCATCATGAGTCTGTCGCTGCCCGAGGACGCCGCTTTCACGCTTTTCCGGCTGGTCCGCACCAACACCAAGACGAAATACACGCCGGTCTTCGGTTTGGTGGTGAAGACCGAGAGTCTTGCCCAGCAGCAGGCGCAGACGGTCGGCTTCACCACGGTCGTGACCAAGCCGATCGACGTCAGCGAACTGGAGGCCAAGATCGCCAAGGCCATGAATCTGGACACGTCCCAACGCTACTTCACGGTGGAGGGCGACGGCCTGATCATGCGGGTGCCCGAGAATTGTTCCCCGGCCGTGCTCGCCGAGATCAGCACCTATCTCAAGCCGAAGCTCGCCGAGGCGGTCGACGCCGGCCACAACAAATCCGTGATCGACGTGCATCAGCTCAGGTCGCTGCACATGGGCGTCATCAAGCTTTTGATGCAAGCGATGCAGACGTGCCGCGAGCTGGGCGTGCAATTTGCCATGGTCGGCAACGCCCAGATCATCTCCGAGTGCAAAGGTTTTGAAGACACGCGTACCTGGGTGTTTCACGATACTCTGGAGGATGCCAAGGCGAGCATGGTCAAGACCCCCGCGACGGCCCTCGCCAGCGCCTGACCCGAATAAATTTCAGTTGCGCCCCTCGCGCCACGGCTGCCGCCGCGGCGCTTTTCATTTTGCGATGGGTTCCGGTACCCGCAGCCGGCTTCGGCTGGTTTGACCGGTAGGAGCCTGCTCGCAGGCGACCGCCAGGACGTGGCACGGATCTCCCGACCCGTGTTCTGATCATCACGGGTCGGGAGACCCGTGCCACAGAGAATCCTCCGGGAGCTTGTCCTGAGGATCTCTATGACCGGTTGACTTCGGCCTTGGGTTTGGCCCGCAGCAGGCGGGCGGCCACCTCGGCCACTTCCGAAAGGGTGAAAGGCTTGGGCAGAACCGCATCGACGCCGGCCGCGAGCGCCGCCTTCCGCTCCTCCGGCGACAGATAACCGGTGACCATCAGCACCGGCAGATCCGGGCGGATGGATTTCATCCTTTGCGTCAGCATCGTGCCCGACATCACCGGCATGGCGTGATCGACCACGGCCAGATCGATCTTGTCGGGATCCGCCAGAAATGCGCTCCGCGCATCCACGGCCGAAACGTAGAACGTGGACTGATAGCCCAGCTGGGTGAGATAGCGGCAGAAAATCCGGCCCGGTTCGGGCTGGTCGTCGACGACGAGCACCCGCTGGTTCTGTCCGGTCGGGATCGTTTGCGGCGGAAGCTCGGCCGGGGCCGACCCGGCGTTGGCCGCCGGCAGGTAAATGTCGAAGGTCGTGCCCCGGCCCCGCTCGCTGTGCACGAGAATCGCCCCGTGATGGTTGTCCACGATGCCATGGACCACGGCCAGGCCGAGTCCCGTGCCTTGGCCGACCGGTTTGGTCGTGAAGAACGGGTCGTAGATCCGGTTGAGGGTGGTCTCGTCCATGCCGGAGCCGTTGTCGGACACGACCAGGTGGGCGTGCCAGCCCGGCCGGAGGGAGCGATGGAAATTCTCCGGAATCTCCCGGGCGTGGAGTTCGATGCGGATCTCGCCGCCGCGTTCCGGCATGGCGTGCCAGGCGTTGGTGCAGAGATTGATGATGATCTGGTGGATTTGCGACGGCTCCGCCAGCACGGTGGGACAGCGCGGATCGTGCGCATAGTCGATGCTGACCATGGGTGGGATCGTGCTGCGGAGCAGCTGGACGGCCTCCCCGATCACGGGCTGGAGGCGGACGGGCACGAGTTCCTGGTCGGAGCGCCGGCTGAAGGTGAGGATCTGCTTGACCAGGTCGCGCGCCCGGTTGGCGACCGTGGTGATCTGCTGCAAACTTCTCTCCACCGGGTGTCCCGGGGGAAGATCCATGCCCGCGAGCTCGGCATGGCCGAGAATGCCGGTCAGCAGGTTGTTGAAATCATGGGCGATGCCGCCCGCCAGGGTGCCGACGGATTCCATCTTCTGCGAATGGCGCAGCTGGACCTCGAGTTCGCGCTGTCTCTGCCCGGCCTCGATTTGTTGGGTGATGTCGCGGACGGCGGCCACAATGCGCAGTTCCCCGCCGCTGCGCACGGGGCTGAGACTCAGATCGATCGGAAACGTCCGGCCATTGCGGTCGCGGGCGCGCAGGGTGGGAGCGGAGGTGCCCATCGGCCGGGGCACGGGATTCATCAGGTATCGCTCCAGCCGGCTTCGCGTCTCGGCCTGCATGTCCTCGGGCACCATTTCGAGCGCGGATTTTCCGATGACTTCCTCCCGGGTGCAGCCGAAAAGCTGCAGGGCCTTTTCGTTGAGATTGGTGACGATGCCCTGGCTGGTGGCGATGATGATGGCATCGGGGGAGAACGAAAAAAGATCCTGGAAAAGCGCCTCGGCCCGTTTGCGTCCGGTCATGTCGACCACCGAATTCAGCAGGCACGGCTGGCCGGCGATGTTGACCTGAATGCCGCTGTAGAGCACGTCCAGCGTTTCGCCGCGCCGGTTGCGGAGCTGGGTCTCGGCCCCCTCGATCTTGCGGTCGGTCTGGAGCCGCGCGATGTAGCGCTTGTGGGCGGCCGGGTCGACCCACACGCCCAGATCGGTGGTCGTTTTCCCGATCACCTCTTCGCGCGTGTAGCCGAAGGTGCCGATCGTCGCGGCATTGACCTCCAGGATGCGGCCGTCGGGCATGCTCGTGACAATGATGGGAATCGGGCTCCGGTCGAAAACTCCGCGGAATTTCTCCTCGCTGTCGCGGAGCGCGGTGACGGCGCGCTTCTGGGCGGTGATGTCGCGGAAACTCCAGACGCGGCCCGCCGTCAGCCCGTCCACCAGCAACGGGCGCGAATAACGCTCAAAGGTGCGTCCATCCAGAAAATGCAGCACGTCGAAGCTCTGCTCGAACGGCTTCTCGTACAACTCCCGGACCTTGGCGAGGAACATCTCGGGATCGGCGAGCTGCGCCGTCACATACTGGAGCGCCCGGGTGTCGTCACGGGCCGCGAGTACTTCGGAGGGAATCCGCCACATGCCGGCGAACACCTGGTTGTAGGTCTCGATCCGGCCCTCCTTGTCCACCACGAGAATGCCGTCGGCGGTCGATTCCAGCGTCGCCCGGGTCAGGGCGAAGGAGTGGTTGCGCGCCGCCTCGGCCTGCTTGCGCGAGGTGATGTCCTGCAGCGAATTCAGGCTGTAGGGCCGGCCGCCGATCTGAATGATGCTGCCGCTGTACAGCACGGTGAACTCGCTGCCGTCCTTGCGGCGCATGCGCGCCTCGAAATCGCTCAGGCGACCGCCGTTCCGGAGGGTCTGGAGGTAGTGCTCCCGCTCGGCTTCGCTCACCCACAGGCCCAGTTCGACGGACGTCCGGCCGGCGGCCTCCTCGCGAGTGTAGCCGAAGGCGGCCACCCCGGCCTCGTTCATCTCCACCAACCGTCCGTCGGGCACCGACAGCAGGCCGATGATGATCGGGCTCTGGTCAAACACGCCGCGGAATTTTTCCTCGCTCTCCCGCAGCGCCGCTTCCGACTGCTTGCGCGAGGTGATGTCCTGCAGCGAATTCAGGCTGTAGGGCTGGCCGCCGATCTTGATGATGCTGCCGCTGTACAGGCCCGTGAAGATTTCGCCGTTTTTGCGGCGGATGCGCACCTCGAAACCGCCGGCATGGCCCTTGGCGCGCAGTTCCTCGAAGTGGCGTTCGCGCACCGCCGCATCCGCCCAGAGGTTCAGTTCGAGCAACGTTTTTCCAAAGACCTCCTCGCGGGTGTAGCCGAAGGCCGCCAGTCCGGCGGCGTTCAGTTCCACGATCCGCCCGTCGGGCACCGTGAGCAGGCCGATGATGATCGGGCTTTGGTCGAAGACGCCGCGGAATTTCTCCTCGCTCTCCCGCAGCTCGGCGGAGCGCAGGTCGGACATGCGCTCGAGCAGGCCGTCGAAGGCACCCGCGACGGTCGCCAGCTCGTCCGGGCGGCCGCAGAGGGGACGGAGGCGCAATTGCTGGTCGCCCGCGGCGATCTGCTGCACCGTTTCCTCCATCCGACGGAGGGGCTGGACGATGTTGCGCAGCAAAACCACGCCGATCCCGCCGGCGAGCGCCAGCAGGCTCAGGCTGGCGATCAGAATGAAACGAAGGAGCAGGCCGGTGACGTGGGTGGTCTGGTCGATTTCGTACTGCAGCCGGTCCTGGGCGATGGTGCGGTAATCGACGATGGCCGGGGTGAGGGCGTGCTCGATTTGCGGCCGCAGCTCTTCGCGGACGATCCGTTGCATTTCCTCGGCCGTCGCCTGGGGGGCGAGGTGCGAGAGCAACGGTGCGATTTCATCCAGGGCCCGGCCGATGCGGGTGAGATTGTCCTGTCCCTGGCTGCTCCAGCGATCCTCTTCCGGTCCGCCGGGCGGCCCGGCTCGGGCGCCGCCTTGAGCACGGCGACCGGCCTCGGCCTGGAGGGAGCGGAGCTGCTCGAAGCTGGCGCGGCTGGCCTCGCGCCAGGAATTCAAATCCGGCCGGTCCGGTCCGGCCGCGTTCACCGCCTCCAGGGTATGCTGAAATTCGTGCAGCGACATCAGCATCCGGACGCCCGCGGTCTCCTCATTGACGGCCGCCGCCCGGATCTGCTCGAGATTGTGCCCCGCCTGCGAGGAGAATTTGTACGCAAAGAAGCCGAGGCCCGCCAGCAGGACGGTGGTGAGCGCCAGGGCCAGGCCGAGGGTATGCGAAATTTTCACGCGGAGACGGAGACGAGGCGTCGTTGGAGCAGGGCCGGCACGATGCCAACGACCCTCTGCGAGGGAACGGAAACCGAGCCGGATTGAGGTCTGCAGGCCGCGGACATGAAGGCTGGGTGGATCGTGCGATTCGCCCGGACGACCGCAAGTGATATCCTAGCCGCGTGTTATAGGGTAAAATGCCGGGTCTGGACGCGGCGGAAAGGCGAGGGTGGCCGGCGAGGGGCGTTTCCGGCAAAAAGCGGAAACCCGGCGTCGCGTGGCGAGCACCGGGTTCGGTTACCCCTGCAAAACCCCGATCAAAAGGGAGCCGGAGGTCAGACTGCCTGGACGATGGCGCGCACCGTCTCGGGGGCGACGACGCGGTCGATATCGAGCAAAGTTTTCACCTGGCCCTTCACCTTGGCCATGCCGAGCAGGTAGGTGGTGTCGACCTTGGTGCCGAATTCGGGCGTCGGCTCGATTTCCTCGCCCGTGAGATTCACGACTTCCTCGACGCTGTCGACGATCAGGCCCATCTGCACATTCTGCTCGTTGCTCAGCTTGACCTGGACGACGACGATGCAGGTGCGGTCGGCAAACTCGGCCTTGAGTCCGAATTTCACGCGCAGGTCGATGATCGGAATCACGCGGCCGCGCAGGTTGATCACGCCGCGGACGAATCCGGGCATTTGCGGCACCGGCGTGATTTTCTGCATGCGAATGATCTCGCGGACCTTGAGCACGGCCAGGCCGTACGACTCGTTGTCGAGGACCACGGTCAGGTATTTGCTGGCTTGCTTGCTAGCCGAGGAGGAAGCGGTAGGGACGGAACTCATGGGTGTTCAGAGAGGTGGGACGTTTCTCCGTTAATCGGCCTGAAAAGGCGGGTGTTAAGCAGAAATTAGGCGATGGCGGGTAAAGATTTGGCGGTCCCGACCGATTAAAAGGCGACAAGCTGACACCTCCCGCCCTATGCCCTTAGCTCCGGAATCACACCAGGCGCTTGACGACGCCCTGAACCGTCTCGCCACCGAATCAATTCTTGCCGGCGCCGGCCGCGACGACGGTCTGATTCCGTCCTACAGCCTCCTCGGCGAGCTGTGCGACCTTTGTGCGACGGAGCCGGTGCTGCGCGATGCCGTGGCCGCGGCGCACGGCGTGCTGGACAAGCTGCTCGACACCGCCAAACCGTTTGACGACGCCTCGCTGGGCTGTCTCCGCCGTTTGATCGATTGGCTGCCGGCTGCTGTGGACGCGGTCAAAGCCGGCAAAGCTCCGGCGGTCCTCCCGACCGCCGGGTCGACGCCCGTTGCGCCGCCGGCCCCGGCCGCAGGAGCCGACCAGGCCGAAAACGGCCCGGCCGACGTGATGCTCGAGCTCAACCTGGCCGAGAACAAGGAGCTGTTGGGCGAGTTCTATGCCGAGGCGGTCGACCATCTGCAACAGATCGAGGCCGCGCTGCTCGTCCTCGACCAGCAGCCCGATAATCCCGAGGCGCTCAATTCCATTTTCCGATCCTTCCACACCTTCAAGGGCAATGCCGGCTTCCTGTGCCTCGTGCCCATGCAATCGCTGGCGCATGAAGTCGAATCCCTGCTCGATCTGGCCCGCAACCACCAGCTCCGGCTGACTTCGGCGGTCATCACCGAGATACTCCGCAGCCGCGACGCGCTGCAGGTGCTGACCCAGCAGGTCGGCACCGCGCTCGAAAAAGGCCAGCTGCCCGATCAGATCATCCCCGTCGCCCATTTGATCCGTTCGGTGAAGAAGCTGGCGCACGGAGCGGGGACCGCTTCGGTCGCGGAGCCCGCGCCGGCACCGGTCGCCGCCTCGACGGCCGGCGCGGCATTTTTTCAGGATGCCCCGCCGGCGCCCGCCCCTGCTCCCGTCGGGGAGGCCAAAACCGAAGCCTCCGCACCGACGGCGGCCTCGGCGACCGCGGCGGCCAACGCCCTCGAGGCCCAGTCCTCGGGCAAGTCGCCAACCACGGCCCAGACCGTCCGCGTCAACACCGAGAAACTCGACTCGCTCATGGATGTCGTGGGCGAACTCGTCATCGTGCAAAGCCAGCTGACGGAATCCGCCCGCGCCCTCGGCGTCGAGGGTTCCAACCTGGCCCGCAACGTGTCCCAGCTCTCGCGCATCACCAAGGAACTCCAGCATACCGCGATGTCCCTGCGCATGATCCCGATCAAGCAGACGTTCCAGAAAATGGAGCGTCTCGCGCGCGATCTGGCCCGCAATTTTGGCAAAAAGGTCCATTTCCAGGTCAGCGGCGAGGACACCGAGCTCGACCGCACCGTGGTCGAGGAGATCGGTGATCCGCTCGTCCACATGATCCGCAACTCTCTCGATCACGGCCTCGAGCTGCCCGAACAGCGTCTCGCCTCGGGCAAGACCGACACGGGTCTCGTCCACCTCAGCGCCTATCACCAGGGCAGCAACATCGTGGTCGAGCTGCGGGACGACGGCCGCGGCATCGATCCGGAGCGCATCTACAAGAAGGCGGTCGAGAAGGGTGTCATCCCGGCCGGCGCCTCGCTGTCGCGCGACGAAATCCTCAATCTCATTTTCGCCCCCGGCTTTTCGACGGCCGAGAAGGTCACGTCCGTTTCCGGCCGCGGCGTCGGCATGGACGTCGTGAAGCGGAACATCACCAAGCTCCGCGGCAAGGTTGAGATCGATTCCGAAGTGGGGAGGGGCTCGGTGTTCAAGATCAAGCTCCCGCTCACCATGGCCATCATCGACGGCCTGGTCCTCCGCGTCGGCACCGACAAGTTCATTCTCCCCAGCACCTCGGTGCAACGGGCCCTGCGCCCGACGCGCGAGTCCATCTCCACCGTCCACGGCACCGGCGAAGTCATGGAGCTGCGCGGCCGCATCCTGCCGCTGCACCGTCTCCACCGCCGCTTCGGCATCCCGGGGGACGCCCAGCAACCCTGGGAAGGCATCGTCGTCATAGTCGAACATTCCGGCAAGGTGTCCGCCCTCCTCGTCGACGAAATGCTCAGCAAGCAGGAGGTCGTCATCAAGAACCTCGGCGCCTTCATGCAGGGCCTGCCGGGCGTGTCCGGGGGCGCGATTCTCGGCGACGGGAACATCGCCCTCATCCTCGATCCCGCTTCATTGCTCCACGCCGCCTGATTTTTTCCTGTCATGCCCACGCCCACACCTCCGCCCACCCTTGAAAAAGTCTGTGAGAAAGCCTTGCGCCTGCCGTGCGCTCCGTCGCTGCTGCCCCGGCTCTCCCTGGTCTTGCAGAGCGACGACAGTCCGGCCTCCGAGATCGAACGCCTGATCTCGCTCGATTCCTCCCTGGCGGCGGCCACCCTGCGCCTCGCCAATTCCGCCGCCTTCGGCCGCGGCGGCATCGAAACGCTGGAAGGCGCCGTTTTCCGTCTTGGCGCCAAGGAAATCTACCGGCTCGCCGCTCTCGTGCTGATCAACCGCTGGGAAGTCGGGGCGAAGGGCCTGATGCGCTGGGAACCGGGCGATTTCAGCCGCCACGCCTTGATCACCGCCATCGCGGCCGAGGTGCTCGCCACGGCCACCGAGCGGGTCGATCCCCAGACCGCCTACACGGCCGGTCTTGTCTGCGACCTGGGCAAACTCGCACTGGCCCACACCTGTGCCGATTTCTATCCGGCCGTGCGCCTCTGCTGCACCCAGACCGCCTGCACTTGGGAACAGGCCGAACGCAACGTGCTCGGCTACAACCACGCCGACGTCGGCGTGCGGCTGCTCCAGGGCTGGAAATTCCCCGACGCCTTCGTTCGCTCCGCGCAGTTCATGCTCCGCCCGACGGAGGCGCCCGTCGAGGTGCTGCCGCTGCTCTCGCACCTCCACGCCGCCAAATATCTCGCGACCGCGATGGGCCCGGGTGTGACCGAGGACGGCTTTCTGGTCACGATCCACGGCAATTTCCTGCAGGAATGGGGCTTCACGTCCGATCTGCTCGAGGACGCCATGCCCGTCGTGCTCGAGCGCGCCTCGGCCCGCCTGGGCGAGAAATTACTCTACGGTCCGGTGTCCATCTGAGGAAATTCCCATGGCTTCCGATTTTTCCATTTCCAATGCCGGCGCCGGCGCCGCCCCCCGTGCGCGAAAGCCGGCGAATCTGCGGGAGTCCTTCTCAAGTTGCGTCCACCCCGGCCGTTGTTGGGTGATGCCCCCGGGATCCCGCCGCGCCGCCGCTTTTTGCCTGCTTGTCACTTTTTCCAACCACGTCGGACCGGATCTGCCTCCGGCCCAAACCTGAACCATGGCCGGAGCCCCTTCCATTTCTGCTCTTTTCGCCCAGCGCGTCGTGATTGGCGTCGGCGACATGGCCGTGTCCAACAACCCGCAGGTCATCCTCAGCACCTACGCGCTCGGCTCCTGCATCGGGCTGGTCGCCTATGATTCTCTGCTCAAAACCGGCGGTATCCTCCACCTGATGCTGCCCGAGTCGACGATTTCGCCGGAGAAGGCGGCCCGCCAGCCCGCCATGTTTGCCGACACCGGTCTGCCGCTGTTTTTCAAGCAGCTCGTGGGCGTCAAGGCCGAGCGTTCGCGCCTGCGGATTTTTGTGGCCGGCGGCGCCAGCGTCATCGCCGGCAGCGATCCTTTCCGCATCGGCGAGCGCAACACCCGTTTCACCCTGGATTATCTTGCGAAGAACGGCTTCACGGTCGTGCGCTCCGAGGTGGGGGGCAACGTCAACCGCACCATCCACCTCGAGATGAGCACCGGCCAGGTTTCGATGAAAACCCCGACGGAGAACGGCCAGCTTTCGCTCTGCGCCTGAGCCAGCGCACAGCCGGCCGTGAGGCCGGCAGGCTATTTGGCCGACGGCATCGCCGCCCACTGGAAAACCGCACGGAAGAGCCCACGGGACCGACACCGCGACGGAGCTGTCCGCTGGCCCGCCCCCCGACCATGCTGGCCGCCGGGGAGGGACGACCGGGACATTGCCGGGGATTGGACGGATCGCGGGCGGGGCAAATTTTGCCCGGGGTTTAGGGAAAAATTTCTTTTGAAGTCTTTTTCGGGAAGATTTTCGCCGGATAAAAGTTTAACTCCTTGCTGAGCCGGGGCTAGGGAGGAGTGGAGACGGCTTGGCATCGGCGTTGCTCTTTGCGGGTACACGCGATGGCTGAGAACGACAACGACCAGAAAACCGAACAAGCGACCGAGCGCCACTTGAGTGACGCGGCTGAACGCGGCCAGGTCGCCAAGAGTCCCGAGCTGACGGTGTTGCTGATTCTGGCGGCCGCGCTGGGAGTGCTCGGGTTCACGGCACGGACCAGCGCCGAGGCGATTGCCGAATACACCGTCGGTGTTTTCACCCGTTTCACCGTGATCCATGTGGGCATGGACACGATCACTTCCGAGATGGCCGCGATGATGCTCGTCATCGCCCGCGTGCTGTTGCCGGTGCTGGTGGCGAGCGTGGGGGCCACGTTGTTTGCCAGCGGCATTCAGACCGGTTTCCGCCTTTCGCCCAAGGTGCTGGGGATCAAATTCGAGCAGCTCAACCCGACTGCCGGGTTCGGCCGGATTTTCTCGAAGGCGACGCTGGTTCATTCCGGTCTCGACCTGCTCAAGCTGGTGTCGATCGGCTTCGCCCTCTACGTCGGGGCGCGTAATTTGTTGGAAGACCCGCTTTTCACCGCGCCGGTCGAGGCGGCCTATCTCGGCCAGTTCCTCAACCAGGCCGCCATTTCGTTTCTGAGCCGGCTGCTGCTCTCCCTCGGCGTGATCGCCGCGATCAGCTATGCCTGGGAGAAATTCAAGAACACGCAGGACCTGATGATGAGCCGGGAGGAAGTGAAGGAAGAGCGGCGCAACTCCGAGGGCGACGCCCTCATGAAAGGCGCAATGCGCCGCATGGCCCGCCGCCTTCTGCAGAAGCAGATGCTTTCCGCGATCCAGACCGCCGATATCGTGGTGACGAACCCGACCCACTATGCGGTGGCCTTGAAATACGAACGCGGCGTCGACAAGGCGCCGGTCGTGCTGGCGAAGGGGGACAACCGTTTTGCCCGGCGCATCAAGGAACTCGCGGCCGAGCACGGCGTGCCGATGGTGGAAAACCGCCCCGTCGCCCGCCTGCTGTTCGCGATGGGCAAGGTGGGGGAGGGCATCCCGCCCGAACTTTACCAGGCCGTCGCCGAGATCCTCGCGGTCGTCTACCGCACGCACCGCTACTACTACCACAATTTGAAGACCCGCCGTCTGGAGGGCGCCGCCTAACCCATGCCGGTCAGCTCCAACAGTTACATCACCCGGCTGCTCGGACGCGCCGACCTGGTGTTCACCGCCGGCCTCTTCGGCACGGTGTTGCTGCTCGTGCTGCCGATGCCGCCGTTCATCATCGACATGCTGCTGGCGTTGAACATCGGGCTCTCGCTGCTCGTGCTTCTCGCCATCGTCTACGTGAAGGATCCGCCGGAGTTTTCCGCCTTCCCGACGATGCTGCTGGCGCTGACGCTGTTCCGCCTTGCGCTCAACATCAGCTCGACACGCCAGATTTTGATCAAGGGCTACGCGGGCCACATCATCGACGCCTTCGGTCACTTTGTCATCCAGGGGAACTACATTGTCGGCGCCGTCGTGTTCCTGATTCTGGTGGTCATCAATTTCGTGGTCATCACCAAGGGCGCGGGCCGCATCGCCGAGGTGAGCGCGCGTTTCACCCTCGACGCCTTGCCCGGCAAACAGATGGCCATCGATGCCGAGCTCAACGCCGGCATCATCGACGAGGGCACCGCCACCGCCCGCCGTGTCAAGGTGCAGAAGGAGGCGGATTTCTACGGTGCGATGGACGGTGCCTCGAAGTTCGTGCGCGGCGACGCGGTCGCCGGCATCCTCATCACTCTCGTCAACGTCGTCGGCGGTTTCGCGATCGGGGTTTTTCAGATGGGCCTGTCGCTCGGCGAGGCGCTGCAGAAATTCACCCTGCTCTCGATCGGTGACGGCCTTGTCTCGCAGATTCCCGCCCTGATCATCTCGATCGGAGCCGGTTTGCTCGTCACCCGCGCCTCCGACAGCAACAATCTCGGGACCCAGATCGTCGGTCAGATGGTCCGGTACCCGCGCGCGCTGGGCATCGCCGCCGGCTGCATGGCGATCTTCGGTCTCATGCCCGGCATGCCGATGTTTCCGTTCCTCGGCCTCGCGGCCCTGGCCGGTTTCGTGGCCCGCACGATCAAGCAGCCTCAGGACGACGAGCGTCCGGGCGTTCGTCCGGTCTCGGGCAAAAACGCCGCCGCGGGCAAACCGGGCGATAAATCCTCCGGTGCCGCCGCGCCGGCCGCCTCCGCCGCCGACGATGTCCGCAAGCTCATCGACGTGGACGTCTTTGCGATCGAGATCGGCTACGGCCTGCTGCCGCTGGCCGACTCCAAGATCGGCGGCGACCTGCTCGCCCGCGTCACCGGCGTGCGCAAGACCCTGGCCCGCGAAAAAGGGATCATCGTGCCGCCGATTTCCGTGCGCGACAATCTCGAGCTGGAAGCCAACGACTACCGTTTTCTCCTGCGGGGCAAGGCCGTGGCCCGCGGCACGCTGGTGCCCGGCCGCTTCCTCGCGATGAACGTCGGCGGCAGCAACATCCGCCTTCGCGGCCAGCCCACCCGCGAACCGGTCTTCAATCTCGACGCCACCTGGATCGACGAGGGCGAAAAGAAGACGGCGGAACTCAACAATTATACCGTCGTCGAGCCCTCGTCAGTCCTCATCACCCATCTTTCCGAGACGCTCAAGGTCAACGCCCACCGCCTCCTCGGCCGCCAAGACGTGCAGGTGCTCGTCGACCACATCAAGGGATCGCATTCGGCCCTCATCGCCGAGCTGCTCCCGGACCTCGTCAACCTCGGCCTCATCCAGCGGGTGTTGCAGAATCTCCTCCGCGAGAACATCGCGATTCTCAACCTCCCGCTCATTCTCGAGGGCATCGCGGACTTCGCCTCACTCTCCAAGAATCCCGACGATCTCAGCGAACTCGTCCGCCGCCGCCTCGGTCCGTATTTCGTGCCGGAACTGGAGATCCGCCCGGGCGTGCTCCGCGCCCTGACGCTTGACCCGCGGCTCGAGCAGGCGCTCGCCGGCAAGGTCCAGCGCACGCCCACCGAGGTCGGTCTCTCCCTGGATCCCGCCACCGGCCGCCACCTGCTCGAAGAGCTCAACCGCAACACCGCGGACCTCACGGCCAAAGGCCAGCCGGTCGTGCTGGTCGTGTCCACCGAAACCCGCCTTCCGCTGAAACGTTTCGTCGAGCCGTCCTTCCCGCGTCTCACGGTGCTCGCGTTCCAGGAGCTGCCCTCCGCCACCGAGATCGAGAACGCCGGCATCATCTCCGCACCCGCCCATCTCGTCCGCCCCCCCGAATCCGTCAAGGTCGCCGCCTGATCCCCTTTCATGAATTCCGCCCTTCTCCCCGCCCAACCGGGCACTTGCATCAAGTTCACCGTCAGCTCGGCCGAACAGGCCGCGCAGGTCATCCGCGAAAAGCTCGGCGAAAACGCCCGGGTCCTCTCGGTGCGCAACATCCAGCAGAGTGGCCTTTTCAATCTCTTCTCCGCGCCCAAGCTCGAGGTCATCGCCCAGCTGACCGCGGTGGAGGAACCGCCCGCCGCCCCGGCGCCCGCGCCCAAGCCGCGCGCGCTGCTCGCCGGGTCCGCCGTGGCGGCCCGTCCGACGCTGGCGCGGTTCCAGGCGCCGCAGATGACGCTGACCGAGTTGCTGCGCCGCGCGGGCTTTTCGGAAAAGCTGCTGCTGCGGCTGTTTGAATCGCCGGCCTGGCTTTCGCTCAACGAGCTGCCGCTGCACCGCGCGCTGGTCGAGACGGGGCGCCACCTGTGCGAACTGGGCGAGGCGCATTTCGAGCGCACACCGCTGACCCGCGCGGCGTTCCTCGGCACCGCCGGGGTCGGCCGCACCACCGCGCTGTGCAAATGGCTCGCCACGGAAGTTTTTCAACGGGCCCGGATGGGACACGTGATCACCGCTGAATTTGACCGGCCCAACTCCACCGGACCGCTGTCGGTGTTCTGCGAGGCGCTCGGGGTGCCGCTCGCGCACTATCCCGCGTCGACGCAACCGGCGACGCCGGCGGGCTTCGTCTATTTCGACCTGCCCGGCATCTCGCTGCGGCGTCCGGCCGACAACACCACGATCGCCGACTTTCTCGAACGGGAACAGATCGAGCAGCGGGTCCTGGTGCTGAACGCGGCTTACGAGCCCGGCGCGCTGCGCACGGCTTATGCGGCCGGCCGCGACCTGGGTGCCACCCACGTGGTTTTCACGCATCTCGACGAGGTCGCCCAGTGGGGTCGCCTCTGGGATTACCTGCTCGATGGCGAGCTCCAGCCGTTGTTTCTCACCACGGGGCCCTCGCTGACCGGGGACTGCGAAGAACAACCCCTTTCCGCAATCGCCCGGCGCACCCTGCCGGCGATGCAGCCGGGTGAAGACCTGGCCGGCGCCGAGGAAGAAGAGACCGCCGAAACCGCCACCCTCAACACCGCCGCCTGACCATGCGCTTCATCTTTCTCTCCGGCGGAGTGCTCGGATTCATCCTCGCGGGAGCCGCCAGCTGGGCGGCCGACTGCGGTCCGGGACGGATTTTTTTCGACGCGGCCTGCGGCACCCTCGTGGGCGCCGTGCTGTTCCGCTGGCTCTGGACCGTGCTCCTGCGCGGCGTCCGTGAAACTTTTATCGCCCGGCAACGGGCCGCCTTGGCCGCCGCCAAAACCAAAAGCTGATTTCCCTCAACCCATGATCTCATGAACACTGCCACTGTCACCACAGAAGGCACGGATGCCAAACCCGCGGGTGTCGCCTGGCGCGCCTATGCGGGAGTTACGTCGGGCGCTGTCGATGAAAAGGAATTGATCGAGCGCTTCCTCCCGCTGGTCCGCAATGTCGTGGACCG
>CAYZGG010000083.1:0-18650 GCA_964477955.1 uncultured Opitutaceae bacterium
GACCGGCGATCGAAGCCGCGTTCTGCAGCGCGGTGCGGGTGACCTTCGTCGGGTCCACCACGCCGGCCTTCACGAGGTCCTCGTACTTGTCGGTCGCGACGTTGTAGCCGAAGTTGCCCTTGCCGGCGAGAACCTCGCCGACGACAACCGCGCCTTCGACGCCCGCGTTCGAGCAGAGCATGCGGATCGGGTGCTCGATCGCGCGACGCACGATCTGGGAGCCGATCTTCTCGTCGCCCTCGAGCGCGAGACTGTCGATGACCTTGGCGCAACGGAGCAGCGCCACGCCGCCGCCGGCCACGATGCCCTCTTCCACCGCTGCGCGCGTGGCGTGCAGGGCATCCTCGACGCGGGCCTTCTTCTCCTTCATCTCGACCTCGGTGGAGGCGCCGACATTGATGACGGCGACGCCGCCGGCGAGCTTGGCCAGGCGTTCCTGGAGCTTCTCGCGGTCGTAATCGGAGGTGGTCTCGTCGATTTGGCGGCGGATCTGCTTCACGCGGCCCTGGATGTCGGACGACTTGCCCGCACCCTCGACGATGGTCGTGTTTTCCTTGTCGACGACAATGCGCTTGGCCTTGCCGAGGTCGGCGGTGGTGAGGTTCTCGAGCTTCAGGCCGAGGTCCTCGGTGATGCAACGGCCGCCGGTGAGGACGGCGATGTCCTCAAGCATGGCCTTGCGGCGGTCGCCAAAGCCGGGGGCCTTGACGGCGCACACATTGAGCGTGCCGCGAATCTTGTTCACGACGAGCGCGGCCAGGGCCTCGCCCTCGACTTCCTCGGCGATGACGAGGAGGGGCTTGCCGCTCTTGGCGACGGTCTGCAGCAGTGGGAGGAATTCCTGGAGGTTCGCGATCTTCTTCTCGTGGATCAGCACATAGGCGTCCTCGAGCACGGATTCCTGGGCCTCGGCGTTGGTGGCGAAGTACGGCGAGAGGTAGCCTTTGTCGAACTGCATGCCCTCGACAACATCGAGAGTGGTTTCGATCGACTTGGCTTCTTCGACGGTGATGGTGCCGTCCTTGCCGACCTTGTCCATGGCGTCGGCGATGATGTTGCCGATGGTGTCGTCCCAGTTGGCGGAGACGGTGGCCACCTGGCGGATTTCCTCGCGGTCATTGACTTTCTTGGAAATCTTGGCGAGCTCGGCGACGGCGGCCTCGACGGCCTTGTCGATGCCGCGCTTGAGGTAAACCGGGTTGGAGCCCGCGGTGACGTTCTTCAGGCCTTCGCGGTAGATGCCCTCGGCGAGCACCGTGGCGGTGGTGGTGCCATCACCGGCGGCGTCGCTGGTCTTGGAGGCGACCTCCTTGACCATCTGCGCGCCCATATTCTCGTAGGGATCGGGAAGCTCGACTTCCTTCGCGACGGTCACGCCGTCCTTGGTGACGGTCGGGGAACCGAATTTCTTGTCGATGACGACATTGCGGCCCTTGGGCCCAAGGGTGACCTTGACGGCGCGGGAGAGAACCTCGACGCCGCGGAGGACTTTTTGACGAGCGGCCTCGTCGAACAGGAGTTGTTTGGCTGCCATAGTAGTGAGTTATTAAGTTTTAAGTTTTGAGTGGAAAGCGGCGGCCTCAGGCGATGACGCCAAGGATGTCGTCCTCGCGGACGAGCGTGTATTTGTCGCCTTCGATCTTCACCTCGGTACCACCGTATTTGCTGATGAGGACCTTGTCACCGACCTTCACTTCGAAGGGCGTGATCTTGCCGTTCTCATCCTTCTTGCCGGTGCCGAGGGCGATGACCTTGGCCTCCTGGGGTTTTTCCTTGGCGCTGTCGGGGATGATAATGCCCCCGCGCACTTGTTCTTTTTCCTCGATGTGCTGCACAAGCACGCGATCACCGATGGGTTTGATGTTCACTTTAGCCATATAGGTTGGTGGTTTTTGGGTTGGAGAGGTTGGTTTGATGTGAAGACGAACCCGCCCGGAAGAGGGAAACGGGGTTCGTGAAAGGAATTAACGCTTTTCCTCGTCGACGATCTCGACGTCGGCGTCCACGACCTTGCCGTCGGCCTTTTGGGCCTGCTTGGGCTCGGACTTGGCCGCGCCGGCTTCGGCCTCCGGCTGCGGCGCTGAAGCCTGGGCCGTCTGCGCCGCCTGCTGGTAAAGCTCGGCGCCCAGCTTCTGGAGATTTTCGAGCGCGGTCTTCATGCGGGCCACATCGGAGCTTTCGAGATCCTGCTTGGCCGAGGCGATCGCACCTTCAAATTTGGCCTTCAGCTCGGCGGGGATCTTGTCGCCCGCGTCCTTGAGGGATTTCTCAAGCTGATAAATGGTCGTGTCGAGCTGGTTCCGGGCCTCAACGGCCTCTTTGCGCTTCGCGTCTTCCGCCGCATTCTGCTCAGCTTCGCGGGTCATCTTTTCGACTTCCTCCTTGGTCAGACCGGAGGAACCTTGGATGGTGATTTTCTGCTCCTTGCCCGTGCCCTGATCCTTGGCTGTGACGTGGAGGATGCCGTTCGCATCGATGTCGAAGGTGACTTCGATCTGCGGCGCGCCGCGCGGAGCGGGCGGGATGCCGTCGAGCTTGAAGGTGCCGAGGCTTTTGTTGTCGCGCGCCATCGGGCGTTCGCCTTGGAGGACGACGATCTCAACGCCCGGCTGGTTGTCGCTGTAGGTCGAAAAGGTCTGTGTCTTTTTCGTCGGGATGGTTGTGTTGCGCACAATCATCGCCGTGGAAACCTCGCCCGCGGTCATGATGCCGAGCGTCAGCGGAGTGACGTCGAGCAGGAGCACGTCGCGCACTTCGCCCTTGAGCACGCCGCCCTGGATGGCCGCGCCGACAGCCACGACTTCATCGGGGTTGACGCCTTGGTGCGGCTGTTTGCCACCGAGGTCCTTCGCGATGTCGACGACCTTCGGCATGCGGGTCATGCCGCCAACGAGCACGAGCTCGTCGATGTTGGCGGCCGACACGCCGGCGTCCTTGATGCAATTCTTGAAAGGCTGGATGCAGCGCTCGAACAGGCTGTCGCAGATCTGCTCCATCTTCGCCCGCGTCAACTGGACGTTGAGGTGCTTCGGACCCGAAGCATCGGCGGTGATGAATGGCAGGTTGATGTCGTAAGTCGTCGCCGAGGAGAGCGCGATCTTGGCCTTCTCCGCCTCTTCCTTCAAGCGTTGGAGCGCCATCGGATCCTTGCGGAGATCGACGCCGTGCTCCTTCTTGAAGCCGTCGACGAGCCAGCCGATGATCGCATCGTCCCAGTTGTCGCCGCCGAGATGGGTGTCGCCGTTCGTGGCCTTGACCTCGAACACGCCGTCGCCGATCTCGAGGATCGAAACGTCAAAGGTGCCGCCGCCGAGATCGAACACCGCAATTTTCTCGTCCTTCTTCTTGTCGAGTCCGTAGGCGAGCGAGGCCGCGGTCGGCTCGTTGATGATGCGCAGCACCTCAAGCCCGGCGATCTTGCCGGCGTCCTTGGTGGCCTGGCGCTGGGCGTCGTTGAAATAAGCGGGAACGGTGATCACGGCCTGCGTGATCTTCTCGCCGAGGTAGGCCTCGGCGTCCGTCTTCAGTTTGCCGAGCACGAACGCAGAAATCTGCTGCGGGGCGAAGGTCTCGGTCTTGTCGCCGACCTGGGCCTCGATGTAGGCGTCGCCGTTCTTGCCTTCGACGACCTTGAAGGGAAAATTCTTCGCTTCTTCGCGCACCTCGGAAAATTTGCGTCCGATGAGGCGCTTGGCCGAAAAAATCGTGTTCCTCGGGTTGGTCACGGCCTGCCGTTTGGCCGCTTGGCCGACGACCCGCTCGCCGTTCTTGGCGAAGGCTACAATCGACGGGGTCGTGCGGGCACCCTCGGCGTTGGGAATCACGACGGGCTCACCGCCCTCCATCACCGCCATGCAGGAGTTGGTCGTGCCTAAATCAATGCCTAAAATTCTGCTCATGCAGCTACTCAAGCAAGCCTCATGCCTCGGCGTAAAAACGATGTACTAAATCATTATCTGCAATAGGATAAGATATTAACCACGATCTACCGTCAAATAAACTGGCTCCATTTCGTGTCAGACTGTCACTGATTAACGTCCCTCCCTGTCCCATTCCGGACACCTTGGCGCACAAACACAATGAAAGTCGCGCCGGCGATTCGATCGGCGCACCGGCGCTACCCTATCCCGCCCCCCGCAGTTTATAGGCCGATACGAAAATCTCCGCAGCGACCGGTGCCTCCACCCGCGGCCCGGCGGCGCAGGTTTGCCCAGGCGACGACTATTTCGGCTGAAATCCACTGACGATTTTCCCCCACCGCCGGCCGCGGCCTTTCAATTGGTTTTGACTAGTCTCCGACTCAGTGGCCTATCGGGTTTCGTTGGTCCTCATTCGCCGGCCGTCTTGCGGTTTCTGGCCCACCCCAATGTTCTCGAACCACCGCACCGCGTGAACGGTTCCGCCCTGCGCCACCTCTTTCCCCCCGAAGTCTTCCATGAAACATCTGAGCCTCGTTTTCTTTCTCCTCGTCGCAATCGTGCCGCTGCGCAGCGCCCAACCCACGCTGACCATCGATGTCGCCAAACCCGTCGGAACGGTGAGTCCACGGCTCTACGGCCTGATGACGGAGGAAATCAATTTTTCCTATGACGGCGGATTGTACGCCGAGCTGATCCGGAATCGCGCATTTCTGGACAAGCCGGACGCCCCCGCCAATTGGTCCGCCGTCCGTGACGAGGGGGTCGAGTCCAGCCTGGCGCTCGATCACGCCCAACCGCTGAACGAAGAAATCCCGGTCAGCCTCCGCCTCGAGGTCAGCAAGGTTGGCGCCGGCCGGAGAGCCGGGTTGGCCAACAGCGGCTATTGGGGCATCCCGGTCCGCCCCCGGACCTCGTATCGCGCCTCGTTTTTCGCCAAGACTGCCGGCGCCTTCTCCGGCGACGTGACTCTGCGGATTGAGAGCGACGACGGCCGCACGATCTTCGCCGCCGGCAAAGCGAGCGGCCTGACGACCGAGTGGAAGCGCTTCGAGATCACCCTCACGACTGGCGAAGCCGCGCCGACGACCAAGGCCCGGTTTGCCCTGACGCTCGATCAGCCGGGGACGGTCTGGTTCGGTTTCGTTTCGCTCTTTCCCCCGACATGGAACGACCGCCCCAATGGTTTGCGGAAGGACCTCATGCAGATGCTGGTCGATCTGAAACCGAAATTCCTGCGGTTCCCGGGCGGAAACTATCTCGAGGGAAACAAGATCGCCGAGCGGTTTAACTGGAAAAAAACCATCGGCCCGATCGAACGGCGTCCCGGACATCCGAGCCCGTGGGGGTACCGCTCGACGGACGGGATGGGCCTGCTCGAATTTCTGGAATGGTGCGAAGATATGGGCGCAGAGCCAGTGCTCGCGGTCTATGCCGGCTTTTCTCTGGGCGGCGAAACGGTCAAGGCCGGCGCCGACCTGCAACCCTATGTGCAGGACGCGATCGACGAGATCGAATACGTCACCGGCGGGCCGGCGACCAAGTGGGGTGCCCAACGCGCCCGGGACGGCCATCCCGCCGCATTTCCCCTGCACTACGTCGAGATCGGCAACGAAGACGATTTCGACAAAGGCAACACCTACGATGCGCGCTTCACGCAGTTCTTCACCGCGATCAAGGCCAAGGATCCGGCGCTGAAGTGCATCTCGACCGTGGCCCTGCGCGATTCGCCGGCCCAACGGGTGCACAGCTGCCAGCCGGATGTCATCGACGAACACTACTACGCCTCCGCCGATGAATTCTTGAAAATGGGCGCGACCCAGTATGAAAAATATGACCGCAAGGGCCCGGAAATCTTCGTGGGCGAATGGGCGGCGCACGAAACCCCGTTTCCGCCGTGGGACAAGCGCTCCGCCAGCGAACCCCCCACGCCAAACCTGAAGTCGGCGATCGGCGACGCCGCTTTCATGACCGATTTGGAGCGCAACTCCGATCTGGTCGTCATGCATTGCTATGCACCCCTGTTCGTAAACGTGAATCCCGGCGGCCGGCAGTGGCGGCCGGATCTGATCGGGTACGACGCCCTGCGGTCCTTCGGGTCGCCCAGCTATCAGGCGTTCCGGATGTTCAGCACGCACGTGGGCGACCAGCTGTTGAAGATCACGCGCGCCGACACGCCCGTGCTCGCCTCCGCCACCCGGGCGAGCGCGACCGGCGAGATATTTCTGAAACTGGTCAATCCGAACCCGGCGGCCGAAACGGTGACGATCCAGCTCCCGGGGATCGCCCATCTCGCCACCAGCGCGACGGTCATCGCCCTGTCCGCAGATTCGGCGCAGGCCACCAACACGATCGACGCGCCGGAGATGGTCGCACCGGTCACCACGACTTTCACCGGCGTTCAGCCAGCATTTTCCTATTCCGTCCCCGGCAACGGCATCGTCGTGCTGACGTTGGCGCCTGAGTAACTCTAAACGCCCGTGGGATTTGGGTTTTGGCGCGGCAGCGTCGGTAGGGGCTGTTGCCCTCAACAGCCCAAGGACGCTTGAGGGCAAGCGCCCCTACCGGACTAAGGGAGGTGACAGACCGCCGGTCCGTCGCCGCCGGCGCAGCCGTGCCAAAGTCTAAATCATCCGGCGGTCGCTACCCCGAGATCCGGTCGGCCCCGGCGTACACATTCATCCGTCCCGCACGCAAAAATCCGACCAACGTCTGCCCGTTCGCCCGCGCCAGATCCACTGCCAGACTCGTCGGCGCAGAAATCGCCGCGACCACCGCGATCCGCGCCGCCAGCGCCTTCTGCATGATTTCAAACGCCACCCGGCCGCTGACGAGCAACACGACCTGCCCCGGATCGATGCCTCCGGCCAGCGCCAGGTGGCCGATCACTTTGTCGACGGCGTTGTGCCGGCCGACGTCCTCCCGCAGCACAAGCAAACGCCCGTCGGCTGCGAACAAACCCGCCGCATGCAATCCGCCGGTGCGCTGAAACGTCGCCTGCGCCCCGGCCAGGGTCGCTGGCATCTGCGCCAGCGCCGCCTCCGTCACACGCGGTCCCTCCTCCGGATCGAACGGCGGATGCCTCGCCTGGAGCGCGGCGATCGTCGCCTTCCCGCAGAGTCCGCAGCTGCTCGCGGTGAAAACATGGCGGGTTAACCGCGCGAAATCCACCGCCTCAGGCCGCACCAGCCGCACGTCGATCACGTTGGCCTCGGAGGCTCCGTCTTTCGCGGACGCCGGCACGACGGCCCGCACGTCGTCGCGCCCGGCGATCACGCTCTCGGTCAGCAAAAATCCCGCGGCCAGCTCGTCGTCGTGGCCCGGCGTGCGCATCGTCACCGCGACGGCCCGGCCTTCGACGCGGATTTCCAGCGGCTCCTCGACCGCCAGCTCGTCGCGCGCATCGGCTGCCGGCGCGTGGGCGGAGCGCCGCTGGATGGTGCGCGCCGCCTGGGGCGGGGCCGGAGATTTATCCGACGATTTCATCCGCTGGCCGGAGGGTCGTCTCTTGACGGAACGCGGGCGGTCAGGAGACAGTCCCTCCAGGGAAGCAGATCACCCGCCTGTCTCGATGATGGCCCCGGCTTCATCACTGGACGCCGTCCATTTTGCGCTCGACCCGGACCAACGCGTTGTAGTCGGGCACCTGTCCGCCTGCGTCGACCACGCCGCGGCGGATGAGATTGTTGCCCTCGGGCCAGTGGATCTGCAGATTGCCGGGCGCGAGCGGCGCGAGATGCACGCGGCCGTCGTAGCGGCCGTTCGCGTTGACCAAGGCTATGCGGTCGCCGTGGATCAGATGCAGGCGGGCCGCATCGTCCTCGTTCATCAGCACCGCGTCGCGGGAGGCGCCGTTCAGCGGATCGGTCTCGGCATAAACGAGCGTGTTGAACTGCTTGCCGCGGCGCGTGCTGACGTGGAAAAGCCCGCCCTCCCGCGACGTCCGCGCCGGCACCGCGACCCCGGCAAAATGCGCCCGGCCATCCTCGGTCGGGCAGACGCCACCCGCACACAAATGCGGGCCGCCGTACTGAAAGGCATCCCCTGTCTTGCGCAGGTGTTGCACGCCGTCGTAGAACGGCACCACGCGCGCGATCTCCTCGCGGATTTCCTGCCCGGTCCGGCAGCCGAGCAGGGCCGCCCGCTCCGGCCAGGCCGCCGCCGCCACCTGCAAAAGGATTCTCCACTCGGCCCTCGCCTCGCCGACCTGGCGCGGGATCTCCGGCGAAAACATGACCCGCCGCTCGGTGCTGGTCTCCGTCCCGCCGTCGTCCTGCTCGTACCGCGTCTTGGCCGGCAGCAGAATCACCTCGCCCGCGGGGTCGAGCAGCATCTGGTCGGTGACGATGATGTCCTGGTGCACGCGCAGCGGCACCCGCGCGAGCGCCTCCGCCACGTGCCGCGGCTCGGGCAGCGTCCGCAGAAAATTCCCGCCGATCATGTAAAGCACGTCGATCAGGCCCCGGTGCGACGCCTCGACCATCTCGACCGTGGCGAGGCCGGGCCAGTCGGGCACCGCAAAACCGTAGTGGGTCTCCAGCGCCGCCGCGTTGGCCGCGTTGATGACCTTGCCCCCGGGCAATGCGGTCGCGTAGGCGCCCATCTCAGCGCCGCCCTGCACCGAGGAATGCCCGCGGATCGGCATCACCCCGCATTTGTCCCGCCCGAGAAATCCGCGGGCGAGCGCCACGTTCAGGATCATGCGGACGTTGTCGGCCCCGCACTCGTGCTGGGTGATGCCCATGCTCCAAACAAAAACTGCGGTGCGCGCGGCGCCCACGAGGTCGGCGAATTCCTCCATGCTGGCGCGGGGCAGGCCGCTCGCGGTCTCCAGTTCGCCCCAGTCGAGGCCGGCCGCCCGCGCCTCCAGTTCGTCCCATCCGCTCGTGTGCGCCTCCACGAACTCGCGATTCACCCGGCCCGTCGCGATCAGGTGCTTGAGCACGCCGTAGAGAAACGCAATGTCTCCGCCCTGCGCCACGGGGAACCAGTAATCCGCCAGATCCGAGCCGAAGAGCGCACTGCCGGTGGTCGACGGCACCCAGTAGCGCTGCATGCCCGGCTCGAGATACGGATTCACGAGCACGACCCGCGTGCCCTGTTTTTTTGCGATGTCGAGGTATTTGGTGGAAACCGGCTGGTCGTTGGCCGGATTGGAACCGAAGAACACCACCAGGTCGGAGCCCATCCAGTCGGTGTAGCTGCACGTCGTCGCCGCGACCCCGAGCATGTGCTTCATCGCCGCGGTCGAGGGCGAGTGGCAGAGGCGCGCGGCGTTGTCGACGTTGTTGGTCCCGAGGAAACGGGCCACCTTTTGGGCGACGTAATAAATCTCGTTGGTCACGCCGCGCGCCGTGACAAAAAACGCCATCCGGTGCGGGTCGGTCGTGCGCAACCGCCCGCCCACGGAGACGAGCGCCTCGTCCCAAGAAACCGGCGTGAAACCTTTTTCGCCGCGCCGCCGCCGCAGGGGCTGCGCCAGCCGCCCGAGGTCGCGCAACGCCCGGTTGTCCAGACCCGCCAGCGCGCTCACGTCGGCCAGCCGCGCGGGATCGAGCGCGGGCATTGTGTTCAGGCGGAGCAGATTCAGTCGCGTCATGCACAGGTGCACGCCCTCGATCGTCCAGTCGTGCAGGCCGGCCACGCCGAGCGCGCAGCCGTCGCACACGCCGCGGGTCAGCACCTTCCAGGCATAGCCGGGGTTGTCGCGGTTGACCCAGGCGATCTTGACCATGTCGCGAAAATGCTTCGGCTTGCGATGGCCGAGGCCGAAGGGAATCAGGCGCGCGAGCCGGGCGCGGAACGGGGTGACGAGACGATGCGTGGGCATGGATCGGTTCGAAGCAGCAGTGAACCGACTCCCGGACACTTCGCAGCACAAATCCGCGGCGGCAGGTTGCAGTTGATAAATCCGCCGCGCCGCCTACGCTGCGGTCATGGAGACGCTGCATGTGCCTGAGACCGTGCCGGTGATGACACTCCCGAACACCGTCTTCTTCCCGCAGGCGCTGCTACCGCTGCATATTTTCGAGCCCCGCTACCGGCAGATGTTGCGCGATGTGCTCAGTTCAAACCGGATCTTTGCCGTCGCGCAGCTCGATGCCACGCGGGCAGCCCGGCCCGGTGCCAATGAACCCGCCCACGCCTTTGCCTCCGTCGGCATCATCCGCGCATGCCAGAAGACGGAAAATGACAGCTCCAACCTGCTGCTGCAGGGAATCTGCCGGGTCGCGATCGGCAGCATCGTCAACGAGCATCCCTACCGCGTTATCACCGTGAAACCGGTCGCCTCCGTTCCGGGCGGCAACGCCGTCGAGCTTGAGGGGGTCCGCCACGAGGTCATGCGCCTGCTCAGCCTGCGCCGGCGGCTCGGCACGCCCGCCCCGAAAGGCATCACCCAGTTTCTCGAGAGCATCGAGGATGTCGACACCTTCGCCGACATCGCCGCCTTCAACCTCTGCGACGACGGCAGCTTCAAGCAGAAGCTGCTCGAGGAGCTCGACACGCACCGCCGGCTGCAGCTTTTTGCCGCCCAATTGAAAACGGAAATCAGCGATCACAAATTGCAGCGCAAGCTCCAGGGCCATCTCCCGGACGAGGGCATCGCCAACAACTGATGCCAGTTACTGTTTGGATTCGGACTATTGGACTGTGGGCGGGGTGCCCTCACCGCGCGAGGCATCCACTGCGGGGTGAGGGCACCCCGCCCACAAAGGAAAAGGCTCAAACTGAATCGTGGCTGGTATGAGGTGCCGGAATTCCCGGTCCCCGGTTACTGCAGGACGTAAATCGCCGGAATCTCCGCTTCGACCTGACTGGCCGTCTCGTAGGAGTAGAAGATATAAAACTTCCAGTAACTCTCGAACGTGATGGGCGTGCCCTGAAAAAGGATGTCGGGGGTCGCACCACTCTTGATGCTGATGTTGAATATGGCCGGGTAAGTGGCGGCGGCGTGGACGAAACCGTAGTCGACGATTTCCATTTTATTCGTGACGGAAGAATAGCACAGGTTGATCGCAAAAGTCTCCGTTCCGATGTTCTGCCCCGTGTAGGCGCCGGCGTTCGCCAAAAACACGGTCGTTTCAAAAAAGATCGTGGCCGTCCCATCGCTGTTCCACTGAGCGTAGACGTCAAACACACCGTAGTTGTCAGGGTTGAGCGAGTAGTCGAACGCCGCCGCCTGCGCCGCGGTCATCCAGCCCTGAGTGACCCAAGCGGCCTTGATCTCAGCCAGCCGCTGTGAGGGGTGGAGCGAAGAGTTGAGCGTGGCAAAGGCCTGTTCGTTGATGAAACCTTGGTGGGCCCCCGTATTCATGTCGAAAAAATCAAAATCAACGTCGATGAAGCCGGGGCCCTGCACCGTCGACTGGACCATGAGACGATCATTGGCCGGGGTGGCCTTCATCCGGTTTACGGTCACCTTGTTGGCCGAGTCGCTGACATAGGACTGCAACAGCCCGGCGCTCTGGGCGAGGGACGAAGGCGTGACCGCCACCAGCTGCGCCAGGTAAACATCCTGTCGGGTGGACGTCGTATTAACCAGGTAAGCCAGCCCATCGTTGACTCCACTGATGTAAGGGACCACCACGCGGCGGGAGGGAATCTGGGCCACGCCCGAAACCGCACCTGGCGGGAGCTGCGCCGAAAACGACAGGCCCGGGACAAAAAAAACGGCGGCGGAGAAAATCGGGATCAGTCTGATCAGACGGCGAAGAAACGGAAGGGAGTTCATCAAAATTGGAGTGGAATCGTAGGTTTTGAGCCCATCTTTATAATTGAAAGCCGACGGAAGCGCCACGGGCCGAACGACCCGGGCTGTCCGGCCAAGGCCCGCCGCGGACTCAAGGCGGGGCCAAGGTCGCAGCGCGGCCGCGACAGCGACAACACGAATTCCAAAACCGCCGGCCTGACGAGGACATCGCGAATGATCGAACCCGCTTTGCCTTCCCGCGGAATCGGGCCGGGCGTCGCGCGGGGCTTAGTTCCTACGGACGCGGTCGATCGCGCGGACAATCGTCTCGATATCGTAGGGCTTGGGCACAACGGCTTGAAAACCGTGCGCGCGAAAATTGGCCATGACTGCGTCCGTGGAATAGCCGCTGGAGGCGATGGCTTTCACTTGGGGATCAATCTTGCGCAACGCGGCCAGAGTATCGACGCCGCCCATGCCCCCGGGGACCGTCAGGTCGAGGATCACCAGGTCAAACGGACGGCCCCGGCCCAGCGCCTGCTGGTAGAGGTCGACCGTCTCGGATCCGTCAGCCGCGGTGGTGGCCTCGTGTCCAACTTTGGTCAGGATCTTCTGCGCCAGGCCCCGCACGATCTCCTCGTCGTCCATGATCAGAACCCGGGCGGAGGTGGTCACCGGCGGCTGCGTGTCCCGGTGCACGGCCTTGGTCACGGGCTGGATCGCCGCGGGAAGCCAGACGCTGAACGTCGTGCCCGCTCCGACCTTCGATTCCACCGCAATGTGGGCCTGATGCTTTTTGACGATTGAATAGGCCGTGGCGAGTCCCAGCCCGCTCCCCTTGGCCTTGGTGGAAAAATACGGGTCGAAAATCCGCGCCAGGCGTTCGGGCGGAATCCCGGGACCGTTGTCGGCCACGGTAAGCCGAAGATAGTGGCCGGCCGGAAGCGCGGGCACCCCGCCGTCGGTCAGGAGGAAGCAGCCCAGCCGGATCGTGACCACGCCGCCGTGGGGCATCGCCTGCACTGCATTCAGCACGAGATTGTGCACCACCCGGTTGATCTGCGCGGCGTCGACATCGGCGAACGGAAGGTTTTCGCTGATCTCGTATTCGAGGCGCACGCTGGATCCGTGCAGGGCGAAACCCGCCGCCTCCCGCACCATTTCCGGAAGATCGACGGCCGTGCGCACGGGATCTCCGCCTTTGGCGAAGGTCAGGAGCTGCTGCGTGACCTCGCCCGCCCGCCTGGTCGCTTTCAGCGCGTCCTGCACCTGCGGCCCGACCAGGGCCATGGCCTCGTCGCAATGGCCGATCAGGCCGAGGTTGCCCAGGATGGCCGTGAGCATGTTGTTGAAGTCATGGGCGATGCCCCCGGCCAGCAGCCCGAGCGAGTCGAGCCGGGAGGACCGCTCCAGCTCCTCGTGCATGCTCGCCTCTTTTTCCAACTGGAACCGGATCTGCTCGGTCTGTTCCCGCACGCGCCGCCGCAACGCAATCACCCAGAGGAAAATCGCCAGCGTGACCACGACCAGACCGCCGAGCACCGACCAGGTCCGCCGCTCGGTCCACCATGGCGGCAGGGACAGGAGATGCACATCGTCGGGCGCACGCAATTCCAACCGGAACCCGCGGGGATTCCGGTACTCGTCAAATTCAATGACGTAAACTCCGGTCAGCTCGAGCAGACTGCCCGCCCCCGGCATTTCCCACCCCGCCCCGGCCGGCAACGTCGCCTCAAATATCTTCCCACCCGCCTCCAGGGTCAGGCGCAGCTGGGGGCCCTGTTTCACGATCTGTCGCACCACTGCCTGCACCCGCACCAGCTGGGCGTCGACCGAGGAATCGACCAGGTTGGAATCCTCGAGCAGGCGCGGCGCAAGCGGTGGACGCTCCGGCGCGGCCCGAAACTCCGCCTCGCGCAGGACGAGCCGGCTGCCATTGCCCCCCAGGATGCCCGCGGCATCGATCCAGGTGCCGGGCCGCAGAAGTTTCGTCTCCCGCGTCAGCACAAAAATGCCGCCGCTTTGATCCTGCAGATAGAGATAGCGCCCCGGCTGTTGCAGCAGCAGCATGCCCGTCAGGTGCAACCGGTGATTGATCGCGCGCAGACCGGCAAACTGGCGCAACGCCGAGATCGATTCCACCGGCCCGGAAAACGGATCCGCCGGCTTCGGCTCGTCCACGGACACCGCGTCCGAGTTTTGGAGCCACAGCCGGACCCCCGAGATCTCTCGGTTGGAATCGGTCTGCACGGAGCAGATTCCTCGGACGCGCACCATCGCTCCCTGCAGGTAGTCGACCGCCCCCCGGGCCGGCATCACGGCCGAGAATTCCCCGGCGGCTCCGGTGAGTTCCAGGTGCTGCCAGTCACCCTCGGTCGCAATCTGGCGCACGTAGCCGTGCATCTCCACCCGGCCCGCTTCCTCGGCTCCGGAAAGGGCCTGCTCAAGCGTGATCGCCCGCGCCGGAGGCAGCGCCATCATGCTCACATACGCAGCTTCGATCAGCTCGACCTCCGGGACGTAGGAGCCGCGCAACGTCACCCCGGTGACGGCGAGTGAAGTTCCGGGGGAAAAAGTTCCTCCACTGCCCGGCCGGCGCCGGATGCACACGCCTCCACTGACATCCTGCAGATAGAAAAACGGCGCCCGCTCGTCGAACCAGGTCACCACCCCGCGCAGGGTCACCGGGTAGCGCTTCTCCGCCTCATCCGGCGGCAGTTCGAGCACCTGCTTGGCCTGCCGCAGCTGCGACAGAGCCGGGCTGCCGCCTCGCGGGCTCCGGCTCGCCGGCACCGCGGCCGTCGCCTCACGATAAAGGGGCTCGCGCAGCGTCCAGCCGATGGCTTCCTCCACCGGCTTTCCCACGACCTCGACCAAGGCGTTTCCGGGCAACACCTCGGGTTGCACGGTCGGGATCACCACCTGACCGGATTCGTCGCGCAAGGTGAGTAACGAACCCGACTCCTGGGCCTTGACCGTCCCCGAGAGGTGCACCCATTTTTGCCCCGCCGCGGAGGCGATCTGGTCGATTCTGATCCGGGGCAGCTTGAACCGCTCGTCATCCGCCAGCCAGCCCAACACCTCGATATCCGAGCGCTGCGCGGTCCAGCATTCGATCTGTTGCAGGCCGCCGGCCGAATCGCGGGTCGCGATGTAAACCGCCCGGACCCGGATATGGGCCCCGGTTAACTGCGGGACCGGATCGGCCCCGCTGATCTGGAGGCGAAGGCTCAAGAGCTGGTTCTCGCTCATCAACTCGTAAAGCACGTGCGAGGAGTCCGGGTCGCTCTGCCCGAAAACATAGCCCTCGACTTCGACCCACTGCGTGTCCAGCCGCCCGAAATCGCCCACATGCCCGGCGACCGGGATCGGTTTGGGCCAGGCGTTTTCGCCGAGGATCGCGCAGGTGATGCGGTCCGCATCGAAGCCCTCGGCCGGCACCACCGTGCCCTCCAGCCGGACCCGCTGACCGCTGTGGACCGGTAGCGCGCGGTTGCGCGTCGGCAGGTAGGTGCCCTTGCCGTCGCTCTCCCCCCACAGCAGATTCCAGATCGGGTCGTAATAGTAGACGGTGATTTCCATCTTCACCCGATGCGGCTTTTGTTTTTCGGCGACAGGAACATTCCAGAATTCCGCCGAAGTCGTGATTACCGGCGCCTCCGGCGCCTGGGCCGGCAGGCGGAGTCCGCCGAGCAACATGAAACCGAGCACGCTCAAAGACGCCCGGACGGTCCGCAGCTGGTCCAGCCACAGGCCGCCGATTTGAGAATGGGCAAAACGGAGGTTCTTGATCAAAGGTTCAAAGAGAACAACAGGGGTCATACCCTAAATCGGATCGTCCGATCCAGTCTGAAGAGCTGTTTCGATGCCGCGGACGTTGCCCTCAGTCGCCCCCGCCGGGCCGTCGCCGCTCCTTGATTTTTGCGCGATGCTTCTTGGTCTCGATCATCCGCGCCTTCTGGCCGCGCGACTTCTGCCGTTTTTGCCGCCGGACGAGCTCGTGCGCCGCCTTCTCCGCTTCGGCCGCCCCGGTCCGCCGGCGTTCCAGTTTTTCGGCCAGTTCGCTCCAGGCCAGCACCCGGTTGACCGTCTGCGACCGTTCGCGCTGACAGCGCACCTCGATCCCGGTCGGCCCGTGGCGGAGCCAGACGGTCGAGGAGGTCTTGTTGATTCATTGGCGATTGGCCACAGTTCACGTTTTCACAATTTTCGGGCGGGGATAAACTAAGGCTATGCCACAAATCACCTGCTACTCCTACGAGCAGGTTCACCCAGCGGTGCACCGCCTCCACCTCAAGCGTCATTCTCACATTCCATTTGCTCCGCCCCCGCTACCAGGCACGGCCACGATTCAGCCGATTCGCACGTTGTCCGAATTGTTTTCGGAAGGTAGGAAGATGCAGAACTGCGTATATGGCTTTCAACAAGCCATCCAGGAAGGGCGGGTGTATTTTTACCGCGTGAAGCGGCCAAAATGCAGGGCCACGCTCATGCTAGAGAAAGACCGCGACGACGGGTTCTGGAGGGCTACGGAATTAAGAGCCTGGCAAAACGGTCAGCCGAGCGAGCAATGCGTCGAAGAAGTCATGCTCTATCTCACGCAGTCATATCCGCTGGTTGACCTGAAGCAGCTCAATGAGCTGCCGCCTATCGACCAGGATGACTGGTGGGACGAGGACGGCGATTTCTCGCCACCCAAGCGGCACGAAGACGAAGAGCCTGGCGCGTGGGACTTCCCTCAAGAGGAGGGCTTCTAATATGGACTACGCATCCCCAGCCTCACGGCGAGAGACCAGCCGCAGGGCCAGACGCTCTCACGAGCACCGCATCTTCCTACATATTGAGAAGCTGCGCCGTGGCCGGTGCGAACTCACTGGCCAGGCATTGCCGCCTGAAGACTTGGAGTGGCACCACCGCGACCCCAGCGAAAAACACAGGCCCATGTCGGACATGCTGCCAATGGGGCACCAGTCCTTCCTGCGGGAACTCGCCAAGTGCATGTGCGTCTCGCGGGCCGCTCACCGCCTACTCCACTCAAACAAAAAATTTGTCTCGGAGCTCAAGGCGCAAAACGCGCAACCAACGAAAACTGCCGCTAGCTGCGGCGTTCCAAACAATCCTGTACTGAGCTCCGAGACAATACTTTCACCATGAACCAACCAATCCTACATGCTGTCGCCCAAGCACCCAACCCAGGAGTAATGCTCCCCGTCCATGCCTGGGTAGAAGGCACCCATTACTTCCTCATGATCTATTCCAGGTCGGCGGACATAGTCATCCTGAGCACGGAGCCTGCAAAAGGTAGCACGCCGTCTCTGGGTTTCTACATCAGCGAGCGGGAGCTCGAAATGGCTCGTGAAGGCGCTCCTGATACCCTCGCCCAGTTCGATATCGCCAAAGAGCCATTCCTTATGGGCAGCCACAAACTCTACCGTGTGGAGCAGAAAAAGGTCCCACGTGCGCCTCACCATCAGGCCTAGCACTTTCCAGACGACGCCTTGTGACTGCGGCTTCTCGCAATGGCATCTCTTGGCCTTGGGACTCCTGGAGCCCTGGGTTGCCAAGCAGTTCCTCGATAGCACCACAGATGCGCCAGGCGGCCTTCTCCTCGATGACATGTTGGAGCACACAACGGCACCCATTCCTGTCTTCTGGAGGCCACCGCCGTGGTCTACGGTCGGCCTCTCGGTTGAGCAAATGTGCCGCATCCAGTGCTGCACGCTGCTCGGCCATTATATCGGCCACGGAGCCTTGGACTGGCCCATGCACCCCGCTGTTGCGGGCTTTGAGGCTTGGCTCTCCAAGGCCATCGAGGAGGAGCTAGTCAGCTGAGACCTGACCACGGTGCCGTTTGATCCCAGACCGATGCTTTTTGCTCTCAATCATTCTAGCCTTCTGTCCTCGGCTTTTCTGACGATGGCGGCGAGCAGTCCGCTGCTTTTCATCCTGCCTGGCCGCCAGCACAGCCCGCGCCCGCTCTTCCAGTTTGCGGCAAAGCTCGGCCCATGCGGCCTCCCGATTCGCTGCCTGCGAACGCTCGGCCTGACACCTCACCTCTACACCAGTAGGGCCGTGGCGGAGCCAGACACAACTACTGGTCTTCTGAATTTTCTGGCCTCCGCGCCCCGAACCTAGAATGAACTTTTCCACTACGTCCGAAGCCCGAAATCCGAGGGTCGCGAGCCGTGCTTCAATGGTGGAGTTCATGGTGTTGGGAAAAGACTGTGGATGAGTCCCAGATGATGTTGATCTTCTGGCCCCCGGCGCCCGCGCCGCGGACAAACCGCTCCTCCACGTCCCCGGGCCGCACACCCAAAGAGACAAATCGGGCGTGCAGCGACGCTTCTACGATGTCCGGGAAATCCGCCATGCCGGAATTAGCCGCCAAACCGCTCGAAAAGACACGAAAAATCTTTCCGCCATCGCACGGGTCGGCTTTTTTGGTCCCGCGACGAAACTCCCGGGCGAAACCGGAGTCTCTACCCGCCCTGCTCCATCCTTGTCACCACGTCCCGCTCACTGCTAACAACCCTCCATGATTAACGGCCCCGCTTGGTCCCAGAAACTCCGCGCCGAACTCGGCAAAGCCGTCATCGGCCAGGACGCGGTCATCGAACGCCTCCTGGTCGCCCTCCTCGCCAACGGCCACGTCCTGCTCGAAGGCATGCCGGGCCTCGCCAAAACCCTGCTGGTCCGGTCGCTCGGCACCGCCCTCGGCGTGCAGTTCGAACGCATCCAGTTCACTCCCGACCTGCTGCCGAGCGACGTCGTCGGCACCATGATCTTCTCGCCCAAGGACGGCGCGTTCACCACCCACCGCGGCCCGGTCTTCGCCAACCTCCTGCTCGCCGATGAAATCAACCGCGCTCCCGCCAAGGTTCAGTCCGCCCTCCTCGAGGCCATGCAGGAACGCCAGGTGACGATCGGGGGCACTTCCCACCAGCTGCCACGGCCGTTCTTTGTCATGGCCACGCAGAATCCAGTCGAACAGGAGGGCACCTATCCGCTGCCCGAGGCCCAGACCGACCGCTTCCTCTTCAAAT
>CAYZGG010000084.1:0-18531 GCA_964477955.1 uncultured Opitutaceae bacterium
CGTTGTAGCTGTCCCACGGGATGTCGGTGACGAAGAAATCGCGGGTGTTGTCGGCCGCGGCCAGACCGCGCACGCGCTGGGCGGCTTCCGGGTCGCGCTGATTGTTCGTCTCACTGACGGTCGTGCCATTGCCCTGGCCGAGATAGGTTCCGCGAGTGCCAGCCACCTCCGCATTGGTGGTGTATTGCAGGAGGGTGCCGCTGTCGGTCGCACCGATGTCCTGCATGAATTCCTTGGTCACGACGGATATCGCCGAGGCGACGTCCTTCAGATCAGTGCGGATGCGGGTACCGGCCAAAGTTTCCGCGGCCTGGTAGCCTACGTCGTGGCTCGTAGACACTTCGAACGGCGAGAGTTGAACGACCTCTTCCGGGGCCGGGGCCGGAGCGGCCGCAGGAGTGACTTGGGCTCGAAGATGCGGGCCGGCTGCAAATGCAAGCAAGGCCAGCGACAGGCTCAGCTGGATTTTCATGGGGTGGTTAGGTTTGCGAACTGTATTTTCATTAACGCGATCGTGCCGGAACAGAGTCCGGCAGATCGATTAACGAGGGGAATTACAGTCGGATTGCGTATGCAGTCCAACAGTGACTTCTGGAAATACTATCCGTGCTTTAAGGCAAAACCTAGATTAGTTTACTGTTGAGCAAACCGCCCTCTTCTCGTCGCCCAAAGACCAAAATTCCGATGTCGCGTGGGGCGCCCATCTGCAAAACTTTCACAGTAGGATTGCGCATGCCGGCGCTCCGGCACCCTCGGCACGGCGAGTTTGTCCGATCCGCTGAATTCTAAAAAGAGAGCGCGGTGGTCATTGCTTTGCGCGCCCCGAAAAATAATCATGCCAACCCCGCCCCGCCTCCCGGCCAATCCCGTCCCCATGAACAACCTCTTTTCAATCCGTCCGGCGTTTCTTCCCTCGCTCCTTGTCGCCCTCTTGCTGCCGTCTTTTGCCGCGGTCAGCCCCGGTGCGCCGGCCAACCGCGCCGAGGATCCGGCCCGGCCGTTCCTGAGTCCGATTTTCGGCGACAACATGGTCCTTCAGCGCGGAAAACCGAACACCTTCTGGGGCTGGGCCAAACCCGGCGAGAAAATCCGCGTGGAAATCAACGGGCACACCGGCAGCGCCATGGCAGGCGCAGACGGCCGCTGGCAAACCCAGATCGAGCCACCTCCGGTCGGGACGGAATGCGTGGTCACCATCGACGGCCCGCAACACCTCGAACTCCGCCACGTGATCGTCGGCGATGTGTGGCTGTGCGGCGGACAGTCGAACATGCAGTTTGGACTCGGCGGCGCCCTCGGCGGCGCGGGCGAAATCACCGCAGCCGATCATCCCGATCTCCGCCTCTACACGGTGACCCCGCGTTCCGGTTACGCTCCCGTGGCCGCGCCGGTGGGCACCTGGAAGATCTGCACGCCGCAAACCGTGGCCGAGAACGGTGGTTTCTCCGCCGTCGCCTATTTTTTTGCCCGCCGCGTCCAGGCGGAGACGCACATCCCGATCGGTCTGATCCAGGACTGTCTGGGCGGCACCCCAGCCGAAAGCTGGATGAGCCCCGCGGCCCTGCGGCCTTTCAAGGATTTCGACCCACCGCTCGCCGAGATCGACCGCCTGCGTCAGGCCCGGGCGCCGGAATATGGCAACTACATCATGCATTGGTACGACGAGTACGATCCCGGGATTCAGGGAAAATCCTGGGCCGATCCCGACCTGGACGATCACGATTGGAGGAGCGTTCAGGTTCCCGGAGGGTTCGCCGAGCTGGGCATGACCGATTTTCCCGCCGTCGTGTGGTTTCGCAAGGAAATCACCCTGCCCGATCCGGTTCCCGCGGGCGGCGCGACCCTGCATCTCGGCGTCGTCGAGAAAATGGAAACGAGTTACTGCAACGGCCAGTGGATCGGCGCCAGTTCGTGGGTCGAAAATCCGCGCGCCTACCGGATCGACCGTTCCGTGCTCAAGCCCGGGCGGAATGTCCTCACGGTGCGGGTTTTCAAACTGAAATCGAAAACGGGTTTCTTGAGCGCGCCGGAACAGCTCCATCTCTCGTTTGCCGGCGGGGTGGATCTGCCGCTGGCCGGACCGTGGAAGGCGCGCCTGAGCGTCGACGCCCGTCCGCCGCATCCGCTGCCCCTGGGTTACGAGAACTACCCGATCATGCCCGCGGTTCTCTATCAGGGCATGATCCAGCCGCTGCTGCCGCTCGCCCTGACCGGAGTGATCTGGTACCAAGGCGAGGCCAATTCCAGCCGCGCCCACCAGTATCGTGCGCTGCTGCCCGCAATGATTGGAGACTGGCGCGCCGGCTTCCAACAGGGCGATCTCCCCTTCTTCATCGCCGGCCTTCCCGCGTTCCAGGCCCGCAAGACGCAACCGGGCTCGGATGACTGGGCCGAATTGCGCGAGGCCCAGGCGCTCACCGCTGCCACCGTGGCCCATTGCGGGCTCGCCGTCACGATCGACACCGGCGAGGCCGACAACATCCATCCGAAGGAAAAGAAGCCCGTCGGCGAACGCCTGGCCCTGCAGGCGCTGGCCAAGTACTACGGAGTGAAAATCCCCTGCGACGGCCCGACCTATCGCTCGAGCGAGCGGGAGCGGAACGCCTTCCGCGTCCATTTCGACCACACCGACGGCGGCCTGCAAATCCACGGCGAAAAACTGGAGGAATTTTCCCTCGCCGGATCCGACCGGCACTGGCACTGGGCTACGGCCACAATCGACGGCGACACCGTGGTTGTTTCTTCGCCGGATGTACCGGAGCCGGTGGCGGTACGCTACGCCTGGCAAGCCAATCCCAAAGCGACCCTCGCCAACGGGGCCGGTTTGCCGGCCACGCCGTTCCGGAGCGACGACTGGCCGGGGGTGACCGATCAGCGCCCGCCCTGGTGAGCACCGGGCCCCGCACGCAATTTCAAAGCGGAAGGTACCCGATGATCTTCGACACGACGCCGATCAGCTTCGCCGCGGTCGCGATCGTGTCGGAGATTTTTTGCAGCTGACCCGCGGCGGCCGTGAGTTGCGCCGTGAATCCGGTCGCCAAGGCAAAGGCCTGGTCGATGGTGGCTCCGGCCTGGATCGTCTGTTGGTGAAACAGATTGGTTTCAATCTGCGTCATCTGTGCCGCCAGCTGGTGCGACTGATTGAGCAGCGTGGCGCTTTCCGCGGGGTCCTGAGTCGCGTCGTAACTGCTCAGAATGGATTTGATGCTGGCGCTCAGCCCATCCTGCAAATTCTGCAGATCGTTGATCGTGGCCATGGCTTATCCTTTGCGATAGGTTTGATAAATGGCGGAGGCGTTCTGGACGTCGGCCTTCAGTGCCGCCAACGCAGCGTCCGCGGATTCCTTGGAGCCGCCGGCCAGCCGCCCGTGCGCGACGGCCGCCTTGTCGAGCGCCGCCGCCAACGTCTTGATCGCGTCCAGCAACGCCTGGTGCTCCCGCTGCGTCGCCTGCCAGGCGATAAATTCCCCGATCGCCGCCTTTTTTCCCGCCGGCGTCATGGTCTCGTAATCGGCGATTCCGTTGTCGCGAAATTTCTTGCCTTGCTCCGCGGTGAAGGCCGCGAAATCCGCCTCGTAGGTCGCCAGCAGGCCGTGCGCCGCGGGCTCGGGAGGGCGGCCGGCAAACCCCAGCGCTTCGACCAGACCGTGCACCACGGCCTGAAAATGCGGATCGGCCTCGCGCGCGATCGCGACGGCGTCCGCGCTCGCCTTGCGGCGGATCAAAATGGCTCCCAGCTCGGTCACTCCTGCCTCCACGCCTTCGGTCACGGTCCCGGGGTTCAGCTTCGCCGCCTTGGCGAGGGCCTGGACGTTGCAGCCAAAGGCCTCGGTGACCTCTTCGTATTTTTCCGAAGCCTTGCCAGACGTCAGATTGCCCAGTGCCGCGCAATAATTGTCCAGCCCGGCCAGAATCTTGTCCCACGCCGCCACGTCCGCCGGGGCCAGCAGGAAAAGTTTGTCCGCGGAAAAAGCCGGAGCCTCCACCTCCTGCTGGATGAGAAAGGGGCGCGCCTCGTCGTTGACGCGGTTCAGCGTGGCGACGACCGCCTGATGATTCGCCGCCATGGCCTTGGCCAGCTCGTCGGCATTGCCCCCGACCTCGGCGGCACAACCGGCCAACAGGAAAATTAGAACGGCCGGAATCCCGGCTCCGCGGAACCAGGACGTTTTTGCGGCCGTGAGGGAAAGAAGACGTGGCGCCGAACCCATGGCGGAGGACTACTTCATGCATCGGCCATGGCAAGCTGAAGTTCCGCGGCATCGGCAATGCTCTTCGCCACTCACTGGCATTCCAAAAAAGATCGCGGGCCGGGTGCGCATTGACGCGAACCCGCCTCGGCCGGAATCATGCAGTTGAAATGAGGTGGAACCGGACCTCCGTGGCCGGTTTTCCTCGCGCGCCCGCCTCAGCCCGCCCGGAGGTCGGGCTCCACCTTCCAAGGGAGGAAGGCTCTAGGTTGCGCGCTGGCCGCGCAACAATAATGGCGGGACCAGCCGCCACCTACCGGGTTTACCTCCCGGCAACGGCCTGAGTCCCTCTCAGAATTTGCGGGCGAGGAGCGCGGGCAGCTCGGCGAGGCTGGCGATGAAAACACCCGCCCCGGCCTTCACCTTGGCGCGGGTCACGTAGCGGCCGAAGCCGACAAACAGATCCACCACCGGAGCGGTTTCCAGATCACTGACGCCGTCGCCCACCGCCACGACGCGCGCGGGATGCAATTCGTTTTTCAATGCCTGCACAATCTCCGGCTTGCCGCCCTTGCGCGCCGCGGGATGGGTTTCGTCGAAGCCGGCGTAATCGCCCCGGGAATCAAACTCGAGGCGCACCGCCTCGATCCGGTCGATGCCCAGAAAATCCGCGAGCGGCTGGATCGCCTGCGTGTAGCCGGCGCTGACGATCACCGGGGTCCAGCCCGCGGCCTTCAATTGCGCCAGGGTCGCGAGGGCCGTCGGCTCCACCTCGGTCACGTATTGCCGGCCGACGGCTTCGGCCTCCGCGCGGCCGGGGCGAATGATTTCGAGGCGCCGCGCAAAAACCCGCTCGAGCGGAATCCGGCCCTCCATGGCGTCGTTCGTCATGGCCGCCACCTGCGCGAGCACGGCCGGACCGCGCCGGCGCGCCAATTCGTCGATGCCTTCGATCGCACTGAGCGTCGAGTCGCAGTCGAGGCAGATGAGTTTGGGAGAAGCCACGCGCACACGAAAGACAGGAATTCCGGTTTTGCCTATCCTTTTTCGCACCGGCCTTTCAACGGACCGGGAAATTTCCCGAGCGGCAAAACCAAATCCCTCCGGTGCGAGCCTTTCCCCTTTGTAGGCGGGGTGCCCTCACCCCGCGAGGCACCGGCTGCGAAAGCTGAAACCAGCGGGGTGAGGGCACCCCGCCCACAGCCCGATCACTCGGGTCCGGAAAGAGCCACCTTGTTTCACCGGCTGTCTGAATCGCGTAACACCACAAGGACCCGGGAAGTGACGAGGATTTCCGTTGTCGCGGCGATTGGCAGAGCTCAATCCGCTCCGAATGGTCGGTGGCGATGCGCGCCACCGCGCGGCGGCGAGTACTTCGCACAAAAAAGCCCTCCGCGCGGGAGGGCCTTCGCACAGTCGCGTTGCGCCGGGCTTACTTGGCCTTGGCGGAACCGCGCTTGAACTTCGTCGTGAATTTCTCCACGCGGCCGGCGGTGTCGACCAGGCGCTTCTCGCCGGTGTAGGCGGGATGCGAGTCCATGGTGACGTCGCGCACGACCATGAAATAATCCTCGCCGTCGATCTTCTCGGTGCGGGCGGACTTCATGGTGGACTTGGTGAGGAAGCGCTTGCCCGTCGCGACATCGACGAAGCAAACGTTGTTGAGAGCGGGGTGGCCTGCGTCTTTCATGGCGGCAAATTGGTTCGGATCAGCCCTGGCGCGCCTTGTAGCGCGGGTCGGTCTTGTTGATGACGTAGATGCGCCCCTTGCGGCGGACGACCTGACAGTCGGGGTGGCGCAGCTTCGCGGATTTGATGGAGGAAACGACTTTCATAAAGGAAAGAAAGAAGAGAGCCGCACCGGGAAGTGTCAAAGGAAAAGATGCGGTGAATTATCGCGGCCGCGGCCCGGGGGCGCCGGCGCGGCCAAAATCCGTCCCGTCCGGCGTTTGCGCAAAAAAGGCGGGGCGCAGTGCGCGGCCCTCGGTTCCGGTGCCGCGCGGCTTCAGATCGCCTTGCCGCCGCGCTCGCCGGTGCGGATGCGGATGCACTCGCGGAGGTCCTGGACGAAGATCTTGCCGTCGCCGATCTCGCCGTGCTGTCCGGTTTTGGCCGTGCCGAGGATGGCATTGATCGTGATGTCCTCGTAGGCGTCGTTGCACGCAATCACGATCTGGACCTTGGGAATGAGGTTGGGGATGACCTTCTTGCCGCGCTGCATCTCGATCTCCAGCTGCTGCCCGTGCCCGCTGACCCGGCTGACCGTGATGCGTTCGATCTCGGCGTCGATCAGGGCCTGGCGCACCTCGTCGAGCTTCTCTTCGCGAATGATGGCGGTGATGAGTTTCATGGAAGGATCAGTTGAGGTTGTTCAGGCCGTAACCGCGTTCGCCGTGGATGGAGTGATCCAAGCCTTCCTTTTCGTCGGACTCCTTCAGTCGCAGCCCGACGGTTTTTTCCACCACGAAGCCGATCAACAGGGTCATGACCGCCGCAAACAGGATGGTCGCCCCGACGGCGAACAGCTGGACCCTGAGCTGGCTGACAATCCCCCACCCGGCGACCTTCGTGCCGGCGTCGGCCCACCAGGAATCGCGGATGAAAAACGTCAGCCCGATCGCGCCGATCACTCCGCCGGTGCCGTGGACCCCGAAGGCGTCGAGCGTGTCGTCGTAGCCCAGTTTGTTCTTCAAAATGATCATGGCATAGCAGCCGAGGGCGGCCATGACCCCCAAGGCGATGGCGCCCGGGACCGCCACGACGCCGGCGGCCGGCGTGATCGCGACGAGGCCGGCCAGAACGCCCGAGGCGAGGCCGAGACTCGTCGGTTTGCCGTGAACGATCGCCTCAATGATGATCCAGGTCAGCGCGCCGGTAGCGGCGGCGACCTGCGTCACCGTCAGCGCGCGGGCGGTGTCGAGATTGGAAGCAACGGCCGAACCCGCGTTGAAACCGAACCAGCCGACCCAGAGCAGGCCGGCACCGAGGAGCACCATGGTGAGATTGTTCGGCGACGTGGAGAGCCGCGAGTGGTTGAAACGCCCGCCGAGAAAGACCGCCAGCACCAGCCCGCTGACGCCGGAGGAAATGTGAACGACCGTGCCGCCGGCAAAGTCGATGGCCCCCTTGGCGCCGAGATTGTAGAAATAGCCGTCACTGGCCCACACCCAATGGCAAAGCGGAGCGTAGACGAAAAGCATCCAGGCGGTGATGAAAACGATCCAGCCCTTGAAGCTGATCCGCTCGGCCACGGCGCCCGCGATCAGCGCCGGCGTGATGATCGCGAACTTCCCCTGGAACATCGCGAAGACGTATTCCGGAATCGGACTCGAGGCCATGATCTTGTCGTCGAGGCTCCGCAGGAACAGCAGGCCGTTGCTCCAGCCGCAGAAGCCACCCAGCGCATTCGGACCGAAGCTGAGCGCGTAACCACAGACGGACCAAAGCACCCCCACCACGGCCATGGAAATGAAAGAGTGCATCATCGTCCCCAGCACGTTTTTCGTGCGGACCAGGCCGCCGTAGAACAGGGCCAGACCGGGCACCATCAACAGCACGAGCGCCGTCGACGTGAGCATCCAGGCGGTGACGCCCGAATCCGCCACGAGCGGAGGCGTCGCCGGACTTTGCGCGTGAGCGGCCAGGGGCGCGACCAGAGCCGTCGCCAAAACCACCAGGCGCCATTTTCCAGGTATTCTTTTCATGGGGGTAGAGAACTATACGGGAGCGAACACTTGAAAGCGTCAAGCGATCCGCAAATTAATTACATTCATTATTACACGATTTGGCGCTTGGACTATGAACGGTCATTTCCGAGTTCCAAGCGACCTCCTCGAGTGTTTCAAACCGCCGGAAACCTCGCGGGCGCAAGCGCGATTCAATTTAAAGTGGGGTCGTCGGGCTCGTCCGCCAGAAGCTTCAGCTCCGGTGCCAGCGACCCCAGAATCCTCCGCCACAATCCGGTCCCTTCCGCCGCGGTCAGGCGATGATCGGCCACGGGCACCGTAAACCAGGTGTGTTGGCGCAGCTCGTTGTCCAGCTGTCCCTGGCCCCAGCCTGCGTAGCCGAGAAAGGCCCGAACGGTCATCCCGGCGCCCCAGCCAGAATGCCGGCTTCGCCCACTTCGAGGCCGAAATTGAGCTGAAACTCCGACTGTTTCTCGCGCCACTGCCAGGCCACCAGGATGACCTTCTCTGTCTCCACCGGCCCGCCGCGATACACCGGCACGTCCGCCAGCGGCGTGAGGGCAAAATCGGCGTTCAGCTGGCTCAGCTTCTTCTGCAACGGTCGGTTGAGCACCACGCCCATCGCGCCGGCCTCGTCGTGCGTCGACATCAGGATCACCGTCCGGCTGAAATTCGGGTCGCGCAACGACGGGTGCGCGAGGAGCAGGTGCCCGGCGAGACCGCCGCTTTTTTCCGTGAGCTCTTTCATCCGCCACCTGGTTTCCACTATAATTTCACGATGCCGACCCCGGCGTCGCCCAGAATCGGCGCGACGAGGGGATCATTGTTGTAGTCGGCATGGTATTTGATCTCGGCAATGCCGGCGGCCGCCAGGATCTTCGCGCAGTTGATGCAGGGGTAGTGCGTGACGTACGCGGTGCAGCCCTCCACGCTCGACCCGCGCCGCGCCGCATCGGCGATCGCGTTCTGTTCGGCGTGCACCGTCGCCTGCTCGTGGTCGTCGCGCAGCCGCGAGACGTGCGGCGTGCCGGGCAGCCAGCCGTTGTAACCGGCGGCCACGATGCGGTTGCGGCGCTCGCCCCCGGTCACGACCACGCAGCCGACGTTCAGGCGTTCGCAATTCGAGCGCGAGGCGATGAGCTTGGCCGTGGCCATGAAATACTCGTCCCAGCTCGGGCGGTGCGAAAACTGCTCGGTGGCCTGGGCGATCAGGTCGATAGGGTCGGTTTTCCCGGCATCCATGCCCCCACGGTGCCCAGCGCTCGCCGGCTGGCAAGGGGGAAGCGGCGTCTTGCACGCCGCCGCTCCGCCCGTCAACCTGACGTCATGCCCGCCCCCTCCCTCCAGCAACTGTCCGACTACTGCGACCGCCGCACCCGCCGCACCGCCTGCACCGACTATCCGGGCGCCGTCAACGGCCTGCAGGTCGCGAACGACGGCCGCGTGACCAAGATCGGCGCCGCCGTGGACGCGGGTCTGGCCCCGTTCGCCCAGGCGGTCGAGTGCGGCGTGGATTTCCTCCTTGTCCACCACGGACTGTTCTGGGGCGGCGTGCAGCCGCTGACCGGACCCGTCTACGAACGCTACGCCGCGCTCATCCGCGGCAACTGCGCCGTCTATTCCTCCCACCTTCCCCTCGACGCCCATCCCGAGCTGGGCAACAACGCCCTGCTCGCCCGTCAGCTCGGCCTCAAACCCCAGCGCCAATTTCTCCGGCACGACGACACCGCCGTCGGCTGGATCGCGCCGAGCAAACTCCGGCGCACGCAGCTGCGCACGCGGCTCGAGGAGCAGTACACCCGCGTCATCGCCATCGAGTGCGGCTCGGGCACGCCCAAACACGTCGCCTTCTGCAGCGGCTCGGGCAATCACGCCGTCCCGGAGCTCGCCGGCACCGGCGCCGACACCCTGGTCACGGGCGAGTTGCGCGAGGAGTGGTTCAACTACGCCCAAGAGCACCACCTCAACCTCTACTGCTGCGGACACTACGCCACGGAGACGCTCGGCGTGAAGGCCCTCGCGGCCGAGCTCGCCCGCAAATTCGGACTCCCCTGGGCGTTCATCGAAACCGACAACCCCCTCTGAACCCGTCTGCGGGCCCGGGCGTCCGCACAAATAACATCGACTGGAACCCCTGGTGCGTCCGGTGTGGTGGCCTCCCTTCTTCTCCGATGAAAAAATTCGCCATTCTCAACGGCCCCAATCTCAACCGGCTCGGCCGGCGCGAGCCGCAAATCTACGGCAGCGCCACACTCAAGGATCTCGAGACCCTCGTGCGCGCGGAGGCCCGCAAACTCGGCGTGGGCGTGACCTTCTTTCAATCCAACCACGAAGGCGCTCTCATCGACCGCATCCACACCCTGGCCGACCGCGGCATCGCCGGCTACGTCGTGAATTTCGGTGCCTACTCGCATACGAGCATCGCTCTGCACGACGCCCTGAAGAGCGTCGCCCTGCCGGCGATCGAGGTGCACATCTCGGACATCTCGAAACGCGAGAAATTCCGCCGCCGCTCGGTCACCGCCGGCGCCTGCGTCGACATGATCAGCGGCAAGGGCCTCGCCGGTTACGTCGACGCCCTCCGGCTCCTCGCCCGCTGATCCCGAGGTTTCGGAACATGAACCGGACCATCGTCGAAAAACCTCCGTTTCCCTCCACCTCCCGCCAGGGACCGGCGGCCTTGCCGCGGCGGGCCCCGTCCACGCCGGGCCGGCCGGGCCGATATTCCCCCGCGGCCGGGAAACATTCGGGCTGACATGGGCCAACACCTGCCCGATTTCTCCGGCCCGCGCTGGTTTGTCTGCCACACGAAACCGCGCACGGAAAAGAAATTCGCCCTCCTCCTCGCGCAGGAGGAATTCGAGCATTACCTCGCGCTCGTCCAGAGCGTGCGCCACTACGGGGCGCAAAAGAAAACCTTCACCAAACCGGTCTTCCCGGGCTATGTCTTCGCCCGGCTGACGCCCGAGAAAAAAGAGCGCGTCTACCGGCAGGACCTGCTGGTGCGCGCCCTGCCGGTCGAAAACGAACCGCTTTTTCTCCGCCAGCTGGCCGATGTCAAAACCGTCTGCGCCTCCGGCCTGGAGGCCGTGTTGCACCCGCTCATCCGGCGGGGCACACGCGTCCGCGTGACCGACGGGCCGTTGCGAGGGCTGGAAGGATATGTCGACAATCCGGTGAACCCACGTGGGATTGTCGTGTCAGTCGATGTGCTGCAACAAGGCCTCCTCGTGCGTCTCCCGCTCGAGAGCCTGCAGCCCCTGCCCTGACCCGATGCGACGCCGTCCGCACTTCATCGCTTTGCTTTTTTTTGCGCTGGCCCTCCTCTCACCGGGCCGGGATACGGTTGCGCCCGAGGCCGGGCCGCCGGCCCCGGCGCCAAGCGCGACCGTGAAACCGGCCTCTGACCCGTCTCAGCCGGCCGCAGTGTCAGAAGCCGTTCCGGCCGCCTCCGCCGCCGCTCCGGACCCGGCGCAAATCCCACCCCCCACTGTTCCGGCGGACACCGAACCCAACCCCCCGGGCGCGCCCGACGCCGCCCGGCCGCCCCCCACCTTGCTCGCACGCATCAACGGCCTGTTCGACATCGACCTGCCGCAACTCTACCCGCCCGGCACCTTCAATCTGGATTTCAACCCGCACTTCAGCGATCTGGTCCGCCGCGACTACATCCGCATTTCCACCGGCGTGCGCTGGGCCTTGAACGAAAATCTCGGCTTGGAAGCCGAGTCCCTGGCCTACGTCACCCATCACCTCCGCCACGGCAACGCCGGCTACGGTTTCGGACAGATCAACCTGGGCACAAAATACCTGATGCGGGAATGGCCCGACCCGGCCTTCGAAACCAGCATCGCCTTCGACACCCAGACCCCGGTCGGGCATCCCCCCGTCGACCTGACCGATGGAAGAAATCACTACACCCCGTCGTTCGTAACCGAGTATCACCCGCAGAAATATCCTAAGTGGACCCCCTTCGCCGGCGCCAACTACGACTTCGTGACGCTCTCCCGGGTGCCCGGTACCCTGGGCCTGAACACGCCGGGCGGCGACTCGGTCTCCTTTCTCGGCGGCGTGGTCTACGATCTCGGCCAGATCAAATGGACGTTTCAGTCCACCTTCACCACCACGGCCTTCACCGGTGGCCGGGCGGAAAACATCTTCAGCCTGCAGCCGAGCCTGCTCTGGTTTTTGCCGAGGAGATTCACCTTCAATTCCAAGACCCAGTGGATCGTCGGCCTCGGCATCCGGTCCACCTGGGGCCCCGACGGCTACCAGTTCTCCACCAACTCCCGCGTCCGCGCCGAGATCACCTTCCGCCAGTTCCTCGACCGCCTCCGCCAGGCGATGGACTTCCGGCGCTGAGCCGGCGCGGTGGAGTCGCCCTGGTCTGGCGGCCGGTTTTTGCGGACGCGGTGTTTGCCTTGCACTTGACCGCTGATTTATTGTGAAATCAATTCCGCCCATGAAGTTCCGGTCCCTGCCGCCCAAGCCAAGATCGAGTTGACCTGCGGCCGCCGGCGCCCGATTTTCCCACCCCCTGACCGACGCCCCGTCGTCCACCCACCCCACTCTCCCCCATGAAAATCCGCCAACTGCTCCTTCCTGTCGTCGCGTTCGCGCTTGTCGCGGCCGGCTGTGCCAAAAAAGACGTCGCCCCCTCCGCCGGTGGCGCCCCGGCCCCCGCCAAGAAACTCAAACTGGCATTCGTCACCAACAATTCCTCGTCATTTTGGACCATCGCCCGCGCGGGCACGGCCGATGCCGTGAAGGAACTGAGCAACGTCGACGTCGATTTTCGCATTCCATCGTCGGGCGGAGCGGCCGAACAGCAACAGATTCTCGACGACCTGCTGGCCAAGGGCATCGACGGCATCGCCGTCAGCCCGATCGACCCGGCCAACCAGACCGCATTTCTCGACAAGATCGCCAGCCAGACCCTGCTCGTCTGCCACGATAGCGACGCTCCCGCCAGCCAGCGCGTCTGTTACATCGGCACCGACAACATCGCAGCCGGAGGCGAGGCCGCCAAGCTCATCAAGGAAGCGCTGCCCGACGGCGGCAAAATCATGCTCTTCGTCGGCACCCTCGACGCCCAGAACGCCAAGGATCGGTTCGCCGGCATCAAGCAGGGGCTCGCCGGCTCGAAAATCGAGATCATCGACGTGCGCACCGATGAAACCGACCGCGTCCGTGCGCAGAAAAACGTCGAGGACACCCTGGTGAAGTATCCCGATGTGGCCGGACTGGTCGGCCTCTGGAGCTACAACGGACCGGCCATCGTCAACGCAGTCAAGGGCGCCGGCAAGGTCGGGGCGGTCAAGATCATCTGCTTTGACGAAGAGGCGGAAACCCTCGCCGGCGTGACCGACGGCAGCATCTTCGGCACGATCGTCCAGCAACCCTATGAATTCGGCCGGCAGGCCATCTTGAAAATGGCCCGTTATCTCGGCGGCGACAAGACCGCGCTCGCCGGCGGCCGGCAGATCGTGCCGACGCTCGCCATCAAAAAGGACAATGTCGCCGACTTTTCCGCCCGTCTGAAAAAGCTGCTCGGCCAGTAATGGCCCGGCATTCGCTCCCACCGCGGACCAATGCATTTTAGAGGTTCTCACGCTCCTTTTTGCTCCCACGGTTTGGTTGTAGGGCGGGGTCGCCGACCCCGCCTTCTTCGCACGTCTGGTAACGTTCGTGGCGGGGTCAGCGACCCCGCCCTACAGCTCGAACCGCCCGGGTCCGATCAGGTCCACTTCCCCGCATGAATCCGTCTCCCTTGCTCGCCATGCGCGGGATCACGAAGCGTTTTCCCGGCGTGTTCGCCCTCGACCACGTCGACCTCGAGGTCGGTGCGGCGGAGGTCGTCGCGCTTTGCGGCGAGAACGGGGCGGGCAAGTCGACGCTCATGAAGATTCTCGGCGGCGTGTACCAGCCCGACGACGGCGAGATCTCGGTCAACGGCGGACCCGTCCGCATCGGCAACGTGACGGAGGCGATGAAGCTCGGCATCGCGTTCATCCACCAGGAACTGAACGTTCTCGACAATCTGGACGTGGCGGCGAACGTTTTCCTCGGGCGCGAGCCGCGCCGCGGTCCCTTCCGGCTCATTGACAGCAAAAAAATCCACGCCGACACGACCGTGTTGCTGCAGCGGCTCGGTCTCGACGTTTCCAGCCGGACCCGGCTCGACCGTCTTTCCCTCGCGCAGCAGCAGATGGTGGAAATCGCCAAGGCGCTTTCGCTCAACGCCCGCCTGATCATCATGGACGAGCCGACCTCCAGCCTGACGTTGCGGGAGACCGACCGGCTGCTCCAACTCATCGGCGAGCTCCGCCGGGCCGGCGTCAGCATCATCTACATCTCCCACCGCCTTGGTGAAGTGAACCAATGTGCGGACCGCGTCGTCGTCCTGCGCGACGGAAAAAACGCCGGCGAGTTGCGCCGCGAGGAAATCACCCACGATCGCATCGTCGGCCTCATGGTCGGGCGGGAGATCAAGAGTTTTTATGCCGGTTCCGACGCGGTGAAGACCCCGGGGTATCTGCAGGTCCGCGAATTGAAGTCGAGCCGGTTCCCGGACAAGCGGGTCTCCTTCGATGCGGCCCGCGGCGAGATCCTCGGATTTGCCGGCCTCGTGGGGGCGGGCCGCTCGGAGATGGCCAAGGCACTCGTCGGCCTCGATGGTCTGGCCGACGGGGAGGTCAGGTTGGGAGGCGAGAAACTCCCGGTCGGGCGGGCGCGCGCGGCCATCGATCGCGGCGTGTGCCTCGTGCCCGAAGACCGGCGCGGCGAGGGCCTGGTCACGGCGATGAGCGTGCGGGAAAACATCACGCTGCCGTCGTTGCGGCTCTTCGCGTCGTTTTTCCTGATCCATCGGGAAAAGGAACGCACCACCGCCAACGCCCAGATCGGTTCGTTGAAAATCAAGACGCCCGGTTGCGAATCGCTCGTGCTGAACCTGAGCGGCGGCAACCAGCAGAAGGTCGTGCTCGCCAAATGGCTGGCGCGGAATCCGCAGGTCATGATCCTCGACGAGCCGACGCGCGGCATCGATGTCGGCGCCAAGGCGGAGATCTACCGGCTGATGCGCGAGCTGGCCGGCCGGGGCGCGGTGATCCTGATGATCAGCAGCGACCTCGAGGAGGTCCTGCACGTGAGCGACCGCGTGGCCGTGATGCACGAGGGCGAGATTTTCGGCGTGCTCGAGCGCGCCGATTGCACCGAAAACAACATCATGCAGCTCGCCGTCGGCCGGAGGATCCCCGCGGCCGGGGCGGCGTATGCGAATTGAGCCCACCGAACTGGATGAAAAAAGAACTTGGAATCTTCATTTTGCTGGCCGTGTTGTGCGCGGTCACGACCGGCATCAATCCGCGCTTCATCTCGGCCACCAATCTCACGAACATGGCGAACATCATCGGGCTGTTCGGGGTGTTCAGCCTGGGCCTGGGCCTGGTCATCATCACGGGCGGCATCGACCTGTCGGTCGGCTCGCTGTTCGCGCTGAACGGAGTGCTGCTGGCGATGGCGCTGACGGAATGGCACTGGCCCTGGCCGCTGGCCGCCGGGCTGGTCATCGCCCTGTCGATGCTGCTGGGGTACCTGCACGGTTGGCTGATCACCCGGCTGAACATCCAGCCGTTCATCGTGACGCTGTGCGGCCTGCTGATCTATCGCGGCCTCGCCCGGTTCATCGCCAACGACGGCACCAAGGGCTTCGGCGACTCGGCGGGCTTCGAAACCCTGCGCGACCTCGCCCGCGGGAAGGCGCTGGGTCTGCCCATGCCGTTTGTCATCTTGCTCGTGCTCGGCGTGGTGATGTGGTTCGTGCTGCACCGCTCGGTGTACGGGCGCTATCTGATGGCGGTGGGCCGGAACGAACAGGCCGCCCGGTTTTCCGGCATCGACACCCGGCGCGTCGTCGCCAGCAGTTACGTCCTGATGGGCTTCCTCGCGGGCATCGCGGGCATCCTGTTCGCGTTCTATACCAACTCGGTTTCGCCCTCGAACCACGGGAATTTCTTCGAACTCTACGGCATCGCCGCGGCGGTGCTGGGTGGTTGCAGCCTGCGCGGGGGCGAAGGCTCGATCGTCGGAATCCTGATCGGCACCGCCCTGCTGCAGGTCCTGCAAAACCTCGTGAACCTGCTCGGCATCCCGAGCTCGCTCAATTTCGCCGTGATGGGCGCAGTGGTCCTCGCCGGCGTGCTCGCGGATCAGCTCATCCGGGACCGCGCGAAGTAACGGTCCCCGGAGCTCCCGGGCATTGCCGCAACAAGCTTCATTTTGTGGGACCAAGCTTGCGCGCGACTTGCTCGACCTCCCGAGGCGGCGGTGAGACGATCGTCAGAGAGTGGCACGGGTCTCCCGACCCGTGATGGCCGGACCACGGGTCGGGAGACCCGTGCCACAGGACATCGCCTGCAAGCAGGCTCCCGCAAACACCGGCACCGATCAATTGTAGGGGCGCAGTCTTGCTGCGCCCAAGGATGCTCAAACCCGAACGGGCGCAGCAAGACTGCGCCCCTACACAAAATTTCCCGGTTTTTGGACAGCCTCTAAACCTTTTAGCCACCACCAGGCGGAAGCAGCGCGGGCTTCATCACCTGATCCTTCAGCCGGATGCCGGCGAGCTTCTGCAGCACCAACGGAACGTGCTCGCTCACCACGTCGACGGCGGAGTGTTCCTCGTGAATGTCGATCGCCCCGACCGCCGCCGCGGGCAGGCGGGTGACCCCGGCGATCTTGCCGACGAGATCGGCGGGCGTGACGAGGTGCTTGCTCCCGACGTTCACCGTGATGGTGGAATAGCCTTCCTCCCGGCCGGTGCGGGGCTTGCGCTGGTAGTTCCGTTTTCCGGGTTTCTCCGGGGAGCCGGCGGCCGGTTCGGACGACTCGGCTCGGACCGGAGCTTTCGCCGACGGCGCGGTGGATGCCGGTATTTTGCCGAAGCGCTCCACCGCGGGTGCCGCGGAGTGCTCCGGTTTGGTCTTCGCCTCGGGCGCCGGCGCCGGTTTCTCCGGCTCGGGGGCCCCGCCGTTCATGAGATGGATGAGCGCGGACGCGATGTCGGTGCTGGTGTAACCCTGTTCAAGCAGACGGTCCACAATGCGGTCGTGCGACTTGAAGGCCTTGGCTTCCAGCGTGGCGCGAAGTTTCTCGAGAAAAACATTTTCCCGCGCCTCCTCGACCTGGTCCATCGACGGCACGCGCTCGCGGCGGATCTTGAGCTTCGCGTAGTAGACCATGCTCTGCAGCTTGTAGATCTCGCGCCCGGCCACGAACGTGACCGCGCGGCCCTTCTTGCCGGCCCGGCCGGTGCGGCCGATGCGGTGCGTGTAATCCTCGGCGTCGTTCGGCAGGTCGAAGTTGAACACCACCTCGAGGTCGTCGACGTCGAGCCCGCGCGCGGCGACGTCGGTCGCGATCAGGAACTCGAAGCCGTGCCGGCGGAATTTCTCCATCACGCGGTCGCGCTGCATCTGGCTGAGATCGCCGTGGAGCCGGTCCACCGCGTAGCCGCGGGCGTGCAGGTGTTCGTCGAGCTCGTCGACCATCAGCTTCGTGCTGCAGAAAATGATGCCGTAGCGGAAATCGTTCAGGTCGATCAGCCGCGTGAGGACCTCGATCTTCGAGCGGCGCTCGACCTCGTAGAAAACCTGGTCGACCTGCGGTGCGTTCTGCGCGTGCGCCTCGATCTTGATCCAGGCCGGATCGCGGCTGTAGCGCTTGATCAAATCCTGGATGATCCGCGGCATGGTCGCGGAGAAGAAGAACAGCTGACGCTCGGCCGGCACCGATTTCAGGATGTGTTCGATGTCGTCGCGGAAGCCCATGTCGAGCATCCGGTCGGCCTCGTCGAGCACGACCAGCTTGAGGTGGTCGAACTTGAGCGTGCCCCGCTGCATGTGATCCATGACGCGGCCGGGCGTGCCGATGACCACCTGGGCCCCGGCGTGGAGCGCGCGGTACTGGCGCTCGTAGCTCTGCCCGCCGTAAATCGGCACCTCCATCAGGCCCTTCTTGAAAAACGCCAGCTTGCCGAATTCCTCGGCCACCTGCACCGCCAGTTCCCGCGTGGGACAGAGCACGAGCACCTGCACGCCGCGCACCTTCACGTCGACCTTCTCGATGGCGGGAATGGCGAAAGCCGCGGTTTTGCCCGAGCCGGTGGCCGACTGCCCCACGAGGTCGCGCCCGGCGAGTCCGTGCGGAATGACGGCGGTCTGGATGGGCGAGGCTTCCTCGAATCCCATCTTGTCCACCGCTTTCAATATCTCCGGGCTGAGGCCGAGTTCGGCAAAAAGGCGTTTTTCCATGACTGAGCTTGGGGCCGTCGCGCGCAAATAGGGAGGCGAAATGCGAAAAGACCGAGGAAATATACAGATATAGAAAAATAGGCATTATCCGGTTCCGATTGAGGTTCTTAACCCGACGCGGGAACGGGGAAACTTGCCGTCGCTCGTCCGGACCGCATCCTCCGCCTCCGTTCTTTCACCGCCTAAGGCGACGCCGCTTCCTCGGCGTCTTCACGGGGGAACCAAATTCCGCGGCGCTCGCGCGCCGCGGAAGGGGCGAACGGCCGCGGGCAACGCGGCCAAGGTCACTTCCTAGGACCGAGCCCGTCAGCTAACCTCGTCGGCAATGGGAAGGGTGATCCA
>CAYZGG010000085.1:0-18147 GCA_964477955.1 uncultured Opitutaceae bacterium
CGACACCAGCGCGCTCACCGCCTACGACCCGGTGGCCGGCCGCCTGATCAATCTTAACGGCGCCTCCGCCGCCCAGCGCAGTGCCCATGCCGCCTGGGTGCAGTCGCGCGACGACGCTTTTCGCACGCTGTTTCCCGATCAGCTCAGCCGCCTGACCGTGCGCACAGACGAGGACCGGCTCGACGCCCTCGTCCGCTTCTTCCACGCCCGCATGGCCCGGGGCAACCGCCGCTGAGCGGACGGCACCGACAAATCCCGAAGATCAAATGTCCAAACGCCAAATAAATCCCAAGTGCCAGATCGAAAAACCGGGGTGGGACAGCCGGGAGTTCTTTGTGATCTGGCGTTTGGCGTTTGGTGTTTCCCGTTGATGTTTCCGACCAACTACACTCTCCACGACCCCTGGTGGCTGCTGGCGCTGCTGGCACTTCCACTTGTGTTGTGGGTCCGCGGCCGCCGTGGTGCACCGGTGCTGGTGGTGCCGTTCGCGGCGGCCTGGCACAAACCCTCGCTCATCCCCACCTCGCGCTGGCCGACGCTGCTCGCCGTCTCCGGCCTCGTGCTGCTGGTCGTCGGACTCGCCCGCCCCCAGCGCGTCGAGGACAAGCGCGAGGTGAAACAGCAGGGCTTCGACCTGATGCTCGCCATCGATCTCTCAGGCTCCATGCTCTCGGAAGACTACGAGCGCAACGGCGAGCGCATCAACCGGCTCCAGGCGATCAAGCCCGTCATCCAGGCCTTCGTCAACCAGCGCACGAACGACCGCATCGGACTCGTGGTCTTCGCCGGCCGCGCCTACACGCTGGCCCCGCTCACCTTCGACCACGACTGGCTCGGCCGGCAGATTGAGCGGCTGAAAATCGGCCTCATCGAGGACGGCACCGCCATCGGCGACGGCCTCGGCATCGCCATCACCCGCCTTGACCAGGCCGGCCGCGAGGAAGGCAACAAGCGGAAGGGCGCTTTCATCGTCCTGCTCACCGACGGGGCCAACAACCGCGGCGTGCTGACCCCCGAACAGGCCACGGAAATTGCCAAATCCCGGGGCCTGCCGATTTACACCATGGGAGCAGGTCAGGACGGCCTGGTGCCGGTGCCGGTGTTTGACGACAATGGCAACAAGATCGGCTACCGGCGCGAACCTTCGGATCTCGACGAGGACGCCCTGCGCCGGATCGCCGAAGCGACCGGCGGTCAGTTCTTCCGCGTCGCCGACTCCGGCACCATCGAGAAGGCTTTTGCCGCCATCGACCGCGCCCAGAAAATTGAATTCCAAGCCAAGTCCTACCTGCTCACGACCGAGCTGTTCGAGTGGGCGGCCGTGCCCGGCGCGATCCTGCTCTTTGCCGGCGCGCTGCTGGCGCTGCCGCCGCAGCGACCGGGCCGCGGTCGGGCGCGACCACCGGGCGCGCCGAAGGATTCTGCTGGCCAGCAAAACGGACGGCCTGGCAGTCCGTCCCTACCGGTTCCGACCCCATGAGTTTTCATTCGCCGCATCTTCTCTGGCTCCTGCTGCCGCTCGTCCTCCTGTTTTCCTGGGAGCTCGCCCGGCACACCGCCAGCGCCGCCACCCAATGGCCGAAGATCGCCCGCGCCTGGGCCGGCGCCTTCGACGTGTCGCCGGGCGTGCGGCACACCACCGCCGAAACCCGCCCCCGCATCTGGCTGTGGTTCGGCTTGACCTTCTGCATCGTCGCCCTCGCCCGCCCGCAATGGGGCGTCATCGAGGAACAGGTGTTCGACCAGTCGCGCGAGGTCCTGCTCGCCCTCGACCTCTCGAAATCAATGCTGACCCCGGATGTGAAACCCTCGCGCTTGGAGCGCAGCAAGCTGCTCATCACCTCGCTCTTGGACGGCCTGAAGGGCGAGCGCGTCGGCCTCGTGCTTTTCTCGGGCAACGCCTTTCTGCAAAGCCCCCTCAGCGCCGACTATGAAATCCTCCGGGAATTCCTGCCCGCGCTGAATCCCGACTTCCTGCCCGAGGGCGGCACCAATTACAAAGCCCTGCTCGAAACCTCCATCCAGGCCTTCGGCACCTCCACCGCCGACCGCTACCTCGTCATCCTGAGCGACGGCGAAGCCACCGACGAGGATTGGAAACCGATGGTCGATGCGCTCAAGGCCAAGGGCATCCGCGTCATCGGGCTCGGGGTCGGAACTTCAGGGGGCGGTTTCATCCCGGACGGCAGCGGCGCCTTCGTGAAGGATGAGCGCGGCGCCGTGGTGCTCTCGCGACTCGAAAGCTCGACGCTGCAGGAGCTCGCCCAAACCACGGGCGGCGCTTATGCCGATGCCAGCAGCTGGGTCGATCTGCCCGCGCTTCTGCGCCAGACGGTCGAAGCCGGCCAGAAGGGCCAGTTCTCCGAGAAAAACACCGCCCGCCTGATCGAGCGCTTCCAATGGTTCCTCGCTCCGGGCCTGTTGTTGTTGCTCTTCAGTTTCTGGGCCGAGTTTCCCGTGCGCCCGCGCGAACGCGCCCTGCCGGTGGGCCCGGCCCGAACGCGCCGGCCCGCCCCGGGGGCCGTGGAGACCGTCGCCGCCGGCCTGGCCGCCTTGACCGTGATCCTCATTTTCCCCGCCGACGCCCGGGCCGACGATGTCATGGCCAAACCCCTGAGCACCGCAGTGAATCGTCTCGCGGCCCAGGAATTCCTGTCGGCCCGCGACTGCTCCGAACTGGCCGGGGAAACGGTCACCTACGGGCAGCGCGCCAAAACCGCGCAACAACCGCCGAGCGAAGGGGCGATCCGCGACGGCCTCGCCGCCGTCGATCAAGGGGAAAAGCTGGATGCCCACGCAGCCGATTGGCCCAAACTCCGGCAGGAACTGCAGGAATTGCTGAAGAAAAACGAGCCGCCCAAACCGGATCAGAAAAAGCAGGACCAGCAAAAGCAGAACCAGGACCAGCAGAAGAACCAGCAGAATCGAAACCAGAACCAGTCCTCCCAAGACCGCAAGGATCAGCAGTCGCAACCTCAGCAGCAGCAAAACCCGTCGCAGGATCAGCCACCGCAGCAAAAACAAAATCAGGATGCCTTTGGCGACATGAAGGACCAGCAGCCCAAGCCCGCTCCGAAGCCGGAGGCAAAGCCGCCGCAGCCCTCCTCGGGCACCCAGAAAATCGGCGGGCAAAAGGAAAAACCACCGGAATCGGCCGGTGACCCAGAGCTTGCGCTTCCTCTGCAGAAACTTGAACAGGTGAAAGATCAGGATTCTCCCGTCAAACTCCAGCAGCTCCTCCAGGGGCCGCAGGAAAAAACGACCAAGAGCGGCAAGGATTGGTGACCCCTATGTTGTCATTCTCACATCGCACGGTCTTGTCTTTGGTAGGAGCCTGCTTGCAGGCGACCTTCCGCAATGTCGCCCGCAGACGCGCCCCCACACTGCTGGCCGTTTGCTGCATCGGCGCTGCCTCCGCCCTCGCGCAGACGGTCAGCTGGGACCCGCCCGGGGGGCAGCTCGGCTTCAACCAAGTCAGCCAGCTGACGTTGGTCTTCGAAGCCTGCGAACCCGACCTCACGCAGTTGAAACTGCCGACCGTCGACGGACTGACTTTCGGCCGGCCCTCGCAGAGCAGCGAGACGAGCATGATCAACTTCAAGGTCACGCGCCGTTTTTCGCTGGTCTTTCCGGTCCGTCCGACCAAACGCACGACGATCACCGTTCCCGAGTTTACGGTGCCAACAGACCAAGGCTCCCTGCACGTACGGGCCGCCGCCTACACCGTCGGTGACGCCACCGTGGGCGGCACCGGACTGGCCCTCGACGACATCTCCTCGGCCAAGCTGGACGTGCCGAAAAACACCTTCTGGGCCGGTGAGGTGATTCCGGTCACTTACACTTTGAGCGTGGTGAAACGTTATTTCCATTCGCTCGCCAGCACCGTGGAATGGCCGTCGGTACCGCTCGTTGCCGGGGAGTGGACGAAACCCGAACCCTCCGAAACGTTGGAGCGCGGCGAACGCCGCATCGTCGTCACACAGACCACGCAGGCCTACGCCAAACAGCCCGGCTCCTTCACCCTCAAGCCCGCTTCGCAACAGGTTAATCTGGTGGTGGGACGGACCGGCTTCGGTCTTTTCTCCTCCCCCGCGGTCGAGCAGCAGATTCTCAGCTCGGAACCGCTGGAAGTGAACATCCAGCCGCTTCCCTCCGCTCCGACCGGTTTCAGCGGCGCGGTCGGACAATTCTCCCTGGTTTCCAAAGTGGTGCCCACCGCGCCCACCGTCGGCGAACCGGTCACCTGGACGCTCGAACTCGCCGGCACCGGCAACTGGCCGGACATTTCCGGGCTGCCCCAGCGCGAGGTCTCGAACGATTTTCAGGTGATCCAACCCAAGTCGAAACGCACGATGAAGGACAATTCGCTCTTCGACGGCCGCCTCAGCGAGGATGTCGTCCTCGTCCCGACCAAGCCGGGTCAGTACACCCTCGGCCCCGTCAAGTTCACCTTCTTCGACACCGCCGCCGGCGAATACAAAACCATCACGACCGAGCCCGCAACGATCAGCGTGGCCGTCCCCGGCGCCAGTCAGCCTCAGTCAAACGCCCCGGGCGCCCCGGTGCAGTTTTCCCTGAACCTGCCGCCCAGCCACGGAACGCCGGCCCCGGCCGCGCCCACGGCGAAGCCGCCTGTGCCGCCGGAAAATCTTCCGCGCGACCCGCTGCCGGAAGGCGACGGAGGCATCGTTCCTTTTGGGGTCAGCGCCCTGTTCGCTCTGTGCGCGCTCGGGGCGGTCGCCGTGCCCGCACTCGTCTGGCTGGTGCTCGCCGCCCAGCGTTCACGTCTCACCGATCCGCAGCGTCACCGGCGCGAGGCCCTCGAAAAACTGATCGCGTCGGTCGATGCCCTGCCCCGCCCGACGCCCGCGCTCCGCGCGTCCTTGCGCTCCTGGCAGCAGCAAACCGCCATTCTCTGGTCCATCCCGCACGCCGCGCCGAACAGCCGGCTGGTCCGCGCCACCGTGGCCCGACAATCCGAGGCGGCGGCCAAAACCTGGACCGCGCTCTGGGACGAAGCCGACCAGGCCTTGCACGGCCGGACCGGCGATCTGCCCAAGGACTGGGCCGCCCGTGCCGGGGCGGCGCTTCAGACGATCAAAATCCCGGGCTGGTCCCCAGTTTCACTCTTTGCCCCGGTCAATCTGCTGCCGTTCCTGGCCCGGGCCCGGGCGACAAAAACCAGCGGGGTGCCGGAGGGCGCGCCGGTGGCGATGGTTTCGGTCGCGCTGTTCCTTTTGGCCGCGCTCAGCCTTCCTTCGCCGCTTTCCGGCGCAGAACCTGCCCGCGCCTACAACCGGGGCGATTTCCCCGCCGCCGAAAAAGGCTGGCGCACCGCCCTTGTCGCCGAACCGGGCGACTGGACCGTGCGCCACGATCTCGGGTTGGCGCTCGCGCAGCAGGACCGCTGGGCCGAAGCCACGGCGGAATGGACCGGAGCTTTCCTGCTCGCTCCCCGGGCGGAGGAAACCCGGTGGGATCTGACGCTCGGCCTGCAGCGCTCGGGGCTCGCGCCGGACGAACTGGTGGAGCTGTCCCGCGGCCACGGCCGCTACGGCCTCGCCCGGCTGGCCTCGCCTGGCGAATGGCAGCTCCTGCTGATCAGCGCTTCGCTTTTCATCGCCGCCGCCCTGATCGTGCTGCTGCTGAAAGGCTACGCCAAAATCGGCGACTGGGCCCGGCCGGCGGCCCTGGCCACGATCCTGCTCGCCATTCTTCTGGCGGCGTGTGCCACGCTCAGCCTCCGCACCTACGGCGCGCTGGCCCACCCGGACGTCGCACTCGTCTGGAAACCCGGCACCCTGCGCAGCATTCCCACCGACGCGGACAACTCCCAGAAAACCTCCCCGCTCGCCGCCGGGTCCGTCGCGATCGTCGACAAAACCTTCCTCGGCAGCTGGTCCCGCCTCATCTTCCCCGGCGGCCAGACCGGCTGGGTTCGCAGCGAGGATCTGGTGAAACTGTACCAGTGACGGGTTTGTCCGGGTGGACCGCATTGACCCCGATGCGGTTTCGACCGTAGTGGAAAACCTCAATGCGTTGTGGTCAACGCGTTCTACCCTTCACAAGCGGCCTTTGCCGCCGGCGCCGATGCAGACTCGTGCAGTTGAGGCCGATTTTCCCGCGAACTTGCTCTGCGGAAAGGCGGAGCCCGACCTCCGGGCGGGCTGATGCGGTCGCGCAACGAAAACCGGCCACGGAGGTCCAGTTCCACCTCTTCTCCACGGCACAAGCTCGCTCCCACTACCACCCTCACCGCGTCTGAAACCACTGTTTTTCCGAGGCGATGGACTTCCAGTTTTCGACCAGCGGAAAAATTTCCGGCACGCTGCGGGCCACGGCGTATTTCCGGCGCACGGTTTCGTGCATGAATTTTTCCCGGACGATGCGGTCGAACAACGCCAACAGCTCGTCGTAATAGCCGTCCTGGTTGAAGATCACGATGGGTTTCTGCAGGACGTCGAGGTGCGCGAGGGTGAGGATTTCAAGGATTTCCTCGAGCGTGCCCCAGCCGCCGGGCAGGGCGAGGAACGCGCCGGCGCGCGCTTCCATTTCCATTTTGCGTTCGCGCATGGTGAGAACCGACACGAGCTCGTCGGCCGCGGTGAAGGCCAGTTCCCGCACCTTCATGAATTCGGGAATGACGCCGACCACCCGACCGCCTCCGGCCTTGGTGCCGCGCGCGACCGCCCCCATCAGGCCGGATTTGCCTCCGCCGTAGACGAGAGTCCAGCCGCGCCGGGCGATTTCCGTTCCCACCTCGGTCGCCGCCTCGTAATATTTCGGATCGAGCCGGTCGCTGGAGGAGCAATACACGCACAAGGAGTTCATGGGACGGAAACCACTAATTCACACTAATCGTCACTAGTAAAGATTCCGGGCGGAGACAATCCGCCTTGAGGGACGAGCTTGCTCGCGACGTTGAACGAGTCGGGAGCAAGCCTGCTCCCGCATTTTCAAGCCAAGCCGAAGCAAGCTTCGGGGTATTGTACCCTCTGGAAATAAACTGAAATTTCAGGACCGGGATTGTCTGCCCGCGATTAGTGTCCATTAGTGAAGACCAGTGGTTGCTTCCGCTCCAGTCTATCGCGGACGTCTCGCGCCCTCGCCGACCGGCTACCTGCACCTCGGTCACGCCCGGACTTTCTGGGTGGCCCAGGCGCGTGCCCGGGCGGCCGGGGGCACGCTGTTTTTGCGCAACGACGATCTCGACCGGTCGCGCTGCCGGGCGGAGTTCGCCGCAGCCATGGTCGAGGACCTGCGCTGGTTCGGTTTCGCCTGGGTCGGGCCGATGATCAGCCAGAGCGAACGCCTGGCGTTCTATCGCGCCGCCCTGGCCCGGTTGCACGCCGCGGGGGCCATCTATCCCTGCCATCGCTCCCGCCGCGACGTGATCGCCGCTGCCAGCGCCCCGCACGACGGCGACGAAAACGACGAGCCGCTGTATCCGCCCGAGTTCCGCCCGCCCGCCGGGACCAAAGTCCCACCCGTAACCGATCCGGTCACGACCAACTGGCGCTTCCGCGTGCCCGACGGCGAAACGCTGGTTTTCGAAGACGGAAACGTCGGCGAACAACGCGCAACCGCCGGAAGCGACTTCGGCGATTTTCTGGTCTGGCGGCGGGACGATCTGCCGAGCTACCAGCTCGCGTGCGTCGTGGATGATGCGGCCCTGGGCGTGACCGAGGTCGTGCGCGGCGCCGATCTGGCCAAGTCGACGTTCCGACAGCTGTTGCTCTTTCGCGCCCTCGGCCTGACCCCGCCCGCGTTTTTTCACTGCCCGCTGGTCACCGATGAAACCGGCCTCCGCCTCGCCAAACGCCACGACGCGCTGGCGCTCCGCACGCTGCGCGCGCAGGGCCGGAAACCGGAGGAAATCCGAGCCGCGTGGCGGTAAATATCAGTGCCCCAGCGGCGGATTGCGCCAGTCCGCCGGCAAAATCGCCGCCGTGCCCAGGATATAATTGCGGTAGTAGAGCCAGAAAATCACGAGGCCCAACCCGGCCAGAAAAAGCATCTCGCCTGTCGCCCCGGCGGCGGTCCGGCTGGTGCGCCGCAGCGATTTCACCATCCAGACGAGGCCCGGCGCCACGGCGAAGGCCACCAGCGAGGCGCCGAACAGCACCATGCCCATGATGAAAAGCGTGCGAAGCAGACCATCGTGGATTTCCTTGGCCTTGTAGGAAATGACATCGTTGCAGAGGTTGAGCAGCAACAGGCAGCACGGCAGGACGTAGTAGCGTTCGAGCGTCACGGAGGTCTTCACGGAGTTGGGTAGTGACACGTCGCCAGAGCCAGTGCAAACTCCGAGCCCGAAAGGAGGCCGTCATGCCTTACCTGAAGATCCAAACGAATCTGCCGCTCTCCCAGAAGGCCGAGCGCACCGTCCTCAAGACCGCATCCGCCCTGGTCGCCCGGGAACTCGCCAAACCCGAAGATCTGGTGGTCCTCGCCCTGCAGGACGATACCCACATGCTTTTCGCCGGCACCGACGACCCGGTGGCTTTTCTGGAACTGAAGGCGATCGGGCTCTCCGCCCGCAAAAGCCGGAAACTCAGCGAGGCCCTCTGCGAGCTGATCGAAGACCACCTCGGCATCCCGCCCGGCCGGATCTATGTGAAATTCATCACCGTGCCTCGCGGCATGTGGGGCTGGAAGGGCGACGCCTTCTAATTCCGGCCCGGATCGCCGCCCCCGGTCCGATGATCCATTCCGTTCGGCATGACTTGCAAAAATCCGGAATCTGCATTCCGGAATGATCTGTCCGCTCTGGCATGGCCACCTACCTCTACGAAACCATCCCGCCGCACTCCGCCGAAACGCCCCGGCGCTTCGAGGTGGTGCAAAGCATGAAAGACGCGCCCCTCACCCGGCATCCCGACAGCGGCGAACCGGTGCGGCGCGTCATCACCGGCGGTTTCGGCTTCATGGGGGTGGGTGAAAAAGCCGGCTCGACTCCCGCCCCGGCGGCCTGCTCTCCGGGCTGTGCCTGCCACCGCGCTCCCGCCATCCCTCAACCCTGAATCCAAAAAAATCATGATCAACTACAGCCAGCCCGACCTGACCCAACATCCGCCGCGCAGTGTGCGCGTCCGCCTCGGTGGCTACGTCCATCTCGCCCGCCTGCTCGACAAGGCCCGTGCCGTCCTTGCCGGCAAAGGCGCGGAATACCACTACAACTGCCCGCTCGACCAGCGCTTCTTCGCCTTCACCAGCATCAACCAAGAGGACATGCTGGCCGCAATCAAGTCCGGCAAAACCGACGTCGAAATCCTCGCCTGGGTCAACGAGAAGGCCAAGCGCCAGCCGCACGAAATCGTGACCTGGTCGGCGTGGATGGAGCAAAACGGTCCCGGTGGCGACGAAGGCCACGAATGGATCGCCGGAGTCATCAAAGGGCACAAGTCGGAGCGGGAGGACATCCGTTCCTTCGCCGATCTGCTCGATTTCGACGACTACCTGAGCTACGGCGGCAAGGCCTGATTCAGGCCGCGCCTTCGACGGCAATTTGGTTTCCACGGCGGTGCACGAGGGTGCGCCGCTTTTTTTGGTTTCCCGCGCGGGAGGAGCCTTGTCCAGTTGTGGGCGGGGTGCCCTCACCCCGCTGGTTTCAGCTTTCGCAGCGCCCGCCTCGCGGGGTGAAGGCGCCCCGCCCACAATTGCCGCACCGATCCCGGCCGGCCTTTCGGACAAATCCTACAGTTCGGTGTATTTGACCGCCCGGCCGCGGGCTTTCTCCACCGGATATTTCGCCGCATTCTTGTCCAGCTTCGCCTCGATCGCCGCGGCCAGATCGATGCCGCAGACGTTGGCGAACTCCAGGGCGTAGATCACCACGTCCGCAATCTCGTCCTCGATGTGCGGTCGTTTCTTCGGAAGCCGCACCGTGTCGGCCGATTCCCGCGCGTCGACCCAGAGGAAATGCTCCATCAGCTCCCCCGCCTCCGCAGCCAGCGCCATGCTGAGGTTCTTCGGAGTGTGGAACTGCTCCCACTCGCGCTCGCGGGCAAAGGCCATCACCCGCTCGCGCAACTCCGCCACCGTCGCGTTCTTGTCCTGTAAAGGCTTCATGAAGCCAGCTTGGCGGCCAACTGTGCCGGTGCAAGTTTTACGGAAATGACATGGTTGGCACGGTTCCCGCTTAAGTTCTCCCTTGAGGATCCGATTCAATTGAACACGATCTTCGTCAACTCAATGACCGCCGTCACTCCAGTCCACCGCCTCCCGGCCCGCGCTTCGTTCACGAAGGCGGCCCTGCGCCGTGGCCTGCAGCAAATGCTGCAGCAGTGCCAGTGCGCTTCCATTTGGGCCAATAAACACACCGACGCGGGCTGCCTGGCCTGACGAGACCCACCGAGGTAAACGTCAAATTCCCAGGAGACCGCCGGCAAACACCGACGAGCCTCAATCTTTTTCATTTTTTGTCATGCATACGATCATCCCAGAACACAGTCCCAGCGATACCGAACCGGAACCCGGCACGGCTTTCCGCCAGCCGCACTACGAATGCACGGATCTCTCCCAGTCGCTGCAGCTGACCATTCTGGTGCCCGGCGTGGACGACCACGGTCTGGAGATCGTCTCCCGCGGCCCCGACCTGATCGTCACGGCGCGGAAGCCGCGCGTGGTGCGCGTCAACTGGCAGGCCTTGCAACTGGAAAACGCCCAGCACGACTATCAGCTCAAACTCCGGCTGGGCCTCGGCTTCGATTTCGACCAGTTGCACGCCGAGCTGGGCGACGGGGTGTTGACGATTGTCGTGCCCAAACGAACGTCGCTCTTCGCCCGGCCGCCGGCGCGCCAGCGCCGCGTCGCCTGACCGCGACCGGAATTTCTCCCGGCTGACTCTCGCCCTGGCTTACAGGTCGAGGACGGAAGCGGGAAGAGGGGTAGAACATGTGGCGGGCCGCCTAGGGGTAGGCGGCCCGCCCATCCCGCCGGTTCCGCGCGACACCGATTTGTCACACGCGGGAATCATCAAAGCATTGTGAATGTCACCCCGATGTTTCGTGGAACATTTGCACGCGTTCCGGGTTCTGTATCTGTTGACCACCGACCTAACCTAAAACCAATTCAGCCATGACGCACTTCCCTCAATCGTTCGACCTGCCGCCGCCCTCGGCGCTGCATGCGCCGGCGAAGTTCGCGTTGTCGCGCGACGTGTTGTGGGGCCGTCCTCTTTTCAAGGCGCCCGCCCTGCCCATTCCGCCCGCCAATTTCGATCCGCTGCCTTTTTCCTCGACGCGTGTCACCCACCGTCGTCCGCGCGCCCGGAGCTGAGCCGGCCTAACGGTCCGGCACCAGCCACGCCACGCGCATCGTCGCCGCGTCGTCGATTTTCAGCCGCTCCACCAGCACCGGCAGCAACGCCCGGAATTCGGCTTCGATCTGCCACGGCGGATTCAGCACGAGCAGGCCGCAGCCTTTCATGCGCATTTCGGCCGTCTCTCCCGCCACGCGCAATTCCGCGATCATCGCCGGCGGCGGCTCCAGGCCCGCCGTCCGCGGCAAATCCAGCAGGTCCTGCTGGAACCGCTCACTGCGCGCGCGCTCGGTGAGCGGATACCACACGGCGTAAACCCCGCCGGGAAACCGCCGCAGGGCGCCGATCAGCCCCTCGCGGAGGTCGGCAAACTCGGTCGCATTCTCAAATGGCGGATCGATCAGCACCAGCGCCCGCCTCTCCGGCGGCGGCAGCATGGCGCGCAATGCCGTGTAGCCGTCCATGACGCGCACCGCCGCCTTCGGCTGGTGGCGCAGCTCGAATTCCAGCGCCTCGGCATCGTCTTCGCGCAGTTCGCACAGCGCCAGGCGGTCCTGCGGCCGGGCTAGCGCGGCGGCGAACCACGGGGAACCTGGATAAAAGTGCGGCGCCTCCTCCGCCCCGCCGCGTTCCTGATTGAACCGGCGGACCAACGCCAGGTAGTCGCGCAAAACCTCGTCGGTCTGCGACCACAGCCGCCCGATTCCCTGCGGCCACTCCGGCGCTCGCTCGCGCCCGTCCGGCAGCGCACTCGTCGCGTCCAGGTCGTAGCCGCCGCGGCCGGCATGCGTGTCGAGATAAAGGATCCCCTTGTCCTTGCGCTGCAGACTGCGCAGCAGTTTGAGCAACAACGCATGCTTGAACACATCCGCGTAGTTGCCGGCGTGGAACTGGTGCCGGTAGTTCATGCCTCAGCCGGCCGGCACTTTCACCACGGTCTTGCGCACCAACGCCGTCGCGCTGTCGCCGCTCGCGATCCGCAGACACGGCATGTGGCCGTCGGTCGGGAAAAAGACCGCCGCCTCCCCGGCCCGCACGACGAGACGCGAGGCCGTCGCGATCTCGGCGTATTTGACGAGGTCGCGCTCCTCCAGATAAGGCTGCGTCACCACGAGCCGCCCGATGTCCTCAACCTCCATCGCCTCGGCCCCCTCCACGATCACCTGCACGTCGATGTATTTCCGGTGCGACTCGAAGAAACACTCCGGGCGAAGCTTGGCGTGATAGACCTGTTCGATCGCAAACACGCCGCCGCCCAGCTCGATCTTCTCCGAGGCGCCCGGCGCCAGGGCCAGGATCCGGCGATGTTCTTCCGAGCCCGGGCGCACGGCACTTCCTGCATAGGCGAACGCCACCGCGAATTTTTCCGCGGCGGGCGCCTGACCGGGCAGAAGGAAAAGCGAACCGAACAAAGCCATGTCCCACTTTGCGCAATCGCCGCACCCCGAGGCAAGCCCGGGCTGTCTCGCGGTCGCCCGGCGCCCCAAAGTGCGAAGACTTCCGCGGTCCGTCCCCACTCTTTGCCGGCGCCGCCGCCCGACGGCGCCACCGCCCGCACCCCGCCTTCCACCACCGCCAAACGACCATCCACAATGTTCCTATTAAGAACATTGTTCCGGGCAAAGGATGACAACCCACCGTCTGCCACTCGCGCGGAAGGTGATCGCGGATTGCGGGATTGCGGCGGGCGGAACGGTGCCGGCCTGTTCGACGGACTCCCGGCCGGCGACCCCGCCCCGAAGTTCGAACTGCATCCGTCCGGTCCGAAGCCGTCCCCTTCAGTTGGGCATCGCGGCCCGCGCCGTTTTCACCAAACCGATGAATTCCGCCCGGTAACCGCCGGCATCCTGGTCGAGGCCCGCCCGGGCCCAGTCGGTGACATCGGCAAAAGTGGCGCTGCCCTTGTGCGGCGAATCGCGCAGGATCATGCCGAACGACGCCACCGCGGCGGCAAACTTGAAGTCCGCGCTGGCGTCCGCGAACGCCCGGCCCTCGTCCCGGAGAGGGAACTCCAACTTGCTGCTCACGTTCCCGGCCGGCTCCTTGTAACGCACCTTGAGCGTCAACAACTCGTCGCTGCCCGTCCGGACCGCGGAGGCGCGGTCCGCCGTTTTCTGATACTTCAACGGATCGACCGGCCCGCCCGTGTCGGGAGCCGGGGCGCCCACCGGCACGATCTCATAGAGCGCCGTCACCGTGTGTCCGGCACCGATCTCACCGGCATCGACCTTGTCGTTGTTGAAATCTTCGCTGCGCAGCAGGCGCTTTTCGTAACCGATGAGCCGGTACGCCTGCACCCGGGCCGGGTTGAACTCCACCTGGATCTTCACGTCCTTGGCGATCGTCACGAGCGTGCCGCCCGCCTGCTCGACCAGCGCCTTGCGCGCCTCGGCCGCCGTGTCGATGTAGGCATAGTTGCCGTTGCCCTTGTCCGCGAGCTGCTGGAGCGTCGCATCCTTGTAGTTGCCCATGCCGAAACCGAGCACGGTCAGGAAGACGCCGGATCTGGCCTTGTCCTCGATCAGCCGCGTCAGCTCGCCTTCGCCGGTCACGCCGACGTTGAAGTCGCCGTCGGTGGCCAGGATCACGCGATTGACGCCGCCGGTTACGAAATTGGCCTTGGCGATGTCGTAGGCGAGCTGGATGCCCATGGCGCCGTTGGTCGAGCCGCCGGGAGTGAGCTCGTCGATCGCGGCCGCGATCTTCGCCTGCTCGCGGACACTGGTCGAGGGCAGCGCCAGGCCCGAGGCTCCCGCGTAGACCACGATGGCCACGTGGTCGTCGGGGCGCAGTTTGCCGAGGAGCAACTTCATCGACTGCTTCACGAGAGGCAGCTTGTTCGGCTCGTCCATCGAGCCCGAGACATCGAGGAGAAACACGAGGTTGGCCGCCGGCCGGGCGGCATCGCTCACCTCGCGTCCCTTCAGGCCGATGCGTACGAGCCGGTGTTCCGGTGCCCAGGGGGCGGAGGCGGCTTCGAGACTCGCGGCGAAAGGCACGGGAGCACCATCGGCGCGCGCTTCCTCCGCGGGAGGCGCGTAGTGATAGGGGAAATAATTCACCAGCTCCTCGACGCGGACCGCATCGCGCGGGGGCAGCTGCCCTTGGTTGAGAAAACGGCGGACGTTGGCGTAGCTCGCCGTGTCGACGTCGACGGAAAAGGTCGAAAGCGGATTCTGCGCGACCGCCAGGAAGGGGTTCTCGTCGAGGCGGGCGTAGGCCTCCGTGCTGAACTGCTTCGGCGCCGCGCCGACCGAACCCTCGGCGATCCGACGTCGGGCCGCCGTGTCGGCGTCGGCGAAATCTTTCAATTTCGCCGGTGCCTCCGCCACCCGGGCTCCGGCCAGGGTCTGCGTGCGAGCGACGGCCGCCGGAGCCGCCGTTTTCTGGTTCGCCAACTGCCCGCCGACTCGCGACTCATCCGTCTCTTTTTCCCCATCACGCGTGGTCGCAGCGTCTGCCGCCACCGTAACTCCTTCCGGAGGCGCCGCCGGAAGGTTCATTGCAACGCCCGTTGCTTTCTTGTCTGCCGGCGCTTGGGCCAGGGGCACCTCGATATATTTGCTCTGCTCATGAGCCGGCCGGTTCTGTTGCCAATACACGAAAAAAACCGCGAAACAGGCCGCCGCGAGCCCGCTAATGTAGAAATAAAGCGAGGGGAAACGAAGGAGTTTGGTGGATTTCGGCACCGGAGCGCCGTCTCGCCGGCGCGGATTGTTTCCCGGGATGATGGCCGCCTCGGCCAGGCCCGGCGCGGGCGCCGGCAGCGGTTCGGCCTGGAGTGCGGTATCGAGCGCGTGAACCGTGGCGCGGATTTCCTCGACCGCCGCGCGGGCCCCGGCATCGCGCTGCAGGAGTTGTTCGAACTGGTTGCGTTCCTCCGACTCCATCTCGCCGAGGGCGTAGGCGGTCAGACGGGGATCGTCGGGTGAAATTGGGCTGTGATTCATTGCTCGGTCCTCTGTTTTCCGTCGTCTGTTCTCCGTGTGCTTTGTTCCGTCATTCGGCCTGCGCCGCCATTTCCTTCCGGAGGCGCGACACGGCCGTGTGGATGAGAAAGCCGACGTTGCTGACGGAGAGCGACGTGATGCGGCTGATTTCCTTGTAACTGAAACCGCTCTGAAACTTCAGGCGGATGACCTCCTGCTGGTTGGAAGGCAGGCGGGTGATGAGCTGGAGCATCGCTGCCCGCGCCTCGCTGTGCTCCAGCTCAGCGCCGGGTCGCGGCTCGGCGGTGGTGAGGCGCTCGGCCTGGCCTTCTTCAAACAGTTTCAAGCGACCCTCCTTGCGCAGGACGTCGAGCGTCCGGTGCCGGCAGACGGTATAGAGCCACTCGGCGAGGTGCCCGTCAATTTGCGCCGGCGGCTGGCCGAGGAGTTTGACAAAGGTATCCTGGACCACGTCGCGAGCGCGGTCGGCATCACCGTGAAACAACCGGGTGGCGTAACGGAGGAGCGGCGCCTGATGGCGTGCAACGGCCGCTTGGACGAAGGCTTGGCTTTCATGACTTTGGTTGTCGGTGTTCACGTCACCTGCCTCCTTCGACGCGCGAGCATGGCCCTTATTAGGCCCGTTGCATCACAATTCCACAGATTCCCAAAACCGGAGTCTACTCAAAATAACCCAAAAACCTCAGTCTGCCGGTAAACTCAATCTCTGCGGGTCCTGGCGCCCGTCCCAGACGCGAATAACTTCTACCAGCCGAGCCGCGTCATTGATCCGGTAAATGATGAGGTAGTGCCGGTGGACAATTTTGCGAAGTCCCGGTCGCAAGCGAACCTGGGCTCCGCGGCTGGGCATTTGATCCAACGAAAAAATTCTCGCCACCAACTCCAGACCGATTCGCTCGGCCATCGCCGGGTCTTCTTGGGCGAGAAAGGCAACGACGCGCTCCAAGTCGGCCCACGCTTCGTCCGTCAGTGCGATCCGCCAGACCATTGCCGGACCTTGCCCTCAAGCTCGGCCCGGTTGACGATTCGTCCGCCGTTGCGCTCCAGCGCGCGTAATCCGGCGTCAACGGCGGTCAGCAATGCAGGTGATTCTGCACTTTTTTCATTCAGCCACTCGCACACCTTGGCCACTTCCTCCGGCTCCAAGGTTTGCAGCTGGCTGATGATTTCACTGGCCGTCATAGTAACCTCAAAATAGGTCTCCGGCACCCGTAGCGCAAGCCCTCTTGTTGCCGTTCATAAAGGCCCGCCTCACGGCCGCGCCGCCCGGGCCTGCTCGACCAGCGAGAGAAACTCGCTCCGGTACCCGCCTTCGTCCGGCCCCAGGCATTCCCGCGCCCAGACCTCGACGTCGTCCAGCGTCAGCCGGCCTCTCTGCGGCGAATTCTGCAGCACCAGGCCGAAGGTGGCAATGGCGGCGGCGAATTTGAATTCGAGGCTCGCCTGCGCGAAGCCCGCACCACCTTCCTTCAGGGAAAATTGCTGCCGGTGCGACACACCGTCGATCGGCGTGCGGTAACCGACGTTCACCGTCAACAGGTCGCCCCCAACCGCGCCCGCCACCGGCACCACTTCGTACAAGGCGGTCAACGCGTGACCGGGCAGGACGGTGCGGGCATCGGGCGGGGCCGCCGTCGGCTCGAGCCCGCTCGGCTGATCGTCGTAGCCGACCAGCCGGTAGCCCTGCACGCGCTGCGGATTGAAAGCCACCTCGACCTTCACGTCCTTGGCCAGGGGTTCGAACAGGTCGTCGAGTTCCCGCACCAGCGCCAGCTCTGCATCGCGCCGGGTGTTGACGTAGCCGCTCCGTCCACCGCCGCGCCGGGCCATCGCCTCCAAACGCGGATCGATGGCGCGGCCGCGACCGAAGCCGAGCACGCTGAGTTTGACCTGTGATTTCGCCTGCCGGTCGATCAGCTTCGCCAGTTCGTCCTCGCGCGTCGGCCCGGCGTTGAAGTCACCGTCGGAACAAATGAGCACTGAGGTCGGGCCTCCCTCCGCCCGGTGCGCCTTGGCGAGGTCGTAGGCCAGCTCCAGGCCGGCGCCGCCGTTGGTCGGGCCTTTCGCCTCGAGTGGTTCGAGCGCTTTCAGGATCTCGCGGGCCTCCATCACCGGCGTGGGCAGAAGCACCAGCCTCGGCTCCTCCGCGAACGTCACGATGCCGATCCGATCGTCCGGTCGCAGATGACCGAGCAGCAGACGCACCGCCTCCCGCACCAACGGCAGCTTGTTCGGGGCCGCCATCGAACCGGAGATGTCGATCAGCAACACCAGACAGGCCGCGCCCCGCGCCGGCACCGGCGCGTCGCGACCCTTGAGGCTGACCCGCACCAGCCGGTGCGTGGGATCCCAAGGCGCGTCCGCCGCCTCGAGCGTCGCCGCGAAGGCCGTCCCCGGGCCCGGCTCCAGGCAGCGAATCGGGAAGTAATTCAGCAGCTGCTCGATTTTCACGCCGCCCGGCGACGGCACGCGCCCGCCCGCGAGCGCCGCTTTGAGCACCCCGACGCTGGTCGTGCTCACATCGGGGGGCAGCTGCGAGCCAGCGGCATCCTTCGGCGATTCAAATTTTCGCTCGGTCGAACCGCCGGCGAGACTCGCCACCGGCGCGCGGGCTTTGGCCGCATGCGTTCCCGGTTTTGATTCATCCGCCGCGAGCTTTGATCCTGTCGACACCGGCGGCTGGGCGACGGCATCATCGTCGGGGGCCGCCTGGCCCGCGCTTTTTCTGCCCGCATCCTCGGGCGCGGCGCTGCCGGTGGCGGCCGGCGGCGGTCGCTGGACCTCTCCGGCCTCGCCGCGCAACGTGGCGGCGACACCGGTGGGTATCTCTCCGGTCGGGGCGCCGCCGGAGTGCGCGGATTGTTCCGGCGCATCTGGTCCCGGGCCGGCGGCCGGCGCCGGCAGTTCCGGCGTGTTTTGTCCCGACTCGACGCC
>CAYZGG010000086.1:0-18145 GCA_964477955.1 uncultured Opitutaceae bacterium
ACTCTCGACGTCCACCTTGGCAAGGTGGTGCTCTACCAACTGAGCTACTCCCGCGGGGAGACGGCCGACTATTGGGGGCGCGGCGAAGTCGTCAACTGGAATTTTAGCCGGCGCGCCACGCTGGTCTCTCAGTTCGGCAAAGGATTGTCGGTCAGATCAGTAAACACTTTCTATACGTAAAATATGACCCGGGCTGGCATGGTTCCGGCATAGTCTGCGCATCACCTATTTATCTCATGAGTCGCCAGCAGCGCATCGCTGATACCGTCAGCGGCATCCACGCCGAAGAGATCGACGCGCACTTCAATCTGCTGCCCGACCGTTATTTCGTCCAGACGGAGGACAGCGAGGTCGCCTTGCACATCGGCATGGTCAACCGCCTGCTGCACTCGATCTCCGCCGCCGATTCCCTCGGAACCCTGCGGCCGGTGATCGAGTGGCACGACGACTTCACCCGGGGCCTGAGCGTCGTGCATATCGTCACCTGGGACCGCGCCGGACTTTTCTACAAGCTGGCCGGCGCGTTCAGCGTGGCCGGGCTCAATATCTATTCCGCCAAGATCACCACCCGGAGCGATCACATCGCCATCGACACCTTTGAGGTCAGCGAGCCCGGCCAGGGGCCCGTGCGCGACGCCCAGGCCCGGGAGTCGTTTGCCCGCACGGTCGAGGCCGCGCTGGTCGCCAGCCGCGATCTCGGACCCGATATCTCGGCCCAGGCGAAAAAATTCGGCGGCCTGGCCGGCAACGCCGCGGTTTCACCCTGCGTCGAGGTTTATCTGGAAATCGCCTCACCGCGGGCGATCGTGGAAATCCACGCCGCCGACCGCTTCGGCCTGCTCTACCGTGTGGGCCACGAGATCGCTGCCCATAATTTCAGCCTGACCGCCGCCCGCGTCTATACGCAGCGCGGCCTCGCCATCGACAGTTTCTATCTCGAGTCGGGGGACCAGACTCCGCTGGACGCCGAACGCCTCGGCCTTTTGCGCACCGCGCTCTCCAAGGCATTGGCTGGCGGTTAGCACGGTCTTCCCGCAGCACTTTGTCTGAAATTGTCTGCATTTCGCCCGCCGCGCCGCCCTCCGCAAAGCCGGCCCGAAGGCTCGAGCCTTTGACATCAACTCCGGAAGCGGGGGCAGGCCCCGGCTAGAATTCTCTCCCAAAATCATGCGGGAACTGTTCTGAATCCGGACCGCATGAAATCCGCCGGCACCGACGACATCGCCGTCCTCCACCGCATCGCCGCCCTGACCGCGGGGGATGTCAGCGCCGATGCCGCCAAGGAGATTTTCCTGCGGGAGGTCATGCAGGTGATCCCGGCGGAAAGCGGCTCGTTTTCACTGCTCAATCCTCACACCGGCTACCTGGAAATCGTCGTCCAGCAGGGCCTGCCCCCCGACACCGGCGATTTCGCCCTGAAACTGGGTCAGGGCGTGACTGGCTGGGTGGCGCTGCACGGGCGTCCCCTGGTGGTGCCCGACGTCTCCAAGGAGCCGCGCTACATCGCGGCCCGCGCCAGCGTCCGCTCCGAGATCGCCGCCCCGCTGCTTTCCAAAGGCCAGGCGGTCGGGGTCATCAACCTCGATGCGGACCGCGCCCAGGCCTTCACCGACGCCGATCTCGTCCGGCTCGCCGCTTTCGCCAATGAAGCCGCCCGCACCCTGAACAGCCTCTGGCAGCTGGAGCGCCTGCGCAGCGAGTCCGCCCAGCTTGAGACCCTGGTCGATCTCGGTCATTCCCTCGTGGCCCGCCTGGAGGAAGGCGACCTGCTGGCCACCCTCACCCGCAGCGGCCGCGAGCTCTTCGGCGCCCGCCTCTGCACGCTCCACGCCTGCGATCCGGAGCAAAAGATTTTTGATCTGCAGGCCTCGAGCACCGAGCTCTCCTTTCCCGAAGAGGCGCTGCGGGCCGAACCGTTCGGGGCGGAACAATCCTTCCTCGCCATCGCGCTGCGCACCGGCCGGGTGCTGGAATTCCAGTCGCTCGATGCCCACGGCGTGCACGGCGCGATCGACCGGCCGACCGACCCCGAAATCTGCTCGGCGCTCGTGGCCCCGGTCCTGGTGGACGGCGCCCCGACCGGCGTGCTGGCGGTCTACAAGGGACGCCCGCACCGGTTTTCCGACGCCGAGAAACGCCTGCTGGCCGCCCTGGCCAGCTTCGCCGCCGTGGCCCTGCACAACTCGCGCCTCTATGCCCGGGTTTTCCAGTCCGAGGAAATCCTGCGCAAGAACCAGACGCTCACCACCCTCGGGCTGCTCGCCGCCGAGATCGCCCACGAGATCCGGAACCCCCTCACCGTGATCAAGCTGCTACACGGTCCGCTCGGCGCGGATTTCCCCCCCGGCGATCCGCGGCGCCGCGACCTCCAGGTCATCACCGAAAAAATCACCCAGCTCGAGGACATCGTGGCCCGGGTCCTCTCCTTCGGCCGCGCCCCCGCCGCCCTGCATTCCCGCTGGATGCTGGGCGAGGTGCTCGAGGATACGTTGCATCTGCTGCGCGCGAAGCTCGCCCAATCGGGCGTGCAGCTGCGTTACACGCCGCCGGCCGCCCCTCTCGCCATCGAGGCCAACAAGGGTCAGCTTCAGCAGGTTTTCCTCAATCTGGCCATCAACGCCCTGCAGGCCATGCCCCACGGCGGCAAGCTCGCCATCCACTGCGCGAGCGAAGGCGGATTGGTGCAGGTCGATTTCACCGACACCGGCACCGGCATCCCTCCGGAATTGCAGCCGCGGATCTTCGAATCGTTCCTCTCCGGCCGCGTCGATGGCACTGGCCTCGGCCTCGCCATCGCCCGCCGCATCATGAAGGACCACCGCGGCGAGCTCACCCTGATCAACACGGGCCCGGGAGGAACGACGATGCGCGTGATCCTCCCCCTGCCGCCGGCGCAGTGAAAGGAGCAGCGCAGGCATCGTGCCTGCCCCTCTGCTCCGATGCAGGCTGGAAGCCTGCGCTACGTCATTTCCCCGCCGGCTGGAGCTTGAGATCGACCATCAGATCGGCGGCGATTTTTTCCAGATCGACCCGGAGTTTCTCGAGTTTCAATCCCGCGGGCAGCTGCACGCGCGCTTTCGCCTGAAAAAGCAGGCCGCCGCCCATCGGGGCGCTGAGGCACTCGGAGGTGAACTCCTCCACGTTCACACTGTGCGCCGCCAACACGCCGGAGATCGTGCGGACGATGCCGGGGCGGTCGTGTCCGACGAGCTCAAGGACCACCGATTGACCCGCAACGGGAGGCGCGCCGGCCGAACCGGCGTCGAACTGCACTCGCAGTCCTTGCGTCTCCAGCCGCTGCAGCGCCTGCCGCAGCTCCGGCCCGCGCTCCGCCGGGACCTCGACGTGCACGATGCCGGCAAACTGGCCGCCGAGGTGGCACATCCGGCTTTCCAGCCAGTTGCCCCCGTGGTCCGCCACGCGGGCGGCCACCAATTCCACCAACCCGGGCCGGTCCGCCCCGATGACCGTGATGACAATGCTCGCGACCATGCTCAGTGTTTTCTGATCACGACGGAGGGAAAAGGCGCGTTGGTCGAGTCCTGCCCCAGCACGGCCGACGGCCCCTCGGTCGCACCCGCAATCTGCTGGATCGCGAGGGTATTGTAGGCGAGCTGGATGTGCTCGTGCGATTCGAGCTCGGCGATCAGCCGGCGGTTGATCCGGTTCCGCGTGATGGCCGTGTCGCGGAAATGACTCACGTAGATCAGGCTGAAAATCACGCCGCTGTCCGCGATGCGCGTGTAGATTTTCGGATGATAGTCGGCATCCTCGACGCCGTAACGCCGTTCCATCACCGTGGCCGCGGTCCGGGCCAGTTCGAAGTCCGAGCGGGTTTCCTCCTCCAGCACCTTGGTGAAAAGCGCCATGGCGCTGGCGGCCGGGGTGCTGTAGGTGACCTCGACCTCGATCTTGTTCCAGATGTAGGGGTGGCCGTGGGAGAAGTTGAAGACCTTCGATTTGAAGACGAAATTGTTGGGGACGAAGATCACGCGTCCGGTCGGCTGGTCGACGCCGAGCCAGTTGTTCACCTCCATCAGGGTCGTCCGCAGAATCTGGATGTCGAGCACGTCGCCGCGCACGCCCTCGATTTCCAGCCGGTCGCCGATCGTGAACTTCCGCCCGAGCATGATCGCAAACCAACCGAAAAAGGAGGCGAACACATCCTGCACGGAGATGACCAACGCGGCGCTCACCAGGCCGAGCGTGGTGGCCAGCAGGGTGATGTCCTCGATGAGGCTGATCCCGACCACCGCGGCGATGATGAGGGCAATGCAATACCGGCCGAGGCGGCGGGCGAGGAAGAGCTCTTCCTTGTGGTAGTGCCGCGGCAGAATGAAACGGCTGGCCAGCAGGTAGAGCACAATAAGGGACACGCCGACAATCGCCGGCACATAAAGCAACCGGAGGTAGGCGGCGCGCAGATCCTTCAGCTTGGTGGAAAAATACCTGCCCTCAAGGGTGTTCAACTCCTGGCGGAGCTTCAGGACATCCCGGCTCTTGCGGAGCGCGTCCACCTGATCCGTCAGGAACGGCAGGCGCGCCCCCAGCGAGTCCTTCTGCGCCTGCTCCGTGACCAGGAACTCCTCCACCTTGGGATTGCGATGGAGAAAGCCGGTTTGCTGTTCCAGCAGCTGGAGCTGCTGGTCGAAACTGACCAGTTTTTGCCGGGCCTGCTCGAGCGCGGCCTCGCTGTTGCCCAGGCTTTCGCCGACATTGGTGAGGCGCTCCTGCAGCAGCTGGTCGGCCCCCGAGTCATTGCTGACCTGCAACAGATCGGAGAAAAGCGTGCGCAGCGACGGGTGGACCGGGGCATCGGAGGCGTGGATGTGTTCGCGCAAGGCCTGCGCCTGGTGCACGAGGTCGATCTCGTCCTCCGCCGCTTGCTGTTGCCGGGCGATGGCGCGCATCTGTTCGTTGGCGCTGAAAAGCTTCTCTTCGGCCGCCGCCCGCCGGGCCACAATGGCCGCTTCGTCGGGGGTTTCCTTGTTCTCCTTGGTTTCTTTGGTTTCTTTGCCCTCGTTGGACTCTTTTGGCTCCTTGCTCTCCTTGGGGAGCGCCGCGATCTGCTGGTTGAGGGCGTCGCGGGCCGCGGCGGCAGCCACCCGGCGGGTCGCGAGATCGCCCAACCGGGCCTCGGCGGCCACCGAATCTGCCGGCACCTGCTGCAACGTCTCCCACAGTTCCTCCCGGGGCGACGACTTCCGGTCGGTGCGCAGGTCGCGCTCCTGGTTGTCCAAGGCCTGGCGTTTCTCAAGGATCTGGAGCTCCTGTCGGAGTTGTTCGAGGCGGTGGTCGAAGCGCGGTCGATCCTTGGCGTTGGCCGCGTCCGCCGCCACGCCCTCGATCGTCTTGATCTCCTCCCGGAGCTGGGCAAGGCGCTCGTCGTCCGAGCCGGCGCGCAAAACCTGCGCAAGCGCCAAGGCGACCAGAAGAGAGAGGAGAATTCGTTTCATCGCAAAATCAATGCACGTGCAATGCCGCCGGTCGATATATCCGTCACTCCTCCAGCTCCACGTTCCAGTACGCCACATCCAGAAAATCCCGCCATTTCTCCCGGCCGTGGTTGCCGAGGACGAGGGAGATCACCGGGCGCCACTTCGGCCGCACCGGCTTGCGCACGAGCCGCATATGGGCCTCGTGGGGCAGGCGGTTGGCCTTCCGCGTGTTGCATTTGACGCAGGAGCAGACGATGTTCTCCCAAGTCGTCTTGCCGCCGTAGTGCCGCGGAATGACATGATCGAGATTGAGCTGTTCGCGGGCGAAGATCTGGCCGCAATACTGGCACTTGTCGTCGTCGCGTTCGAAAACATTGTTGCGGGTGAGCTTCAACTCCTTGCAGGGCAGCTTGTCGAAGAAGGTCAGCAGAATCACGCGCGGCAGGCGGATCGTGCGATTGACCGTGTGCACCGTTTCCAGCGCATCCATCGGCGGGTTGTAGACCGAGAAGTCCACCCAGTCCATGAGCGAGAAGGTGCGGAAATTGTCCTCGGTCTGGTGGACGACCTGCGCATGGCCCCGGGACAGCAGCGCGAAGGCCCGGCGGGCGCCGATGATGTTCACCGCCTGCCAGAGGCGGTTCAACACGAGCACGGGCTGATCGAGCGCGATTTCCATAGCCACGAAGCCGTGAGATAGCCGCCGCCCGTACAGGTGTCAAGAAGCCCGGAAGTTACAGTTCGAAAAAGTTTCCGTAGCAGCCGGCCGACCCCAGCCTGCGTCCATGAAAACGACCGGCCTGCGCGGCAGCACGAGCCGGGAATCCACCATTCGTTACTACCGGATCATCAACGAAACAGTCAAAATCCGGCTTGGGGTTGCACGGAAAACGGTTGATTTGGGGGGACGCGGACTCGGCGCGGTCCCGCTCTTCGATTCGGGGACGATCCACGCCCGTCTGGCGGCGGAGCGGGCGCGGTTACAGTTTGAGCTTTCGAGGCGCCAGACCATCCACATTTTGACCGATACCCCATGAATCCGCCCTTTAACGAAAATCGCCTAGGCCGCTATTTGATTTCAGACGATCCGAACCGGCTGCAGCCCGCGGCCATTCACGCCTACCTCAGCCGGTCGTATTGGGCGGAACACATTCCCTTGGAAACGGTGCAACGATGCGTGCGGAATTCGCTTTGCATCGGCGCCTACGCGGCAGACGCAGCCCAGGTCGGGCTGGCGCGGTTCGTCTCCGACTACGCGACGTTTTGCTATGTCTGCGATGTCTATGTGTTGGAGGAACACCGCGGGCTGGGGCTCGCCAAGGCGATGATGGCCATGGCGAGCGGGCACCCCCGGTTGCAGGATCTCCGGCGCTGGAGCCTGGTGACGCGCGATGCGCACAGTCTTTATGCCCAGTTTGGCTTCGCCCCCATCACCCATGCCGACCGACATATGGCGCGACTGGATCCGGGAGTCTACCGACGGACACCGAAAGGCGATTGAGTCGGGCGGCTGCTCGAGGAGCGTCGCCGAGGGGGAATAGCCGGCGCGGCCGGCGGCAGTCACGGGTCAGGATTTGTGCAACAGCGCGGCCGCCGCACTTGCGGTGAGTGCGTCGGATAGAAACTTGCGCAGTGCTGGGTAGGACTTGAGGGGTACGGTTTGCCGCTGGAGTGAAAATGACCGGCGAAAAGTGATCTTTCCCCCTTGCACGGAATACGAGCAGGCGCAGCGTCCGAACGGGCTTTCTACGACAATATCTTCCGGGCATTCCTCCACGCCGAAACCCGGGGGTACCTCCAGCACGACCTCGTCGCGCAGTTCAAAAGGCAGCAGAAACACCGGCGTCTCGCGCGATTTTTCGCTGAAGGTCGGAATATGGCCGCGGCTCAGGACGTCGAGATGAACCAACGCCATCGCCCCTGGCATCGGCTGAGCGAATCGAGGTGACGTAAATTCGTATTCCAGGCCGCAAAGGTCGGACTCGGGCTCGTTCCGGCTGCCCACGTTCTTCAACTGCACCTCCGTCAACGTTTCGGCCAGCGCTTCGGCCGCATTTCTTTTCAGGTCTTCCTGCGTCGCATTGCGAAGCTGGCGCCGCATCGCGGCACCGGCCTGTCCGTAAGCGGTCAACATGGATTTGCCGGAAACACCTCCCGTCGGCGAAAGCGCAAGCACCACCCGGCGCTCGACGAGGCTGTCCCGTTCCGGCGTCAATAGCGGCAGGGCGACCAGACCGTCACTGCCCGGAGCAATGACGAGGCCGTTGGTCCCCTGGAGGTACCAAGGCATTCCGCCGAGTGGCGTGGAGGCATCGGTGGGATCGAAAATCAGCAGGGAGCCCCATTGCCGCGTGGAAAGCACGGCAGGAAATTTCCCCGCTCCAGCCACTTCGATTCCGACAATGACGTGGTTGAATTGCATGGGCGAAGGCCAGGCCGGCATGACCGTGCTGCTTTCATCCGAGAGCACAGAGACAAGATGGCTTTTCACCCCCACCTCGCGCAGGAGCGCGCACAGCGCATTGGCCTTGTCCTTGCAGTCTCCGAATCCCTTGTCGACGACCTCCGTTGATTTCCTCGGGCGGTACCCAAACCCGGCGCCGAGGTTGCGGTTGTTCGCGATGTACTGGAGATTTTGCACGTAACGGCAGAGGGCGGCGACGCGTGCGGGGGCGTCGGGGCAATCCGCCGTCAACCGGCTGGCCAAGGCACGCAGACGCTCGTCAGAGTCACATTGCGGATCCGCCAGCTGCAAGTTCCAGGCGGCCACTTCGCCCCACGAGCGAAAGGTCAGGCCGGCATCCCGGCGGCTGTCCTGCGGAGGGAAGTAGTTGCCGAAAATGACCGGTCCGGTCGCCTCGGGGGCGGGCCAGGGCTCGTCCGGGCGATAGGCCCGATTCCGCCGGACCCAATTCCAAGTCCGGCGATCAGCAGACACCGTCGCGGCCAGCGCGTCCCCATTTTCCGTGCTGGCCTCAACCGTCCACCCTGCCGGCACCACGATTTGATACTCGACGGCCACTGCCGGAAGCTCCCCGCCAAACGGTTGGAAAAATTGCGCGAACAGAGGCCGGCCCACAACACGGGTTTCGTAACCAAAGACGTCTCCGATCATGGCCAGATCCGAACAATTCAGCGACTTGAGTCGGTATTCGTCGTAAACCACGCCGGTGCTGACGACGCACGCGTCGACCCAATTCCGGTCGTCCGCGGCACTGACAGTCTTGCCGGCACGCACCAGCCAGGCGGTGGCGGCCCGCACCTTGTCGGTTTTGTCGATGTAGCTGACGGAGGAGAACGCGAGGTCCGTGCCCGATTGGGACAAAATTCGAACGGCGTAGCGATGGACCGTGGTGACCTGCCCGGAGTCCTCGACCACGTCCTGGGTCTGATCGAGGAGGACTGCGCCCCGGGCCTTGCTCCAGTCGGCGGCAGTGGGTTGCCGGGCAGCGGCCGCCAGCCAATCCGGCACCCTGGCGACGGCGGCCACGGGCCACAGGCAACTCGCGAGCCAGCCAAAAAGCAGGGTGACGAAGGCGGTCGGGATCCGTCGGAAGGGCCTCATGGTGCGGAAGGAGCCGCCTTCGGCGCGGAGGCATCGACCGGTGCGGGCGACTCGGCGGGGGGCTTGGGCCGGCGCTTGAGGACCAAGGTGTGGGCATTGGATTCATGCAACGCGTCGAAGGTGTGCTTGATCCACGGATAGTCGGAGACGGGAAACGCGAGCAGGCCGCCCGCCCCGACCAGGAAATCACGGTGGTAGACCAGAGTGCGCCGCTTCGGATCGTAACTGGCGGCGAAAGTCGCCCGGACCGGATCGGTGGGCCGGCCGACGTTGTGAGGGGCGCTGGGTTGATCGAGGACAAATCCTTCCGGCAATTTGATCTCAAGATCGTCGTGCGACGTCCACGCATACGGGAAAAGCACGGGATATTTTCGGGTGGCGGGGGCGAACAAGGGGGCTTCTCCGGCGTCAAAGAAATCCTCCGCCCAAACCAAGCGCTGGCCCACCTTTTGCGCGTAACCCGGCACCTGCACATGATAGTGCAGCCGGACAGGCTGGTCGCGCGACTGGAGGTTTTCCCACCGGATGTCCGTGACTTCCGCTGTCGGCAGACGCTGCGTGATCCGCTCGCGCTCACCGCGGTCCAATTCCGGAAGGGTCTGACCCCAACTGGCTCCCTTCTTCGCCTGGGCCTGACATCCGGTGAGCACTTCGTCGATGTCACCTTCGAGGATCCCGTCGGCGGAAAGTTCAAACCGGCCCTTGCGCTGGACGGTGCTGTCCTCGGGCCCGCTCGACGGAAGCAAGACGAAATCGGTCTTCTTCTCGTCGCACAGCATCCCCAGCACGCCCATGCCGGACCGATGCAGGCTGCCGAACGGCACGTAATAATCCCCGGGACTGAAGTATTGCCACGTTCCGTTCACTTTCACGGCGACGAAGGACGAATTCATGTACTGCCAGCCGTCGCGGATCTTCACCTTCAGCAGGACGTTGCGGGCCGCGTAAAGGACTTTCCGCACTTCGAAGCCGGCCGCGCGCGAGAGTCCGGCGAACAGACAGTCAATTTCGGCGGCGGATCCCAGACCGCGATTGAGAGTTTCGCGGGCGTTCTGAAAGAACGTTTTCTGTAGCTTTTCCCTCCGTGTCGCGATTTCGGGTGTGTTGTTCCAAGTATAGTTGACGATCGCCGTTTGGCAGAAACTATATAGGCGGCGAAGCTTCTCGGTGCTGTCCTGGACTCCCGCGGTGAGCTCTTCGGCCTTCTTTCTCAGGGCGCCGTTGGGCGACGTATTCTGGTCCACGAAGTCCGCCAAGGATTTGCCCTCGTTCAGCCAGCCCTGTTCAATCGACTCGTTACGGGTTCGGTAAAGCATCCGAATCCAGCCCCGGCAGTCCATTTCGGGCGGCATGTAATCCTCCGGGGTGTACGCTGGCAGATTCCGGATAATCACGCCGTATTTCGTCGTGTCCTTTCCGAACGACTCTGCCTCAGGACAATTCTGCCACGAGACGACGGCACCATTGGTGGCATCCATGGTAAACTTGAATTCGCGGACCGGAATCCGTTCCTGGCAGTATGCCCAAAATGTAACCCAATTTCCCTCCTCTTCGCGCCACCGATATTCCACAATGTCACCCGGGCGCAGATTGGGGAAGGCGAACGCAATCTGCTTCAAGTCCTCTTTGCCCTCTTCCTTCGCTAGCGTCGATTCATGAAAATCGGTCTTTCCGAGCTCAACGGCCGTTCCGTCTGGCTTCACCACGCGCGCCGCGAGATTGCGTAATGTGGCTTCCTTGCGGTAGATGATGCGCAGCAGGCTTTGCTCGTCGATTCCCCCCTGCGTGTAGATCTTCGCCCGAACATAATTGTCCGACTCCAAGCCATACTCATCCTCTTCCAGATTCTGGCGGGAAAACAGGATTTCCGCCCCGGTACCCGGGTTGAGAGCCGAATCACGGGCCCCCATATCTGCAGCCGGGATCGGGTCCCACTCCGGCGGCTTGGCCGCCATCGCCGGGTTGGAGACAAACCGCAGGCAGGTCGCCAGGAATATCCAAATCAGAATTCGCCGCGCAGGGGCAGGAGGTTCCAACCGCCAAGGATGGTACATCAGGATTTTGGGCTTTGCTTCCGCCCGCCGACGCCCGGTCGAGGGTGAGGTCTTTCGTCCAAACGGGGCCGGGGTGCAGCGCGGGCGGGAGAAAACAGCCTTTTTCGTACACCCCCCCGGGGCAAGCCGAAAACAGGGGCAAGCGAGCGGCCCGCGCCCACCTTATCGCTGCGTGTCGCGGGCGATTGCCAGGGCATGGAGATATTGCCGGCGGAATTGGTCGCCGAGTTCGCGGGCCAGACGGATTTCGTCGACCTTGTTCTTCGAATTCAGCACCGGCCTGATGCGGTCCCGCACCTGATCGTAGCTGACCGCGCTGAGATCGTCCAACACCGCCAGCGCCGCCGCCGGCCGGCCGGCCCGGTTGATCTCGCGCCAGGCCGCCGCCAGCTCCTGGTGCGTGTCGAGACACATCACGCGGATGACAAAGGCCATTTCGCGAAAAACCCCGCCGGTCCACGCCGGGTTGTAGATCAGCGGACTTTTGCCGGCGTACGGATTCACGTCCGGATCGGAGCGGTACGGCAGAAATTCCTTTTCCTCATAGAAATCGCGACGAATCGGCAGCCGGCGCAGCGCGTAACGGCTGGGGCCGCCGGGCGTGCCGGGCTTGAGATTCCAGAGCTTCTGCCCCTCCATCGAGAGCACGTATTCGATGAACGCCACCGCCGCGGCGCGATCCGCCGCGCCGCGCAACAAAGCGATCGGGTCCGGCGACAGCACCGTCCCGTCGGGCGGCGAAAAGTAGCCGAGGCGTTTGCGCCCGCTGCGTTCCTCGACGCTCTGCTCCTGTTCGCGGCCATAGAAATCGATGCAAATGCCGACCGCCGAGTTGCCCTGCATGACGTCGATCGGGGGCTTTTGCGAGGTGTCGGTGAAATAGCGTGCGTTGGCCCCGAGACGCTGGAGCACGCGTAGGCCGTTGTCCCAACCGCGGCGGATGGCCTCGTTTTCCAGCTCCGCGCGCGGCCGCCCGGTCGCGCGCGCAAGCCGTGCCCACTCCTCGTGGATCTGCTGCTGGATGATGTTTTCGAACGCCTTCGCCATGGAGCTGCTCTTCGTCGGATCGCTGAGCGCGAGCTCGCCTTGATAACGCGGATCCTGCAAGTCGGTCCATTCGTGCGGCGGATCCGTGAAGCCGAGCCGGGCCAGAGCGTCGAGGTTGTAGACCATGCCGTAACTGCTCAGCACGCAACCGAGCCACAAGCCCTGTTTGTCCCAGTAAATCTCGCCCGTGTATGACTGCGGAATGACCTGGTCGCCGAACCAGTCGGGATGCAGCTGGAGCAAGCCGGAGTCGACGAGGCGGCCTGCATCGGCCTGCCGGATGAAGTCGTAGCTGCCGCCACCGAAAAAAACGTCGATGCCGCAGCTGACATTCGAGGCCAGGAAGGCCGCGCGCGCCTCCCGGGTGGCGGGCGACGCATCCTGGGGCAGCCGGCCGTTGGCGACGGCCGCCTGGACGTCGGTGCTCCAGGGTCGGCCGAGCTTGTTCGTCCAATAATTCTGGAACGACGCCACGTATTCGGACTCGAGATAGCGCGCGATCTCGCTGGTGCCGCCGATCACGCGCCAGTCGATCGCCACCGTCTGGCCGGTCTTCCGGCGGTACCAATCCTGGAAACCGCGCGCGAATTCGTGCCGGAGGGCCTCGTTGTGCGGCGTGATGATCACGACCGTGTGGTCGGCCCGGGCCAGGGCCGTCTGCCGGGGCCGCAGCAGAAAGGGCACCGCCACCACCGCAACCAGGGCCAGGATGAGGAGCCAGCGTTTCACGCGAGTTTGCTCCCGGCGGGTCAAGCCGTCAGCACGACCACATCCTCGGCGTCGACCGCGGCGTGGAGCTCACCGCGCACCGCGCCGTCGATGAACCGCGGGTTGCGTTCGATGATCTTAAGGGATACCCCGCCCTCCGTGACAAACTCGTACTGGGCCACGTCGCCCAGGTAGATCGAGTGACCAATCCGCCCCCGCACCGCATTGCGCGCCACCGGTTCGTGATGCAGTTCCCAGCACTCGGGCCGGATTGAAACTGTCACCGGCGCTCCCGCCGCGGGAGCGCCGGCGGGATCGCCGGAAACGCCTTCGAAAAGGCCTGCGGCGGTCTCCACGGTCACACGATCGCCGGACACGCCGCGCACCTGGCCCGGGAAAAAATCCGTTTCGCCGATGAAGTTGGCGACGGTTTTGCAGTTGGGCCGCTTGTACACCTCGCGCGGCGTGCCGACCTGCAGGATATGACCGCTCTCCATGACGGCCATGCGGTCGGCGATCGAGAGCGCCTCCTTCTGGTCGTGCGTCACGTAAACCGTCGTGAGTTGAAACTCCTGGCAGATTCGCCGGATCTCCGTGCGCATCTCCAGCCGCAGTTTCGCATCGAGGTTGGACAGCGGCTCGTCGAGCAGGAGGCAACGCGGCCGGATGACCAGCGCGCGGGCCAGTGCCACGCGCTGCTGCTGGCCGCCCGAAAGCTGGTTGGGCTTCCGATCGGCGTACGGCGCCATGTGGACGGAGCCCAGTGCCTCGTCCACCCGGCGCTTGATCTCGGCGCGCGCCACCTTCCGCTCCTCGAGGCCAAAGGCGACGTTTTCCCCCACCGTCAGGTGCGGCCAGAGGGCGTAGCTTTGAAACATCATTCCCGTGTTCCGCTTGTGCGGCTCGAGCCGGGTGACATCCTCCTCACCGAAAAGGATCCGGCCCTCCTCGGGAATGTAGAAGCCCGCGAGCGAGCGGAGCAGCGTGGTCTTGCCGCAGCCGCTGGGCCCGAGCAGAAAAAAGAGCTCGCCCGGGTTGATCCGGAGATCGAGGCCGTGCAGCGCCACCACGGTGCCGAAGCGCTTGGTCAGGTGCTGAACCTCGATGGAAATCATGGCGGCGCGGGTGGGCCGCAGGCAACCGCCCGCCCCGGGCGAAGTCAAAAAAATAAACCCCCGGCGCGGCGCTTGTAACAGTTGCCAACCTCCGCGCTTTTTCCCTTAGTCCGGCATGGCCGCCCCCCAGACCATCCCCGAGCTGAAGCATCTCGATCACGTGCTCGTGAGCGAAGCCGCCGTCAAGCGCCGCATCGCCGCCCTCGCCGAAAAAATCAACCGGGCCTATCGCGGACGCGATCTCACCGTCATCGCGATCGTCAACGGCGCGCTGATCTTCACCGCCGACCTCCTCCGCCTGCTGCGCGTGCCCCTGCGCCTCGACTGCGTCCGGGCCTCGAGCTACCATACCGCCACCGAGGCCGCCGGCAAGCCCGTGGTGATCGACAGCCTGAAACTGGACATCACCGGTTGCGATGTGCTGCTGGTCGACGACATCCTCGACACGGGCAACACCCTGTCCGCGGTCCGGCAGCTGCTGCTGGCCAAGGGCGCGGCCAGCGTGCGCACGTGCGTGCTGCTCGACAAGAAGGCGCGCCGCCTCGTTGCGTTCGAGGCCGAATATATCGGCTTCGAGATTCCCAACGAATTTGTCGTCGGCTTCGGCCTCGATTTCAACGAACGCTACCGCAACCTGCCCTGCATCGGCGTCCTGAAACCCAAATACTACGCCGGCAAGCTGTAGTTACAGCTGTGGGCGGGTTGCCCCCACCCTGCGAGGCATGGGCAACGAAAACTGAAACCCGCGGGGTGAGGGCACCCCGCCTACAAGAACCGTCGATTGAGATCGGCTGGTTCAGCCCGCGATTGAGGGAGAGTCCCATGCGGGATGACGCGCCTCGCCGCGGCCGGTTGGGCCCGTCCGGGGCAACCGAGCCTCTTCGCCCGCCCTGGGAAAATGCCTTGCACTCGCCGGGTCCGGGCCTTTGCTAAGCGGTCCAACTTTGGAGAGATGGCCGAGTGGTTTAAGGCACAGCTTTGCTAAAGCTGCATAGGGGAAACCCTATCGAGGGTTCGAATCCCTCTCTCTCCGCCATTTTACCCCTCCGAGGAGGAAAGTGGCGCGCCAATTCGGAGCCCCGAGACGACCGACGCCAACGCGCCCCCGATTCGCAATCAACGTTCTCTCGGAGAAATTCGCGTGGAATCATGTTGTGGCGTTCACCTTGCTCGGGGTGGCTGCGTTTTTCACTTTTGCGTTCAAGACGCGCGGGCCTCTCAGCTGAACGCCGACGCCGCGGTCAGAGCTCGGATTCGCGATGCGAACGACCGGGAATTGAATGGACCGGGGAAGGATCTTTTCTTCAAAGGGGATCTCGGCCCGGATCGTCGTGCCCTTGCCGGGGGTGGAGGCGACACTGAAACGGCCACCGACCATTTCCACGCGTTCTCGCATGCCGATCAATCCGAGACGTTTGCCGGACCGGCCGAACACGAGATGGCCAACGTCGAACGCCTTGCCATTGTCCGCTATTTCCAGGCACACGCCATCCGGAGCCTTGAAAATCGCCACTTTGACCACGCTGGCCTGGGCATGTCGATCGACATTCGTGAGCGCCTCCTGGACGACACGGTAGAGCACCGTGAGTTTGTCATTCTCCATCGCCTCGACGCCCGCAAAGGCTGCGAATTGAATCTGCCGGCCCTCCTTCTTGGGGAATTCGCTGATGTAGGCGCGGAGAGCCGCAATCAACCCGAGATCGTCCAGACTCGCGGGTCGAAGCTCGCGCGCAAACCGATGCACGATTTGCAATGATTTTTCCACCAGCTGACGCATCGGCGCGATCGTCCGCCGGATGCCTTTGGGGTGGCTCGCCGCCGCATTGACGAAGTTCGCCAGATGGACGTTGATGCCCACCAGAAGCTGGCAGACGCGGTCGTGCAGCTCATGGCTGATCTCCCTTCGCTGATCCTCCTGCACCTGCAGGATCTGATGGGAGAATTGGCGCAGTTTTTCATGCATGTTCTGCGATTCCTTCAACAATTGCCGGGCGCGCAGCTCGCTTTGCCGCAGAGCGGATTCCACCGCTTGCCGCCGGATGATTTCTTTTCCCAATCGCTTGTTTGAAGCCGTCAGCACCGCCAGCCGGCGCTGCGCCGTCTCGGCCCGTTTCCGCTCGGTGATGTCGTCAAAAAAGCAAACCACCCCATACTCGCCGGCGGGCAGCGTGACCCGTTGAATCTGCCAGTCATAAATCTCCTTCACGCCGAGATCCCGGCGTCGTTCGGCAAATTCGGGCGACCGATACGGCACCCCCGTCTTGAGCGTGTGCCGGAATCGTTTTACAACCTGATCCGCGACCGGCCGCGACCAGAGAATATGAATGACCTCGGAAAAATCCCGGCCGTTCAGCGGTTTGATCTTGTTGAAAATGGGGAGCGCCCGGGGATTGACTTGCTGCAGCTTGAACATCGCATCGACAACGTAAACGCCGACGGGCGCCTGGGCGATGAGGGCGGAGAACAGCGCCTCACTTCGCCGCAACAGATCTTCCGCCAGCTTGCGCGCCGTGATATCGCGGATGTTGCATTGGATGACGGAGTGCCCGTTCTCCTCATAGAGGTTGGCCACCACCTCGACCTCCTGATGCCGGCCCATCTGGCTTTTGAGCGGCAAATCTTCGTAGCGCACTTCGTGCTTCAGTTTGAGCCGGCGGAATATCTCCTGGCTCGCCGCTTCATCCTTGAGCAAGCCGATCTCAAAGAGTTCCTTCCCGACCAATCGGTCCCGCGGATAGCCGAGCAATTTTGTCATGAACGGATTGGCGTCGGTGATTTTTCGGGAGCCGGGATCGAGGAGGAGGACGCCGTCGTGCGCCGCTTCAAAGAGGCGGCGGTAGCGGACTTCCGAAACGCGCACTTTTTCCCCCGACAGTTTTTGCTCGGTGATATCGCGCGCCACTTTCGAAGCTCCGATAATCCTGCCTCCCACATATCGGATGGGGGAGACCGTGACGGCCATGTCGAGCAGCCGCCCCTCTTTGGTTTGTCGCACGGTCTCATAGTGCTCCACACTCTCGCCTTTTCGGATCCGGCTCATGATGAGCGCGTCTTCGTGCTGACGATCGGGTGGAATCAGTCGCAAAATCGAGCTGCCGACCATCTCGCTCGCAGAATAGCCGAAGATCTTTTCCGCCCCGGCATTCCAGCTCGTAATGATGCTGCTCAGGTCTTCTCCGATGATGGCGTCGCTCGAAGAGGTCACGATCGCCGCCAATCGCGCGGTGACCTCTTCCGCAAGCTTGTGTTTGGTGATGTCCGTCACGGCCACCTGGCAGGTCTGCCCCGAGTCCGAAAGATTGGCCCTCATCCGCACATCCATCGAGGTTTTGCCTTCCAGCAGGAGTCTCACATCGCATTCCGCCATGACCGGACTCGCAAATACCTGCCGAAGAAAAGCGTCGAAAACAGGGCGATCCGGCCGTGAAACAAAAGAGCCGAGACGCTGCGCCACCAGTGCGCCTCGGGCGATCCTCAGCAGGCTGGCTCCGGTCAGGTTGCTCTCCCGGATGTCTCCCTCGCGACTCAGGGTGAAATAGCCCACCGGGGCGAAATCATAGAGCTCGCTGTATTTTGCCAGCCCCACCTCCATTTCGTCCCTGGCTTTCTGGAGTTCCTCGTTCTGCATCTCCAGTTCGATTTGGTGAACCTGTAATTCGTGAAGCAGACGCTGGGTGTCGGCGGCCGACTTCGTCTCTCCGGCCTCGGTCCGACCATTGGCCAGCCGCTGCCGCAGTCGTGTTTCGGCGCGGTTGCGCAAGGGGGTGACATCGATCGAGGGGTTTGATTTTCTTTTCATGTCGGGTATCAGCTCACGGATCACGGTTTCACGATCCCTTGCCTGCGCGTCCGCCGTTTGGATTTTTCGGCGACATGCTTTTCCAAGCTGGAATGTTTCTCCCGCAACCTGGTCTCCAGTGTCTTGGCCACGGTGATGTTCGCGAAGGTGATCACGACTCCGTCAATCCGGTCGTCCAGCGTGCGGTAGGGCATGATGCGCACGGTGAACCAGCGGCCGTCGCGCGCCCCGATCGATTTTTCCACCGCGGCCAGTTTCCGCAACACCTCCCGCGCATCCTCGGCCAGTTCCGGATAGCGCAGATCGGAGGCCAGGTCGGTGACGGGCCGGCCCGCATCGGTCGCGATGAGCTTGATGATCTTGGTCGCCTGGGGGGTGAAGCGCCGCACGTTGAGATCCTTGTCCAGAAAGAGGGTCGC
>CAYZGG010000087.1:0-17971 GCA_964477955.1 uncultured Opitutaceae bacterium
GGGCGGGGCAGGCCGAAGGCATCGTAGAATTCGGGGAAGTTTTGCACCGGGCCGAGCACGCGCCAGCGCGCGGGGCTGTGCACGTCGCTCGTGACCGCCAGCCGAAGCTGCTCGGGGCGCTGGTTGGTGCGCCAGCCCTGCGCGAAGGCGATGAAGAAACGTTGCGCGGGCGTGAAACCGTCGATCATGGGCTGCGGCTTGCCCGCCGTGGCGAGCTTCCAGGCTTCGTACGAGACCCGCAGCCCGCCGACGTCTGCGATGTTTTCGCCGAGCGTCTGGTGACCTTCGATGTGCAGGCCGGGCAGCGGCTCGTAAGCACCGTATTGCCGGGCGATGACCTCGGCGTGCTCCTTGAATTTCCTGGCGTCCTCCTCGCTCCACCAGCTCTTGAGGTTGCCCTGCCAGTCGTACTGGCTGCCCTGGTCGTCAAATCCATGGGTCAGCTCGTGCCCGATCGTCGAGGCCAGGGCGCCGTAGTTGGAGGCGTCGTCGGCTTTTTCGTCGAAGAAGGGCGGCTGCAGAATGCCCGCGGGGAAGCACATTTCGTTCAGCGTGGGTTCGTAATAGGCATCGTTGGTCTGCGGGGTCATCAGCCACTCGTTGCGGTCGACGGGCCGGCCGAGCTTGGCGAGCTGGCGGTGGAACTCAAACGCCGTGCCGGCCAAAACGTTGCGGACATAGGATTCACGGGAGAGGTGCAGGGCGCTGTAGTCGCGCCATTGGTCGGGATAACCGATCTTGCTGCGCATGGCGTCGATCTTGCGGTAGGCTTGGGCCTTGGCCGCCTCGCTCATCCAGGCGGCGGCCCGGATCCGGCCGCGCATCGCCTCGAGATGGAACTTCACCATCGCGAGCGCGCGGGCCTTGGCCTCGGGACTGAAGGCACGCTTGACGTAAAGTTGCGCGAGGTCCTCGCCAATCGCGTCATCCGCGGCGGAGAGCACGCGTTTCCAGCGCGGCTTGAGTTCGGCGATGCCGGAGAGGGTCTTCTGATAAAACGAAAAACGCTCCTGGACGAAGGCCCGGCTGAGATACGGCGAACTTCCGTGGAGCACGTGCCAGCGCAGGTACGTCCGCCAGGTGGCCACCGGTTCGCTGGCGAGCAGCACGCCGAGCGCGGTGAAGAACTCCGGCTGGCCGACGAGGACGGTTTTCTCGGCGGCGGGAAACTTGATCTGCGCAAAGAACTCTTCCCAGGCAAATCCCGGTGCCAGCTTCGTCAGCGCAGATCGTTCGAACTTGTTATAGTTCTTTTCCGGATCGCGCAGCGCGACGAGCGTGCGGGAGGCCTGGGCGAGCTTGGTCTCGAGAGCGAGGATGGCCAGCGCCGAGGTCCGGGCGGCGTCCGGAACCGCGCCGGCGAGTTCAAGGGTCCGGGCAATGTGCGCGACGTACGCCTGGCGGATTTCCACCGATTTTTCGTCGGTGCGGACGTAGTAGTCGCGCTCCGGCAACCCCAGGCCGCCTTGGGCGAAGCCGGCAATCATCGCGTTGGTGTCCTTGTCGTCGACCTGCACCCCGAAACCGAAGGTGGTGTCAAAGCCGTCCGCATACAGCCGGCAGATCGTGGCCATCAGTTCCGCGGGCGTCTGGCTGGCGTCGATCGCCTGCAGCCACGGCTGGAGCGGGGTCAGCCCGGCCTGCTCGATCGCGGCTTCGTCCATGCCGGCCGCGTAGAAATCGCCGACGCGCTGCGCCACGGAGCCCGCCGGTCCGCCGGTGCCGGCCGAGGATTCGAGGATGTCCTTCAGGATCGCGAAATTCCGTTCGTCAATCTCCTGGTTGACGCCGTAGTTGGCGTATTCGCCCGGGATCGGCACCTTGTTGTAGGCGCCATTGGCGAAGTCATAAAAATCCTTGCCGGGCGAAACCGTCGGGTTGACGTAGGTGCGATCCACGCCGAGGATGGGATGCGTGGTTTCGGCCACGGCCGCGAGGGCGGCAACGAGCGCCGCGAGAAAAACAAGGGAGCGTTTCATAAAATTTGGCGGCACGAGGCGGATTCACCGGCGATGAATGTTGGAATCAGGGTGGAACCGGACCTCCGGGACGGTTTTCGTCCGCCTGCCGTTGGCCTGCTCGGATGTCGGGCCCCACCTTGCGGAGCGATCGCCCACGGGAACGTATCGGGCTTTTCCGGCATGGTTTTGCCTTTCAAGCCAGGTCGGCCGGACCAAACGCGCCAGGGAGCAGCGTGCCGGCGGAAACGTCGATCCGCTCGCGGCTCTGGCAGAAGGAAATCACCTGCGCGTCGGGCCCGAATTCGTGGATGACCTGCCGGCAGGCGCCGCAGGGAGCGGTGACGGTTTGCGTCGGCGTGTACACCGCGACACACCGGATTTGTTTTTCACCGGAGGCGATGGCGTGGAAAATCGCCGTGCGTTCGGCACAGTTGCTGAGGCCGTACGAGGCGTTTTCGACATTGGCGCCGGCGTAGATCTTGCCGGAGCCGGCGAGAACGGCGGCGCCGACGCGGAAATGGGAATAAGGCGCATAGGCGCGGCGGGCGGCCTTTTTGGCGGCGGTTTCCAGGTGGCGGAGCTGGGCGGCGGTGGGTGTCTTCATGGCGGGGCCGGCGTCGGATGATTCTGCAGTATCGACTTTCTAGCGCCGGCCGGGTGGCGCCTACAAGCCAAACTCTTGTTTGACTTCGCGGAACGCCTCGATCGCGAACGCCAGGTCCTCCCGGCTGTGCGCGGCGGAAACCTGGGTGCGGATCCGGGCCGCGCCCTGCGGCACCACGGGATGAAAGAAACCGATGACGTAAACGCCCTTCTCAAGCATCCGGGCCGCGAATTTTTGCGCGAGCACCGCGTCCCCGAGCATGATGGGCACGATCGGATGCATGCCGGGGCGGACGACCAGCCCGGCTTTGCCCAGATTTTCGCGGAAATATTTCGTGTTCTCCTCCAGCTTGTCGCGCAATGCCGTCGAACCGCTGAGCAGCTCCAGGCACCGGAGCGCGGCCGCGGCGATGACCGGCGGGATTGTGTTGGAAAACAGATAGGGACGGGAGCGCTGGCGGAGCAGAGCGATGATCTCTTTGCGTCCGCTGGTGTAGCCGCCGCTGGCGCCGCCCAACGCCTTGCCCAACGTGCCGGTGAAAACGTCGATCCGGCCCATCACCCCGTTGTATTCGTGCGAGCCCCGGCCGGTTTTGCCGAGGAAACCGACGGCATGGCTGTCGTCGACCATCACCAGCGCGTGGTATTTGTCGGCCAGGTCGCAGATGCCGCGCAGGTTGGCGATGGTGCCGTCCATCGAGAACACCCCGTCGGTGGCGATCAATTTGAAGCGAGCCTGGACGGCATCGGCTTCACGCAGCTTCGCCTCGAGGTCGGCCAGGTCGTTGTTCTTGTAGCGAAAACGCTGCGCCCGGCAGAGGCGGATGCCGTCGATGATCGAGGCGTGGTTGAGTTCGTCGGAAATGATGGCGTCCTCCGGGCCGAGGAGGGTTTCGAACAGGCCGCCGTTGGCATCGAAGCAGGACGAGTAGAGGAGGGTGTCGTCGGTGCCCAGAAACGTGGAGAGCGCGGTCTCGAGCTGTTTGTGAATTTGCTGGGTGCCGCAAATGAAACGCACGGAGGCCAGCCCGTAGCCCCAGCGGTCGAGCGATTCCTTGGCGGCGGCGACGAGCTCGGGGCTGTTGGCGAGGCCGAGGTAGTTGTTGGCGCACAGGTTCAGGACCGGCCGTTCGCCGGGGCCGGCGGTCGGGCCGGCGACGGCGATGTGCGCGGACTGTGGGGTGGTGATGACCCGTTCGCGTTTGTACAGACCCGCGGCCTCGATCTCGTCCAGCGTCGTGCGCAGATGTTCGGTGTAGGCGGAATTCATGGCGAAAAGAAGAAGGAGTCAGCTAAGCCATATCCCCGCAGAAGGAAACCACGAACCTACGCCGGGATCATGCCTCTTTGGTAGGGCAGGCCCGGGCCCGCCGCGAACAGGAAACGGTGCGCCCGGCGGTCGCGCCCTACCTTGAAAAATCAGGCGCCACCGTGGGATCGCGATGGGCGCTCACAGCCGCACGTCGCGCAGCCAGGATTCGTTGGCGCGATACCAGTCCACGCTTTGTCGCAGGCCGTCGTCGATCGGAACCTGTGGCTTCCAACCCAGCAGGCGGCCGGCCTTGGCGATGGCGGCACCGGTTTCCTTCATGTCGGCGGGGTGAAACGGCTTCCGTTCCAACACGGCTTTTTTCCCCAGCAGAACCTCCAGACGCGCGATCAGGCTGGCCACGGTGACGGGCTCGCGGCCGCCACCGAGGTTGATGATCTCATAACCCAGCGGACGCAGCGCTGCGATGGTGCCGCGGGCGATGTCGTCGATGTAGGTGAAGTCGCGGGACTGCGAACCATCGCCGTAGAGCTCGATCGGCTGGCCGCGGTCAATCCAGCTCGTGAAGCGCAACAGCCCCATGTCCGGCCGGCTGGCCGGGCCGTAAACCGTGAAATAGCGGAGGACGGAGCAGTCGAGGCCGTGCAGGTGGTGATAGGTGTAGGCCAGCATCTCGGCCGCCTTTTTCGAGGCGGCGTAGGGCGAGGCGGGCGAGTTCACCGGCGACTCCTCGGAAAACGGCAGCGGCTGCCCGGCGTAAAGCGACGACGACGAGGCGAGCACGAATTTTTTCACGCCATGGCGGCGCATCAGCTCGAGCAGGTTGAGGGTGCCGTCGACGTTGGTGGCAAAATAGAGCTTCGGCTGGTCGATGCTCGCGCGCACGCCGGCGCGGGCGGCGAGATTGATCACGGCATCAAAGCGGTGCCCCCCAAAAACCGGCGCGAGTGCCGCGGGATCCTCGATGTCGGCGTGAACAAACAAAAATTCCGGGCGCGCGCGCAGGCGCGCGAGCCGGTGCTCCTTCAGCCGCACGTCGTAATAATCGTTCAGGTTGTCGAGGCCCACGACCGTGTGTCCCGCCTCAAGCAGCAGTTCGGCGGTGCGGGCGGCGATGAAACCGGCGGCGCCGGTGACGAGATAGGTGCCCATGGCGGAGTCAGGCCGAGCCGGAAGCACGCCGTTGAGCCGAGCTGGAACCGGACCTCCGGGCCGGTTTTTCCGGCGCGAACCGAGCAGCCCGCCCGGAGGTCGGGCTCCACCTTTCGGAACCGGAAGAACTCGGGGAAACGGGCCCCCACTGCGTGCTCCCGACCGAGGGCGGTTGGCTGCACCAAGGGCGGACAGAAATCGTTTTCTCCGACCGACCGGTCGTTGTGTGAGCAGTGCGCAAGGGGACGGGCGGCGGCTCAGCTCTTGTTCGTGAGCTGGCCGAGGATTTTCTGAAATTCTGGATCGTCCTTCAGGCTTTCGAGATCCGGGTCCTGCAGCATCCAGTCGCGGTCGGTGTAGCCTAGGAGCACGGCCTTGCGGAGCGAGCGGAGGGCGTCGCTCCGGCGTTTACAGAGTGCAAGGCTGCAGGCGAGGTTGTAGTGCGCCGTGGCGTTTTCGGGCTGCAGGCGCACGAGCTTGCGGTCCATGCGCAGTCCGTCCGACACGCGTCCGGTCTTCGTGTAAAGGCCGCCGAGCAGCTCGATCACGTCCACGTAGTCGGGCACGCGGCGGTGCACGGCCTCGTAGAAGGCGATGTCGAAGGAGGGGTCTTTCTTGGGCTGGCGGGCCATGTTATTTTTTGGCGCGGTTCGGGCAGCGGCCGTTGGTGCGGTAGGCGATGCACTGGGCGCTGACCTGCAGACGCTGCGAAATGGGCTTGAGCCCGAGCTTGGACGAAACGGTGCTGCCGTACCACTCCATGAATGGGGCGCTGATTTCGAAAATCCGGTCGCAGTCGACGCACACGACCTGGGCCACCTGCGTGCCGGTGCCGCTGGTCGCGAGGTAGAATTTCTCGCCCTTGCCGATGTCGATCTCGCGAAGCAGATGGCTCTCGGTCATGATCGGCAGCGAGCGATAGACCGTGGCGCGCGACACCGAGTCGTCGATCCGGCGGGCATGTTCCAGCAGCTCCTCGGCGGTGAAATGTTCCTTCTGGGCGAAGGCGGCGTCAAAGATGGCCAGCCGCTGGTTGGTCACGCGAAGGCCCTTTTCGGACAGGTAGGCTTGGAATTTTTCGCGGGCTGTTTCGACGCTCACATTCCCAGTGTCGCGCGCGGCTTTTCCGTCTGTCAACCCATCTGTTGACCTCGCCGGCCCGAAACGCGTTGCCACCGGCCCGGCCGCCGGCATTCAACAGGGCCGAATGATCGTTGGCGTCCAACCCCTGGCGGGCTTTGACAAGTTGCTGCACTACCGCGTCCCGGACTCGCTCGCCGGGGCCGTGCGCGCCGGCTCGCTCGTGCGCATCCCCTTGCTCAACCGCCACCGGCTCGCGCTCGTCCTGGAGACGGACAGCGTGCCCGACGTGCCGCTGGAGAAGTTGAAGAATATCACCGGGGTTTTACACGGCCAGCCCGCGCTCACCGCCGACCTGATCGCCCTCGCGCGCTGGATGCACGTCTACTACGCGGCGCGGATGGAGGCGGTGCTGGAGGCCATGATTCCGGTCGCCGTGCGCGACGGGGCGAGGGTGAAACAGGACAAATACCTCGCCGCCGGCCCGGCGCTTCCGCCGGACGAGCTCGCGGCCCTCCGCAAAAAAGCACCCCAGCAGGCGAAGCTCTACGAATTTCTCCAGCAACAATTCCGCCCGGCCAAAAAATCGCTGGTGCTGTCGCGCCTCGGCGCAACCGCGTCGGTGGTCGCTGCGCTCCTCAAACGCGGGCTCGTGCGCGAGGAGCTGCGCTCGGTCGAGCGCGTGGCCTACGCGGACAACTGGACGGGCGGCGAGGTGGTGACGGCCCAGCCGCCGAATTTGAACCCCGAGCAGGCGACCGTCGTCGCCTCGGTGGGCGCGAGCCTGGCCGCGAAGAAATTTGCGGTGCACCTGCTGCACGGCGTGACGGGTTCGGGCAAAACCGAGGTCTACCTGCGCGCCGTCGAGGAGGTGCTCGCGGCGGGCGGCAGCGCGATCTATCTCGTGCCGGAGGTGGCGCTCACGCCGCAGACCGTCGCCCGGTTGCGCGGGCGCTTCGAGGCGGCCGGGCACAAGACCGTCGTCTGGCACAGCCACCTCGGCGAGGGCGAGCGGCTCGACGGCTGGACCGCCCTGGCGTCGGGGCAGGCAAGGGTGGTGGTCGGAGCGCGCTCGGCTGTCTTTGCGCCGGTACAGAATCTCCGGCTCATCGTCGTCGACGAGGAACACGAGCCGGCGTACAAGCAGGACGAGACGCCGCGCTATCACGGCCGGGACGTGGCGGTCTACCGCGCGAAGCTGGCGCACGCTGTCTGCCTGCTCGGGTCGGCCACGCCATCGCTTGAATCGATCGCCAACGCCCGGGCCGGGAAATACCGGCTCGATGTGCTGACGAAACGCGTCGACGACAAAAAGATGCCGGACATCCAGATCGTGGACATGCGCATCGAGGTGATGCGCTCGCGCGGGCTGGTGACCCTTTCGCGGCTGCTGGTCGACCACATGCACCAGCGGTTCGAGCGGCGCGAGCAGACGATCCTCTTCATCAACCGGCGCGGCTATTCCTCCAGCATGCAATGTCGGAAGTGCGGACACGTGGAGGAATGTCCGCATTGCAGTGTGTCGATGACCTACCACCGGGCCGACGAAACGTTGAAGTGCCACCTCTGCGGACACCAGCGCGGTGCTCCGGCGGCTTGTCCGGCGTGTTCGTCGCCGGAAATCCGCTGGCGCGGACTCGGTACCCAGCGCGTCGAAGAGGCCGTGCGACGCGTGCTCCCGCGGGCGCGGCTGGAGCGGATGGACACCGACACGATGTCAAAGAAACACCGGTTCCGGCAGATTCTCGGCGACTTTCGTGCCGGCAAGATCGATATTTTGATCGGCACGCAGATGATCGGCAAGGGGCTCGATTTTCCGAACGTGACGCTGGTCGGGCTGGTGGACGCCGATCTTTCCATGCACGTGCCCGACTTCCGGGCGAACGAGCGCACCTTCCAGCTGCTGGTGCAGGTGGCCGGCCGGGCGGGACGCGGCGACCGGGCGGGGGAGGTGGTGGTGCAGACGTTCACGCCGCAGTCCGATGCGATCCAGTTCGCGAAGAAGGCGGACTTTGACGGTTTCGCCGACACCGAGCTGGCCGTGCGGAAGAAATTCGCCTACCCGCCGTACCGGCATCTCATCCACCATCTTTTCCGCGGGCCCAATCCCGAGAAGATCATGTTCTACGCCGAGCACTGGGTGAAGCAGGTCGAGGCGGCGCTTGGCAGCGCGGTTGAAATCCGTGGCCCCTCCGCGGCGCCGATCGAGAAGGTGAAGGACGAGTACCGTTTCCAAGTCTGGTACTTCTGCGCCAGCGCGACGAAGACCGTGCCCGTGCTGGTCAAACTCCAGGCCAATTTCACCTGGCCCGACGGCGTCACGCAGGTGCTCGACGTGGATCCGATGAGCCTGGTGTGAGCGGACAAGATACCGCACGTTCGAATCTTACCGCCCGGCCACCCGAGAGAAACGCACGCGGCGACGCCACAAACCTCTCTTCGACTAACCACGACAGCGTCGAATCATTGCAAGAATTGATTGTTTGAACCGACGCGACTGCCGGCGACAGGAAGTAACCTAATACGAGCCCGGTTTGTGTGCTCTCTGTGTGCGCGGTTTGACATGCGTCAGAATTATTCGCGGCCCTTCGCACTCTCACGGTCGAGCCAGTTATGATATGCTCGCAAATTTAGACCCCGATAAAATTTTCCCTTCTGACGCCCGGAATATATGATGCAACCGGCTACACTAGAAAGCCAAACAGACCAACCAATTAAAGCTGGGTTCTTGGTGAATTGCTGAACACTCCCTACGATCATTAAGGCCACAAATCCTCCCAGATGCATCGCAACCAAGAAGTCTCTCGTGGAACGTGTGGCTTCTTCGTACTCTATAGCTAACCGCCGGCGCTCGTTCACCATGAATAACTCCGTCGACTCACCGGTTCCACTGGAGAGCTTCGTTCCTTCCTGATTTAGATGCTTCATTAACTTTGCCTAATTGATGAGCATGATAACTCCTTTAAGACCATCTCTAAGGGCCGTGAACAACGCTTTGGTTTTCTCCGGATCAAGTGCCATTGCAGTTGCCGTGCTCACGATATAGCCAACTGCAAATTGAAACCAAGCCTTCCGGTCCTGACTTTCAGCGGCCAATGCCAAACGCTCGATACCAGCAATGATAGTTTCGTCTCTGGCACCGCTCTCTTTCGCATAGGTAATTAGTAGAGCCTGAATCACCGCGAGTGTTTGTGCGACCTTGCGATGCTCTAAAGCGCTAAATGGACGCTCCGGCGTGTTCTCATCTAACTCCAAGCCAAACGAAACTGCCTGTTGCTCCAATTCTGCCCACGGATCTTTAGCCGATGATTCGCGGGAAAGGTATCCTAACCAGTTACGAAAGTGAAACATCATATCACCCCAATTGGCGGCTACACTGCCCTCCTGCAGATGTTCACGGCCGGGCGAGTAAATGGCCACTCTCTCCCGCTTAGGGGATAGGTCGAAACAAAAAAAGAAATCCGTTCCTTTGAATAAAAGCGCCGGCGCACGGAATAAGCTCTGAAACTCAGATTGACGTTCCCCGAATTCAAACAGCGCGGGCGAGAAACCGACGCCCGCAACCAGGTTGAAAATTTCGACCTTTTGTGAATTTAGAAGGGGTCCTACCATGACTACAATTGTCAGCCTGAGATTGCCTTGCTGGCCCTAGAATGGATTTCGAATATGGCAGCTTGGCGACTGAACTTCCAAGATCAAGCTGCGAAGCATCCATGCACTTCATGGTCACCTTATGCGCCTGCTGAGGGCACGAAGCAGTGGGGGCAAAAAGCCCCTCCTCATGGCGGGGGTGCCAGTGTTCCATGCGTGATGCAATTCTGTCCCTCTCAAAACACTGTGTTTTTCAGCTGCCGGGCGGACAAAGGATTGCCTCGGCCGAGTCAGGCCCTCTATTTCCTGTCGTGTGGCCGCTCCCCCGAAAGATTCGACTGAACTCCTCGAGATTTGGGCGGCGATGGAGGACTCGGTTCGCCGCTACACGGCGGAGCGGCGCCAGCGCGTCGCCCCTTTTTGCGAGAAGTATTACAGCTGGCAGAGCATGCGGAAAATCCACACCGAGTCGGCCAAAGAGGACTTCATCACCAACCCCCTCAACCTGCTCTGGGTGCTTCCCTATAAGCTTTTGAAGAGCGGGACGGACTGGAGTCGCAAACTGGGGTGGGCGGCTCCCGGGGAGTGGTTCAAGCTCCTGCCCGCGAAATTCAAAACCGGGTCGCAGAAAAAAATCGAATGGCTGCTGCTCACCGAACTGCTGGAGCTGCCCTATGACCACGGCAGCTGGCAGTCGCACGATGACGCCCTGGCGGAGGAATTTTTTCGCAACCCAAAGCTGGCGGCGCTGAGAGGCCAGCCGGAGTGGGAATCGATTTTGCACACGAGCCCCCGGCTCTGGAGCCAGGAACTCCTCGCGGATTCCGCCGAGCGTTCCGCCGCCGCCGATCTGGCGAGTGGGGGAGCGACGCTGCTGGCCGGCTGGTTTTTTCTGGGCAAGGCGGCCCTGAGTGTCTTCGGGATGGGCGAGCAATACGCCCGCCGTTCCGCGCGCGAGGAGGCGGTGGACAACTTCTCGCTGGGTCCGATTCATCTCGGATCCAAGGTGGATCATCGACTGGGCAATCTCTACTATGACGTCTTCCCGGTTAATCCCACGGCGGCGCAGATATGTGTCGGAACTGCGGTCGTCATGCTCGGGATCGCGGTCCTGAGCCTGGTGCTGCATGCCCTGCTTGATCCGGTTCATCAGTCGCTGGGCGTGCACGAGGCGCGCCTGCAGCGATTCCTGGACGCGCTCGAAGCCCGTTTGCTCGACAATGTGCGCACCAATCTGGCGGCACGACTTTTCGCCACGCGCGCGACCTGAACCCGTTCATTCCCGACCGGTCTGGTCCGTCGGATCACCGGACAAGCACAGCGGCCAGGCCGGGCTTGCGCGGATTCGGCAGACGACGATACTAGCGAAGACGCCCGATCATGAAATGCAAAACCTGTGGCGGTGAAATGATTCAGAAAAGCCGGACCCGACTTTTTGCGGTCGGACTGTTGATGGTCGTTTCGCTTGCTGTTGCTTTTTATCTGCCATGGTTCTGGGCGCCGGGCATCATCTTGGCGCTCACCGGTGCTTACTTGCTTTTATGGGCGACGCTGGGACGCGGTGGCTGGTGCAGGAAATGCAAGAAGTTCAACCTGTTCTGATACGGATCCATGCAGTTGCAGGGAGGCAGGTGGTCGCAACCGATTGGTTGTAGGACGGGGTCGCTGACCCCGCCTCGAACGTTGCTCCTCTTGCGAAGCAGGCGGGGTCAACGACCCCGCCCTACATTTTCGGCTGGATCGTTCCGGCTTAGGCGAACTCATATGGTCGAGACTGATTTCCCTGCAAACTTGCTCTCTTGAAAGGAGGAGCCCAACCCCTGGGCGGGCAGCAGTGGTCAGCCAAAGGCAAACCGGCCCGGAGGTCCGGCTCCGCCTCATTTCAACGGCAGGATCCCGGCTTAGTTGTCCAGTTGTTCCACGCCGTGGGCTTTGCAGAGGGCGGCGAGGATGCGGTAGTCCTGACTTTCCTTGTCGTGGGCCTCGAGGTCGACCACGAAGCCGGTCAGCAGGGTCTTCATCGCTTCGCCATGGGTCTTCACGTTGGGTGTGATCTGAATCCGCTCCAAGGCGCGAGGTCCATGCTGGATGAAGGTGGCCGCCGCCGCAAAAGGTTTGCTCGTCTCAACCTTGCCCTGTCCGGCGCTGATTCGGACCGTGATCTCCATCGGGCCGTCCGGGGTGGTGAAGCGGAACGGCATCTGCAAAAGTTTTATCTCCATCCCTTATTCTATGGCAGAAAGCCCGTGGTGGCGACCGCTAATGCGGGTCTCCCGTGCAAAAGGCGGCACGGGCTTAAGGGGTTATGCTTTTCGAGTGTCTTTCGCGCCGATTCGGGGCAACGCAGGATGAGTTTCTTTTCGGTTTGGGTGCGTGGCGCGAGGTGTCGGAGTAGCGCAGGCATCTTGCCTGCATAGAACCTAGAAAGCACAGTTGAAACGCGGAGGACGCGGAGAGCGCAGAGTGAAAACCTTGGATTTCAGCTCCCCGTCAGCATTCACCTGCCGAGTGAATGCCTCTGGCGGCCTCGCTCGTAGTTCTTTCGCCTGTTTTTGTGCTCCTTGTGCTTTTTGTGGCTATCCCGTCTGCGTTTTTCAGGTTGAAAGGGGAGCAGGCTGGAAGCCTGCGCTACGGCTCCATTGAAACCCGTTACGGTTCGCGCACCCAGGTTTGGGTCCGTCCGAAGAGGGAGATGCCCAGGTAGCCGCGCACCGCGATGGTCTGGCCGTCGGGGGCGACCTTGAGATGGCAGCGGTAGATCCGGCCGTTGCCCGGGTCGAGCACCTCGCCGCCCGCGTACTCGTCGCCGTCGGCGCGCAGGCCCCAGAGAAATTTCATGCCGGTGATGGGCTGGTTTTTCCGGTCGCCGGTGCAGTCCTTGCAGCGATCCTGTTCCCCGGGGCGGAGAAACACCTTCTCGATCGTGCCCTCCAGCACGCCGTCATGGAGCTCCAGGCGCACGATGGACCTTGGCTGGTTGGTGGCCTCATCGATCGTCCGCCAGCGCCCGACGGGCGAAGGCGGCGCGGCCCAGGCGTTGAGCACGCCCAGAAAAAGAGCAGCGCCGAGCAGGAGCGAACGCCGGAACAACGTGAGCCGAGTCATGTCCCCTGCAGCATTGGCCGGCTGGTTCCTGCAGGCAAGAGGGCAGTGCGCCCGGCGGGGGAAAATCGGCGGAAGACATTTATCCGTTTGTGCAGCCGGCCGGATTCCCCCAGACCCGGCGGTGACAATGAAGATCTATTTTCTGGGTATGGATCGTGACCAAATCCTCCTATGAAACTGGCAAAAAAATTATACCAGATTATACCAGTGGTATGATTACACCGCAAAGATCACTTGGGCATATTTGGGACACGTCCAACGGGGTCCCCGGGCTGCTGAAGCACACCGGCAGCGGTCGCTATTACTCACGTTACCAGGTCGACGGCAAGCGGACGATTGTCGCACTGAAGACCTCGACGTGGAGCGTGGCGAAGCTCCGGCACCAGGATAAGATGGCGCAGGCGGAGCGGCAGCGGCAGGTCCGCCGCCGGCTGGCCGACGGCGAGGGACTCATGGGCGACCTGCTCAAACGCCTGCAGGAGGACTACAGCGCCGACACGTCGCTCGCCGCGAGCAGCAAGACCGGCATGAAGAATTCGGTGGATCGCATCCAGCGGTGCTGGCGCGCCTGCTTCGGCAAGGATTTGCGGCTCCTGCGGGCTGACCAGATCACGGAAGCGGACGCCCGGCGTTTCGCCAATTACCTTCACAGCGAGGCAAAATGGAAGCGCCATGCCAGCGAGGCGCTGAAAACCGGCTACGGGGCTGTCACGATCAACAAGACGATTGAATTGCTGCACCGGGTGCTTCGCCTCGCGGTGAAGACGGGGGCACTAATTTCCCTGCCGTTCGAGCTGGACCCGGTGGAGGGCGGGTCGATCCGAAAGCACGAGAAAAAGAAGAAGATCCGATTGCCCTCGACGATCAAGATGCAAGAACTGTTCGCGCAGATGCGCCTCGTTCCGGAGAACTTGCCGGACACGCAGCCGCATTTCATCGAATACATTGTCTCCCGTTCCAATGAATCGGCGGATCTGGCCGAATTCATGGCCTACAGTGGGGCGCGGCTGAAGGAGGCCACCGCCTTCGTCTGGGAGGACGACCGGAAAGATTCGATCATCGTGCGCGGCACCAAGAGCCGGGGCTCTGAGGATCGGGAGGTGCCGAAAATATCAGCGCTGCGCGACCTGCTGGAACGGATGCGCGCGCGGCGCGAAGCCGAGGGGCGCGAACTGAACGGCCCGGCGTTCAATGTCGGCCAATGCCGGCAGGCCATGGAAACGGCCTGCAAGAAGGTCGGGATCGAACGACTGACCCACCACTCGCTGCGGCATTTCTTCGCCACCGTCTGCATCGAGGCCGGCGTCGACATTCCAACCATCAGCCGCTGGCTCGGCCACTCCGACGGTGGAATCCTGGCCATGCAGACTTACGGCCATCTGCGCACGGAACACAGTTTTGCCGCCGCCGCGAAAGTCAAACTGCCGGTATTCTCGGTCAATTAACGCGTGTGCATGACTCAGACGACGGGCGTGTGGGGAGGGGTGAATATATAATCGGCGGAACCATCTCCGTTGCGAACATGGACCGTGCAATTGGTGCGGCCGGCAAGAAATTGCCGGGCCTTCGCGACAGCCTGTTTTTCGTCTTCGCCAAAAAGATAATGGAGCCGTCGAGGGAGTGAAGTGCCTATTTGCGCATACCCCGTCGGCTCTGGGACGAAGCGACTGCGAAACGAGCAAGTGGCGACCGTCCGCAGGCTCGGACCGTTGCCACGTGGGACAGAATCATACTTTCAGGTGGGCATTAGGTGGACTTTCCATCAGCATGAAGTTTTATAACGTTCATGGCCAGACGCCAAAGGCATCAAAAGCAATCTGCTCCCAACCGCGGCCCCGACCATCTCGTCGTCGCGCCACTGGCGATTGCCGCGTCTTCCAAGTCGAGCACGGACCTCTTGGAGTGGCTGGAGCGCACATACTACAGTACTCTCACTTCTCAGTTGGGTATAAACATCACATATCTGAACCAGATCAACACTTGGTCTCTCACTCTGCTGACCATTGCGGTGGGGTACATATTGGCTCGCGCGCCGTTTCCGGACAAAATATCACTGATCCTCTGCATCGTTCTGTGGAATCTCGGAGTTCACCTGGCCACACGTGCCGGGAAAGCGTATGTAAACGTCATGCGGTTCACGGTCATCGAGAGGGACTTTCAGGCGTACATCTTTGGCCAGCGCACAAGGGAGGCGGCTGGTCCCCTGCTTGAGTCCATTAAGACGTACCATTGGCGGTGGGCCAGTCCGGTTTCTCGCGGAATAGTCCTGAAAAAGCTACTCTTTGAATTGGGGTTTCTGTATGTGCTTGGGTCCATTCTCGCCTTGTGGTCCTACGCTGCTTGGGTCCAATATCCATCGCGGTGGGTAATCTGGGCTTCGGGAATCGCGTTCACCATTTCCGCTTTCGATTTGTATTTCAACCTGCTGCACTCGGCGTTTCTCAGTACCGTCGTGGTGCATGATCGTGCGCGCAGTCTGCGGTAGGGAAGTAAGTTCGCGCTTCCCGTTAGACGACCCACCGCGAGCTTTCAAATGAAGAAGGTACCTGAATCTTTCTACGAACATACTCACCGGACCTACTCCGACCCAGCGGCGGTCGAGTTGTACATCGCTCGCGTCCCAGCGACGCGAGCGGACGGACTCCGCCCTGCCATGGATGCGTTTCTAGATCTGCTCCCTGCGGGTGGGAGGGTTCTAGATATCGGCTCTGGAACGGGCATAGACGTTGCAGCACTTCGCGCGCTGGGATTTCGGGCGACCGGCCTGGACGCCTCTCCGGCAATGGTTCAGTCCGCAAGAGATCGGCACGGAGACTTTTTCACGATTGGTGATGTTCGGCACCTCGAACTTGGGCCGCTGGGCTTGTTCGATGGCGTGCTCTGCATCGCGCTGCTGTTGCACATACTGCGGAATGACGCGCCCGCGGTCATCGATCGGCTACGGCGCCTTACTCGTCCGGGTGGATCACTCTTACTTGTTACCAAAGAGGGTCGACGCATGCTTTGGGATCGAAAGCTCGGTAAAACACGGCCCCGAGGCGTTGTCTTCTACACCGCGCGGGAGCTGAGATCACTACTGACGGGTGGCGGATTTAGCGTCGGCGCCGTCATTCACAGCGAATCTCCTCGCGGAGGCGTCCCGGAGAAATGGGTTTCCTTGGTCGCCACTGCTGTGTGATGCTCGTTGCGCTCGCCAACCACTATGCCTCACCTGAACCGGAAATCCTCAGCCGCCGGTCGCGTCCGGCTCTTCGTCGCTCACAGGTTTGATGGCTTGAGCGACGAGGCCATCGGCGAGGCCGCAGAATCATATCGGCGGCTCTTTGAGACGAAGTCGGTGGAAGTTGTCTCGATGGCCCACCTCCTCAAGGAGGAGCGCGCGCAGGGGCTCGCCCAATCGAATCCTCGTTTGGTTGTCGAACGAGACCTTGAGGAACTTCGCAGCGCTGACATCTTTCTATGTGATTTGTCCGAACCGAATTGGCACTATGTTGGTTGCCTTTGTGAAATGGTATATGCCAAACAGTGGGACAAATACGTGATCGTATATGCAGGACAGGCGCCTCTCGCGCAACGTCTCTGGATTCGATATCACGCGGATGTGATCGCTTTGACGCCGCCTGAGGCCAAGGCGGCCGTGGAGCGCTATCTGGCCGCGCGGATGGAAACGTGATGCCGCCGATTGATTTTTGAGTGATCGACCACAGTATCATGACGCCCAGCCCTGATTCCATCGACTGCAGTTTCTGCCAGAAGTTTGGCGATTTTATGAAGCCCGCTCAGTCGCCCACCCGATGGTATGACGAGGCACTTTCAGAAACCACCCATTTCAAGGCTTTGGCCGCCATCGGCGCATTCTCTCCTGGTTACATGATGATTGTCACCAAGGGGCACTTGGCCTCGATGGCCTCCATCCCCGATTCGTGGTGTGACGAGTTCTTGGAGTTTCGCGCCGGCATCGCCGAGGTGCTTCACGGCCTCTACGGCCCCGTGTCGATCTTCGAGCACGCCAATCAGCAGGTAGCGATTTCGAGCGGCTCCTGCATTGACCATGCGCACATCCATCTTTGTCCAACTGTTCCGGGCCTGGCAGATCGCTTCGCATCCGCATTTGCCGTGATAACCGCGGACAACTTCCTTGCTGCTCGCGAAAAGTTGAAAGACCGCTCGTACGTCTACCTCGAGGAATTGGGTGATGCACCGCGCGTGGCGATCCTGACCAACCCGATTCCCTCTCAGACGATAAGACGATTGATTGCGGCCGATAGAGGCATCCCTGACGAATGGGACTGGGCGGTAAGCCCCAACCTTCATCACGTGGCGGCCACGATTGCCGGCGTCAGGGCCGTCCTCAAGAGCTAGACAACGGAGATTTGGAGGAATGAGCACCTTGTGAGGTCATGCACTTCCCCCGCAGGGAGTTCCTAACTAGAGATAACGGAGGAGAATGGGGAAAACGGGAACAATAAACTCCTTGTTGCTCGCACCGGCCTGCTTGCGGCGGAGGTGACAATCCATCGACGATCCTTCGTGAGAATCGGTGGTGTAGATGGTGCTGTAATACGCACCGAGCATGGCGGAATTGCCCGAAAATATCCCGTGAGACACCCAAAGAGCCAGTCGCTCCTTCGGGATTTGGATCGCTTCAGCCAGACCCTTGGGCGTCCCACCTCCGTCACAGATATCGTCCACTACCAAGAGTCGACCCTTCGCGGGCAGGCATTCACACCGGAAGCCGGAAATTTGCTTGGTCCTGACGTCTCGGTGCTTGAGGGCGTGGAAAACAGGGACGCCAAGTGCCTCAGCCACGAGAGTGGCCCGTTTCGCCGCTCCGGCATCAGGACTGATGACGCCATCGATCCTCTCGCCATCGTTCAGGCCAAGGGCGTGAGACACGACGTTCGTGGGGGGAACAACGACGCAATTGTTGATTAGCGCAGGCATCACATCGCTGTGGGGATCAAAGCAGACCACGCGCTCGAAACGGCAGGAATTAATCAGGTCTGCGTACACCGCAGCGCTGAGAGCTTCGCCGGCAAGGCGACGATCTTGGCGACCGCCCGGGAGATAGCCATGCTCAAGCAAATTGCAGTCAACGGCCTGATCACAGGGGCGTCGTATGCGGCATTCAGCATGGTGCTGCAGCTGGTCTATGCCTGCGAGGGGTTCATTCATTTTTTTCTCGGCGGCCTCTTCCTCCTGGGCGCCT
>CAYZGG010000088.1:0-17925 GCA_964477955.1 uncultured Opitutaceae bacterium
GGGTCGCTGACCCCGCCGGTTTCGCACGGCAGATCACGTTCGAGGCGGGGTCAGCGACCCCGCCCTACAACCAAAAGGTCGCGATGACTGGGAGTGTACGGATCATCCAGCTGAACGATTCGGACGCAGCCCGCCCGGAGATCGGGCTCCACCTGGGCGCTGCGTTCGCGCCGAACTCGAGCCTACCAACTGCCTTGCTTCGGGATGGCGGCGGTAAGGTTGACGGGAGCGTGCTCGGTCACGAGAATATTGTCCTCGATGCGGACGCCGCCCAGCGTCAGGTGCTCTTCGACCAGCGGCCAGTTTACGCAGTCGCGATATTTCTCCCGTCGGACCGGGTCGTTGAGAATGGCCGGGATGAAATAGAGCCCCGGTTCGACGGTCACGACGTAGCCCGGGCGGAGAATGAGGTCCATGCGCAGGTTCCGGAGCGACGGGCGCGGGTCCTTGGTCCGCCCCGGCTCCATGCCACCCGCATCGCGCACCCCGAGTCCGACCATGTGGCCGACGCCGTGGGGAAAAAACAGCAGGTGCGCTTCCCGCTCGACGAGCGCGGCAGGGTCTCCGTTCAGCACACCCAGAGCGACGAAGCCCGCCATCAGGTCGACCGCGGTGGACAGGTGGATGTCCTTCCATTCCGCGCCGGGCCGGCAGCGTTCGCAGGCGCGTATCTGGGCACCGAGCACGGCCTGGTAGAGTTCGCGTTGAAAACCCGACGGCGTTCCCGCCACGTAGGTGCGGGTGACGTCGGTGACGTACCGGTCGAGTTGCGCGCCGGAATCGATCAGAATGAAATCGCCCTCCCGCGCCTTGCGCTCGGGAGAGGGCGAACCGTGGAACACGGCACTCCGGGCACCGACGCCGACAATCGTGTCGTAGCCGGTGGTTTGCGCTCCGTGGCGGAAATATTCGGCTTCGAGTTCGACCTGCAGGCGTCGTTCGCTCACGCCGGGTCGCAGCAGGGGTTGAATAGTCGCGTAGCCCGCCGCCGTGGCGCCGGCGCCGCGAAGCAGCAGTTCGATTTCCTCCGGTTCTTTCGGTCGACGCGCATGGGCGTAGACCTCGCGCACTTCCGCCGTGCGCTTGGGGTCGGAGGTGACCCCCGGCACGGGCGCGCCGAGCATCACAATCCGGCGCCCCCGGCGTGCGTCCAACCAGAGATGGAACCGGCCGAGCAACTCCCCCGGCAGCTGTTCGCGTCCCTCCCAGACCCGTTCGGCTTCGGTCACCTCGGGGACGAAGGAGGTCCAGCCCTCGCGCGGGCTCAGCCGGGGGTCGTAGGCGATGATGCCGCCGATCGCGTCGGCCAGACCGGTCAGATAAAAATATTCCTGATGGGCGATGAACGGCAGGAGCGCGTCGCTGATCTCGGGTTTGGGCACGGGCTGGCCGGCGCCGGCGAGCAGGATTTCGTCAGTGAGGGCGAGCGCGCTGGCCATCCGTTCGCGGCGGGCGGAAAAATCGAAGCTCATGCGGAGGGAACATTCCGAGGCTCTTATCGGCGGTCCGGCGTGACAAGCCTAACTGGAGCGATCAATCGGAAGCAGGTTGCGCGCTTGCCGTGCAACAAGAAGTGGCGGGGCCAGCCCGCCACCTACCGGGTCCATCTCATGGCAATCGCGTGAGGCTCAGTCCCGTGGGCAAGCCTCCTCCGAAACTCAGTTCTGCCTGAAAGGATTGAGGCCGCCCAGGTCGGGCATGGAGAACGCCTTGTACTCCGGCGGCGGCGCGAAATCCGCGGCAGAAACACCGCCCTTCTCGATCTTTGTGACTTCCATGCGCGAGACTTCCTTGCTGTCGCTGTCATGGGTAATGACGCGGAGAGGGAATCCTTCCTTGCCTTTGAAAATCTTCTCCCATTTCGCCGCCTTCTCGCTGGAGCGTGGCCGGCCCATGAAGCCTCCGCCGCCCGGTGCGCCGAGACCGCCGAAAAATCCGAGGCCGTGCGCGATCCAGATTTCCGTGGTCTTGTCGCCGTCGCGAACGAGGAACTGATTGCACCTGTAGCCAAGAATGGTGTCCGTCTTGCCCGTGTCCTGCACGTCCACGTCGTGGGCTTCGTGGTCCGGGTCGGATCCCTCGGTGGAGACGGGCCGTTTGTGGTCATTCAGCTTGTGCACCATGTACATCTGCTGTTCATGCATCAGCATGATCATCTCACCCTTGGTGTAATCCATGATCATGCTGACCGGGCCTTCTCCAGGGTCGATGCGGATCAGGGTTCCTTTGGTGGCGTATTTCAAAACATGAGCATCGCCCTTGCTCCCTGTGACGGCAATGGTCATCCGGCCTTCAAACGAGTCGGAGGCAAAAACCGCCGGGGCGAGCAGGGCGAGCCCGAGCATAAGAACGGGGGTAAACAGTTTCATGGCGGCAGCTAGGCAAACTCCGGCCCGCGGCTCAAGCCGGCACTTGCCGTACGGGCCGAAAGACCAGTCCGCCATCGCGGCGCTCGCCGGCGGGTCATTTCGCCGGGGCGCTGGAAGTTCCTTCCGGCACGGAGATGAATTCGCTGGCTTTCGCCGGGTCGAGAAAACGCGCGGCGAGGGCCGAAAGTTCGGCGGCCGTGACGCTTTCCGTGTCGGACAGGCGCGTGCGGCTCCATTCGAGTTTCTCGGGGAATTCCTGGGCACTGGCGAGGACGCTGCCGAGCCAGTAGGAATTGGTGCGCTGCGACTGCCGGATGGAGGTGAGGATGGGCTGCTTGGCGCGCACGAGTTCCTCGTCGGTCACGCCGTGGGCGTGCAGGTCGGCGCCGAGGGCCCGGATCGCGTCGGCGACGGCGCGCACTTTCTCGGGCGCGACGGACGCCTCCGCGACGAGCAGGCCGTAGCCCGGGAAGGCCTCGCTGAGGCTGGCCTGGGCTTCCGGCGAATAGCTGCCGCCCATTTTTTCCCGGAGCACCACGCGCAGGCGGTCCTCGAGGACGCTGGTGAGCAGGTTGAGCCGGCGGGAGAGGTGGACATCGCGGGAGTCGGTGGCGGGCCAGACGATCTGGACAATGCCCTTGGGGATTTCGGTGGGCACGGTGTAGAGTTTTTCCAAGGGCGCGGCCGGCAGGGCGACGCGGCGTTGGGCGTCGTAGGCCGGCTTGGCGGCCCGGGCGGGCAGGGCACCGAAGGTCCGGGCCACGGCCTCGATCGCGGCCGCAGGATCAAAATCGCCGACAATGGCGATTTCCACCGGACCGGTCGCGAATTCGGGCAACAGCCAGGATTTCACTTCGTCCGGCGTCCGAGCCATCAGGGCGTCCTGCGACGGCAGCCCGAAGCGCGGATCGCCGCTCGCCAGCAGCCGGGGCACCTCGATCTGGAGCGGTCCCTCGACGACGTGCGCCAGCTGGCCATAGAAAGGCCCGAGATTTTTCCGGATCTGCCGGTACGCTTCGGGCCGGAACCCAGGGTCGGTCACATACGCGCAGAGCAGCTGGAGCTGGAGAAGCAGGTCGGCGCGGTTCGTGCCGCCGTTGAGCGCGAAGGCGTCGTTGGCGACGCCGAAGTTCGTGCCGACGGTCCGGCCGGCCAGCAGGCGCTGCAGATCGTCGGCGCTGTGTTTCCCCAGGCCGCCGAGCAAAAACATGTTGCTCGCCAGAAAACCGAGGCCCGGCCGGTCGGTCGGTTCCACCAGCCGGCCTGCGCCAATGCGAACGCCGACATGCACGCGTCCCGCCTCGAAATCGGTCGGCTTGAGATTCAGGCGCACCCCGTTTTTGAACTCCACCAGCGTCACACCGAGGTCGGCGACCTCGCTCTTTTTCGCGACTTCCCCGGCCGTGCCGAATTGGGTGTAGGCAAAAGCGGCGTTGCCGAGCTGGTCGCCCGCCGCGACAGGGGCGGCGTGACTCGTTTCGTAGACGGCGACGATTTGTTTGGCGGGGTCGGCCAGCTTGAGATTGCCCGTGACGAAGATGCGGCGCGCAATTTTATCGTCCCACAGCACCCGCAGGGCGGCGAGGCAGTCGTCGGCAGTGACCTTGTCGAGCACCGGCGCATAGAGGGCCAGGTCCGTGGCGGGCGTGGTAAACCTGTCGCGTTCGAGGATGTTATCGACCAGTTCTTCCGCCAGGCCTTCGGACCGGCGGGTGGAGGCGGTGCGGACCGATTGTTCGAGTCCGTTCCGGAAATTGGCGACGGCTTCGGCGAGCTCGGCGGGCTGGAAGCCGAACTGCAGGGCGCGGCGCAGTTCCTGTTCCCCGGCGGCGAGGGACGCCTGCCATTGCTCGGGTTTGCAAGTGAGCTCAACCGAGGCGTTGCGGAAGAAGTCGAACTGTTCGGTCACGCCGACCGATCCGCTGAGGAAGGGCGTGCCCTCCTGCTTCACGAGGATGGAAAACCGCCGGTTGAGCATGCTCAGGGCGAGCGTGCGGGGCAGATATTTCAGGCGGTTGGCGGCGGTGTCGTCCTCGTGCGCGTATGGGGTCATGGTCTCGATGGCGAGGTGCACGTCGGGCGCCTCCGGTTCGGTTTGCAGCCGTGCGACCACGCCGTTGGCGGCGTCGACCTGGCCGAGCGAAGGGGCGGGTCGGGCGGGGGCGCGGGCAGTGACCGGAGCCAGATATTTTTTCAACATGGGCTCGACCGTTGCGGGGTCGAAGTCGCCGACGGCCACGACCGTGATGAGCTCGGGGCGGTACCAGGCGTTGTAGAAATCGGCGAACCGATCCTGCTGGGCGGTCTTGATGACGTCCTCGAGCCCGATGGGAATGCGCTGCGGAAAGCGGGTGTCCGGCAGGAGGAACTCGAACTCGCCGACGAACTGGCGGAATTCGATGGAATCGCGGTCGCGTTTTTCACTCAGGATGATGCCACGTTCCTTGTCGATCATGGTAGGCAGCAGCAGCAGGCCGCCGGCGTAGTCGGCGAAGAGCGTGAAGGCCTTCTCGAAGGTTTCCGGCTTGGTGTCGGGCAATTCGAGGAGGAAGACGGTGCGGTCGAAGCCCGTGGAGGCGTTGGTATCGCCGCCGAAGCTCATGCCGAGCCGCTGGAAATACTCCACCAGCGTCCCCGGCGCGAAATGGGTGCTGCCGTTGAAGGCCATGTGCTCGAGAAAGTGCGCCAGGCCGCGCTGGTTTTCCGCCTCGTTGAGCGAGCCGGCGGCGACGGCGAAGCGCAGGCTGGCCCGGCCCTTGGGTTCGTGGTTGGGCCTCAGCGCGTAACGCAGGCCGTTGTCGAGCCGGCCCCAGGTGACGGTGGGATCGACCGGGAGGTCGGAAGGCGGGAGGCCAAAGTCGGCCGCCAAGGCGAGCACAGGCAGGATGAATGTAAAAAGAACCGTGACGCGGGGCAAAACAGGGCGAAATCGCATGAGGAGGGAAGATTGCGACACCGGACGCTTTGGCAAGTGCCGCGTGGCCGGCGGGATTTGGCTTGGCCAAAGGCGGGGCGGGGTCTGTAATTTCCCGTCCAAGATGAAAGCCAAGCGCCAGTCCAAACGCCCGGAGGACATCAACGCCGCCCTGGCCCGCCAGAAGGGGCCGGTCTCGCAGTTCATCGCCCGGAACTACCGGCACTTCAACGCGGCGTCGTTATTGGACGCGGCCAAGGGCTACGAGGCGCATCTCGCGGCCGGCGGACAGATGCTGGTCACGCTGGCGGGGGCGATGTCCACCGCCGAGCTCGGCATCTCGCTGGCGGAGATGATCCGGCGCGGCAAGGTCGGTGCGATCGTCTGCACCGGCGCGAACCTCGAGGAGGACATCTTCAATCTCGTGGCGCACGACTACTACGAGCGCGTGCCGCATTACCGTGGACTGACGGCCGACGACGAACAGGCCCTGCTCGACCGGCACATGAACCGCGTGACCGACACCTGCATTCCCGAGGGCGAGGCCATGCGGCGCATCGAGGCGGCGGTGGCGGAGGAATGGGTGGCGGCGGATCGCGCGGGCGAACGGTATTTTCCGCACGAGTTCATGTACAAGATCCTGCGGTCGGGAAAACTGAAGAAGCATTTCCAGATCGACCCGAAGAATTCCTGGATGCTGGCCGCCTGCGAACGCAACCTGCCCATCATCGTGCCGGGCTGGGAGGACGCCACGCTGGGCAACATGTACGCCGGTCGCGTCATCACCGGCGCCATCAAGAACGTTCACACCGTTCGCACCGGCATCGAATACATGACCTGGCTCGCCGCCTGGTACACGAAAAACTCCCGGCGGCTGCGGAACGGCGAGGGCTCAATCGGGTTTTTCCAGATCGGCGGCGGCATCGCCGGCGACTTCCCGATCTGCGTGGTGCCGATGCTGCACCAGGATCTGGGTCGTACCGGCATTCCGTTGTGGGGTTATTTCTGCCAGGTCAGCGACTCGACCACGAGCTACGGCAGCTATTCCGGCGCCGTGCCCAACGAGAAGATCACCTGGGGCAAGCTCGGCCGCAAGACCCCGAAATTCGTCGTCGAGTCCGACGCCACGATCGTCGCCCCGCTCATTTTCGCCTGGGTGCTGGGGGAGTGAAGCAAAAGGGTGAGCCGTGAGCAGTAAGCTGTGAGCAGTCCCGAAAGTGAAAAGCCGCACAAGCGGTTGCTCGCATGGCAGCGAAGCATGGATCTTTATGTCGAGATTCACCGGTTGACGGCGAGCTTTCCTGCCGACGAGCGCTACCTGGTCTCGCAAATTCGGAGTGCCGCGCTCTCGGCCCCGTCCAATATTGCCGAGGGCGCTGCCGATCAGACGCGCGACCAGTTTCGCGTTTTCCTTGGTTATGCCATCCGCTCATTGAATGAAGTGGAGACCCAGCTCGAGGCGGCACGCCGGGTCGGATTGGTCTCCGCAACCGAGTCGGTTCGGATCGCGGCGGTGCTTGATGAGAGCCTCCGGCTCACTTACGGTCTTAAACGCAGTTTGTGATTGGCCGCATGATCTGCTCACTGCTTACCGCTCACTGCTTACCCATTTGATCTGGCTCTACCGCATTCTTTTTCTCCCGCTGCTTCTGCTCGCGGCGCCATATTACCTCTGGCGCATGCGGCGGCGGGGGGGGTATGCGGAGGGCTTCTGGCACCGGTTCGGCGCCGTGCCGGCCCTGCCGCCGAAACGGCCGGGCGCGAAACGGATCTGGCTGCAGGCGGTGAGCGTGGGAGAGCTTCTCGCGGCCGCACCCTTGCTGGAAGCCTTCCGGCGCGCGGGCGGAATCGAGGTCTATCTGACGACGACCACGAGCACCGGCTATGCGCTGGCAAAGGAAAAATACCAGGAGCTGGCCGTCGGCCTCGGTTATTTCCCGCTCGACTTCTGGCTGTTCAGCCGGCGCACGTGGCGGGCGGTTCAGCCGGACCTGTGCGTGTTGATGGAAGGAGAGCGCTGGCCGGAGCATGTCCACCGGGCGCACCGTCGCGGCGTGCCGGTCCTCTGCGTGAACGCCCGTCTGTCCGACCGCAGCTTCCGCCGGTCGATGCGGTTCCATTGGCTGGTGCTGCCGCTGGCGCGCGGGGTCACCCGCATTCTCTGCGCGTCGAAGCGCGACGAGCAGCGCTTCAAGTCGGTCGGTATTCCCGCCGACCGGCTCGAGACCACGGGCAATCTCAAGCTGGATGTGAGCATTCCCGCGCTGACCGGGGCCGAGCGAGAGCAGTTGCGGCGGGAGCTCGGTCTGGCCGAAGGTCTGGTGCTCCTCGGATCCTCGACATGGCCGGGCGAGGAGGAGGCGTTGCTGACGGCGCTGAAGCTGGCGCGCGCGCAGGGCTTGCGGGTTTCGCTGTTGCTGGTGCCGCGCCACGCCGAGCGCCGGGAGGAACTGCGGGCGCTCCTGGAAGTCTCGGGACTCAGTTTTCATTTCCGCACGCAGGGTCCGGCGGCCGGCGCGGTCGACGTGGCGGTGGGGGACACGACCGGCGAACTGCGCCGGTTGACGCAGCTCGCCGACCTGGTTTTTGTGGGCAAGAGCCTGGCGCCGCACGACGGCGGGCAGACACCGGTGGAGGCGGCGGTGCTGGGCAAACCGGTGTTGCACGGGCCGCACATGACCAATTTCCGGGAAATCATCCGTTCCCTGGCCGAGGCGGGCGCGGTGCGGAAGGTCGAGACGGGCGCCGACCTGATCGCGGTGGCGGTCGCTTTGCTGCAGGACGAGGCCGGGCGGAATCGTTTGGCGACCGCCGCCCGCGAATGGGGCGAGGCCAACCGCGGCGCGACGGAGCGCACGCTGGCGGTCATCCGCACTCAGTTGGGGGCGCTGGATTTGTGAGCGGTCGCCCGGCGCGGTGGCGTTCCGTTGGCGTGAGCGGCGGATCGGATTGTTGTAGGTGGGGTGCCCTCACCCCGCGAGGCATGCGCTGCGAAAACTGAAACCCGCGGGGTGAGGGAACCCTGCCCACAATAACCGAAGGTTGAGAACGAGTTCCCCGGGAACTTGCTCTTTTGGAAGGAGGAGCCCGACTCCCGGGCGGTTTGATTCGATCACGCAAGGAAAACCGGCCACGGAGGTCCTGTTCCACCCCGTTTCAACCGCGTGACCCCGGCTGAGCGCTCACGAGCCGGTCCCGGCCGCGGGCGGCGTCTCTGATGGCGGCGGCTCCGGTGCCGGCGGTTCTGCGGGCGGCGGCTCGGAGGGTGGCTGTCCCGAAGGCGCGGGTTCCGCGGGCGTCTCTGGGGACGCAGAAAGGGCGGCGGGCGGCGGCGCCAGAGGGGCGAAAGGAGCGGTGCTGCCGGGTTCGTAGAGGCGGATGATGTGCCGGCGCTGGTCGTAACTGATGAGCTCGGCATAGCGGCCCCAGCTCAGCAGCGTGCGGAAAAGCTGGCGCGGCTTCTCGTGGGGCAGGGCGATGGTCAGCTCGCGGATCAGCTCCTCGTCGGCCAGCTGATGGTTTTCCTGGACACGGATCAGGCGGACGAGGAGCTCGAAGATCTTCAGCTTGACCAGCTGTTCGCGCACGATGCGTTTTTGTTCGCGCGGCACCGCCGCCAGCACCTCGAGGCCCTGCGGGGTGATCTCGACCTCCTGACCCGGGGTGTTGACGAAGCCGAGCAGTTCCGCGGCCTTGACGATGCGGACAAGGGCGCCGAAGTCCTTGCCCAGGCGTTCGGCGAGTACAAAGACGTCGATGGATTCGTCGTCGATCCGGCCGAGCAGACCCAGGACCTCGGCGGGGGTGACAAAGGGAATGGAAACCGGGGCGATCCGGCGGCGTTTCTCGTCCACCTTGGTGGAGATTTTGCTGGGCTCGGGAGCGTCGGGCAGGTTGGTGTGCGTGAGGATGCGGTGGAGGTTTTCCACGATGGCGCGGAATTCGGGCGCATCCGGATCGCGCGGGTAGGGCAGGGTGACGGGCACGACGACGTCGACGCGGCCGGGGTTGGCGGCCAGGAGCACGATCTTGGTGGCGAGGAAGACGGCTTCGCTGATGTTGTGCGTGACGAAGACCATCGTGCGCAGGGGATGCAGCGGGTCGGCGAGCAGGCGGGCGATTTCCGTGCGCAGGGTCTCGGCGGTGAGCACGTCGAGCGCGCTGAAAGGCTCGTCCAGGGCGAGCACCTCGGGATCGGCGATCAGGGCGCGGGCGATGCCCACGCGCTGTTTCATGCCGCCGGAAAGTTCGCGGGGATAGGAATATTCGTAGGCGCCGAGGCCCACGGTCGCGAGGACCTTCTCGAGGCGCTCCTGCTGTTCGGCCGGGGGGAGGGATTCAATGGCCAGGAGGATGTTGCCGCGGACCGTCAGCCAGGGAAAGAGGGCGAAGTTCTGGAAGACCATCGACACGCCCGGCGAGACGCCTGTGAGCGGCGCTCCTTTCCAGAGCACCTGGCCCTGGCTCGGTGTGATCAGTCCGGCCATGATGCGCACGAGCGTCGATTTGCCGCAGCCCGAGGGCCCGAGCAGGGCGACCGATTCGTTTTCACAGATCGAGAGACTGATGTCGGAGAGGACGAGCGCGGCCTCATGTCCGTCGCTGGAGCCGTATTCGTGCGACACCTGGCGGACTTCAATGAGCGGGAGGGACGGGTTGGCCATGGGGAGATCAGATTCCGAAACGACAACGGACATCGGCGAGAGCCTGGAGTTTCTTCCAGAAAGTGCGGTTGATGCCAACCACAACCACGGCCATGACCAGCACGGCCGCGGTAAGCTTGGGGAAATCGCCGGCGTCGGTGGCGCGGCTGATCAGAGCGCCGAGGCCGGTGGCCTGGTAGAGCTTGCCGCCCGCCTGCACATATTCGGAGACGATGGTGGCGTTCCAAGCCCCGCCGGCGGCGGTGATCCAGCCGGTGACGAGCCCGGGAAACACGGAGGGGATGAGGAAGCGCATCCACAGATGCCGCCGGTCCAGCCGCAGCAGGGTGGCGCAACTCACGATGTCGTTGGGAATCGCGGCGGCGGAGGCGGCGACGTTGAAGAGAATATACCACTGGGTGCCGAACAGGATCAGGAGAATCGCCCCCCATTGCAGGCTGCTGCCGGCGAGGAGCACCAGGGCGAGAATCCACGGATAGAGCATCGGGGCGGGAAAGGACGCCGCAAACTGGATGAAGGGCTGCAGGCGGCTGGACAGTTTCGGGTTCAAGCCGATCCAGATGCCGACGGGCACGGTCCACAGCGTGCCCAGCGCGACGGCGGCGAGCACGCGGCCGAAGCTGATGACCGTGCAATAAAGAATTTCATGCCAAGCGGCCTTCGGGACTTGGCCGAGCATCACGACCAGCCGGATCGCGCCCCAGGCGAGCGAGGCCAGCAGGAGAGCGACCAAGAGCCGGTACGCCCACAGGCCGGCGACGGAGGCCGTCGGCACGGATTCTGCCGGAGCCATCTCCGCGGGCCTGGCTGGCAGAGTGAGGAAACGGTGGCGCAGCTTTTCCATTAATCTACCCATCATTCCGGCGAGACGAGAGCGGGAAAGCCAAAGTTGGAAATCCGAGGGCGCGACCGCGGCTCCCGCAAAGTCGTCGAGCTTGAAGCGGCGCGACCACAGGACAAGTGGCCACCAGATAAGCCGGTCGACCACGACGATAATCACGCCCATGGCAATGATGCCGTAGAGCTGGGCCGGCTTGTTGCCTTGTTCCATGGCAACGCTCATGTACGAGCCGATCCCGGGCAGGCGAAAGTCCTTGTCGCCCAACCGAAGTGTCTCGCTGACGCTGATGAAGAACCAGCCGCCGGCCATGGAAACCATGCTGTTGTAAAGCAGGCCCTGCGCTCCGCTGGGCAGCTCGATCCGCCAGAAACGGTGCCACCAGTTAAAGCCGTAGAATTTGCCCACCAGGCGGAACTCCAGCGGCACGGCGCGCAGCGAATCAAGATAGCTGAAAACCATGTTCCAGACCTGCCCCGTGAAAATAGCCAGGATGCAAGCCAGTTCGAGTCCGGTGTTGCTGTGGGGAAAAAGCCAGGCGAACGCCAATACCAGTCCTGGGAGAAACCCGAGAACGGGAATGCTTTGTAGCACGTCAAGGGCGGGAATGAGAAAGCGCTGCGCCCGCCGGTCGTAATAAGCCCACGAAGCGACCAGCAGGGTGAAGAGCAGCGAAAAGAAATAGGCGATCCAACCCCGGGCCAAGGTGAAGAGCATGTATTTTGGCAATACCCAGGGCGTCAGATCGATTTCCACCGCCTCGCGCATCGGCTGATGCCATTGCGACGCGACGCGAACCGTGCCGAGCAGAAACATCCCGAGGGCCACGAGCACGCACAGGTCGATCCACCACGATCTTTTGGTCGAGGGTGCATCCGAACTGGTACGGGTTGCCTGCATGTCCGCCACCATGAGTTGCGGGTCGAAGCACCGACGACAAGTGGAAATCAGGAGGAAACCAAATTCGGTTGGCCGGCCACCGGGACCACTGCAGCCGGGCCCAGGACGGTGGCGGCAATGTCCCGCGCCGCCGCCGGGCGCGCCAGCCGGCCGAGATTGGCGCGCCACCGGAGCCAGAGCGCGGCGTCGTTCTCGAAGGCGCGCTGCAGGGTTTCGACCACGCGCGCGGGGGTTTCGGCCAGCGCGCCTGCTTCGTTCCGCCGGAGCAGTTCGTAGTTTCCCTCCTCCTGTCCCGGCACGATCTGGTTCACGAGCATGGGGCAAAGCGCGTTGATCGATTCCTGCGTGGTGGCGCCCCCGGCCTTGCTGATGACGACATGGTGGGTCATGAGCAGCTCCGGAATTTTTTCCGTCCAACCAAGCACATCGGCCCCGGCCGGGGCGAGGCGCGCCAGTTCCGTGAGCTCGGCCTGCAGCTGCGCGTCGCGACCGGCGGTGAAGGTGATGTGCCATTCCGGATGTTGCAGCAGCGCGCGGGCGGTGACGCGGGCGCGGGCGCGTCCGGAGTTGATCATGTAAAGAATGCGCCGGCGTCCGGCGGAGGGCGCGGGCGGTTGCAGCCGCGCCGGCCGGTCGGCGAAGGCGAGCGCGACGGGGAAACCGGACGCGCGCACCTGGCCGGCGGGGACTCCGTGGGCGTGCAGAAAGGCGGCGGAATCGGGGTCCGTCACAAACCAGCCCTCCGAGGGCGCCCGGTACCAGAGCGAGTTGATGGTGATGGCGTCGGTCACGACGGTGTGCAGCGGCGGCACAGTCGCGCCGCGGGCCCGCAGCTGCTCGAGCAGCCAGGCATAGACGGGGTAGGTGGAGACGAGCGCGACGGGCTGCTTTTCCGCGATCAACTGCGCGAGCAGCCGGCGGTGGCCGGAAAATGCGCGGAAAAGAAAGGGCGCGTGGGGCGAGCGATCCAGCCAGCGGTAGATCGCGGCCCAGGTGTGCGGTGCCTGGTTGATCACCCGCAGGTAGGCTTTCCGCGAAATCCGGTCCAGGCGCGGGGCATGCAGGGCAAACACGTCGATGAGCTCGGCCTGGACCCCGGGCCGCTCGTCGAAGGCCGTCTTGAGCGCACGCGCCGCACTGTTGTGGCCCTCGCCATAGCCGGCCGTCAGGATCAAAACGCGCTTCATCGGTCGGTGAACGAGGGGATGGACGAAGGGATGACCGGGAAGGGCAGCGGCTCCTCGACGTCTTCCGCGGGTTCGGTCTGCGGGCGCGGATAGGTCGCGATGAAATCCTTGAACTCGACAAGTTCAAAGCGGCCGTCGTGGTGTTCGACGATTGCGGTCAGCGACTCGACCCAGTCACCGGAGTTGAGATAGTGGATGTCGCCGATCATTTTGTCCGCGGGCGCGTGGATGTGGCCGCAAATGACGCCGCGGCAGCCGCGGTTGCGCGCGAGGGCCGCGAGCTGGTCCTCGAATTTGGAGATGAAGCTCACGGCTTGTTTGACGCGCGCCTTGATGGCCTGGCTGAGCGAGAAATATTCCTTGCCGCGGAGGCGCCGGATCCAGTTGTAGGTGCGGTTGAGCCGGAGCAACAGCGCGTAACCCATGTCCCCGATGTGGGCGAGGAAGACCATGTTTTTCACCACGCTGTCGAAAACATCGCCGTGGAGCACGAGGTAGCGGCCCTGGGCGGTCTCGAGCACGAAGTCCTCCTTGAGGCTGAGGCGGTCGAATGCCATCGGCACCAGGCGGCCGAGAAAGTCGTCGTGATTGCCGCGCAGGTAGATGACGTCGGTGTCCTTTTTCTGGACAAGCGTGAGGATGCGGCGGATGAAGCGGGTGTGGGCCTTGGTCCATTTTCCGTCGCGGGCCAGCCGCCAGCCGTCGATGATGTCGCCGTTGAGGATGAGTCGCTCGCAACGGATATGCTTGAGGAAGTGGGTGACTTCGTCGGCCTTACAGTGCGGCGTGCCGAGGTGCACGTCGGAGAGGATGACGGTGCGGACGTTGAGGACGGATTTGCTCATGGGAGGGTGGCGGCCAAATCTTGATTCGGGATGCTCGATTTTGGATTGGCTGAGACGGGGTGGTGTCCGGCCACGACCTCGGCGATGTCGGCGGCGAAGCGGTCGATGACCGCATCCCAGGAAAGTTTTTCCGCCGTGGCGCGGCCGGCGGCGGAGAGCCGGGTGCGCAGGGCCGGATCGCCGGCGAGCCGGACGGCGTTGGCCAGAAACGCCGCTTCGTCGCGAACCGGGGCGACGAGGCCGTTTTCGTCGTGGCGGATGAATTCGCGGGCGGCGGCGTAGTTGAAGGCACCGACGGCGAGTCCACTGGCCAGAGCCTCGGTGATGACGTTGCCGAAGGTCTCGGTGACGCTGGCGTGCAGGTACATGTCGCCCGAGGCGTAATGTCGGGCGAGGTTGTGACCGGTGTAGAAGCCGGTGAAGATGATGTCGGGCCGCTGACGCTGGTAGGCGGACAGCATCGGGCCGTCACCAACCAGCACGAGCCGCGCGCGAGGGTTGATGTTTTTGAGCGCCTCGAAGGTGCGGAAGAGCAGGAGGTAGTTTTTCTCGGCGGCCATGCGCCCCACGTGCATCACCACCAGGTCGTCCGGCTGCACGCCCCACGAGGCCCGCAGGCCCTCGTCGCGGTGTGCGGGCGAGAACAGCTCGGTGTCGACGCCCCGCGACAGCAGGCGGAGGTTCGCGTAGCCGTCGGCTTCGAGCCGCTGCAGGAGATCACGCGTGGGGGCGAAGGTGCGCAGCGTGCGGTTGTGCACGCGGCGGAGCCAGGCGGCGACGATACCACGCATCCAGCCGAGGCGATAGTCGCGCGTATACTGATCGAAGTTGGTGTGGAAACTGGAGGTGACGGGGATGCCAAGGCGGCGCGCGGCGGTGATGGCCGAGGCACCGAGAGGGCCTTCGGTGGCGACGTGCACCAAGTCCGGCCGGTTGATCCGCCAGAGGTGGACGAGCCGGCGTCCGGCGGGCAGGCCGATGCGAAGCTGGGGATAGCCGGGCAAGGGGATGCCCGGCAGGCGGACCTGGCGCCCGGCCAGGCGCTGGGTCACGCTGAAACGCGGCGATTCGTGCCGCTGCCGGGGCCGGATGATGGTCATGCGATGGCCGCGCAGGGCCAAGCCGTCGACAATGCGGCCCAAGGTCATGGCGACGCCGTTTATTTCCGGTGCGTAAGTTTCAGTAATGAGGGCAAGATGCAAGTGATGGGCGCCCGGTCGGCGGTCGGGGTCGGACCGTCCGGCGAGCAGTCGCAGCGTGCCCGGAAATTGTGACGGACTGGCGACGAGGGCGTTACGATTCCGTGAAACCGCCTGAAAATTAACAAGTCCAAGACGATAATTGGAATTGCACACCGCGCGCCGAACTTTTTAACAGAGGGCTTTTATACTCATGCAATCCCACGGGCCGAAGAGGATCTACACTCCTCAATCTCTCGAGTTCTGGTTCAGCCGGCTGGAGGCCGACTGGGAGGGACATTTCGACCCGGATCATGTCCAGCTAGGGCATGAGATGTACCGCAACAACGAGATCCGGGAAATCGAACTGGGCGCGCAGGACGCCATCATTCACCGGAAAATCGAGAAAAAGGAGGAATATGCGGTCATCGAATGGGAGGGTACCCAGCTGCGCGTGCGCTCCTCCTCGACGGACCTGACCCTTGCGAACGCCATCGCCGTGGCCGGGTTGCACGAAATCGAGGAACTTGTGGCCGATGAGATGACGTCGACGCTGCCCGGACCGGGCCTGTCGTCCGAATCCGCGCCGGTGCCGGCGGAACCCGGTCCCGCCCGCGGAGCCGAAGAAGGGGCGCGGAGCGAAGGGCAGGCGCGCGATCTGCTGCTGAGTTTTACGGCAACGACCGAGGGGCTGGTTTTTCTCGCGTACTGGAAACAGGGGCGCAACCGCATCCCGGCGCTGGGCAACACCACGGTGCATCCGACCGCGGCGGAGAGGGCCCGGCTCATCGCGCTGGCGAGTTACGCCCGCAAGGCCCGGTTCCGCTACGGTCAGACGACCCACGCCTACGCGATGGAGTCGCTCGCCGACATTCCCGGCTTCCTGCGCGATGTCCTGCCGCTCTGGAAAAAACAGTTTGGGATCGAGCTCGATGGGCGGGTCGAAAGCCTGAAGCTGGGGGCGCGGACGATCGAGGTCGAGGCCGTGGCCGAGAAGCGCACCGGAGCCGGCCTGGATCTCCGCTGGATTTTCCGCGCCGGCGAGAAGCTGCTCACCGACGAACAGGCTGCCGCCATCCTGAAACTCGGCCGGACCCCGGTGCTGGTGCCCGAACTGGGCATCCTCACGATGTCGCCCGAGAAATGGGAAAGCCTCAACCTGTGGCGGCGCTCCCTCGAGGAAACGCAGGGCGGCGGCGCGCTGCCGCCGTACCTGGTGTTTTCACTTTTCAACGACAGCCGCATCAAGGTCACGCTGGGCGCGGAACTGGAGGCCTGGCGACAGAAAGTGCTCACCGCGCCGCCGGCCCCGCCGGCGTTGCCGGAATTTCTCCGACCCTACCAGCGCCGCGGCGTCGAATGGATGCACCATCTCGCCGAGACCGACTGCCACGGCCTGCTCGCCGACGAAATGGGCCTGGGCAAGACGGCGCAGGTCATCGCCCTGCTGCGCACCCGGCCATTGGAGGGATGTGCGCATCTCATCGTCTGCCCGGCCAGCGTCGTGCCCGTGTGGCGCGAGGAAATCGCGCGTTTCTATCCCGAGGCTAAGATCGACACGCTGAAGGCCGGCAACGATTTCACGACCAACAAGGCTCCGGTCATCTGGCTGGCGAGTTACACGCAGCTGCGCAAGCACCGGGCTTTGCTCGACGGGCTGACCTTCGGTTACGCGGTGCTCGACGAGGGCCAGTTCATCAAGAACCCGGACGCGAAGGTCACGCAGGCGTGTTTTGCGATCAAGACCCGGCACCGGCTGGTGCTCACCGGCACGCCGCTGGAGAATCGACAGCTCGATCTCTGGTCCATTTTCCGGTACCTGCTGCCCGGGCTGCTGGGCTCGCGGGCCGCCTTCGAAACGGCACTGATCCAGGACCGCGACGCGACCATGCGCCGGCTGCGCCAGCAGCTCGCGCCTTTCACCCTCCGCCGCACCAAGAACGAGGTCGCGACGGAGCTGCCGCCGAAGGTCGAGATGGATTTGCTCTGTCCGCTCACGGAAGTCCAGCGCGCCGAGTATGCCCGGATCTGCTCCGAGGGCCTCGCGCGGCTGGGCGAGGACATCACCGCCGCGCTGCGCGAAAAATCCTTCGGTTTCCTCGCGCTGCTCACGCGGCTGCGTCAGGTCTGCTGCGATCCGGATCTGCTCCCGTGGCTGAACTCCCCGCTGCACGACAGCGGCAAGCTCCAGCTGCTGATCGAGAAGCTCGCCGAGGTGGTGGGCAGCGGCCACAAGGTCGTGATCTTCTCGCAGTTTGTCACGCTCCTCGAACGCGTGCGCAACGCGCTGCAGACGCATTACCCCGACCTTCCGCGCTACGAGATCACGGGCATGACGATCGACCGGCAAAAACCCGTGCAGCAATTCCAGACGGCCGTGGGCGCCGCGGCGATGCTGGTGAGCCTCAAGGCTGCGGGCACCGGCATCACGTTGCATGCGGCGGATTACGTTTTCTTGCTCGATCCCTGGTGGAACCCCGCCGTGGAAGACCAGGCGATCGACCGCGTGCACCGCATCGGACAGACCAACACGGTGTTTGTCTACCGTATGGTGACCGCGGGCACCATCGAGGAGCGAATCCAGGCGCTGAAGGCCGACAAGAAGGCGCTGTTCAACCAGATTGTGAGCGGCACGGCCGGGGACTTCGAGTGGACGAAGCACTTCAACTCGCTGCAAAGCCTGATCCAGCTCACCGCGCTGGAAACCGGCGAAACCGACCTGCTCAACGCCTCGGTTTCCCGCGGATCGCAGGGGTGAGGCGGGAGTAGGTGAAATCAGATGTGGGTGGTGCGCTTGCCGCGCCAAAAAAGTCACCCGGCTGGCGAGACGAGCTCGCCACGAACCGCCGGGCGCCTCCCTGTAACTGCAAGTGCCCGGCTGATACCGATCGCCCTGAGCTATTACACTAGGCTGAGGCGCAATGGTAGGGCGGGACCGCCGGGCCCGCCGCGAATGTCGTTACGGCGCGCCCGGTGGGGCACGTGCTCACCGCATAGGTAACACTTTGTGCTCACCGCATAGGTGACATT
>CAYZGG010000089.1:0-17865 GCA_964477955.1 uncultured Opitutaceae bacterium
CTTTTTGCCCAGGCGATTTACAACTGGGACTGGAATCTCCCGGTGGTGGCGGAACGGGTCTCCTTGCACCTGCCGCCGGCCTGGACGACCGTTAGCACCGTGAGAGGCTTGCTGGCGCCGGCAGCGTCGATCTCCCCTGACCGTAGCACCTACGTCTGGGAACTCGACAATCAACCCTATCGTGCGCCCGAACCGTGGGTTGATCCGTCGGCCGAGCAGGAGGCCGAGCTGATGGTGACGATGGTGCCGCCCGGCGACAGCGCCGCGCAAACACCGGCCTTCCAAAAATGGACAGACGTGGTCGCCTATCAGGATGCGATGAATGCCGGTCAATGCGATTCGGACGCCAGTCTGGCCGCCAAGGCAAGCCAGTTGTGCGCGGGCTGTACCGACGATCTCAGCCGGATCCGCGTGTTGGCTTACTATGTGCAGAAACTACGTTACGTCGCGATCAATCGAAACCTCCATCTGGGCTTCGGCTATCGGCCGCGCAAGGCGACCGAGGTGCTGGCCAAGGGCTACGGCGATTGCAAGGACAAGGCCAATTTGCTCAAGGCCATGCTCCGGCAGGTCGGGATCCAGTCCTATCCGGCCGCGGCCGAATCCTGGGACGATGGCGGCGCGCTGGTTTACCCCGAGTGGCCTTCGCCCTACCAGTTCAACCATGTCATCCTGGCGATCGCCGTCGGGGCCGGCACGAGTCTGCCGTCCGTCGTAACGACGCCGAACTGGGGAGCGCTTTTGTTTTTCGATCCCACCAACACCGCGACCGCTTTGGGAGATCTACCTTGGTATCTGCAGGGCACGAACGTCCTGGTGCTCGAAAAAGGATGCGATCGGTTGATCGCCCTGCCGCAGTTGGCGGTTGAGGAAAACCGGCGCGTGGAACGCCGGGCAACCCTGGCCCTCGCGGCCAACGGTCTGGTGACCGGCGAATGCTCCATTCTGGGCCAGGGCCAGTCGGGCGCTGATTGGCGGCGACGGATTCAAGAGGAAACGCTCAAGGAACTGCACTATTCGCTTTCGGAGTCGTTCGGGGCGAACCTGCGTGGCGCGGTGATCCAGGATCTCACGCCGGTCGACGATCCGGCGGACGGCCGTTGCGGGATCAGGCTGAAACTGAGCGCGCCCCAGTTCGTGCAGCCTCTTTCCGGCGGACTCGCCATCGTGCGCCTGAATATCCTGCCCAACAATTTGCTCCCGGTGTTCAGCGCCAAGGAACGCTCCACCCCGCTGGCCACCCACCCCCTGCTGCTCGACGACGAGGTCCGACTGAATCTTCCGGCCGGCTACACGGTGGAGGAGTTGCCGAACGCGGAAAAGATCCGGACGTCGTTCGGATCCTACGAAAAGAAATACGAAATGGCGGAGGGGGTCGTCACCTGCCGGCGGAGTCTGCGAATCGACCGGATCGTGGTGCCCGTCGCGGGGTATCCGGAATTCCGGAAATTTCTGGCCGATGTCGCCCGGTTCGACCGCTCCACCGTGCTGTTGCGCCAGATCCCCCAGCCAGGGTCGTGAGCCGGACTAGACGCCCAGGCGCCTTTTCAAAATCTCATCCACCAGCTTCGGATTGGCCTTGCCCGCGGAGAGCTTCATCACGGCGCCTTTCAGCGCATTGATCGCCTTGGCGTTGCCGGCCTTCACCTGCTCGGCGGACTTCGGGTCGTGGGCGATGGCCGCGTCACACCAGCCCTCGAGCTGGCCCGTGTCCGTCGATTGCTTCAGGCCCTTGCGTTCGACGACCGCGGCGGGTGTTTCGCCAGTGTGGAACATCTCGCTGAAAACTTCCCTGGCCTGCGTGCTGGAAACGACGCCTTGCTCGAGCAGCGAGACGAGCCCGGCAACGTGGAGCGGCGTGACTTTGCTTTCCTGCAGCGCCAGCCCGGCCGCACCGAGGTCGCGCAGCAGGTCGTTGGTGATCCAGTTGGCCGCGGCCGCCGGCTTGGCGCCGAGTTGCACGGCGGCCTCAAAAAAATCGGCGAGTGCGCGGTCGCGAACGAGCACGGAAGCGGCGGAGTAGGGCAGCGTATACGCTTCGATGAAGCGACGCTGCTTCGCCAAGGGAGGTTCCGGGAGTTCGGCGCGCAGCCGGGCCTTCCACGCTTCGTCGATCTTGACCGGCATCAGGTCGGGATCGGGAAAATAGCGGTAGTCGTGCGCCATCTCCTTTGACCGCATCGACGCCGAGCGGCCGGTCTCGCCGTCGTAAAGTCGGGTTTCCTGCGTGATCACGCCACCGGTGGTGACGACGTTGATCTGACGCTTGATCTCCGTCGTGATGCCGTCGCGGACGTACGAGATGGAGTTGAGGTTCTTCAACTCGACCTTGGTGCCGAGCTCCGTTTCGCCGACGGGACGGATGGAGATGTTGGCATCGCAACGCATCTGGCCCTTTTCCATGTCGCAGTCGGAAATGCCGGCGTAGATCAGGGAGGTGCGCAGCGAGGTCAAAAACGCGAACGCTTCCTCGGCGGATTTGAGCACGGGCTCGGTGACGATCTCCATCAACGGCGTGCCGGCGCGATTGTAGTCGATCAACGAGTCGTTGACCCCGTGATTGAGCTTGCCGACGTCTTCCTCGAGGTGGATGCGTGTCAGCTCGATTTTCTTGTGTTCGCCCATGACCGCGAGCGACGCACCCGGCAGCTCGATTTCGACGGTGCCGTGGCGGCAGACGGGCTGGTCGTACTGGGACAGCTGGTAGTTTTTCGGGCTGTCGGGATAGAAATAGTTTTTCCGGTCCCAGCGGGAGATGGCGGCGATTTCGCAGTCCAGCATCAGGCCGGTCTTGATGATGGCGTCGAGCGCGGCTTTGTTAAGAACGGGCAGCGCGCCCGGCAGCGCGAGGACGACCGGGTCGGTGAGCGTGTTCTCCGGCTGGCCGTAGCCCGTGGCGACGCGCGTGAACATCTTCGACGCCGTCTTGATCTGGACGTGGACCTCAAGGCCGATGACAGCTTCGTAGTTCATCTGAAAAATATGGAACTCAGGAACTCAGGAAAAGACAGGGTTTTTGGTTTTCCTGAGTTCCACATTCAAAGGTTTGGATGTTTCCTGTGCCACTCGTGCGCCCGTTCGTAGGCGCGGGCGATCGCGAGCAGGTTGGCTTCCTGAAACGGTTGGCCGATGAGCTGCATCCCGATCGGCAGCCCGCCCTGCGTGAATCCACACGGCACGCTGACGCCCGGCAGGCCGGCGAGATTCACCCCGATCGTGTAGATGTCCAACAGATACATCGCGAGCGGATCGGACTTCTCACCGAGCTTGAAGGCCGGCACCGGGGATGTCGGCGTGAGCAGCGCGTCGACGTCCTTGAACGCGGTGAGAAAATCCTGGCGGATCAGCGTGCGGACCTTTTGCGCGCGGAGGTAATATGCGTCGTAGTAACCACTGCTGAGCACGTAGGTGCCGAGAATGATCCGGCGTTTCACCTCGGCGCCGAAACCCTCGGCGCGCGATTTGGCATAGATGTCGATCGCGTCGGTCGCGGCCTTCGAACGATGACCGTAGCGGATCCCGTCGAAGCGCGCCAGGTTCGACGATGCTTCGGCCGTGGCGATGATGTAATATGTGTCGAGGCAGTACTGGGTGTGCGGGAGCGACACCTCGCGGATTTCGCAGCCGAGCTTGCGGTAGTGCGCAACGGCCGCTTCGACCGCCGCGCCGACCTCGGAGTTCAGACCCTCGCCGAAATATTCCTTCGGGATGCCGATTTTCCATGGACCCGGGCGCGTCGCCAGTTCGGCCGGGTAGTCAGGCACGGGCGCGTTGAATGAGGTTGAATCCAGCGGATCGTGTCCGGCAATCGCTCGGAGTACGAGCGCGGCGTCGTCGACCGTGCGCGCAAACGGGCCGATCTGGTCAAGCGACGAAGCGAAGGCGACCAGTCCGTAGCGGGACACCAGTCCGTAGGTCGGCTTCAGTCCGACCAGCCCGCACAGCGCGGCGGGCTGGCGGATGGAGCCACCGGTGTCGGAACCGAGCGTCGCGATGGCGGCGCCGGCGGCGAGGGCGGCCGCACTGCCGCCCGACGAGCCGCCCGGCACGCGCGTGAGATCCCACGGATTGGCCACTGGGCGGAAGGCGGAATTCTCGTTCGACGAGCCCATGGCGAATTCGTCGCAATTGAGCCGGCCCCAGAGCACGGCGCCGGCTTGTTCTTTCAACCGGCGGGTGACCGTCGCATCATAAGGGGAGACAAAGTTGGCGAGAATCTTGCTCGACGCGGTCAGCGGCTGCCCGGCGACGGCGATCACGTCCTTCAAACCGATCGGAATGCCGTCGAGCGGTCCGCGCGCCTCCCCGGCCGCCCGGCGCGAATCGGAGGCGGCGGCCTGGGCCAGCGCATCGGCTTCGTCGAAGGAGTTGAAGGCCTGAATGCGGCCGTCGACTGCCTTGGTGCGCGCGATGACCGCCTGGGTCAGCTCAAGCGACGACAGCTCCTTCGCCGCAAGCTTGGCCGCGAGCGTGGTAATGGTTTGAAAATGAAGTTCAGACGACATCGGGTTGTTTCACGCAGGAGCCAAAAAACGCGGAAGGTTGCCGGCAACCCCTCTGCTGACTCCGCGATCTCCTGTAGGAAATTCAGTTCATTCGACCACTTTCGGCACGCTGATCATGTTGTCCCGCCCGGCGGGGGCGTTCCGCAGCGCCTGGTCCACCGACAGACCGGGCCGGGCGACGTCCTCGGCCCAGACGTTGTAAACCGGAAAGGCGTGGGCGGTCGGTTCGATGCCGCTGACATCGACCTTGGACAGCTGTTCGATGTGGTGAAGAACATCGCCGAGCTGGTGGGAAAACTTGGCTTTTTCCTCGGGAGTCAGCGCCAGCCGGGCCAGCTGGGCCACGTAGTCGATGTTGAGTTCAGGTGCTTGGTTCATGGGCGCGAGCCCCTAGCATGCGGCGGCGGTCCGCCGCATGGCAACGGACAAAACGTGTCATGTCCGAATATCGGGCCGGTTGTGCCGTGGCCCGGCGATTTAGCATTCCAGTTGTAGGGCGGGGTCGCTGACCCCGCCTTTGCTTCGATGCGCTTGGTAACTTCGAGGCGGGGTCTGCGACCCCGCCCTACAACTCCTCGGGTGGAGGGACGATCTCCCGATCGTCCGTGGCCCGTCGGCAGACGACCCTCCATTTGCGGCGGGGATCCGTCGGTCCGGAGCCCGTCGTCACGGGTGGAGACCGACTTCCGGACGGGCTTAACCCGCACGGAGTTCAGGTTCCACCAAACTGACCCGCCACCGGCCTGCGGTTATGCTTGCCCCCGACCGGCGGCTGGAATTCGCTGCGGGTCCCATGAAGCTAGTCGTCGCCATTATCCGTCCGTTCAAGCTCGAAGAGGTCAAGCACGCCCTTTCGGCCATCGGTCTCGAGGGCATGATTGTCACCGAGGCGCGGGGTTTTGGCCACAACCAGGCCCACACGGAAGTCTATCGGGGCAGCGAGTACACGGTGGATTTCCAGCCCTGCGTCCGGATCGAGGTCGCCATTCCCGCCGAATTGAGGGAAAAGGTTGTTTCGACCATCGTCCAGGCCGCGCAGACGGGCAAACCCGGCGATGGACGGATTTTCGTCCATGCCATCGAAGACATGACCCGGATCGACACGGCGCAGCACGGGACTGCGGCGCTGTGAACCGGCGGTCCAGGGGCGCCAGGTTGAATCGCGCGGAAACGGCCGGGTGGGCATGAACCAGCAACGTACAGTCGTCGTCTGCGGCGGCGGGATTGTCGGCCTGTGTTGCGCCTACCACCTCGCGCGCGAGGGGTTTCGCGTGACCGTGCTCGAACGCAACGCCGAGGGCGTCGACTCCTGCGCGCACGGGAGCGCGGGCTACGTTTCTCCCAGCCACGTCATCCCGCTTTCCTCGCCCGGCATGGTCTGGAAGGGGCTGAAATGGATGCTGGATTCGCGCAGTCCGTTTTATATCCACCCGCGGCTCGACGGCGAACTGATGCGCTGGGGCTGGCTTTTTGCCCGGCATTGCAACCGTGCCCACGTGCGGCGGGCCGCGCCGGTGCTGCGCGATCTCTGCCTGCTGGGGCGGAAGCTGTTTGTCGACCTGGCCGACATCACCGGCAACGCCTTCGAATTCCAGACTGAAGGCCTGCTCAACCTGTGCCGGACCCAGGAGGGGCTCGACCACGAGGCGCGCGGGCTGGCCGCACTGGCGAACGAATTCGGCGTTGAGGCGCGCGTGCTCGACTCCGCGCAGACCGCCGCCCTCGAACCTGGCGCGCGCCTGAGCGTGGCCGGCTCGGTTTATTTTCCGATCGATGCCCACCTCACGCCGGGGAAATTCGTGCCTGTGCTGACCGCGCTGCTCAAGGACATGGGTGTCCGGTTGCACTGGAACACCGCCGTCTACGGCTGGCGGGCGGAGGGCGGGCGCATCGCGGCAGTGCATTCCACGGCGGGGGAGTTGGTGGCCGACGAATACGTGCTCACGGGCGGCTCGTGGTCGTCGTCCATGCTCGCCGGCCTGGGGCTGCGGCTGCCGATGCAGGCGGGGAAAGGCTACAGCCTGACGCTCGACCGGCCCCGCTGCAAGCTGACGAAGCCGCTGCTTTTGAAGGAAGCGCGTGTGGCGGTCACGCCGATGGGCGAGACGCTGCGGTTTGGCGGCACGATGGAGATTGCGGGCCACAACGACCGGGTGCGGCCGGAACGCGTGGAGCAGATCGCCGCCGCGGCCGGGCGTTACCTGCCCGATTTCACGCGGGAGGATTTCGTCGGGATCAAGCCGTGGTTCGGTTACCGTCCGGTTTCACCCGACGGACTGCCCTACGTCGGCCGCTTTGGGCGACTGCAGAATCTGACCGCCGCGTGCGGTCACGCCATGCTCGGTGTCTCGATGGCCCCGGCGACGGGTTTGCTGGTGGCGGAAATCCTCGCCGGCCAGGAACCCAGCGTGGACCTGAGCCTGCTGCGCGCCGACCGGTTCGGTTGAGCGTTGCCCAGGCTTCCAGCCCGCCTCTTTTGCTCGGACCGGCGGTTTCCAGATCCAGCGGGCGGGGTCCTTACGGAGGCCAAACTCGTCCACTCCGTTGAGTATCGAGACGAAAGTCGGAATACCTGCGCTCGAAGATCTCCCGACCCAGCTGCTCGGCGGCGAAAGTCGGCTCTCCTGGATCGCGCGCTACCTCTCCGCGACTGTTGCCGACACCGCGAACGACGCCCACAAACTCGGAATGAGTGTAGCGTGAATACTCTTGAATTTGATGGACGATCCCAAGCGATGCTCCCGGATAAGTCTCCTCGGAGGCAAGCACGAGCCCGATGCGCTTGCGAGACATCCGTTCAATAACTCGCGCGGATTCGGGATGGGAAGCCGCATAGTAGCAGAAAGTCCGGTCGAAAAACGCCTTTGTCTGTGCAGACAACCCATACCAATAGACTGGCGAACAAAAAACGACGCCATCGGCGGGGAGAAAGTCGTCGAAGAACAACGAGCGAAAGCGATCGGCAATGTCGCATTCCCCGTCGGCGCGGCGGCAGGCGCGACAATCCCGGAGAAAGCTCGAAATAAAGTCGTCGATAAACCGCAGCACCACTCGTGCCCCTGCCTGTTCGGCGCCACGCTGAACGGCGGCACCCAGTGTTGCAGAGTTGCCGGCTCGTCGAGGACTGCCGACAAGAACAAGTAGGTTTCGTGGGTCGCTCATACCGGAGGGTTGTCTTGTTGAAATAGATCGATCGAGGTATCGCCCAACGTCTGCAGTCAGACACGGAGGGGCGCAGCCCCGGAGTTGTCTGTAGTGCGCTTGTTGGGCTCTGCTTTCTTCGTCTTTGGGACATCACGTTTGATGCCCATTTCATCAAGCAACGAATTGAACTCCTCCTCGCCATGAGGTGACAACGGCCCCATATTGTCGCCCCCGTCATAATAGAAACAGCTGGTGTGGCACTGATAACAGATCAAAATATCCAATCGGCGCCCCTTACAGATAAGGCTCACGCCAATTCTCGGCTCGAAACACATCATCGGCGGACCGCCTGGGAAGTCTGCAAGCGCTAACGTGATCGCTTTACGAATGCGCTCTCGGATTTCTTTCTTCGCGCCCGCAACCTTGCCGAGCACCGCGTGCCCTTGAAGCTTTTCGATTTCTGTCTTTTGCTTTTCTGGCGGTAGCGAATCCGGCCAAGCAGGATCGATCGAATATAGCGTCAGCTCTTCAGCGTCCCGAATGAAACCATAGATATCGAGATTATCGATGCCGTGCTCCGCTTGGCAGAGCGTTGTCGCGCACATCATCAGAATAATTGCGGCAATTAGTTTCATATCTTCCGCCCAACGTCATCAGTCAGACACAGAGGTGTAAGCGAATCTTCCATCTTTCTTCTGTCGATCGATACCTGTCTGGCGACGACCGGCGAGCGCAAACAGGACTCTTTCGAACTGAAACTAAATGTTGAACGTGGACCGCCATATGCGATTTAGTCCGTATGTAGGTCGTTGGCTGTGGTGGTCTGGTTCAGCTATGTAGAAACAATCGAGCTACTGATCGCTGGCGACAATCACATCAACGCTTCCGACAGGAAATGGACGCAAATCTTCTTCGTCCTGCAAATGACGATGTCCGAATTTCTCTCCGTGCTCTTCCATCACCGAAGCGGTCTTAACCAAGAAAGCCGCGATCCGTCTCAAATCAGCAGGCGAGCTGACAAACGTAATCTCTTTCATGACAAGCAAACCACCCTTCGATGCCTTTTTCTTTGATCGGCCAAATACCTGCGTTTTCATCGGTAAGCTTTCTTTGCTGAACGTCAAAGCTGAGCCGCGCCTGTGGCCGGCGCGACCGGTGCGTCAGCAGCGGGCGTGACGGACATGGGCGTTGGGTCTGGCGCCTTGTTCGGCGCATTTTCAAGGTCGCGGGCTCGCAGTAGTCCTCGCAAAAAAGCGGCCTTTGCATCTTCCGACTTTCTGATTGTCGTGCGGAGTTCCGGTAACGCTGCTTGGATCTGCACAAACTGCGCCTCAGGCACCATCCAAATGGCGTGGAATACTTGATGATCGCTCACGCTAAACATCGCCGGCTTTGGCCAGCCCGAGCGAGCCATGAAGAGCCCAACGATGTGCTTACCCAGTATGGAGGGCAGATATGGAGCCCTCGACGTCGAAAAATGCACTAAAACGCCATCCGGCGTGTGCGCGACAGTGTAGAGCATCAAGATCCCGTTCGGAGTCTTGGCGCGCGGACATGGCACGTCCTTCTTTTCGTCTTCTATCGACGCGTAGATTCTCGCTGCTCCTGCGTCGATGAGCTCGTCGACTGACGCGACATAGCTAGGGATGTTCGCGTCATCGTGAAAATGATCAACGAAGGTCTTTGTGTCATCTGGCGCGCCAGGGAGGGCAGACCGAATCAAAGCGAGCAGTGCAATCGAGAAAGTGAGTGTCTTCATTGCCGAACGTTACCGATGAGACACGCGCGGGCGACCGTGGAGTGATCCCTTTTGAAAAACGGAATATGGTGGGCGCAGAAGGCACATACGATTTAGGTCACATCCCGCGCGTTGTCCTGTGGCCGTCTGGGTCGGCTCTTTTTCACACGACAAATAGAGCCCAAGCCTGCAGAAACATGCCGAGGGTGAGTAACGCAAAGCCAGCTCGTGCAAAATAGTCGAAGCCACGCCATCGCCATGTTCCTGTGAAACCGAGGCGTGGCCCGTCCTTGGTGATCGCAGTACCAACTCTTACGCTATCGACGAAGAGTAGCAGGCAGCCGATAAAATTGATGAATAGGCCAGCTACGGCTATCGATCGAGAGCTCATCTTTGTGCTGACGATCGTTACCAGTCAGCCGACGATCGGCGAGCGCAAACAAAACCCTTCCGACCGGAAACTGAATGTTGAGCGTGGAACACCATCGGCGATTTAGTCCTTATGAAAGTCGTTGGCTGTGGAGGTCTGGATCGGCTGCTTCATAGCAAATAGCTGCAAACGCAGTAGCCGGTACCCAGCAAAAGCACCGTAAAGCCGCCGATCATGATTATGCTTTCTGTACGCCACTCTGTGAACCTCCAACGACGAATTCGAAATTCCCACCACGCTGCATCTTCTTCCATACCGAGCTCCGAAAAGGGCATAATGATCGCCTTCCCAAAGCTCAGACCTTTCACGACCACGAACCCAATCCAGTAGAAAGCTGGATATACCGCCAACTTGATCAGGATACGCGAAAAGAGGTGTTCCATGTTTCTTGTCGATCGATAAAGGTTCAGCTGAACCGGCCTCGCAAGCCTGAAGGGACAGGACGGAGCGTGCTTTCTTCAACCCAACCAATCGAAGTCTCTAGCCTGCGCGAGCCGGCGTCATCTGTGACGCCTTGTTCGAAAGCCGCGTGGACGCAGTCTTTACGCGGCAGGAGCTGATGGGGCATTCGAGCGTGGAGATCACGCAGATTTATACGCACGTGATGAAGAAGCCGGGATTGGGAGTGCGGAGTCCATTGGACGGGCTCGGGGCGGGGCCGCTGGATGCAGGAGGGTGAACGAACCGGCGCGCCAGGTCGCGCCCTACCTTTCGACCCGGAATGCGGAGATTTAAACGCGGAGAGCGCGGAGAAGGAGGAAGGCGCTTGGGGGCAAGCGTCGGTCGGAGATCCGGGCGAAGAAGCCCGCTCGGAGATCGGGGTCCACCTAAGGCGGCGCGCCCGGCGGTCACGCCCTACCTTTGTGCTGGGCTCTGCGCGAGTGAAAAGCCCTTTCACCTGGCTGCGTCCGGAGGGGTGGCGAGCCATTCCTGCAGGTCGGCGGTCGACGCGATTTCGCGGTAGAACTGATACTCGGGGGCGAGCAGCGAACTGTACGAGAGTTCGGCGAAGCGACGGCAGTGGAGCAGGACCTTCGCGCGCTGACCCGGCGCGCGCACGAGGCGGCCGAGGGCCTGGTTCACTTTCTGCAGGCCCGGAATCTGGTAGACGCGGCGGAAGGCGGCCTCGCGTCCGAGCGGTTCGAACGCGGCCAGTCGCGCTTTCTGCACGACGTTGACCTCGGGCAACGCCGGCCCGACCACCACTGCGGCGGTGACGCGGCCACCAAGAACATCGATCCCTTCGGCGAAACTGCCGCCCAGGACCAGGAAGAGGGCATCGGCGAACCGCAGGTTTTCCTCCATCCACTCGGTTTGCGCGGCGAGATCGGACAGCCGCGGCTGGAGGGCGATCCGCAGGACCGAGCCGGCGTTTTCCCCGGCGCGCTGAACCGCCTCGGCGTAGGCGTAGGACGGAAAAAAGACCGCCACAGGGCCGTTCGTGGAGGCGTGCAGGGCGGCGATCGTCGCGGCCGTGGTCCCGTAGTGCCCGGTGCGGTGCTTGAACGAGGTGTCGACGCGCAGATCGACGGCCACGTCGTAGGCGTGGTCCCGCCACGGTGCCGGCGCGCGCAGGATCGAACAGGTGGGGCGAACCGTCCCGGCGAGCCGCGGTTCGTTGCCGGCAGTCGTAGGAGGGTCGCCTGCGAGCAGGCTCCTCCCTTCGGGATTCAGTCCGCAGGCGGCGGCGAATTCTGGATACGGCGCGAGCGTCGCCGACATCAGGATCGCACCGCCGAAGGAACGCAGGGTGGCCCCGATCGCCTCGGTGGCATCGATGCACGTGAAATTGATTTCGCCCGGCCGCGGACACCACAGCAGTTTTTTGAGATTCTCATCGTCCAAGAACCCTTCCAAGGCCGGAAATTGCCAGAGGGTTTCGCTGTGGTGGGGGCCGAGGGCGGCGTAGTCCAGCGGCAGCGTCGTCGTCAGCTTGGCGAGTCCCGCGATCATTTCGCGCAGTTCCTCCTCGAGGGTCGGGTTGAGTTCCTCGCCGGGCGTGGCCGAGCCGAGCAGGCGTGTCCATTGATCGATGGCCAGGAGGAGTGGGGACGGCGCGCCCAGGTGGTCAAGCTCGGCGAGCAGCGCGAGGGAGTCGTCCCGGCGGACGGCGTGGGAGTAGGCGTCGGCCACGCGCGACGGCAGGTTGTGCGCCTCGTCGATCACCAGCAGGGTTTCGCGCGGATCGAATCCCGGCTGGTCGAAGAAGAGCCCGCGGTTGTCGGGGGCGAACACGTAGTTGTAGTCGCCGAGCCAGACATCGCAGAACGGCAGGGCGGCGCGGGTTATCTCGTACGGACAGATCCGCGCCTCGCTTCCGGCCACGCGCAGGGTGACGAGATCGCGGGGCTGGGTGGGATCGAGATAAAACCGGGAGAGGCCGCTTTGCGGCCAGCGTTCGCTCGCGCCCGCGAGGAAGCCGCAGGCGTCGCGCACGCAGTGGAAAACAGAATTCACGCAATGCTCCCGCTTGTTGCGCACCTGCCAGACCGGCAGCGGCGCAAAATGACCCAACAGGTTGTTCGACGGTTCGGCGTCCGTTTCCGGCGAGGCGGCAGAGTAACCGAGTGGGTTGCTTGTCGGCGGGGCGGTCATCTGGGCGAGGGTGTGGACGACCTGCAGCTGGCCGGTGGATTTGCCGGTGAGCCAGACGAGTCGCTGGAATTTTCCGGCGCGCATCCGGCCGAGGGCGAATTCGAGGACGCAACCGGTCTTGCCGTAGCCGGTCGGCGCCTCGAGCAGGAGGACGGGCGAAGGTCGAGGCGCGGAAGTCGACGGCCGAAGCTCGAAGGTCGAAGGCGGAGAGTCGAATGGCGAAGTTCGGAATTCGGAGCTCGGAGGTCGAGGGGCGGAGTCGGAGGGTGAGGGCGCCAAGGGCGGGAGAGGGCTGTCGACTTTCGACCCTCGACCTTCGATTTTTACCCCTCGACCCTCGCCTTCTCCAAACGCAGCGGCTAGGTCCGCCTGAATCGTTTCCTGTCCGGGGCGGAGAGAGGGGAAGGCGGGATGAAAAGCGAGCGTGCGACGGCGTTCCGCGGAAAGGAGGCGTTGGTCGAGGAATTCGACAATGCGGTCAAGCTGGTGGACGACCAGCGCTTCATCGAAGGCCGTGAGCGGGACCGTTTGCGAGAGACCCGAGGAGACCTCGACAAAGACCAGTTCGCCGCGCGCCGGCTCATGTTTCAGGCGCGACAGGGCCAGGTAGGCAGCCAGCTGCAGGAAATAGCCGCCGTAGTCGGTCCGCAGCTGCGTCTCGTCCACGGGCAGCGGCCGGGTGACGGTTTTGATTTCGCGGATGAGCGGGAGAGGGTCTGCGGTATTTGTCGCGGGCGAGAAGGCGGAACGCGGGGCGGGGAAAGCGGGGCTCGAAGAAGGCGGGGTCAGCGACCCCGCCCCACAGTTGCGATCGGGATCAGCGCTGGCGGGCAGGACCTGGTCGAGGCGGCCGGCGAGGGTGACGGCCCAGCCGCGGTGGAGCAGGCGGCCTTCGATCGGCACCTCGAAAACGGCGCCGGGCAGCTCAGCGGTGGTGCGGATGCGCATTTCGTTGTGCCAATGCTGGCCAAGCTGGGCGCGCCAGAGACCCTGGGGCTGGCCGCCGGATTCGCGCGGGCCGAGGACGAAATCCGCAAACTCCCCGACGCTCAGGCTGGCGGTCCGGTCTGTGAGGGAAAATTGCATGCGGAGGGAACCACGGAATACACGAAAACCCGGAAGGGAAGAAGGAACCGACGGGAGGGCCGGTAGAGTCGCCCGCGCTGGGTGAAGTTGGAGTGTTGGAATCGCGCCGGGGAAGGCGTGGATCTCAACGTGCCGGGGTGGATGGAGGTCCACGGCGCCGCCTTCGGCCAGGCGACTCGGCAGGACGTGGCACGGGTCTCCCGACCCGTGATGATCAGAACACGGGTCGGGAGACCTGTGCCACAAAGAATAGCCCGCAAGCGGGCTCCTGCCAAAGAATGATCGATCTTGGGCGGCCGACTGGTTGTTCCTCAACAATCCAGATCACGAGGGCGCGGCACGGACTAGTGTTTACCAGTCGGTCCGGTGTCGCCGCCCGGGACGAGGCGGATGCCGTCTGCTTCGATCACGATCCGGCGCTCTCGGTAGAGCGTGCCGATGGCTTGCTTGAAGGCTTTTTTGCTCAGGCCGAAGGCGTCACGGATCTCCTCGGGCAGGCTGTTGTCGTGGAAGGGCAGCCGTCCGTCCGGGGTGGCGGCCAGCTTGCCCTTCACGATCTCGGTGTTATCCGCAATGCGTCGGTGTCCGGCCCGACCGAGCGCGACGTCGAGTTTGCCGTCGGGCCGGATTGCGCGGATGTAGCCGTCGACCGAGGCGCCGACCTGCAGGGTCCCGGGAACCTCGGTCTGGTAAATCATCCCGCGATGGGCGTGGTTGACGATCAGGTTGTAGCCCAGCGGGCTCTTGCTGGCCACCATCAGCCGGACCGATTCGCCCTCGTGGTAGGGCGGCGGCGTCAGGTCGAGCCAGCGGTTCAGGCGCGTGGTGGCGACGAGGCGGTCGGTCTGCTCATCGACCCGCACGTAAACGACCACCCAGTCGCCCTGGTGCAGAGGCTTGCCGACCTCGCGCAGCGGGAGGAGAAGATCTTTTTCGAGGCCCCAATCGAGGAAGAAGCCGACGCGGGCGTTGTAGCCGGCGACCCGCAGGCACGCGAATTCGCCCGCTACGGCGTTGGGTTTTTCGGTGGTGGCGACCAGCCGGTCCTCGGAATCGCGGTAAACGAACACCTCGATCGTTCCGCCGGGGACGGCGCCGGTGGGAATGTAGCGGCCGGGCAGCAAAATCTCGCCGTGCGTGCCGCCGTCGAGATAAAGCCCCGGCTGGGCGGCGCGGACAATGGGAAGGAGATTACGCTGACCGAGAAGAGCCATGAGGAGTGGGGAAGAAAGGAATGAGTGCGAAGCCGGGACGTAGCGAGCCGGAACCACGCCGGCCAACGACGGACGGACGGGCGAGGCTGTTCGAGTTGTAGGGCGGGGTCGCTGACCCCGCCATGATCGGGGCATTGACAACGCTGCGTGGCGGGGTCAGCGACCCCGCCCTACAAACAAACGGTTGCGGCGAGACGCGCCGGCCCGCGCCGTCTCAGTTCGATTTGAAACCCAACGCCGCGAGTTCGCTCAGGTGGAAGGGCGCGCTCGCCAGCACCTCCTGCAATTTTTCGAGAGCTTCGGGAAGGGTGGCGGCTTCGAAGGTCGACGCGCCGTCCTCGCCGTCGTGCAGCTGTACCGCCCAGTGGGCCCGGGCCGAGGCGGCGGGAGTCGGAGGAAGAGTTTCGAAGAGCGAGCCGTAAAGGTAGTTGCCCGGCAAACCGGTGTGGGGGCCGGTGCCCGGCACGAGCAGCAGACTGTGCACCGGGTCGTGGATGGCGGGCGCTTCGCCGGGGCCGTGATGTTTGCGGTGCTGAACCGGCCGGCCGGCCACCTGCAGCCGCCGCGCCTCCGCCTTCGCGCGTCCCGCTGCCGGCAGCGATTGCAGATAGCGCTCGAAAATGGCGGCGTTCCCCTCGAGCGCCTCCGCGCCGATCTGGCCGGCGAAAAGTGCGTCGAGATTGGCGGCGTGGAACGCGGGCAGCTTCGCGAGGGCGCGCGCGGTCACATGGCCGTCCTTGAAATCGGCCGAGGCATAGACCTGATGCGACGCATACAGCCGCCGGATCGCCTCCTGGTAGGTCGGCGTGTGCGGCACGGCTCCGATCGGGCTGTGCTCGATCATTTCCAGAACGGTTTGGTCGAACGACGCATGGGGATCTTGCGACATGGTGCGCGAGGCTAACGCGGGGCCCGGGACAAACACCAGACCCAAGTCTCGAATCGAGGTGGAAGGTCCGCGACCCGGCAATCGCAGAAGCGCGGAAAAGCGGAACGACGACGCGAACACCGGCAGAAAAACACGCCTGACCGGTCTCGTACCAATCGGCCTGAGCTATCACACTTCGATGATGCCGCAAGGGTTAGTCGGGACCGCTGGGCCCGCCGTTCTGCTGGCCAGCAGAATCGTTACGGCGCGCCCAGCGGTCGCGCCCTACCCTCGGATAAGAGAGAATGCACAGGGCGGTTGGTATTGGACGGGATGAGGCAATTGAAATGAGGTGGAACCGGACCTCCGTGACCGGTTTTCGTCGCGTGACCGCATCAGCCCGCCCGGAGGTCGGGCTCCACCTTCCAGAAAGCAAGTTCGCAGGGAAATCTGTCTCAATTGCAGGAGTCCGGCTCAGGCGGTCGCCAGGTTCACCGCCACCGCGGCCCGCTCGAAACTTTCCGCTCCGAGTAGCGGCCGGGGCTTGAGGCCGGCGAGCGGCGCGAGCCAGCGGTCGGGCACGATTTCCCGCCGCGTGTTGTGGTGCGTGGCGATCTCGTTGTAGTAGTCGCGTGCCAGGGCAATGCGGGTCTCCGTTTCGGCGAGCTCCTTCTGCAGCGCGAGAAACGCTGCGTTGGCCTTCAACTCCGGGTATCGTTCCGCGACCGCCTGGACCGTCGCCCGCGCTCCGGCGACGTCGGTCCCCGGTTCCCACGGCGGCGTGGCGGCGGCCTGGGCACGGAGGGCCGCGACCTCCGTCTGCACGCGTTGTTCATGATCGCGCAAACCCGTCACGACGCCGACCAGCCGCGGAATCAGATCGGCGCGCCGTTTCAGTTGCACGTCGACGAGCGACCACGCCTGCGCCGCGCGATTGCGCAGCTGCACGAGGCTGTTGAACGCCATCCAGAGCCAAACCACCGCCCAGATGGCGGCCACCCCACCGGCCAGTCCGGCCAGCAACCCCCAATCAGCCGGCTGGTTCGCCGACCTGGCGAGAAACAATCCGGCCGCCGGCAGCGTCAGCAACGCCAGGACACCGAGCAGCCAGAAATGAACCCGGTAGCTGCTCTCGACTTTCGCCTCCTCACGGCAGCTGATGAGAAACAGTTCCGCCTGCTGGTCGGCGGCGATCTCGGGTGCGACGACGTCGGTGCGTTCGCGCGCCCGACCGACCACGAACAACGTCGCCCCGCGCGCGATGGCCTGCTCGCGAAAACGCCGGCGATGCCGCGAATCGGCGGTTTCCTGCGCGGGCCCTTTGCCGAAATAAAGCGGTTCACCGCGGTTCACGGCTTGTTCGAAGATAACAACGGGCTCCACTTCCGCCCCCTCCGGCCGCACGAGCACCGCTCCAGTGTCGTCCTCGACGAAAAACGGCGGCGTCTCGCCGCCCTGTGCGACGGTCCGCCAGCCGGTGCGCTGCACCTGACGGGTCTGGGTTTCGCCCTTGCTGTTGGTGGTGGTCTCGGTTTCCCAGCGCTCCCATTCCTCCTCGACGACGAAATGGTACCAGACCGTCTCGGTCGCAGCGAGGTAGGAGCGCACCGGCGTGGTGATCGCGGCGCGGCCCTTCAACTCGACCTGGCCGATGAACACACCTTTCGCCTTGGAGGTCGGCGTATCGGCAAGAAACCGCAACCGCCGCCCGGCCCGGATGGCAAAACCGAGAAACAGCGCCGACAACAACCCTCCGCCCGCCCAGAAATACACCGCGTTGTTCGCACCCATGGGCGGCACCGTGACGAACGTTGTCCGTCTCGCCAAGTCTTTCCGGTTTGCCGCGTCCGCCGACGGGGATTGGGAACTGATCCGATCAGCATGCGGCCGGTCATTTGCCTGCTGCCGTCGCGCCCGCCGGTTGCTCCGGACGGATTGAAGCGGTCGCGGTACGAAAACCGGTCACGGAGGTCCGGTTCCACCCCATTTCAACGGCTCGATTCCGTCTCAAACCGGCACCCCGAACTCTGTCACCGCGAACGGGCTGGGCGCCGGTTCACTTTCCGGTGTCCTGCGCGATGATCTCGCTGAGTTTGCGAACCATCGGGGCGACGAGCGAAAAATGGGTGTAGCCGGGAACCTGCCGAAATTGGACCAGCGGGTTGTGGTTTCTCGCCGCCATGTCGAGCAGGGGCTTGAGATTGGAGGGCGGGTTGATGCCTTCGAAAACAGACGTGGGAACCCGGATCGAATCAAGCCAGAGGACCGGCGACCGCAGCTCGGCC
>CAYZGG010000090.1:0-17675 GCA_964477955.1 uncultured Opitutaceae bacterium
CGGCCGGGTGAAGACCGTCGAGGAGCCGTTGAACGAACCCGTGGCGAAATCGTCGCGCCAGGAATAGGTCACGCGGAGCAGGCCGTACTGGTTCTCGAAGTATGGGCCGATGTTGATCTGGTTTTTCGAGGCGAACGGCAGCGGCCCCATCGCGCCCTGGGCGGAGAGATGCGTGTAGTTGGCCGACAGGCCGAAGCCGTTCGTGAACTCCTGCTGGTACGAAAGGGCGATGCCCTTGGAGGTCGCCTTGCCGCCGTTCTGGGGCCGCGTGACATAGAAGTACTGGTCCTCCCAAGTCGTCGTGTTGGCGTGAATCTCGGGCGTCGTGACGTTGACGATGTAGTTCTCGATATCCTTGTAGAACAGATCGGCGCTGAAGTAGGAGTTCTTCGCGAAGTAGTACTCGTAGTCGAGGTCCAGGTTGACGGACTTGTAGGGATTCAATCCGGGTGTGCCGCCCACGCCGTTGCCGCCGATGTCACCGGGGGTGTTGATCGGATAGAGCGTCGTGTAACCGAATTCCTGCAGCAGGTTCGGGCGGGACATGACCTCCGCCATGGCGAACCGCACCACCTGGTCGCGACCCGCATCGTAGGCGAGGTTCAAGGCCGGGAGCACGCTGGTGTAAGTGTTGTTCACCGTGGCGTTGATCGGAACTTCCGTCGCATCGTACTGCGCCTGGGTCCAGGCCGCCATGTTGGCCTGCGCCTGGGTCTGGCCGGGGCCCGGCACCGGAATGGGCTGGTAGCCGGGGGCGCCGAACTGGCCGAGGGAGGCGGCCGTCAGCGGCTGGCCGCCCGGAAGGGCGCCGGCATAGGGGGAGCCCGAGATGCGGCCGACGTTCGTCGACCAGCCGGTTGTGGTGGTTTCCACGAGACGAACGCCGAAGTTGCCGCTGAGCTTGCCGGCGTTGAACGGCGCCTCGAAATAAAGCGAGTTGATCTGTTCCTCGGCGCTGAAGGTCGGCCCGACCGTGGCCGAATCCGTCGGGAGCGCCAGCCAGTCGTTGATCACGGCATACGGGTGCGCCACGGAGTATTGGGCGAGGGTTTCGCCGACCGTGATGCCCGGCCAGTAGCCGGCGGCAACGTCGGCCGCGGACGCCGGCGTGTTCGCCGTCTGGTTGAAGATCGCGTTGAAGTTGCCCACCGGATGGGTCGACATCGAGGGGGTGATACCGCTCAGGCCCGAGAGGAAATTCCCCGGCGCGGCCTGGAAGAGGTTCAGGTAGTTGCGTTCACCCGGTCCGAACAGCGCCACCTGGTGGGCGGAGGATTCGGAGGTGTCATGGATGCTGGAGCGGAAACCCACCAGCAGCTTGCTCAGCACGCCGGCCTTGAGCGGGATCTCAAAATCGGCCTGGGCCCATTTTTCCTGGTCGACCTCGGGTTCCTCGACCAGGCCGCCCCAGCCCGCGTTGCTGTTGGAATCCAGGGTGACGTCGCCGGTTTTCGCAAAGTTCGGCCCGGTGACCGCCGTGTACGAGGCCGAGGTGGCGCTCTCCGTGATCGAATAGGGATCGAAGATGTTCGCGCCGCGGTAGGCCTGCATCTTTGTGCCGCCCGTCGCGCGGGTGTAGCCGACGTCGCCGGTGAGCTTGAAGTCGTCCGCGGTGTAGATGAATTTCGCATCGGTGACCTGCGACTTGATCTGCGCCTTGCGGGCGAAGAGGTCGGCCTCGATCTGGTTGCCCGTGTAGCTGCCGGAGGTGAGCAGGCCGTTGCCAAACGTAGGGTTCGTGACCGGGCTGCCGGTCATGTACATCGGGTAAAACGAGGTGTTCGTGTTGTCCATGTTTTCGTCGACATACAAACCGGTGAGATCGATTTCGAAGTGCTCGGACGGCTTGTACTCGAAGGAGGCGTTCGCGCCCTGACGGTGGCGCAGCTGCTCGAAGAGCGCGGTGTTGATGACCTCGTCCATGACGAAGCCCTTGTTGGGCCCGACCGCGCTCGGCTGCGTGGCCACGCCGACCTGGGGATAGGAGGGGTCGGCGAAATTGTTCTGCACGACGGTGCCGGCCGCGTTGGTGTAGTTGCCCAGCACGCCGAGGGCCTCGACGCCGTCGCGCCGGATGTAATCCTTCGCGTCCTGCGCGCCGACCATGAAGCCGAGGGTCTTGGCGTCGTTGCGCCAGCTGACGGTGGCGCTGTAGCTCGGCTCGTATTTCTTGCTGAGCCGGTTGTAGCTGTCGCTCACCGAGGCGGCGGCCGCGTAGGGCGCGCCCTTGAGCGGGTCGAGCGTGTTGACGATGATCGTGCCGCCGATGGATCCTTCCAGCAGGCGGGGCTCCCAAGTGCGGTACACCGAGGCCTGGCCGATGACTTCCGGCGCGAGCAGGGTGTAGTTGAACTGACGGCTGGGGGTGTCGAGAATGTACCAGTCGGCGGTCGCGATCGGCTCGCCGTTCAGCAGCGTGCGGTTGAGGCTCGGATCGGTGCCGAGGATGCTCACGCGCTCGCCCTCGCCGAAGAGCCGGTCGATGGTCACGCCCGGAATGTGCGAGAGCGACTCGGCGAGATTCGTGTCGGGGAACTTGCCGACGTCCTGGGCGGTAATGACGTCGATGTTCGCGCCGGCCTTGCGCTTTTCATCGAGCGAGGCCGCGAGGCTCGCGCGGTAGCTCGACACGACGAACGCGTCGAGCACCACGGGCTTGTCGGAATCGGCTGGCTTGGTCTCGGTGGCGGACGGCGTGGTCGTCTGGGCGGAGAGCGTGCCGGCCCAGGCCAGGAGGGCCAGGGCGCAAGCGGAGGGGAAGGGGCGGACTTTTCGAACACCGCGGGAAAGCGGCGGGCAGACTGCGGGAGCTGGTGTAGTCGTCATGTGAGATACGGAGGCAGAGCTGGTGTTAAGCGCGGGGCCCGATCTGCGCGGTGAGCGCCCCGGCATCCCCCCGGTCCGGGCTCCGCCGCACCGGGCGGAAGAGAACGGCACCGGCCGAATCGAGCGCGGGTTTGGTGCGCGCGGCACGGCCGACGGGAGGATGTTTGGAAGCGGTCATGGCGTGGGAAGGACAGCCAGCGTGGAGTTATTGTCGTATCATACAAACGCCCTTCGTTTTAAAAAATGGCAGAAGCGACTATCTTTTTAACTTTTCTGCTACTGCGTTTCCGACCCCTTCCGGCGTCCATTCCCGCCCGGAAAGGCGCGGTCGCCGGCGGCGATTTCAGAGCGAAAAACCGCCCGCGGAAGAGAAGGATATTTCCGAGGAAAGTCCGCCGACCCTCTCTCCGCGCCTTGGCGCGCCAGACCGGACCCCGGCCCCGCCCTGGTCCCTCGATCCTCTTCAAAAAGCCGGCCCGAATCATCTCTCGTCGCAACGAAGACAACCAAACCGGTGCGAGGCAGGTGGCCGGGGGCAGTCCGGTCTTGTCGGACGACGCCGGGCCGTTTTCTTTCGCACCCCTCCGGCCGCCTGTCCGCAGTTCGGGCCCCGCGGTGCGACCGCCGCGGCGTGCGTCCCAAAATTCCAGGGGTGGTTCAGCAACCGTGCCGGGAAAGGTAACTCCCCAAGGCACAAAGCGCCCAGAGGCGGTTGGCGATTTTGGCGGACCGGCCGCCTTCCAATTCCTTCAGGCACGCGTCCGCGTCGAGGCGGAAGCCCAGCTGGGTGTTCAGCCACGCGCAACCGGCGCGAAATTCCTCCTGCAGCGGACCGCGCAGCAGCTCCGCGTGGTTCAACATGAAACCACGTTTCGGCAGGCCGACCAGACGGCGGTTCGCCGGGGAAATCAGATCGGCGAGCAGCGGCTTCTTCACGGATCCCACTGGTGCCTTCAACGATTCCGGCATCCGCAGCATGAGCTCGACGTAGCGCCGGCCGAGATATGGCACTCGCAGTTCCTGCTGGTTGGACATGGTCGCCCAATCGCTGTCGCGCAGCAGGGTGTTGAGGAGATAGCCGCGAGCCTCGCCGATGACGATCTGCGTCTCGAGCGGGAGTTCCGCCAGCTGCGCAGCGTCCGAGCCCGGAGGCTGCCATCGCATCGGAATGGTATTCCCCTCGGGCCAGAGTTCCGCGATCTGCGTGGGCGTGAAAAATCTTCTTTTTTCCTGCAACACCCGCCAGGGGGAGGGCATCTGCTCGAGCATCAGCTGCAACCGTACCCCCTCCACCTTGCCACGAATCGCTCCCAGCGCACCCGCCGCGAGCTGACCGAAGGGCCGGGACAGGCCGGCCAGGCTCTCGTTCAAACGGATCAGTCGGCTGAGGAGGTGGGCATGACCGTAGGCCCCGTGAAACTCGTCGGCTCCCGTGCCGCCCAGAGCCACGACCATGCCGGTCGAGCGCGAGGCCCGGGACACCACGTAGGTGTTCATGCCGTCGCTCGACGGCTGGTCCATCGAGAGCAGGCCTTGTTGGATCCAATCCTTTTGCTCGCTCCAGCCCAGGCGCACGAGCTGATGCCTGACTCCCAGGTTGGCGGCGGTCCGCGCCGCGATGCCGGCCTCGTCGTTGCTGGTCAGCTCGCCCCCGACCGTGAAGGCCGTCAACTGATCGCGGGCGGTCTGCGCGGCGAGTTCCAGCAGGAGGGTGGAATCGAGTCCGCCGGAAAGATACACGCCCACCGGCACGTCGGCCACCAATTGCTCCTGCACGGTCCGCCGAAGCAGGGCCTCATGTTCGGCCTTCCAATCGTGCGCCTTGTTGTCCGCGGCCACCGGTGCGATCTGCCAGTGACGCTCCTGCCGGAGAATGCCGGGTGCGCCCTCGGAAAAATCCACCCAGCCGGTGCAGCCGGGCGCAAAGGCCCAGAGGTTGGTGAATACCGTCGCCGGCTCCTGATAGGAACCGAAGCGAAGGTAGTCGAGCAGGGCGGGGCGGTTGACCTCACCGGACCAGATTCCGGAACTGGTGATCGCCCTGACCTGCGAGGAGAGGAGAATGCCGCCGTCCCGCACCCGGGCGTAATACAGCGGCTTGATGCCCAGATGGTCCCGCGCGACCACCAGACGGCGCCCGGGGCCGTCGTAGATGACCGCGGCAAAAATTCCGTCGAGCTTGGCGAAAACCGCCCGCCCCCACTCCGCATACCCGCGCAACAGCACCTCGCTGTCGCCCGTGCTGACAAACAAATGTCCGCACGCCTGCAACTCGGCCCGGATTTCCCGGAAATTATAAATTTCCCCGTTGTACACGAGCGCATGCGAGGCGGCGGGTGTTCCGGGGGCCGGTCGCTGCCCTCCCGTTACCGTCTTCCAGCCGCCCCCGGCCGCCGGCTGCAAAAGCATGGGCTGGTTGCCGGACGGGCTGAGATCAATGATCGAAAGCCGGGTATGCACCAGATGCACCTGGTCGCCCTGCCCGACGTCGACCGACCACGTGCCGTGCGCATCGGGACCACGATGGGCCAGATCGCGCAGAAATGAGGCGGGATCAAACGAGCCCGGTCCGAAATAGGCCGCTATGCCGCACATGGAGGTTTGGAGATTGGCGGCAGATTCGCCGCGGTCCAACGGCCATTCTCCGTCGGATTCATGCAGTCAAAGGTGGAGCCCGTTGATGCCCATGCGCTGGTTTGGAGCCGAACGACCGAAAGCGCGTTGGGGTCAACGCGCTCCACCGTTCGGCTGTTGTCTTCTGCCGAATCGAGCAGTGGCCGGCGGCCGGATGCGGTCTCTCGTTTCATCGGCGGGAAGGCACCGCGCGGAGCGCTGCGATTATCCGGTCCTCGAAAGCCGCCGCCGTGAATTTGTCCGCGTAGGTCTGTCGCGCGGCGGCGCCCAGCCGCGTCCGGATGGCTGGGTTCCGCGCCAACACCAAAAGCTTGTCGGCCAGATCCGCCACGTCGCGGGGCTCGGCGATCAACCCGGTCTCGCCGTCCGTCACCACCTCCGGCGTCGCGCCGGCTCGCACGCCCACGCAGGGCACTCCATGCGCCATGGCCTCCACGAAGACCAGACCGAATCCCTCTTCCTCGGAGGGGAGCGCAAAAACATCGGCCTCGCGATAGAGTTGCTCGAGCCGCTCATCGCTCACGCGTCCGAGAAAATCCACGAATTCGCGCTCGGACCGTCCGGCCAGCCATGCTTCGAGATCGGCGCGGGCATCCCCGTCGCCGGCAATCCGCAACCGCACGCCGGGCACCGCTCGCGCGAGCAGACCGACCGCCATGATCAATGGCTTGAACCCTTTGTAGAGATCGGTCGCATCCCGAAATCCTTCGCAATGCTCCGCCCGGGTCATCCGTCCCACGATCAGGATGCGAAAACGTTCACCGCGGGCGGACGCGGGACGGTTGCTCCCGTCGGGAGAAACCGGCAGCCGCTCCGCCTCACCGCCGCTTGCCGACCGGCTTTCGGGCAGAGCCATTCCGAGCGGCACCACCGTGGCCGGCAGACCTGCGGCCCAGGTGTTGAACCGGAGAAAGTTGTTCCGCGTGTAATCCGAGTTGAACAGCAGGCGATCCGCGCCCGCCACGGCCCAGCGGCTGCGCCAGGGCAGCGGCCGCCAGGCTTCGATGCCATGCAGGAAAACCACGTACGGCCGGCCGCTACTGAAAGCCGCCAGACGCGCCGCGGGCGACAGACCGAGATGCGTGCAGACAATGGGCCGCGCCGACTGACCGGACGCCGGCGCCCGTCGGGACTCCCCCGCCTTCGCTCTTTCGTCGGCCAGGAACAGCGCTTCCCACAGCAACCGCCGGTAGTGGCGGCCAAAACAGCGGCCCGAGTCCGGCGGACACGCGCCGGGGGCATCGTTCGACGACACGACAAAAGGCGCGCATCCGTTCATCCGCGTCATCGCCTGATGGAACGCCCCCGAGACGCGTCCGATCCCGTCCAGCCGGCCGTCAAAAAAACTGGGGCAGATCAGCATGGGGACTTGCTCCCGTTGCCGACCGCAGCGCCGGCCCGACGCCGTCGAGCCACCGGGGCGGAACTTCCCCCCGCGGTCAGAGCGGCCCCCAGCCCCGGCGTCGCGGACGATCCATGCAACTGACTGGTTCCGGCGAGGTGGCTTTGCATTGACGCGGCCAGCGTACGAACCGGCCCGGCGGCAGCAAGCCATCTCAACGCGCCCGCCCGTTCGGGCGACTACGGTTGAGCCTGTTTCACGAGCTTGCAGAACGTCGCGAATTCCTCCGGAGCCAGATCCGAAACCGCCGCGAAGTTCAAACCGCCGGACTGCCAGCCGGAGAGCGAATAGCCGTCGCGGGACAGGGAGCCGGACAGCGACGCGGGGCCTCCGCTCCAGACATGCAGATCGATGCTGTGCAGCCGCCGCCGATAAACCATCGTCGCAACGGTGTGGCCGCCGAGTCGCTCCAGCCGGCCGCCGATCAGGGGAAATCCGTCCGCCGCCAGATCAGGCACGAAGGGCGCAAAATCCACCTTGCCGATGAACCAGGGCTTCACTGTGTGCCGGTCCGTGGACTCGACGTCGAACAGGTGGCCCGTCAGCCGCGCCCGCACATGGATCTCCGTCAATTCGCTGGCCAGCGCATCCGCCCTTTCGTGCCGCACCCCGATAAAAAATCCTCCCAAGATCGCCACCGCCAGGCCCGCGGAAAGGGTTGCGAACCGCCACCCGCCGGCCGGCCACCACCTCCCCGCGCCGGCGGACTCGGCCGGCGTCGGTCGCGGCAGCGCCGCCCGGATCTGCGCGGCCAGGTCCGGCGGCGCCGGAAACCGGCTCGCCGGTTCTTGAAAAAGCCGGTGCTGCTCCGCCAGCAAAAGCGCCGCCTCGGCACAGGCCGGACAATTCTCCAGGTGCGCGGCCACCGCCGCGTCGTTCACCACGTCGAGCTCTTCATCGAGATGAGCGCCCAACATCCGACCGCAATCGTTACAGTCCATTTTTTTCTTCCTCGTTGAGTTGTTGGCGGAGTTCCCGCTGGAGGCGCAACCGGGCGCGGGCCAGCCGCGACATGACGGTCCCGAGCGGGATGCCGGCGACCCCGGCGATTTCCTTGTAGGCCAGGCCTTCGATCTCGTGCAACACGATCACCTCCCGCATCTCCTCGGGCAACGCCGCGAGCCCGGCGCGCAGGCGCTCCGTGTTCAATTCCTTCCGCAGGCGCGCGGCGGCTTCGGCGGCCTCGTTCACCGGGGCATGCTGCTGCTCGTCGAACTCCTCCGGCACCGCCTGCCGGCGTTCCCGCCGCAGCCGGGAATAGCACACATTGCGCACGATCGTCAGCAACCAGGCCTTGCCGTCGCCGCCGCGAAACTGCGTGTAGGCCTTGAAGGCGCGCAGATAGGCCTCCTGCACGCAGTCGCGCGCGTCGTGCTCGTTGCGCAGGAGCCAGCGCGCGAGATTATACGCCGCATCGAGATGCGGCAGCATGCTTTTTTCGAAGGGCGTCGTCACGTCATGGGAGACACTGGGAGTAAAGGGTAATACGCGGCAAATTCGATTTTATTCCCTCACTGCAAGAATTTCCCCGCCCGGGAATATTCGGGCCCGAAGCGGAGTTGAATCCAGTGAACTCCACCATGAACGACTTCATTACCCACGATCACCACCACGACGGCATCGACCGCCGCGGTTTTCTCAAATGCATGGCCTGGACCGGCACCGGCGTCCTTTGGACGCTCAGCAGCGGCGTACTCTCGTCGCGCGTGCTGGCCCAGGGCACGGACAAGGCGCTCGCCGCGGCGCCCGCCGGCACCTTCCACTTCGTGCAGATCAGCGACAGCCACATCGGTTTCAAGAAACCCGCGAACCAGGATGTCGTCGGCACCTTCCGCGAAACCATCGCGCGCATCAACGCCCTGCCGCAGACGCCGGAATTCATCCTGCATACGGGCGACCTGACCCACCTCGCCGAGGCAGGCGAGTTCGACACGCTTGAGCAGATGCTGCGCGACTGCAACACCAAGCAGGTGTTCTACGTGCCGGGCGAACACGACATCCTCAACGACAACGGCGCGCTGTACCGCGAACGGTTCGGCCGCGATTCGCTCGGCACCGGCTGGCACAGCTACGACCACAAAGGCGTGCATTTCATCGGCCTCGTCAACGTCGCCTCCATCGCCGAGGGCGGCTTGGGCGTCCTCGGGCCCGAGCAACTCGACTGGCTGGGCAAGGACGTCGCCGGGCTCTCCAGCGAGACGCCCATCGTCGTCTACGCGCACATTCCGCTCTGGTCCGTCTATCCGAAATGGGGTTGGGGCACGGACGACGCGGACAAAGCGCTGGCCCTGCTCAAACGCTTCGGCTCGGTCACCGTGCTCAACGGCCACATTCACCAGGCGCTGCAGAAAATCGAGGGCAACGTCACGTTCCATACGGCGCGCTCCACCGCTTTCCCGCAGCCCGCGCCGGGCACGGCCCCCAAGCCCGGCCCGATGGTGGTCGAAGCGGGCCGCCTGCGTTCCACCTTGGGGCTGACGCAGGTGACCTTCGTGGAAACCGCCACGCCGCTGGCCATCGTCGACAATACTCTCGCCGACCCAAGCTGACGCATGGACCCCGGTTTCTGGGCCGAAGCGCACGGCGCAATCGTGCACTTCCCCATCGCTTTGACTTTTTTCGCCGCCTTGTGCGACACCGTGGCGCTTCCCCTGTGGTCGCGGCCGGTGGCCGGCCAACTTCGGACCGCCAGCGGCATCGCCCTCGGCTGCAGCGCGCTCGGAGGGATCGGCGCCGCTGTTTCCGGCCTGCTCATGACGCGAGGCGATTTGCTCGGCCATGGAGCGCTGCGCCTGCACCACCTCTTTGCGTGGCCGGCGTTGGGTTTGCTGGTCGCCGCCGCCGCCTGGCGTGTCCTGCGCTGGAACTCCGGCACGAGGGGCCAACATGTCGTCTACCTCGTCGTTTTGTTCACCCTCACCGGCCTGGTTGCCGCCGCCGGCCGCTGGGGCGGGCAGCTCGGACAAGCCTACCCGTGAAACCGCCTCGCGCTTTTCTCGTCAGCGTCGCCGCCGGCCTGGGCACGCTCGGCGCCGCCACCGGGTTCGGCTTGGTGCTGCAGGCGCGGGCCCACGCGCTCTCGCACGAGCTGCCACCGTGGGCCGGCTTGCCCCTGCCCGCAGGGGCGACGCCGGAGACCCTGCGGATTTCCGGCCGGAAGCTTTTCCTCGCCAGTTGCGCGCATTGCCACGGGGCCGACGCACTCGGTGACGAGGGGCCCGATCTGCACGGCCTGCAGGTCAGTGACCGGCGCATCGCCACCGTCATCCGCCGCGGCATCCCGGACGAGATGCCGTCATTCGCCAAAAAGCATTCACCCGCCGACATCGCCGCGCTCATCGCCTATTTGCGCACGCTGGAGTGAGACGCCGGCCTCAAGGCAAACCGCGCGGTGACTCTCGGCCGCGGGGCAGCCAGGATCAGCCGTCTCAGACGAGCCACGGCCACCTGCCCCTTCTCACGGTAGTACGTCGACCCAGAAGGGGATGAAGGCCTCGGTGCCGGCGAGATTGATCTGCGCCCAGATCACGTAGCGGCCCGGCTGCGGGATCGTGACCTTGAATTTCAGCTCGGGTTTCAGCGGATCCGGCGGCTGGGCCAGGTCGGTCTGCTGCGGATGCAGGTGGGCGAACCCGCTGCGCTGTTCGTCGAAGGCCACGACATGCGCGAACGCCCCCATCACCGGCTCCAGCGGCACGGGATTTTTTTCCGTTCCGGCGCTCTGGATCCGGAGCGTGAGATCGACGGGTTGGCCGGCGCGGAACAGCGCGGGCATGACCAGCTCGCACTGCAGGAGACCGAGCTGCGCGGTGTTGTTGGTGGCGCGGATCACGGTGGCGACCTCGCCCGGCACGGTGAAATCCACCGACGAGTACAACCCGCGCCCCGTGGCCACGGGCGTGAAATCGGCGAAGACCCGGTAGGCGCCGGAGCGGTTGGGCGTGAACTTGAACACCCAGTCGCCGGCGTGCCGGCCAGGCACGGGATGCACATGCTGGTAGTCGGAAAGCGTGGGATCGACGATCAGCAGGTGGAGTTTTTGCGTGTGCGCCACGACGAGGTCCTCCGGCGCGATCGGCTTGCCGCTGGCGGTGCGCATCGTCAGCGTGAAACGGGACTCGTGGTCGCGCCGCGGCGGCGTGTCGCTCACCAGCGCCAGGGCGACCGGGGATTTGGCGGCAATGACCGGGATGAACTGCGGGTTGGCCGGGTCGCAGAACTCGATGACGCCCTTGCCCGACACACGGAAATCCATGTGGTTGAGATTCGAGCCCGTCGGAAGGAGGCGAACGATGACAAAGAGCGCGAGAGCCGCCGCCGTGATCAGCCCGACCTGCCGCTTTTGCCGGGGCGTCAACGCCCCCGCCGCTCCGACCGGTTCGGACTGGGCGAGCTCACTCATCACTTTTTCATTTTACCGATGAAATCCTGCGCGTCCCACTGGCTGCCGTCGATGCGATGCGCGATCCGGCCCTGCTCGTCGATCAAGAGGGTCGCCAGCGTATGCTTGATGGTATCGCCCTCGAATTCGCGGATGACGCCCATCTGCGTGAGGAGATTGCGCACGGCGGTGTCGGGCCCGGTCAGGAACGTCCAGTTGGAAAGATCAAGGCCGCGCACGGTGGCGTATTCCTTCAGGACGCCCGGGGAGTCATAGTCCGGGTCGAAGGAGATGGTGACGAGCTCGAGGTTGCCGACTCCGGCGGCCCGCGCGGCTTTTTGCAGGGCGCTCATTTTCACCGTCGCCGCCGGGCACATGTTGGCGATGGGACAGCGCGTGAAGATGAAATTCACCATGACCTGCTTGCCCCGGAAGCGCCCGATCGAGACAGCGCGGCCCTCCTGGTCGAGCAGCGTGAAGTCCGGGACGACCTCGCCGACCTCGCGATAGGCCTCCTTGCCGCGCATGGTGGTGTCCTGCGCGAGGGCGTTGGTGGCGGCGGCGAGCCGGTTGTTCGTCAGGGTGTCGTCCGGCCAGATGCTCTCAAGGTAGAGATCACCGTTGCGCAGATACATCCGGCCGCGGATGTGCTGGCCGGGCTTGGCGTTGGCCGCATCCGCCGCGCTCACTTTAAACTCCATGGTCATCTCCGGCATGTAGTCGGCAATGGCCTGGTGATGGATGATGAGGACACGCTCGGTGGCCTTCACGCTGACGATTTCCCCCTTGAGGTCGTAATGTCTGTCGGCGGGCGGCGTCGGCGACTGCGCGACCGCGGCGGTCCCGGCCGCAGGGGATTTGCTGCAACCCACGAAGACCGGGCCGCACATTAGAACGCACAGGGCCAGCCCGGCGTTGCGTGAATAACTGGGCTTCATCCCCCACACCCATTTGCCAATGGCGGAAATTGTCAAAAGGTTTGCGCCCGGCCCAGCGGGGCTATCACTTGAACTTTCGCTTGTTTCTCCACGACTGATAATGAACCGCACCGCGACCTACAAACCCGCCCTGGCCTGGTTTGCCGCGCTGGGCAGCGTCTGGGTTTTCGTGCTGGTGGCGCTCGGCGCCTTCACGACGACGATCGGCGCCGGCATGGCCTTTCCCGACTGGCCGCTTTCCAACGGCTCCGTCAATCCCCACGGCTGGCTGACCGAGATCGACAAGTTCGCCGAGCATTCGCACCGGATCAGCGCGACCGTGATGGGCACCGTGACCCTGATCCTCGCCGTCTGGCTGTGGCGGACCGAGGCGCGGGCGTGGCTGCGCCGGCTCGGCTGGTGGGCCGTTGCCCTCGTGGTGGCGCAGGGCGTCGTCGGCGGGCTGCGGGTGCTGCTGGACCGAGTCCTGGTCAGCGAGGTTAACACCAGCCTCGGCCGGCTGTTCGCCATGTTGCATGCCTTCCTCGCCCAGGCTTTCGTCTGCACCCTCATCGCGCTCGCCGTCGCCTGCTCGCGTCCGTGGATCGAGCGCAATGCCGGCCTCTCCGGACCACCGAGCCACCGTCTGCGCCGCCTCGGCCTCTGGTGTCTGGGTCTGTTGTTCGTGCAACTCTCGATCGCCGCCGTGGTGCGGCATAGCTTCGCCGGCCTGGCCATCCCCACTTTTCCCTTTTCATCTGCGGACGACGCACTGCTGCCCGTCGCCTGGGATTTCCGGGTGGGAATACAGTTTGCGCACCGGCTGATGGCAGCGATCATCGGCCTCATGGTGCTGACGTACGGACATTTTCTCTGGCGGGAGCGGTCGGCCCGGACGCTGATCCGCTCGTCGGGACTGTTGCTGGTCGGGCTCGTCGCCCTTCAGATCGCACTCGGCGCAGAGATCGTCTGGACCGCCCGCAGCGTCTACGTGACCACCGGACATGTGCTGGTCGGGGCGCTGACCCTCGCCGCCACTTTTCTCGTCACTTTCCTCCTCCACCGCGATTCGATCGAACCCGTCCCCGGGAAAAACGCATGACCATGGCCGCCGAACAGACCACGTTTACGCCCGCTTCCCCGACGGCCGTCAAGGCCACCTGGCGGCACTACCTCGAGCTGACGAAGCCGCGCCTGAGCTTCATGTCGGTCATCACGGCCCTCGTCGGATATCTCGCGGCGGTACCCTATTCGTATCGTGACTGGACCCGGATTCTGCTCGTGATGCTGGGCACTAGTCTGTGCGCCGGCGGGGTGGCAGCGCTCAACATGTGGATGGAGAGCGACACCGACGCGAAGATGAAGCGGACCGAGGGTCGGCCGATTCCGGCCGGGATCGTCATGCCCGGTTCGGCGTTTGTGCTCGGCTGGCTGTTGTGCGTGGCGGGGCTTGTGGTGTTGTTCAGGCTGGTCAACGGCCTGTCGGCTTTTCTCGCGCTCGCCACCATCGTCGCGTACCTGGCCATTTATACTCCCGCCAAGCGCTGGTCGAAGTGGAACACCGAGATCGGCGCGATCAGCGGCGCGCTGCCGCCGATGATCGGCTGGGCGGCGGCGGGCCGGTCGAATCCCGGGCTCGGCTGGGCGCTGTTCGCCATCCTTTACACCTGGCAGATGCCGCATTTCTTCTCGCTCGCGTGGACCTACCGCAAGGATTATGCCGCCGCCGGCATGCCGATGCTTTCCGTGACTGATCCCAGCGGCGTGCGGTTGTCGCGCCGGACGTTCATCTGGACGGCGCTGCTCGCCGTGGCGGGCCTGATGCCGGCACTGCTCGGGTATTGCTCGTGGTATTATCTGGTTTTCGCCGCGGTGCTCTCGCTCTGGATTTTGCAGTCGGCCTTCGTTTTTCTGCATCCCGAGCGGCGCGAAAAAGAGGCGCGCCGGCTGTTTTTCATTTCGCTCGGCTACCTGCCCCTGCTGCTCGGCGCCCTCGTGGCGGACCGGCTGATTTTCAAGCTGTAAGGTGGAGGTGGGCAAGGGCGCTTGAGGCCAAGCGCCCCTTCCGAAAGAGCCACTACCGGCCATCGTCATCAAACCGGGGGGACGGCAGCCGACGCAAGATTGTCGACTCGAACCGGGTAGGGGCCGTTGCCCTCAACGGCCCTCGTACGTCGCGCAATCCACAAAATGCGGCCAATCTGCCGCCCGCGACACCAACCCTGCGCGAACCGGGTTTTGTCGAATGTAGTCCGCCTTTTCGTCCAAAGACTCATCTGAACGCAAACGGTGGTCGAAGTAGTTCTTTTGCCAACCTATCCCGGCCTGCCGCGACACCAACCTCTTCCAGCTCCTGATCACCTCCGACATCTGGGCATCGCACGGAAAAGCAACGATTGCGTGCAGATGATCGGGCATGAGCAGAAAGAGATGCAGCTGCCACTTTCCGATTCGATGATAGAAGGCCGCGTCATCCAGGAGAATGCTGCTCACATCAGGACAACAAAGTTGGTTTCCACCCCTTGAAGCACAACAAAGCGTGAGAAAAAACCAACTGCCACATTCGACGAATTCCGGTGGCGTGTGATGCAGGATTTTTCTCGCGGGCATGGAAATTCACGGCCCGCAACCTACGCCTAAAGGAAAGGGCGCTTGAGGGCAAGCGCCCCTACCGGTAATCGCACTAGTCGCTCCTCACTTCACCACCAGCACGCCCTGCATGCCGCTGAGAAAATGGGCCGGAAAACTGCAGAGGAAGACGTACTCGCCGGGCTCCGTCGGCGCCTTGAAGGTGACGTCGCCGCTTTGCTTCGGCCCGAGCAAATTGATGTGGGCGATGATCTTGTCGGACATCGAGGCCGGCACGTAACCCGTGGCGCCGGCGGCGACCGCGGCGTTCACGAAATCCTTGGGGTCGACGCCTTTTTGCAGAAGGATGAAATTGTGCCCCATCGCCTGCACCGGCATGGTGCCGATGTTCGTCAGGGTGACTTTCACGTCCTGGCCCGGCTTGGCTTCAATCCGGTTGAGGTTGAACTTCATGTTGTCGCCGGCGGTCAGCTCGACCGTGACGGCCGCCGAGGCGTCCGAGGAAGCCGCCGGGCTGTTAGCCGCGGGAGCTTCGCTTTTGCTGCAACCGGCGAGCGCCAGTCCGCACGCCATTAGGGAGAGGAAGGGGAGTTTGGATTTCATGGGACCGCCATCCTCGCACAGCTCCGGCGGCGTTGCAATGTCTCAGCCATGGGTATTGCACCCACCTAATGCGCCCGGCGCCCGAATTAATACCTCGGAGCCCGCCGCTTACCAATATTGGCAAAAGACATGATGCTACGCATTTTTTGCGATTGAAAAGGCGCCTATTTTCCAAACGCTGGGTTATTCGCCTTGTCTTCCGCGACCAGTGGACGACGCCCTCGCACTCATGATCCGCCACAGTCCCGCCCAACGCACCTCCGCCCGCCTTGCCCTGCTCGCCCTCGGCGGCTTCCTCCTGATGCTTTTTTCCGGCTGCAAACTGGCCGATGTCTTCAGCCTGAGCGGACCGCAATCGACCATGCTCACCGGCGGACCGGTGGCCAAGAGCCAGTGGGACCTTTTCATGGTCACGGTGTATGTCACGACCTTCATCTTCATCATCGTCGGAACCGTGCTCGCCTATGCGCAGATCAAGTTTCGCGCCAAATCGGAGGCCGAGGAACACGTCGAGCCCCCGGCCGAGGCCGGCCACGGGAATCCGTTGGTTGAAATCGGGCTGATCGCGGGCTCGGTCGCCCTGCTCGTGATCATCGCCATCCCGACCCTCAAGGGCATCTGGTACACGCATGACGTGCCGGAGGCCGAAAAGGCGGACGCCTTGGACGTCACCGCCACCGGCTACCAGTGGTGGTTCAAGTTCGAATACAACACCGAGAAGATCCAGACCATGATGGGCGAACAGAACCTCGCCACCGGCAATGAACTCATCGTCCCCGCCGGCCGCCCCGTGCGCGTACAGGTCCGCACGGTCGACGTCATCCACAGCTTCTGGCTCCCAAAGCTCGCCGGCAAGGTCGACATGATTCCGAACCGTCCGAACTTCCTGTGGTTCAAGGCCGATCACCCCGGCTATTACTACGGCCAGTGCGCCGAATACTGCGGCGATTCGCACGCGATCATGCGCTTCCGCGTGATCGCCCTCGAGAAGGACGACTACGCCCGCTGGCTGGCCAACCAGAAACAGCCCGCCCGGGCCGTGACGACGGCGGATGCCTCCCGCCCGCACGTCGAATTCGCCTCGCTTTCGTCCGCCTCGGTTCCGCCCACCGGCCCCGGTAGCACGCTGACCGGCTCGCCGACCTCCGCTTTCCAGGAATGGCAGGCGAAGCAGCTCCCCAGCGCCAACGAAGACCCGGCGCTCATCGCCAAGGGCCGCAAGCTCTTCTCCGAGAAAACCTGCATCAGCTGCCATACCGTCCGCGGCCATGAGGGCATCGGCATCACCGGCCCCGAGCTGACCCACGTGGGCGCCCGGTCCACGATTGCCGCCGGCGTGCTCGAAAACTCACCGGAGCGCATGCACCAGTGGATCAACAACCCGAACTATTTCAAACCCGGCAACAAGATGTTCAACGGCGGGTACACCGACACCGACACGGGCCAGCGGAAGTTCACGCTCAACGACGAGGAAATCGACGCCATCGTCGCCTACCTGCAAAGCTTGAAGTAAAGAATGAAAGTGAGAGTGTAAGTGACCGGGAACCTCACCTGATTTCACGCCCAACTCTCACCTTCCCTGCCTCTCGTCCGCCCGCCGGCCCCCACCTCCGCCTCCCTCCACTTTCACTTTCACTTTTCCCTCTCACTCTTTTCCTCCCATGGCAGAAGCACTCACCAGATCCGACTACATCGGCCAGGAACACGCGGTTCCCAAGACCATCAATCTGTTCCCGCGTCCCACCATGAAGACCGGCCTCTTCGGCTGGCTCACCTCCGTCGATCACAAGAAGATCGGCATGATGTACGGCGGCTTCGCCATCCTGTTCTTTCTAATCGGCGGCCTCGAGGCGCTGATGATCCGCACCCAGCTGATCGTGCCGAACAACCGGTTCGTCGACGCCACGACCTACAACCAGCTGTTCACGATGCACGGCACGACGATGATCTTCCTCGCCGTCATGCCATTGAACGCCGCGTTCTTCAATCTGCTCATCCCGATCCAGATCGGCGCCCGCGACGTGGCCTTCCCGCGGCTGAACGCGTTTTCGCTCTGGGCCTGGGTCGTCGGGGCCATCCTGCTGAACATCGGCTGGCTCTCCTACATCAACCCGCACTGGGCTTTCGGCGGCGCCCCCGCGGTCGGCTGGTTCGGCTATGCGCCGCTCACGTCCAAGACCTTCACCCCGCAGCTCTCCACCGACCTCTGGGCCATCGGCCTGCAGGTGCTCGGCCTCTCTTCCATCGTGGCCTCGCTGAACTTCATTGTCACCATCATCAACCTGCGCGCACCGGGGCTCTCGATGATGCGCCTGCCGGTGTT
>CAYZGG010000091.1:0-16871 GCA_964477955.1 uncultured Opitutaceae bacterium
GCATGCCGTTGCACATCATGGACGGATCGGGCTTCTTGGTTTTGAACCACCACATCCAGAGAGTGGCGCCGAGCGCGCCGGTCGCCGAGGCGAGCATGGTGTTGACCGCCACCACCGCGATGCGGAGGTCGGTGGCCGCGAGCGAAGAGCCGGGGTTGAAACCGAACCAGCCGAAGGCCAGAATGAAGGTGCCGAGCATGACCATCGGAATGCTGTGCGGAACGATCGGGTTGACGACCTTGCCGTCCTTGTACTTGCCGTAGCGAGGACCGATGAGCCAGCAAAAGATCAGGCAGATGACCCCGCCCTGCATGTGCACGACCGATGAGCCGGCGAAATCAATATGACCGTGGCCGATGCCCCAGTTGGCGCCCATTTCGGCGAGCCAGCCATTGCCCCAGACCCAGTTGCCGAAGACCGGATACATGATCATGCCGATGCAACATCCGTAGATCATGAACGCCGAGAACCTCCAACGTTCGGCCGCACCGCCCGTCGGGATGGTCGCGGTCGTGTCCATGAACACCATCTGGAAGAGGAAGAGAGCAAACGCCGACGTATCGTAACCGGCCCCCTGCAGGAAAAAGCCCTTCCAGCCGAGAAGGCCGATGAAATGTCCGCCGAGCATGAAGCCGAGCTCGTGATTCAAGCCGGCATAGCCACCCATCGTGGCGATGCCGCCGCCGCTCGGACTCATCGGATCGGCCATGCCGCCGAACATGAAGGCGAAGCCGCAGATATAAAACCCAAGCATGCCCATGGGATAAATCATGAAATTCATGGCCATGGTGTGACCGGCATTCTTCGCGCGGCACAGACCGGTTTCGACGAGAGCGAAACCCGCCTGCATGAACATCACGAGGAAGCCGGTGACCAGCGTCCACGTGAAGTTGATCGCCACGCGATTGTGTCCGACGCCGTCGGCCAGTTTCACCGCGAGCGGCTCGACCGAGGCCTGTTTCGTGTAATCGTCGAACGCTTTTTTGGCGTCGTCGTAGGCTTTGGCCTTGTCCTTGTCTTTCTTGTCGTCCGCGCTCAGCTCGGCGGGCGCCGTCACAACAAAGTTCGGCACATCGGCTGCCGCACCGGTGTTGCCGCCGTTGGGATCCGGCTTGGGATCGTCGGCGAGGAGTCTCGACGTACTCAGACTACAGAGAAGCGCGGCTCCGAGAAGGGCAGCGCGTAACCATTTCATTCGGGTGGGTGGAGTGTGGATCATATGAATGATATTTTTGGGATGCATAAGACGGCAGGAAGCCGACCCCCCAACTTTCAGCACAGCTGGTGCCACCGCTCCTAGACATAAATTTATACATTATATACATAATCTATATATATCCGATCTATACGGCGGCCCATGCAGTTAAACGCCGGCGATCGCGCTCGCGGTCAACGTCCATCTCGTTAATTCACATGCTAATAGCTAAATTTTACGCGCAAATCCGTGTACTCGCGGCGTCTTTTCACGGAGACGAGTCTTTGAAGGGAAGCGCGCTGTGACTCTAACTATGTATACGATCCATATTCGGCGGCTCCACGGCCGTCCGACAGCGCGGCGCGCGTCGGGGCGCGACGAAAAGGGCTTCGCTTACTGCCAGAGAACGTAACAAAACGCAGCGACGACCCAGCCGGCGCCGAGTGCAAGCAACAGTGCGCTCAACCGCAGCAAGACGGCCGCGCGTTTGAGATTTCTCCGCAGCGCGGCCCGGTCCGCGTCAGCCTCCTCGGCCCTGCCGCAGGCGTTCTTCCGGACAAACGCGGTCACACAGGCGACGCAGTCGGTCGCATACACGCGGTGCTGAAGAGCAAAAACCGCCGAAATTCCCAGGCAGAGCACGCCGCCGATCAGGAGGTACCACACCTCATGGGCCCGCTGGACCATCGTTGCCGGAGCATGCTCCGCATAGACCAGATCCTTCAGGAGAAAACCATATCCCGCTATTCCCAGCAGAGCGAGGCGGAGGATCTCGGCCGAATACGCGGTGTAGCGGTCTTGCAGCTCAAGATCCACCCGATAGACTTTTTCGTCGACCGGACAACCGATCAAACTTTGCGGCTTCGTCTTCATGCAAATGGCGGGGACGGGAGGCTGGCATTATCCGGAAGTGCCGTCCTTGCGCTGGTGCAGAACCAGCTGGTTCCCTTCCGGGTCTCTGATCAGGAGCATCCAGCACACGGCGGTTTCGACGGGGCCGAGGATAAGAGGGATTTTTCGCCGCTGGCAAACCTTCGCCGCGGCGTGAATATCCGCCACCGCGAGGGCCACGACACCATTGGCGCCCCAAATCGCGGCCTTGGTTTCGCCCGGGTTGGGACCGTTCAGGCAGAGCAAGATTGGTTCGGTCGCAAATTCCGACCATCCTTCATGCCATTCTCCGCCGCGTTTCAGCCCGAAGGTGGTAACGTACCAGGCGCGCAATCTCACGGTATCTTGCGTGTTGTACATCACGAAATCCACCGCCGTCACGGGGATCGCCGCTCTGCTTTTTTTCCTTCGGCTCGATTTCACGTTCGCGCTTTGTTTCGGCCCGCGATGTTACTTCTCCGACGGCGGCCCGCGAGCGCAAAGGCGCAGGCTTCGACCCGACCAACGTGCCGTGAGGTCGCCGGAGGAAACTCCGGAATGAAGCCGGCGGGCGGCGGTCCGCCTCAGCGCTGTCCGATCGCCAACCTGACCGGGGCCGGCACCTTGAGTGAGCTCAGGGGCACTTCGCCCGGGGCCCCGGCGGCAATCCACCATTCGAGAATCTGGATTTCGCCCGCCGTCAGCTGCGCCTTCTGCTTCGGCGGCATGTGGTCGTCATCCTCCAGATCGAGATGGACGCGCTTGACCAGGTCGGAGTCGTCGGGCTTGCCCGGGACGATCACATCGCCGTCCTTTCCGCCCTTGAGGATCGCCGCCAGCGAGTCGAGGCGGAGGTTCTTTTTCTGTTTCTTCTCCCCGTGGCAGGACACGCAGTGCTCGGAAAAAATCGGCGCGACGATGCCGGAGAAAACAGGCGTGTCACTCGCCACGGCCGGACCGGCCGCGGCGAGAAAAGTCAACAAGAGGAAATGGCGCATGAAGTTCGTGGATGGGAGAAAGTAAATCGGAGAAACGGCCGGGCGGTGTCCAGAAAGTTTTTTCGCTTCGGGCCGTCAAAGAAAAGAAAGTAACAGTTTGTTGGAGAGGGCGGGTCGATACCCCGAAGCCGGCTTCGAATTATTTGGAAAATACGGGAGCGAGTCCGTCCCGACGTCACACAAGTCGCGCGCAAGCTCCCTCCCACCCAGGGAATTGCCTCACGATCTGCTCGCGGCTGCGAACCGGCGTGACCCCGGGGGTTCCCTTCACTCATTCGACCTGCAGCCGGCCCTTGAGGAAATCGACCGATGATTTGCCGACCATGATTTCGAAATTGCCCGGCTGCACCGTGCGTTTCATGTTCAGATCGAATGCTTCGAGTTTGTCGGGCGTCAGGTCGAAGGTCACGGTGCGGGTCTCGCCGGGCGCGAGGGTGATCCGGGTGAAATCTTTCAATTCCTGGACCGGGCGGGTGGGCAGGCTGACCACGGCGTGAAGATAGAGCTGGACGATTTCGTCGGCGGGCATCCCGCCGGTGTTGGTCACGTCGACGGAGATTTTCGCCGTTCCGCCGGGCGCGATTTTTGTCGGAGCGACCCGCAGGTTCTTATAATCGAAACTGGCATAAGACAGGCCGAAGCCGAAGGGGTAGAGCGGGGTGGAGTCGGTCTGGATGTAGTGGCGGAACAGCGAGGGCTTGTGGTCGTAGTAGCAGGGAATCTGTCCGACCGAGCGAGGGAAGGTGACGGTGAGCTTGCCGCTGGGGCTGATTTTGCCAAAAAGCACGTCGGCGACGGCAGGACCGGTTTCCTGGCCGAGGTACCAGCCCTCGATGATGGCGCCGGCGTGTTCCGCGAGGTAGTTCACGGAGAGCGGCCCGCCGTTGATGAGCAAAACGACGACAGGTTTGCCGGTGGCGAGAACGGCCCGGGTCAGCTCATGTTGCCGGCCGGTCAGTTCGAGAGTGTCGCGATCGCCCAGATGGTCTTCGTTCCAGGCCTCGCGCCGGAGCAGTTCGTTTTCGCCGAGGACGAGTACGACCGCGTCGCTCGCGAGGGCGGTGGCCACGGCTTCGTCGATCAGTCGGGAGTCGTCGGCCGGGGTATTGGCGATCGGGCTTTCGTTGACGAGCCAGTTCGTGGCGTGGTTCGCGGTCAGTTTGCAGCCTTCGGCATAGCGGACGTTCATCGCGCTGCCGGCGAAGTCCTTGAGGCCCTGCAGCACACTGGTGCCCTGCATCGGCACGGCGGAATAGCCGCCAAGGTGGATTTCGGCGGCGTTGGGGCCGATGACGGCAAGCGTCTTGATCTTGCCGGCGTCCAGCGGCAGGAGGTGATTTTCGTTTTTCAACAGGATCATCGCCTCGCCGGCGGCCTGCCGGGCCAGCGCCTTGTGCTCGGGTGTGTTGGTGACTTTCTCGACGTTGTCGGGATCGACATAGGGACGATCGAACAAGCCGCAGAGGAATTTGACCCGCAGCACATCGGCGGCCGCGCGATCGATCGAGGCCAGCGAGACCTTGCCGCTTTTTTGGGCTTCGGCCAGGGCGGCGAAACAGTGACCCTTGCCACCCAGGTCGTAGTCCAGCCCGGCCTCAAGGCACAGGATTCCCGTCTCGGCCGGGCCGGCCGCGGCGAGATGGTTTTCGTATACGACCTCCATGCCGCCGCCGTCGCTCATGACGAAGCCCTCGAATCCCCATTCGTAGCGCAGAATATCGGTGAGCAGTTTGTGGTTAACGTGATTCGGCACACCGTCCCACTCGTTGTAGGAGGCCATGACCGAATGGGCGTGGGCAACCTTGACCGCCATCTCAAACGGGTAGAGCGGGTTGGTCCGAAATTCGCGCTCCGAGTAATTGACCGGAGCAATATTCCGGCCGCCTTCGGGCTGACCGTGTCCGGCAAAATGCTTCAATGTCACCGCCACGTGTCGGGCATCGATGGCCGCTTCGCGTCCTTGCAGGCCGAAAATCGCGGCCAATCCGATTCGGGATACCAGGTAGGGGTCCTCGCTGTAGCATTCTTCGAACCGGCCCCAGCGCGGGTCGCGGGCGAGATCGAGTACCGGGCTCAAGACCTGCCGCATGCCGTGCGCGGCGGCTTCCTCTCCCACCACGGCGAAGACCCGCTACACCAGCGCCGGGTCCCAAGTGCTGCCAAGCGCTATGGCCTGGGGAAAGCTGGTAGCCCCGGCAGACATGCAGCCGTGCAACGCTTCGCCAAAGACAAATACCGGGATGCCGAGGCGGGTTTTCTCCCGCATGTATTTCTGCACGGAGTTGAACTGCACGGCTGCTTTTTTCGGGTCGGACAAAAACCGGTCGCCACTTCCGGTCCGCACCGATCCGGCGCCATCGGCGAGCCGGGCCGCGTCCATGCCATCCACAAAGTTGTCGTGATCGTCAAACACCTGCGGGTCCGTTGTCCGGAAGGATTGCAACTGGGCCACCTTTTCGGCGAGCGTCATGCGCTGCAGGAGATCGCGAACTCGGGCTTCGACGGGCAGGGCACTGTCCCGGTAGTCCGGAGACACCTGGGCCTGAACCGGGGCAATACCGAGCGCGACCAATAGAAGGGAAGCAAGCCACCGCCGGCTTGTTGAGCGTGACGGCATATAAATGAAGGGGGGCAGGTTGGGGCGTTACCAAAATCTGAGAAAAGACAAAGTGCGACTCTGCGTCGCCGTCCCGACGGCTGGCAACGGATTTTGCGCGGATTGTGTCCGCTCCGAGATCGTTTCATATCAACCTCCCTATGCATTTTCTCTTATCAGTGGGTAGGGCGCGACCGCGGGGCGCGCCGTAACGATTCTGCTGGCCAGCAGAACGGCGGGCCCAGCCGTCCGCCGAACCCTCGCAGCTTTGTCGTAGTGTAATAGCTCAGGGCGATTGGTATCAGCCCGTCGCGTAGAGCGGAAGTGACGCGTAGTCTTTCTGTCACCCGGAAAATTCGCTAATTTCCGCCTCGGCAAAGAATAGCGCAGCGCATTGTCGAGTAGGAGATATAAAATCAGACGATCACCTTCGGCGGTGAAACTAAGGGAGATTCTCCCCGGGTGCGTCGGATAATCTTACTTTCTGTTTAATGCGCATAGGTAGCGACTATCAAAATTCGATAGGTTTCGTTACATGCTGGTTTCAAAATAGATAAATATAATGCAAATACGCAAAAATTTTGGCTGCAGATCAATACGAAGTAATTAATGCAAAATAACTGTCGGATAGGTTTACGTTTTGCAAAGCGTGGCAATATTTGTAAAAACGATTATAAAATATGCATGCTATTATTAATTAACATGTTATCTCTAATTAATGCAATTTGGCATCTATATTGCATTATGATGCCTAGACAAACACCCTAGAATACTCATAAAACACCCTATTTATTGAAATTATCTTCATGAAAAAGCTGCTCATCACCGCCCTCGCACTGGTTCTGCCTCTCGCGGCAATCGCCAACACCTACACGATTTCCGACGCCAACCCCATCAAGGTTGGCGGGAAACAAGTCGGCGGAGGAGATGGAGACAACTCCACACTCGACAGCCTGAGCCACGGCACCGCCTACACCTGGGGTTTCACCAACGCGTCATTGGGCGGACAGAGCCTCAGCGCTTTGGAAACCTCGATCCATTCAGGTTCCCAAGTCATCAAGAGCGCCACGCTGACTTTGACGGGAATCAGCGATTGGACCACCGAGGCGAAAGACGTGCTCTATATCGACATCTTGAACAATCTCTCCTCCGGCGTGAAGTCGACCACCTACATGCCGCAGGTTAACAACGACACAGTGTACGGAGACGATCCCTTTAATCCGAACAGCAAGCTGGTCAGCTTCAACAAGGTGACCGGCAAAGTGGTCAATTACAGCAGCACCCTCGGCAGCTACAACACCCTGCTGACGGGCACCTCCGGCCACGTGAAATTCCAATCGGCCCAGCCCGGTGCGCTCATTCAAGCCTCTTCGGCCACGACTACTTCCTCGAAGTACAATCCGGCGGGTGATCCGGGCACCTTCACGGCGGTCAACACCACCTCCGCTTTCACCATCACTTACGATCTGACCACGGCCAATCTCGCCTTGCTGCAGAGTTTCCTCGGCAGCGACGCGGTGGGTGGCAGCACGGCCGGCGAGGTGCTCGGGCTCGGTTTTGGCCCTGATTGCCACTTTTTTGATACGGGCGTCACCGTTTGCATCACCACCGGCCCGGGTCGTGGCCTGCCCGATGGCGGCATGACTTTCGGTCTGCTCGGTCTGTCCTTCGGCGTGCTGGCGGCCTTGGCCAGAAAGTCCCGGCGTTCAAATTCGAACTAAGCTCAGACCGCTGCCAGTTCTTTCGTAATTTCGCAGCGAATATTTCAGCCCCGGCAGTTCGACTGCCGGGGCTTTTTGTTTTCCGCCAGCCGTTTGATGGACTGGCGCCATGGGATTGCGCTGGTTACGGTCTGGCGGCAGATACGCTTAGACATTGCGGAAACAACGGGGCTTGTTATGCGTCAATCAATATGATGCGGACATTCATCATCAAAGCGGCGCTCCTTTGTGCGGCCGGGTACCTGACCGGCTTCGGGGCTGAGCCGGCGACCGGTTTGGATGCCTTGGTCGCCAATTCGCCCTTTGGACAGGTGCGAGGCGGCCCGGGCGGCGGGGATGCGGCCAACCAGCCCTTGGAGTTTCGCGGGATACTCGAAGAGGGGAACAGCTGCGTTTTCAGCATCTACGACACCGCGTCCCATCATTCCAGCTGGGTTGGCCTCAACGTTTCCAGTGACGATTTTGTCGTGAAGGAATACGATGCGGCTCATCAAACTCTGTCGGTCAACCAGAACGGGCGCATCCTGACGCTGGCGTTGAAGAGCGCGCCGAAGGTGGCGCAGGCGAACCCGATCGTTCGACCCGGCCCGATGCCGATGCCCAACCAAAATCCGGGGATGAACAATGGTCCCATGCTCCAGCCCGGCGCTGGCGGTCCGGATGCGCAAAGGCTCCAGCAAATCGCCCAGGAGATCGAGCGCCGGCGTGCCCTGCGTCGCCAAGCCTCGGGCGCGCCGCCCGTTCCGATGCCCAATCAACCGCCCAACCCCTGAAATATGAAAAGATCCATCCGCGCTTTCACGCTGCTCGAAGTCATCATCATGGTCGGCATTCTCGCCCTGCTGGCGGGTTTGCTCATCACCAAGACCGAGGGTATTTTTGGCCGCAGCCAGGAGGCGGTGGCGCGAATCTTTGTCCGCGATTCCTTAAAAACCTCCATGGAGCGCTATCGGATGGACTTGGGTGGCTATCCCACCACGGCGGAGGGATTGATGGCCCTGATCTCCGCCCCCGCCAACGCCTCGGATCGCTGGCACGGTCCCTACATCGAGGCTCCGGGTGGAAAATTGCCCGTCGACCCGTGGGGGGAGACCTATCAATATCGGTTCCCGGGCACCAAAAACAAGGCGAGCTACGACCTCTATTCCAAGGGGCCGGACCGGGCCGACGGCACCGACGATGACATCGGGAACTGGTGATGTGGAGAACGGCAGTTCGATTTCGGCGGCAACCCGGCCTTAACCGCAACCGCCCTTCGCCGGGGTTCACGCTCATTGAGATCCTCCTGGCGATCGCGCTGCTGGGCCTGATCGCCTTTCTTTTCATTGGGGGCGCGAGCGATCTTTTCCGGGCCCAGGAAAAATCGGTGCAGGACGTGTTCTGGCAGTCCGTGCAGTCCGCCCGGCTGCAGGCCGTGCAGGAGGACCGCACCGTCGTGCTGCGTTATGACGAGAAACTTCACCAATTGAGCTGGGGCGTCGATGGAAGCGGTTCGTCCCTGGACTGGCCCGGCCGGAGCGTGGAGTTTCTACCCGAGGACCAGCACAATTCCATTTTGCTGGGCGGGCAACTGGTGGACACCGGCCAGATTCCCTTCGTGCGAATGTACGCCGACGGTGGAACGGATCGCTTCCGGGTGCACCTGACCGAGAATGGCGGACGCATCTCCCGGCTCGAAATCGATCCGTGGACGTGTGCGCCGATCGTCAGCAAGGAACCCTGAGCCGTGCAACGCCCTGCTCCAATCCGGCGCGGATTCACCCTCATCGAGGTGCTGGTCAGCCTCGCGATCTTCGCCCTCGCCGCCGTGGCCCTCTCGGCCACTTATCTGAACATCATCGGCAGCTACCGCGCCCTGGCCGGCCGCCAGCAGAACGAAGAGGACTGGAAGTGGCTCAGGTTGGCCGTCCTGACCGAGCCCGATCAGCAAAAAATCCAAAGCGGCGGAAGGATCGGGCTGCCCGACGATCAGCAGATGCAATGGACGGCGACGATCGAGCCGACCGACGTGGCCGATCTGTTCCACCTGACGCTGAGCGCCGAGACCAGCGCCGCGAACGGCCGCGAGGCGTGGAAGCGGGAACAATCCTTTTTGTTGCTCCGCCCGGCCTGGTCGGATCCGGCGGACCGGGACAAATTGCGGGACTCCTCGCGACAACGCATTGCCCAGGAGCGCCAGTCATGAAAACGCCCTGCCGTTCGCTCCGCGGTACCCGACGGGCCTTTACCCTGCCGGAACTGCTCGTGGCCATGGCGATCATGGCGATGATGGTCACCGCCCTGTTCTCCTTTGTGTTTTCCATGGCCGAAATCTGGGGCCGGGGAGGCGAAAAGCGCCTCTTCGAACAGCATGTCAACGCCGTCACCCGCCATGTGGATTCCCTGTTGCGCCGCGCGGCGTGGCCTCGCGGCGGCGTGGCCCTGGATGAACCGTTCAGCGTCCAGGAAATAAAACCGTCCGGAGGATCGACGGCCAGCCTGCTCACCTTCGAACTGCAAGACGGCGACCGGCTCCTGACCTGGCCCGAACAACCGTTGCCCTCGGTCCGGTGCAGTCTCGGCCTCGAGAGCAACCGCGGGCTGGTGCTCTATTGGCAGTCGAGCCTGGAAAAGGACTGGCAGGATACTCCTCCGCGGACGGCGCTCATTTCCCCCTTCGTCACCAAGCTCGAATATGCGTTCAGTGATGATTCGCTGACCTCCTGGCACAACTCCGACGTATTGAGCAAAAACAGCTCCGGCGCCTGGGTGTTGCCGGACCGGGTGATCTTGGTTTTCAAACACGGCGGCTTTGAGGCCCGACGGGAGCTGACCCTTCCACTCGGCGGCGGCCTGAGCGTATTCTAACCATGCGCCATCCCGAGCACCCGCCAGTTTCCAGCTTTCCGCGGCCGGCCCGCCGCGGGTCGGTCATCATCTTCGTCCTCGGCGTGATTTTATTGACCGCTTTTCTGCTGACCCGGTTGATGGACCGGGCGAGCGTCGAGCTGGCGGCCGAGAGCAAAGCCAACGGCCGCGCCGCCATGCGGCAGGAGGCGTTTTCCGGATTGGAAGCGAGTCTGGCCGTCCTGGCGGACTATGCCGCCGTGGACAACGGGCTGCACGCCGTCGAGCAGGGCTGGGCCCATCCGTTGAACGAAATGCACTACCTCCCGGCCCCCGGGTTCACGGTCGATGTCACCGTGGAGGACGAAACCGGCAAACTCTCGCTGCCGGCGGCCGATGCCGCCACCCTGCGTCGGTATCTGGCCGCGATCGGTTGTCCGACGACCTCGTTGGACCGGCTGGTCGACGCGTTGCTGGAATGGACGAAATCCGATCATATCGCCGACACCGCCGATTCCGACACCACGAACATGGAGAATGCCGCGCTGCCCTACCAGCCGCCGCAGCGGCCGCTGCGTTCGTTCGAGGAACTCCGGGCCATTCCGACTTTCCGCGAAATTTTCATCGACGAAAAAGGAGGGTGGAACGATCTCGCACGGCGGTTTTTTGCCGGCGCCTCGGTCTTTCAGTTTTCCTCTTCCAACACGAATTCCATCAGCCCTGATGTGCTGGCGGCTTTCGGCGTGGAGCCCAACCAGGCGGAAACGGTGATGCACGCGCGGCTCGCCCCGAAATCGGGCACGGTTTTTTTCGGGACGATGGCCGATTTGAGCGCGGCGTGGGGGCAGGGCACGCCGCCTCCGGGCCTCGGGATCGACGCCATCTGTCTGCATCTCAAGATTGCGGTCAAACAAGGAGGACGTGACTACCGGCTGGATGCCTGGGCGTCCACGGGCAGCGCCAGTCCTGCCGCCGCCGCGCCCGTCCAACCGGCGGCCGAAAACGGCACCCCGGGAGCGCAACCGGATACCACGCCCTCGGTTCGCACGTCTCAACGCAAAAAGGTCGACTCTCCCTTCAATATTCTGGAACTTCGGGAGAATGACGGAGCCTGATCATCAATCATGACCGCAATCCAGCCCCCTCCCAACTCCACCCGCGCGGGATCCGTCGTGCTGTTGCCCGGGGACCGCTTTTTTGTCCGCCGGATCGCCCTCACCTCGGATCAAGACGCGGCCGCCCAGGTTGAACTTGCGCTTGAAACCGTTTCGCCCTTTGCCCCGGCGCAGCTTTTCCACGGCTACTGCGTCTCCAAAAACGGACGGCAGGCGTTGCTCTTCGCCGCCTACCGGAAGAGTTTTACACCCGAGGAAGTCGCGACCTGGGCGTCGGTCGATGCCGTTCTGCCTGAATTCGTCGTCTGGCTCGGACAGGAAAATCCCCCCGCCGCTGGAGTCTGGATCCGGGAGGGAGACCGGGCTGTGGAAGCCGTGGCTTGGGACGGCAAAAGCGAGCTGCCCGCGGGGATTCTCTTCCGCCAGACGGAGATTCTGCCCGCCGAGATCCTGGCCGGCGAACTCCAGGCCGAACTCGCCCGGCGGTTTCATCTGCCCGAGAGCGAAGCGGAACAGTGGTCGGGAGGAGTGGCCGTCGAGAAATGGACGAAGGAGGAGTTGTTGCTCCGGCTCGACGGATCCTCTGCCCGGCTGACGCGGCTGACCACCGAACAGGTTCGGCTCATGGACGTACGCGACAAGGCGGAGCTGGTCCAGCGCGCCCAGCAGCAGCGGCGCGACCTCTGGCTCTGGCGGGCCTTCGCGGGGGTCGCCGCCGGTCTGGCGCTTTGCCTGCTGACGGAACTTTCCCTGCTCGGTGCCGGCCGCCTGCTGGCCGCGCGGCGCAGTGAAGTGGCGGACAACACCGCCGCCGTGCAGCGGATCGATCAGGCGAACGCCCTGGCGGCGCGCATGGAGCAGATCGCCACGCAGCGCCTGATGCCTTTCGAGATGCTGGTGGTGCTCAATGAGACCAAGCCGGCGGCGCTGACCTTTGTGCGCGCCACCACCTCGGGCCCGCTCCAGATGGAAATCGAAGCGCAGACCTCCAATGCCGCGGATTTGCACGACTACGAGCAGAGGCTGGGCAAGGCGGCGGCGATCGAAAAAGTCGAGGTGCGCGATCCGCACACGCGGGACAACCAGACCAGTTTTCTTCTCGAGGTGACTTTCAAGCGCGGATTTTTCCGCACGGGAGGCGGCACATGAAAACCTTTTTCACCACGAAGTCCCTCCGTGAGCGCATGCTCATTTCAGCGTTTCTGCTCGTCGGTCTCGCGTGGTGGGCCTCCTCCCTGCTGGGGCGGACCCGCCAGTTTGGTCAGGATTGGAGCGCCGTGGGTCTGGATTTGAAAACCCAGCACGAGTGGCTGGCGCGGAAACAGGAGGTGGAAACCCGTCTGGCTACGGTCGGCCGGCAGCTCGATCCGAGCCGCACCCTCAATGCCGGGCAGGCCTATGCCGAGATCAACCGCCTCGCCCAGGGTCTGGGCGCGGAAATGGGGGCGCAGCGCACCGAACGCACCGATAATTTCGCCATGCACAGCCTGCAGGTCACCATCCGCCGCGCCAGCATGGCCGCCCTGATCCCCTTCTACAAGGAGCTCAGCGCGCGGGCGCCGTACCTCGGCGTCGAACAGTGCTCGTTGTCCGCCGACCGGGCCGCCCCCGGGCAACTCAGCGCGGTCTTCCGGATCTACTCCGTCGAAGTGCTGGCTCCGGCCGCGCCGTGATCGGGCCGGGGGGAGATTGAATCGAGGTGGAACCGGACCTCCCGGGCCGGTTTTTGCCGGGTGACCGCAGCAGGCCGCCCGGAGGTCTGGCTCCACCTTTCAAGGGAGCAGCGTAGGGGCGCAGTCTTGCGCGCCCGCTCGGGTTCGAAAATCCCTTGGGCGCAGCAAGACTGCGCCCCTCCGATTGACCCGCTGCCGCCTTCGCGAAGAGTTTACGGATGGCTTTCACTGGGGGAGGGGCAGGTTGTGTGCTTGCCGTGCAACAAAGTGGCGGAGCCAGCCCGCCACCTGCCTGGTTTGCCTCCCGGCAACCGCATGAATCCGGCCCAAGGCTGAAGACCACGCCCTTCCAAGCCGGCAACGCGCTTCCTGGTTCAGAATTTGAAACTCGAGCTGACCTGCAAAACGGCCGAGACGATGGCGTAGGCGATGAAGCCCACGAACGTAAAGGCGAACATCAGCACGGTGCTCGAAACGATCTTGGTCAGAGCCTGCAGGCGCTGGCTGTGTTGGACGGCATAGTTGCGGGCAATGTCGCGCAGGCAGGGTGCCAGCTTGCCGGTGCTCTCGCCGACGGCGATGCGGTCCAGGATCAGGTCGGGGAAGAAGCCGGTCTTTTCGAGGGAGCGGGACAGGCTTTCGCCTTCGAGCACCCGGTCGGTGGCGCTGTGAAAGGTGGACTGCAGCGTGCGGTTGGTGACGGTGCGTTCGGTCAGCCGGAGAGCCTCGGCCGTGGGAATGCCATTCTCGAGCAGCACCGCGAGAATCTGGCTGAAATTCAGCAACGTGGTTTCGACGACGAATCCGCGAACGAAGGGTGTGTCGACCAGCCAGCGGTCGGAGACTTTCCGTCCCGGCTCGGTCTGCCGCCAGCGCAGCAGCCCGATCACTGCCACGATAAGCAGGGGGACGAAGATGATGCCGTATCGCACCAGGATTTGGGCCGACCCCACGAGCAACTGGGTGGCGAGGGGCAGCTTGCTGCCAAGCGAGGCGAGCAGGCCCTGCAGTTTGGGCAGCAGGAAAAAGACGAAGAAAAGGATCACGCTGAACGCCACAAAGCAGACGAAAACGGGATAGACCAGCGCCGTCACAAGGCGCTGGCGCATGTCCTTCTGCTCGGTGAAGTGTTCGATCAGCCGCTGGAGCACCTCGTTGATGTTACCGGTGGCTTCCGCGGCCCGGATGAGTGAAACCGTCTGACGGTCGAAGGTCTGCGGCAGCTGTTCCATGGCCCGGGAGAGGGGGAGTCCCTCGCTGAGGCGGTCCCAGACTGCGCCGCTCAAGGCGCGCAGATTTTTTTCCTTCAGGCGCAGGCTGAGCAGGCGCACGGCCTCGCCGGCGGAGAGCCCGCTGATGGTCAGCTCATGCAGCGCCTGCAGAAAGGGCAGGTGCTCGCGGCGCGAAAAGGTGGCCGGCGTGCTCCCGAGCCCGGCGAATGGCGAGGCGGCAGGTTTCGCCCGGGCCGCCGGGCCGCGGCCTTCGCTCAGACTGACGGTTTGCAGCCCGCGCGTGGAAAGCAGCCGCAGGGCGTCGCGGCGGGAAGGCGCCTCGAGCACGGACTCGACAAGCTGTCCGGCGGTGTCGCGGGCGGTGTAGCGAAAGGACGACATGCGACTCAGCGGTCCGACACCGTGATGACGCGCAAGACCTCGTCGAGGGTCGTCATGCCGAGGCGGACCTTCAGCCAGCCGGATTGCTGCAGGGACTTCATGCCGTGTTCGCGGGCACAGCGGGCGAGGTTGCGGGTGGATTCGCGGCGGATGACCAGATCGTGCAGTTCCTCGCTCGGCTCCAGGATCTCAAAAAGCCCCACGCGCCCGCGGAAACCCGTGTTGCGACACCGGTCGCATCCGACCGGTGCGTTGAGCGTCGCGAGGCCGTCCGCCTCGGCCGCGTCGATGCCGAGGATGGCGAGGGAGTCGCGCAGCTGGGTCGGGTTCACCGGAGCCGGCCGGCTGCAGTTTTCGCAGAGGCGGCGGACGAGGCGCTGGGCGATGACGAGTTCGACCGCCGAGGTGATGAGGAAAGGCTCGATGCCCATATCGATCAGGCGCGTGATCGCGCCCGGGGCGTCATTGGTGTGCAGCGTCGAGAACACCAGATGGCCGGTGAGCGAGGCGCGGATGGCGATGTCGGCGGTCTCGCGGTCGCGGACTTCGCCGACCATGATCACGTCGGGGTCCTGGCGCAAAATATGGCGCAGCGCGCTGGCGAAGGTCAGACCGATCTCGGGCCGCACCTGGATCTGGTTGGCGCCGGGCACCTCGTATTCGATCGGGTCCTCGACTGTGACGATGCGAAGATCGGTCGAGTTGATCTCGCGCAGGAAGGCGTTCAACGAGGTGGATTTGCCCGAACCGGTGGGGCCGGTGACAAGGATGATGCCGTGGGGAAATTCGAGCACGCGCCGGATCTGCTGCTGTTCGATTTCGCTGATGCCGAGCCGGTCCATGCTGTAGGCTTCGCGTCGGAGATTGAGCAGGCGCAGGCTGACGCTCTCCGCATAGATCGTGGGAATGGTGGAAACGCGGATGTCGAGCGTGTTGCCGGCGGCCTTGAAGTTGATGCGGCCGTCCTGCGGCAGGCGTTTTTCCGAGATGTTGAGCCGGGCCATGATCTTGAGCCGGGAGATCACCGCGTCCTGGTAACGCAGGAGATTATCGGGCAGGGGCACAGGGACGAGCAGGCCGTCGACCCGGTAGCGGATGCGCAGCTGGCCTTCCTGCGGCTCGAAATGAATGTCGGTGGCGCCGTCCTCGATCGCCTGCGAAATGACGTCGGTCACGAAACGGACCACGGCGGCGTCCTCGTCGGCTTCGACATCGGAGCTCGCGACGGGCGCCCCCAAGTCGGGATTCTCGTCCTCGTTTTCCAGGCTGCCGGCGCCGACGCCATAGCTTTCCACGATCAACTGGCTGATGCGATCGGCCGGAGCCAGCACCCAACGCAGAGGCCGAGGGGTAAAAGTGGCGATCCAATCGCTCACGATCTCGTCGGGCGGCCAGGCGGTGGCGAGGGTGAGTTCGCGTGGCTTCGCGTCGGGCAGGGCAATGGGCAGAACCAGGAATTCGCGGGCCAGGCGCGCGGGCAGCAGGACCAGCGCCTCGGTGTCGGCCTGGAGCTCGGTGATCAGTTTCAGGCCGGTGGCGGCGGCCAGATCGGTGAGGGCCTCCCGTTCGGGCACACCCAGGAGAGTGCCGAGCACCTCCTGGCGCTGCGCGCGGGCGGATTCCCGCACCTTGAGCAGATGCTCTTCGGACAGCCGGGCGAGGATCGCAACGGGCAGGGACGCGGTATCAGCCTGCATGGGATTATTTCGATTCGGGCGCGACACCGATCGCTTCCTGCACCTCGCGCCGGTGCTTCTTCGGGAACTCCTCAATCTGTTTCAAAGCCGCCTCGTTGTCGGCCGGGGTGTTGGTCAGCACGACCGGGCGGAGGAAGAACACCAGCTCATCGCGTTCCATATCACGCGTCCGCGTCCCCAGGAGGTCGCCGATGATCGGGATCGGGCCGAGGCGATTGGTGCTCTTGGTGTTTGATTTTCGCTGCAGGCCGCCGAGGACCAGAATGTCGCCGCTCTTGGCCGTGATGAAGGAGGAGGTCGTCTTCTTGAAAATGATGTTCTGCGTGTTGCCGTCGATGGTGACGGGCGGCCCGACGTCGCTGATCTCCTGCTTGAGGTCGAGCTGCACGGAGCCGTCGTTGCCGATGAGCGGCTTCACGGTGATGGTGATGCCGACCTCCTGCTGCGTGATGCTTGAAGTGGTGAAGGGCTGGGCGGTACCGGTCGAGGCGTTGGAGGTGGTGGTGCCGTTGATGGTCGGGATCGTTTCGCCGACGAAGATCTTGGCCTCCTTGTTGTGCGTCGTGG
>CAYZGG010000092.1:0-16869 GCA_964477955.1 uncultured Opitutaceae bacterium
GAAAACCGACCCGCTTTTACCGCCTAAATTGAACGCCTACTGCATCGTTCCGGCTGAGAGTGTGTTGAAGGTCAAAACGCGGCGACGGAAGCGGGCCGCGTGAACTATTTCTTCAGCGGCTCAAGTTTATAGCCATCTTTGCCGTCCAGCATGGACCAGCCGGCGGCGGTCAGCTCCTTGCGGAGGGCGTCGGCTCCGGCCCAGTCCCTGGTCTGCTTGGCGGCCCAGCGCTTTTCGGCGAGGGCGGTGATGGCGGCGGGAGCAGTCACTTTGCTCTCTTCAGGGAATATTTGGATTCCGAGTACATAGAGCAATGCACCCGTGCGCTTCAGGCGGTCTATCTTCAGAGATTGAGTTGGTCCACCAGTGGCGATTGAACCGAGCGAGGAGAAAAGGGAACCCAAAGCACCAGGCGTATTTAGATCGTCGCGTAGCGCCAAGATAGGCTGAGCAAACTCTTCATGCATCCAATCAATACCATGCGTAGCTTGGACAAATTGCATCCACTCTTTGTCCGTAAATCCCGCATCCACTAGGAATCTCTTTATCTGATATTCGAGTCTACGAAGAGCGCTCTCCGCCGCATGCAGCGAATCCAGCGTGAAGTTCAGCTGCTTGCGTGGGTGCCCCATCAGCAGCGCGTAGCGCACCGCCATCGGCGAGAAACCTTTCGCGACGAGATCGTCGAGCGTGTAGAGATTGCCGAGCGATTTGGACATTTTTTTGCCGTCCACCAGCAGATGTTTGCTGTGGAACCAGTGCCGGGAAAACAGCACGCCATTGCAGCATTCGCTCTGCGCAATCTCGTTTTCATGATGCGGAAACTCCAGATCCTCGCCGCCCGTGTGCAGGTCGATCGTGTCGCCGAGCAGAGCCTTGCTCATCGCGCTGCACTCGATGTGCCAGCCGGGCCGGCCGCGCCCCCAGGGCGACTCCCAGCCGTTGGGACCGTCGTCGGGCTTGTGCGCCTTCCATAGCGCAAAATCGCTGACGTCCTCCTTCTCGTCGGCATCGGCGGCGTGCGTCTTGAGCGCGGAACCGACCTGCAGCTCGCGTTCCTTCACGCGTGATAATTTTCCGTAGTCATCGAACGAGCTGACCTTGAAATAAACGGAACCGTCGGCGGCGCGGTAGGCATTCCCTTTTTTCATCAGTACGTCGATCATGTCGACCTGCTCCTTGATGTAACCGGTGGCGGTCGGCTCCAGACCGGGGTCCATCGGCAGGCAGTTCAACGCCGCGCAGTCGGCGTGAAATTTGTCCGTCCACTGCTTCGTGACTTCGGCGAGCGGACGTCTCTCGTCGCGGGAGAGCTTGATGGTCTTGTCATCCACGTCGGTGAGGTTGCGGACATAGCGGACCTTGTCGGCGCCGTGTTCGAGGACGAGCAGGCGGCGGAGGACGTCGTTGATGACGAAGGTGCGGAAGTTGCCGATATGCGCCGGGCCATAGACGGTGGGGCCGCAGTTGTAGAAAGTGAAGCGGTCCTTCGGATCGGCCGGGTCGGGCCGCCGAAGCTCTTTGACCTGGCGGGTGAGGGAATCGTGGAGCCGGATGGGCATGGAAGAGCGAGAAGCTGCCACAAAAGGCGCAAAAAGCGCAAGGTTATCAACCACGGAGTGCGGAGAAGCACGACCAAGCCTGTCCACCACTAATGCGCACTAAAATCTCACTAATCCGGATAGGATAAACCAGGCAGTTTAACCGCAGATAGTGTGGAACCTAGCAGAGAGGAACTATCGTGAGCGCACACCCTCTTCCCGGTAGCTCGTGGCAGCAGGCTCGATGTCAGAGGTCAGGTACCTCATTAGTGGAATATTAGTGCAGATTAGTGGTTAACCTCCTCTCCTTTCTTTCGAAAAGAGTGCGTGAGTTTGGGGCAAATAGTGGTCTATGCTGTGTTTCCCATGCCGAAGACCACGAAGCTCGAACTGACCCACCGTCCGCGCCGGCTCCGGCGCACCGCCAGCCGCCGCTCCCTGGTCGCCGAAACCACCCTGCGGGCCGCCGACCTGATCGCCCCGCTGTTTGTGGTCGAAGGCAAGGGCCCGCCCGAACCGATCGCCTCGATGCCGGGCGTGTTCCGGCTGGCCATCGCCGATCTGGTCAAGGAATGCCGCGAGCTGCACGCGCTCGGCGTCCCGGCCGTCGCCCTTTTTCCCAAACTCGACGCCAAGCTCAAGGACGCGGTGGGCACGGAAGCCTTGAACGCCGACACGCTGGTCCTGCGCGCCGTCCGGCTCGTGAAGGCGGCCGTGCCCGAACTGACCGTGATCACGGACGTCGCGCTCGATCCGTACACGAGCCACGGGCACGACGGCGTGCTCAATGCCGCGAGCGACGACGTGGACAACGACCGCACGGTTGAGATTCTTTGCCGGATGGCGTTGCTGCAGGCCGAGGCGGGCGTGGATTTCGTCGCGCCCTCCGACATGATGGACGGGCGCGTGGGTGCCATCCGGAAGGCGCTGGACGCCGCGGGGCACACTGACACGGGCATTCTCGCTTACTCGGCGAAATACAATTCGGCGTACTACGGGCCATTCCGCGAGGCGGTGGGCAGTGCGCAGGCCGCAGGCACGCGGTTGCTCAGCAAGGCGACCTATCAGATGAACCCGGCCAACCGGCGCGAGGCCATCGAAGAGGTGCTGCTCGATGTGGCGGAGGGCGCGGACATCGTCATGGTGAAGCCGGCGGGGGTGTATCTCGACATCATCCGGGAAGTGCGCAACGCCACGACGCGACCGGTGGCCGCCTACCAGATTTCCGGGGAATACGCGCAGATTCAGGCCGCCGCCAAGCTCGGCTGGCTGGACCTCGCCCGCTGCCGCGACGAATCGCTGCTCGCGATCAAACGCGCCGGCGCCGACATGATTCTAACGTATTTCGCCAAGGAAGTGGCGCAGGCGCTGAAAGGATAAACCCAGGTAGGGCGGGACCGCCGGGCCGGCCGACTCGGCGAACGAAGGAAAAGCATTTGTAGGCGGGGTGCCCTCACCCCGCGAGGCCTGCGCTGCGTGGGCTTAAACCCGCGGGGTGAGGGCACCCCGCCCACAAGGGAAGCAGACCGGCCATTCGGAAAAAAAGAAACGCGCTTGACAGGTGGTGTTTTGTAATTAACCACATGGTTAAATACAAAACCAGCCCACCCGCGCCGAGCTTCATGTCTCCCGACCGTCTCAGTCTTGTGTTCTCCGCCCTCGCCGATCCCACGCGCCGCGCGATCCTGGCGCAGCTCAGCCTGCGCGAGACCTCGGTGACCGAGCTGGCCGAGCCGCACGACATGAGTCTGCCGGCCGTTTCCAAACACCTCCGGGTGCTGGAGCGGAGCGGACTGATCGAGCGGGGGCGCGAGGCGCAATGGCGTCCCTGCCGGATCAAAGCGGCGCCGATGAAAGAAGCGGTGGACTGGATCCAGCAGTACCGCCGCCATTGGGAGGAGAGCTTCGACCGTCTCGAGGTCCTCCTCAAGGAGATGCAAACTCCCGCGCTCGCGGCCTCGACCGCGCCCAAGAAGCCGAAGCTCCACTGATTTGGTTTCGAAACCGAACCCGGCCGCGGCTGTCGTTGCCACCCGGCGCCGGCCCCTAGTCACCTTCCCGTCCAATCCCGCCTCCATGAAATCCACGCCACCCTCAAAAAATCCCCGTCCTTCGGCCGACCAGGAGATTGTCATCACGCGCGAATTTTCCGCGCCGCGCGCACTCGTGTTCGAGGCCTGGACCAATCCCGTCTATCTCGCCCGCTGGTGGGGCCCGCAAGGGTTCACCAATCCCGTTTGCGAGTGGGACGTGCGGGCCGGCGGAAAGATTTATGATGTCATGCGGGGACCCGACGGAACCGACTACCCGATGGGCGGGGAGTTCCGCGAAGTCGTCGCGCCCGAAAAGCTGACGATGTCGACCGGGGCCTTGGACGCAAAAGGCAAGCTGATGTTCGAGTTTCTGCACGACGTGGCATTTACCGAAAAGGATGGGAAGACCACGGTCACGATCCGCTCGCGGCTGATCTCGACCACCTCCGGCTCCGAGCACTACACGAACGGCTACCGGGCGGGCATGACCTCGAGCCTGGAGCGGCTGGCGGAGGTGGTGGAGAATTCCACCATCGACCGGGAGATCGTCATGTCCCGCGTGTTCGCGGCGCCGCGCGAACTTGTCTGGGAGGCGTGGACGAATCCGCAGCACGTGGCGCGCTGGTGGGGCCCGCGCGGTTTCAGCACGACGATCGAGACGATGGACGTTCGCCCCGGCGGCGTCTGGAAGCACACGATGCACGGGCCCGACGGCGCGAACTATCCCAACAAAAGCGTGTTCAAGGAGGTCGTGAAACCCGAGCGGATCGTCTACTCGCACGGCGGCGGACGGGAACACGGCCCGGGCGCCTCGTTTGTCTCCACGTGGACGTTCGAAGAAGTGGCGCCCGGCCGCACGCGACTGACGATCCGCCACGTCTTCACGTCGGCGGCCGAGCGGGATTTCGTCGTCAGGGAGTTCGGCGCGCTCGAAGGCGGCAAGCAGACGCTCGAGCGGCTCTCCGAAGTTTTGCCTCAGCTACCGATCGTGATCGAACGGGTCTTTACGGCGCCGGCGGAATCGGTCTGGCGGGCGCTTACGGAGTTTGGCCTGATGAAGCAGTGGTATTTTCCGCAGCTCGAGGCGTTCGAGGCGCGGGTGGGTTTCCAAACGCAGTTCAACGTTCACCACAACGGAAAAGACTTTCTTCACGTCTGGCAGGTGACCGACGTGGTGCCCGGCGCGAAACTCAGCTACCGCTGGAAATTCGGCGGCTACCCGGGTGAATCGCTGCTGACTTTCGAACTCGCGGCAGAGGGCGAGCGCACGCGCGTCACGCTCACCCATGCGGGCCTGGCCGGCTTCGAGCCAGACCGGCATCCGGATCTGGCGCCGGGCAATTTCCTCGCGGGCTGGCAAAGCATCACTGCGTCGCTGGAAAAATTTCTCGCGCAAAAAGCCGCCCTCGCGGCCGGGCGGGAGTTCGTGCTGACGCGGGTGTTCGACGCCCCGCGCGAGCTCGTATGGAAGGCCTGGACCGACGCGGAGCACTTGCGGCGCTGGTTCGGACCGAAGGGATTCACCATGCCGGCCTGCGTGCTCGATTTCCGGCCCGGCGGCACCTTTCACTACTGCCTGTGTTCGCCGGACGGCCACGAGATGTGGGGCAAGTGGACTTTTCTGGAAATCGATCCGCCCGCGAAGCTCGTGGTGGTGAACTCATTTTCCGATGCCGTCGGCGGCGTCACCCGCCACCCGATGAGCCCGACCTGGCCGCGGGAAACCCTTTCGACCACGACCTTCGCGGAGCACGCGGGCCGGACGACGCTGACATTGCGCTGGGCGCCGTATCACCCGACGGACGAGGAGCAACGGACCTTCGACGGCGCGTTCGGCAGCATGAACCAGGGCTGGAAGGGAACGATGGATCAGCTCGAGACCTATCTCGCCGGCCTCACAGCCAGGAAATAATCACCGCACAACGGCCAATCCATGCAAACGATCACTCCGACACCTTGGTTCGACTACCAGATCGAGGAATCGATCCTCGCCAGTGAGTGGATTTGAATCGGAAATCGTGCCTGCTTTTTTTTCCACCCGTGTAGACCTGTGAGTTCCTTGGTCAAATCGATCGATTGTTCTGCGGAATTTATAATCAAACCAACCACGCAATCATGAGTCCCTCCAATACCCCCGTCTCGAAAAAAGTCCTGGTGGCGAGCTACGTCCTCAGCGTCCTTCCCGTCCTGATGCTGCTGATGAGCGGTGTGATGAAATTGCTGAAGCCGGCTCCGGTCGTCGAGGGCTTCGGCAAGTTCGGCTACCCGGAGCATCTCATCGTGGTGCTAGGAGTCCTCGAAATAGCCTGCACGGTCATCTACCTGATTCCGCGCACGTCTTTTCTCGGCGCAATTCTTGTCACCGGCTACCTGGGCGGGGCGACAGCGACGCATGTCCGTGTGGGCGATCCGGCGTTTTGTGCGCCAGCCATGCTCGGGGTGCTGGTGTGGGGCGGGCTGTACCTGCGCGATCCCCGGCTGCGCGCGCTCATTCCGCTGCGGGCCGCGAACTGAGTAGCACTACATTTTTTTCGTTCGACCGCCTGGTTGTAGGGCGGGGTCGCCGACCCCGCCGGTTTCGTGCGCCGGATCACGTTCGCGGCGGGGTCAGCGACCCCGCCCTACAACCCAAGCCCCATCGGTCCGTGTCAGGGCTGCGGTTGCAGTTTGCTGTTCCGGCGGCTGTAGCCGAAATAAACGATGAAGCCGAGGGCCATCCAGATGGCCAGGCGGATCCAGGTGTCGGGTGGCAGGGCGAACATTTGCACGATGCAGACCGCCGCGCCCAGAAGCGGTACGAACGGCACCCAGGGCGTGCGGAAGGGGCGGGGCATGTCCGGCTGGGTTTTACGCAGGACCAGAATGCCGAGGCAGACAATGGCGAAGGCCATGAGCGTGCCGATGGAGATGAGTTCGCCCAGGAGATCGAGCGGCAGCAGTCCTGCGGTGATGGCGCAGACCACGCCCGTGAGAATCGTGGTGATGTAGGGCGTACCGAACCGCGGATGAATCTTCGCAAACGACAGCGGCAGCAGGCCGTCCTTCGCCATGGAAAAGAAAATGCGCGGCTGGCCGAGCATCGAGATCAAGATGACCGAGGTCAGGCCGGCCAGCGCGGCCACCTCCACGCTGTAGCGGAGAAGTGCCGGGGCCCCGACCTGCTGCAAGGCGAAGATGAAGGGCGCGTCCACGTTCAGCTTGGTATAGCTGATCATGCCGGTGAGCACGAGAGACACCGCGATGAACAGGCCGACGCAGATGGCCAGGCAGACGAGCAGTCCGATCGGCATGTCGCGCTGCGGGTTCTTCGCCTCCTGCGCGGCGCAGGAAACGCTGTCGAAGCCGATGTACGCAAAAAAGATCACGGCGGCGCCCTTGAAGATGCCGCTCCAGCCAAACTCGCCGAAGACCCCGGTGTTCGCCGGAATGAAGGGTTTCCAGTTGGCCGCGGCCTGAGTCTGGTGGTGGAACAGATACCAGCCGCCATAGGCGATGAGCACGAGCAGGACGCCGACCTTGATGAAAACCATCAGATTGTTGAACGTTGCGGATTCCTTGATGCCGACGACCAGCACGACGGTCAAAACCAGGGAGATGAGGACCGCCGGAAGGTTGATGATCGCGCCGGTTGCCACGATGTGGTTGTGGTCGAGACCGAAGGGCGCCTGGGCCAGGGCGGCGGGCAGGGTGATGCCGAATTCGGCGAGCAAGCCCTGGGCGTTCGCCGACCAGCCGACGGCCACCGCGGCGGCGGAAAAAAGGTATTCGAGCATCAGGTCCCAGCCGATGATCCAGGCCATCAACTCGCCCATGGTGGCGTAGGTGTAGGTGTAGGCGCTGCCGGCGATGGGGATCATCGACGCAAACTCCGCGTAGCACAGGCCCGCGAGGAGGGAGGCGAGGCCGGAGATCACAAACGAGATCGCGATGCCCGGGCCGGCATACTGCGCGGCGGCCTGGCCGGAGAGCACGAATATGCCGGCGCCGATCACGGAGCCGATACCGAGGCTGACGAGGTTGGTCGCGGTGAGTTCCCGTTTCAGGCCGGAGGGCCGGCCCGCTTCGGCGACCAACAGGGCGACGGACTTGGTCCGGAAAAGACTCATCTCAGCGGGAGTTCAGCTTCAGGCGCAGTTTGCTCCGGCTGCGGCTGTAGCCGAAATAGATCACGAAGCCGATCGCCATCCAGATGATGAGCCGCCACCAGGTGTCGGGCGGCAGCGAGGTCATTTGCAGGCCGCAGATGGCCGCTCCGAGGACGGGAATCAAGGGCACGAGCGGCGTCCGGAATGGACGGGGCAGTTCCGGGTGGCGGTAGCGCAGGACGATGATGCCGATGCACACGATCACGAACGCGAAGAGCGTGCCGATGGAGACCAGTTCGCCCAACAGGCTGAGCGGAAGCAGCCCGCCGATGAAGCAAGCGGCCACCCCCGTGACGATGGTCGTGACGTAGGGGGTGCGGAAGCGCGGATGGACCTTGGCGAACGCCGCCGGGAGCAGGCCGTCTTTGGCCATCGAGAAAAAGATGCGGGGCTGCCCCATGAGCATGACCAGAATCACGGAACTCAGACCCGCGAGCGCGGCGATCTCGACGACGAAGCGCAGCCACACCGGCGCGCCCGCGTTCTGCAGCGCGAGGACCACGGGCGCCGGGACGTTGAGTTCGGTGTATTTCATCATGCCGGTCAGCACCAGCGAGACGGTGATGAAAATGACGGTGCAGATGGCGAGGGAGCCAAGGATGCCCTTGGGCATGTCCTTCTGCGGATTTTTCGCCTCTTGCGCGGAGGTGGAAACGGCGTCGAAGCCGATGTAGGCGAAGAAAATCACGCCGGCGCCGCGCAGGATGCCGCTCCAGCCGAACTGCCCCTTCAGGCCGGTGTTTTCGGGGATGAACGGGGTCCAGTTCTGTCGGGCCAGGCTGGGATTTTTCAGCAGGTACCAGGTGCCGAAGGCGATGACGGCGAGCAGCACAGACACCTTGGTGACCACCATCAGGTTGTTGAAATTGGCCGACTCCCGGATGCCGATGACGAGCAGGGTGCTGATGAAAATGATGATGGCAACGGCCGGCAGGTTCGCCACGGCGCCGGTGGCGACGAGGTGCCCGTCGACCAGATTGAACGGCGCACTGGTCAAACTGGGCGGCAGGACGATGCCGAATTCCTTGATGAAGGCCACGAAGTGACCCGACCAGCCGACCGCCACCGTTGGAGCGCAGAAGAGGTATTCGAGGATGAGATCCCAGCCGATGATCCAGGCGAGAAATTCGCCCATGGTGGCGTAGGCGTAGGTGTACGCGCTGCCAGCGATGGGAATCATCGAGGCAAATTCCGCGTAGCACAGGCCGGCGAACAGGCAGCCAATGCCCGAGACCACGAAAGACAACGCGATGGCCGGACCCGCATATTGCGCCGCAGCCTGCCCCGTGAGGACGAAAATGCCGGCGCCGATGATGGCTCCGATGCCCAGGCTCACGAGGTTTCCGGCGCCGAGGGTCTTGTGCAAACCGTGGTCGCTGGCGGCTTCGGTCTGCAGGTCGGCGACCGGCTTTTTGATGAACAAGCTCATGAATTGGGTCTGGATTGGGGACGCAGAAAGCGCGCCAGCAGGCGCGAAATCAGCCGGTCCGATCCTGCGCCCGTCCCCAAGTGTCGGAGGAGGGTGGCAAGTCGGTCAGGAGGCGGCAGGCAGGGGCGGGTCCGGCGGGAACGGGGTTCGGACGGGTCGGTGGCATGCGGGGCGGCTTCCTGCATGAACACCCGCACGCCGGCAGCAAGGCTATTTCAACGCCGTCCGCGGCGCGACTTGCTCGGCTTGTCGCCGGCTTCCTCGTCCTCGTCGTCGAAGTCCTTTTCCTTGCCGTCGTCCTTTTCCTTGTCCTCGTCCTCTTCGTCCTCGTCTTCTTCGCCTTCGGCCTTGGGTTTGCCTTCCTTGTCCTCGTCGTCTTTCTCGCCCTCCTCGTCATCGTCCCATTTCAGCGAGGTGTCGTTCTTCATGCGCTCGTCCTCCTCCTCCTCGATGTCGGGCAGGTCTTCCTCCGCCGTTTCGCTGGCGGGACGCTTGCGGTCCGCTTCCTCGTCCTCGTCGCCGTAACCCGCGGGCATGAAATCGAGGATGGCGGTGATTTCGTTGAAGAGATGCACGGCCTTGCCTTCGATGAAATCGTTGTTCTCGGACTCGCGGATCTGGTCCTCGAGCTCGTCCACCGTGAGCTTCTCCTCGAAGTCGAAGAGATCGTTGAGCAGTTTCACCCGCAGGCGGGTGATGTGGTCGAGCAGGTCGGCGTAGGGGCCGTTCTCCTCATCGATGATGTCGGGCAGGGCAAACAGCTTCTCGTCGGACTCCAGGAGCGACTCCTTGGTGCGGGCCAGGCGCACGCGGCCCTTGCCGAGATCCTTGAAAATCCTGAAGGACACGAATGCGCGCTCGAAAATGTCCGGCTCGAAGCCGTACTCGCGCAGCGGCTCGATGAGCTCGATGAGATGGTCGACCTGCCGGGGATCGATGATGCTCAGGCCATCAACGTCCCAGTGGATGGGATCGCTGACTTCATCGACCCACCAGTTGTGGTCTTCGCCCAGACGGACGATACACCATTCGAGTTGCGGAGTTCCTTTCGGCATAATTTGTTAAGTCGGCTGCACGAAAAAGACTCGGCTTCATGCTTGTCAAATACCGAAATCGAAAAATATGGAAAATCTTTGCGAGACGGTAGATGAGGCCGGCAGGGTGGGGCGGCACTTTGAAAAAACAAGCCCAAATGCAACCCCCTGTCCGCACCGACGCGATGCTTGAATCTTGGCCGGGGGTCTGCAGAGTGCGCGTCACATGGGCTGGCTCTACGATCACGTGGGTAAACCGCTCTTTTTCCGTCTCGATCCGGAGAAGGCGCACGAGCGTGCCGTGAGCATGCTGTCGCTGCTGGCCGGGGTGAGTCCGGCCTGCGCGCTGCTCGAGGCCGTCAACCGCCTGCCCGTCGCGCGCCACCGGCCGGTCGAGTGCTTCGGGCTGAAATTTCCCAATGCCGTCGGCCTGGCCGCAGGCTTCGACAAGAACGGCCACGCCTGGCCGGCCGCGGCCGCACTTGGTTTCGGACACGTCGAGATCGGGACGGTCACGTTTCACGCCCAGCCGGGCAATCCGCAGCCCCGCGTCTTCCGCTACCCCGCCGCGGAGGCCGTCATCAACCGCATGGGCTTCAACAATGCCGGCGCCGCCGCCCTGGCTGCGCGGCTGGCGAAGATGCCCGGACCCGGCCGGCGCGACATTCCGCTCGGCATTAATCTCGGCAAGACCAAGGTCACGCCGCTGGAGGAGGCCACGGAGGACTACGTCAACAGCTTCCGACTGCTCGCGGATTACGCCGACTACGTGGTCGTGAACGTCAGCAGCCCCAACACCCCCGGCCTGCGCGAACTGCAGGATTCCGCCTGGCTCAAGCCGCTGCTCGCGGCGCTCGTGACGGAGAACAACGAGCGGGTGGGCGCGGGCAAGCAGCGCCGGCCGCTCCTGCTGAAAATCGCCCCCGACCTCAGCTTCCCGCAGATCGACGGCGCGTTGGACGTCATCGCCGACCTGGGTCTCGACGGCATTATCGCGACCAACACCACGCTGGCTAGGCCGGGAGCCTTTGCCGCGGTGAACGAGGCCGGCGGCCTGAGCGGTGCCCCCCTCCGGCAGCGCTCCACGGAAATCATCAATTACATCGCGCGGGCCATGGGGGGACGCCTGCCGATCATCGGCTCCGGCGGCATCGTGGACGAAGCTTCCGCGAGCGAGAAGCTCGATGCCGGCGCGACGCTCGTGCAGGTGTACACCGGGATGATTTACCGCGGGCCGTTTTTCGCCGCCGAGCTGGCCCGGGCGCTCTCAATCCGCCAGCGGCGGTGACACCCGACGATGCGCGTCGGGAGCAAGCAATTGAACCTTCACCGCTCATTTTGCAGATGCAACCGCACGGTTGTAGGGGCGCAGTCTTGCCGCGCCCGTTCGAGTTCGAATATTTTTGGGCGCAGCAAGACTGCGCCTCTGCGAGGCATGAACCAGCCCGAGACAGAAAATCTGCGTGTGGCTGTGCGCCCGCGGCCTCGGGTCTGCGGTAGGGGCCGTTGCCCCCAACGGCCCTTTCGGTGCGGAGGGCGCTTGAGGGCAAGCGGCCCTACCGGAAATTCGACGCGCATGCTTCGTCGCTAAGCGCGGGCGTCCTCCATTCTCCACTTTTTCGATGTCTGAACGTACCACCCTTCTGTTCGACAACGGCTCGCTGTTGCCGGCGGCCACGCGGCGTTTGCGCGCGCTCGCCCGCGAGCTGGCGGGGCGGATCAACGTCCCGGTCGCGCCGGTCTCGCTGCTGCATTCCAGCGGGGTGCCGGCGGAACTGCTCGACGGCGTGGCGGCGGAGATTCTCGAACCCGCGCTGCAACGCCGGCTCGCAGCCGGGAACAGCGAATTTCTCGTGGTGCCGCTTTTTTTCGGTCCGAGCGGGGCGCTCACCGATTACCTGCCGGCCCGGGTGACGCATCTGCGCCAGAGCCATCCCGGTTTGCGCGTCCGCCTGGCACCGCCGCTATTCCAAGCCGGTGACGGCCGCCTGGCCGAAATTCTCGCCGGGCAGGTGCAAAGGATTTTGGCGGCAATGGAGCGGGGGTCGGCGCCCGGCCCGGAGCCGATGCGGGTGGCGCTGGTGGATCATGGCAGTCCGGTCCGGGCGGTGGCCGAGGTGCGCGATCAGCTCGCCGCGCAAGTCGGCACGCGGTTGGGCGCCGCATTCAAGGTGGCGCCTTGCAGCATGGAGCGGAGGCCCGGCGCTGCGTACGATTTCTGCGAACCGCTGCTCGCGGGTTTGTTGCGACAGCCGGGTTGGAATTCCGGGCCGGTGGTCGTGGCGATGCAGTTTCTCCTCCCCGGGCGCCATGCCGGACCGGAAGGTGACGTGGCGAAAATCTGTCGGGAGGCCGAGATCGCTTCGGGCGGGGCCTTGCGCACCGCGATGACCGGCCTGGTGGCGGAGCACCCCTTGTTGGTCGAGATTCTCGTCGATCGCTGGCGCCAGGCGGCCGAGTGGGATGCGTTGTCAGCGGACCTTTGAAACACTTCGGTCGCGGGCGATGGCCCGCACTGTGGCGGCATCGATCTGGCGGACATTTTCGCCGATGAGGATCAATGATGGATAACCCTCGGCGGCGGCAGAGAGCGCAGCGGCATCGGCCAGCGTGCCCGTGCGGATTTTCTCGGTCGAAAGCGAAACGTCGCTGATCACGGCCAGCGGGGTGTCGAGGGGAAGCCCGTGGGCCACCAGCTGCTCCGTGACCGCGGCGAGACGGCGCACGCCCATGTAGAGGCAGAGGGTGGAATTGGCCTGGGCCAGCGCCGCCCAGTCGATCTTCGCCTCGTCCTCCTTGCCGGCGCATTCATGTCCCGGCACAAAGATCGCGGAGGTGGCGAGCGTGCGCTGCGTGAGGCTGATGCCCGCGCTGGCCGCCGCGGCGCAGGCGGCGGTCACTCCGGGAATGATCTCGTACGGGATGCCCGCGGCCCGCAGCACCTCGATTTCCTCGCCGAGCCGGCCGAACAGGGTGGGGTCCCCGCCTTTCAAACGCACTACGCAACGCCCTTCGCTGGCATACCGTACCAGCAGGTTGTTGATCTCCGATTGAACGATGGAATGCAGCCCTGCCCGCTTGCCGACGAAGACCAGATTGGCGTCGGCCCGGCAGTTTTTCAGCAAATCGGCGCTGACCAAGCTGTCGTAGAGAACCACCTCCGCCTGCGAAAGCAAATTCAGGCCGCGAACGGTAATCAGATCAGCCGCACCCGGACCTGCACCGACGAAAGAGACGGTGCCGCAGCGGTTTGGACTGGTCGCTTCATTAAACATGATTAATCTGATGACCTATGACAACTTTAAGCTTTGCATAACGTCAAGCATTGATCATCCGTTAGGGAGATGTCCCTTGTGATCGATCCCAGTAAACTCACCAAAAACGAGCAGCTCAAGCAACGCATTCCGACGCTCGCGGGCAACATTGCGGCCACGCTGGCCGACCCTGCGGCCGAGAAATTCTCGGAGGATGACGAGCAGTTCATCAAGTTTCACGGCATCTATCAACAGGATGACCGCGATCTGCGCAAGACCGGCAAGAAGTGGCTGGTGATGATCCGCGGCCGCATTCCCGGCGGCGTGATGACTCCGGCCCAGTGGATCACGTTCGACGACCTCGCGACCCGCTACGGTAACAACACCCTACGCATCACGACGCGTCAGAGCATCCAGTTTCACGGCGTGGTGAAGTCCGGTCTTGGCGCCCTCGTCCGGAAGATCAACGACTCGATGCTTTCCACGCTCGCCGCCTGCGGCGACGTCAATCGCAACATCACCGTCTCGCCCACGCCGGCCACGACCCAGGCGCGCGCGCAGGTCTTCGCCGACGCCCTGCTTGTCACCCACGCCCTCGCCCCGAAAACCAAGGCCTACCACTCGATCTGGGTCGACAACGTCCAGCTCAATCTCGACGACCCGGAGAATACGACTTATTCCGACCCGCTCTACGGCCAGACCTACCTGCCGCGCAAGTTCAAGACCTCCTTCGTGATCCCGCCGGTGAACGACATGGACGTCTACACCAACGATCTCGGTTTCATCGCGATCACCGCGGGCGACACCCTCCTCGGCTATAATCTCGCCGTGGGCGGCGGCCTCGGTCGCAGCCACGGCAACGACCAGACCTACACCCGTCTCGCCGATGTCATCGGGTTCATCTCGCGCGACAAGGTCGTCGAGGTCGCCCAGGCCGTGCTGACGATCCACCGCGATTTCGGCGACCGCACCAACCGCAAGCACGCGCGCTTCAAGTACGTCGTGGCGGAGCGCGGGGTGGAGTGGGTGGCGGCCGAGATCAACCGCCGCGCGGGCAACGTGCTCTCGGGGGTGCGCCGCTTTGAATTCACCACCACGGGCGATCTCTACGGCTGGCATCGGGCCGTGGACGGCTCGAATTTCCTGACGCTCTTCGTCCAGACCGGCCGGATCAAGGACGTCGATGGCCACGCGATGAAGACCGCCCTGCGCCAGGCTGCGGAGAAATTCCCGCACATCGAGTTTCGCCTCAGCGGCAACCAGAACATCATCCTCGCCAACATTTCCGCCTCCGATCGCCCCGCGCTCGACTCGCTGTTTGCGGCGCATGGCGTGAAGACGTCCGATCAGGCTTCCGTGCTCCACGCCGCGTCGATGGCCTGCCCGGCGCTGCCCACCTGCGGTCTCGCCCTCGCCGAATCCGAGCGCATGCTGCCCGGTCTGATCAACCGGATCGAGAAGCTGGCGGCCGAGGTCGGGGTGGCCGGCGAGGAAATCATCATCCGCTCGACGGGCTGCCCCAACGGCTGCGCCCGTCCGTACATGGCCGAGATCGGTTTCGTCGGCAAGGCCCCCGGCAAATACCAGCTCTGGCTGGGCGGCAACGCCTCCGGTACGCGCCTCAACAAGGTTTTCAAGGAGGTCATCAAGGAAACCGAGCTCGAGACCGAGCTGCGCCCGCTCCTGGCCCGTTGGAAAAACGAGCGCGCCTCCGGCGAACGCTTCGGTGACTTTGCCACGCGCGTCTTCCTCCCTGAGGCAGCGGCCGCCGCCGCGGCTGCGACAGCCGCCGCACCACAGCCCACCCCTTCTCAGTTGGCTCCAACCTGATTATTTTTTGTAGGAGCCTGCTGGCAGGCGATCATCGGAGGTCGCCTGCCAGCAGGCTCCTACAGCTCCATTCATATGCCGCTCTCACCGGAAAAGATCTCTTCGCTCAACACCGAGCTCGCTTCCAAATCGCCGCTCGAAATCGTCCGCTGGGCCGTCGCCCAGGCGGACGGACGCGCGATCGTCTCCACCAATTTCCGTCCGTACGAAGCCGTCGTGCTCCACCTCGCGACGCAGGTGCAGCCCGACATCCCCGTGCTCTGGGTCGACCACGGTTACAACCGCCCGGCCACCTACCAGCACGCCGAGCAGCTCCGCGCGCAGCTCAAGCTCAACCTCAAGCCCTTCCTGCCGAAGCTCACCGTGGCCCACCGCGACGCGATCCACGGCCCGGTGCCTTCGCTCGACGACGAAGCCGGCTTGAAGAAGTTCAGCGCCGTGATGAAGCTCGAGCCCTTCCAGCGCGGCATGAAGGAACTGGCACCGACCGTGTGGATCACCGCCCTCCGCCGCGTCCAGAACCCCAATCGCGCCGGCCTCGGCATCGTGTCGCACGACGCCAATTTCGGAGCGCTGAAGATCAGCCCCGTTTTCGAATGGTCCGACGCCCAGATGGAAGCGTACCTCGAGAAGCACCACCTGCCGAACGAGTGGGACTACTTCGATCCGGCGAAGGCCGACGAAAAACGCGAGTGCGGTTTACACGCCGCCTGGGGCGGCAAAGCGGCGACCGCCGCGGCGGTCAGCAGCGGAGGGGTCTCGTAAGTTTGACCTGCGGATGGCGCCCCTTCACCCGCCCCTTCGTTCTTGTTGCCCACCTGTTTCCCAACCATGACCCGCTACCAGCTCGATCACCTGCAGCACCTCGAAACCGAGGCCATCCATCTCATGCGCGAGGTCGCCGGGGAATTTGAGCGCCCGGCGATCCTGTTTTCCGGCGGCAAGGACTCGATCTGCCTGCTGCGCCTCGCCGAGAAAGCCTTCCGGCCTTCGGATCTTCCCCTGCCGCTGCTCAATGTCGACACCGGCCATCATTTTCCGGAGCTGAACGAGTTCCGCGACCGCCGCGCCGCCGAACTGCACGGCCGGCTCATCGTCCGCAAGGTCGAGGATGCCATCGCGAAGGGCGTCGCCATGCCGGCGCCGGGCGAAGTCAGCCGCAACCGCCTCCAGATTCCGACCCTGCTCGCCGCCATCGAGGAGTTTCGTTTCGACTGCCTCATCGGCGGAGCGCGCCGCGACGAGGAAAAGGCCCGTGCCAAGGAGCGCTTCTTCAGTTTCCGCGACACCTTCGGCCAGTGGGATCCCAAAAACCAGCGCCCCGAAGTGTGGAACGTCTACAACGCCCGCATCAATCCCGGCGAACATATGCGCGCCTTCCCGCTCAGCAATTGGACGGAAGCGGATGTCTGGGAGTACATCGGCCGCGAGAATCTCGAGGTGCCCTCGATCTATTTCAGCCATCGCCGCCGGTGCATGCGCCGCGGCGGCCAGTGGCTGCCGGTCACCGATCTGCTGCCCCCGAAGCCCGGCGAGGAGGTCCGCGAGCTCGTGGTCCGCGTCCGCACCATCGGCGACATCATCAGCACCGGCATGATCGAGT
>CAYZGG010000093.1:0-16214 GCA_964477955.1 uncultured Opitutaceae bacterium
GCCGCCGCACCCACGACATGAACACGGCGAACTGGATCCCCGACCTCTTCATGAAACGCATGGAGGCCCGCGGCACCTGGACCCTTTTCCGCTCCAACGAAACCCCCGACCTGCACGAGCTCTACGGCCGCAAGTTCGAGGAACGCTACGCCTACTACGAACAGCTCGCCGCCGACGGCAAAATCCAGAGCCACAAGGTCGAGGCGCTGGAGCTCTGGAAGAAAATGCTCTCGATGCTCTTCGAGACCGGCCACCCCTGGATCATCTTCAAGGACCCCTGCAACGTCCGCTCGCCGCAAGACCACGCCGGCGTCATCCATTCCTCCAACCTCTGCACCGAGATCACGCTCAACACCTCGAAGGAGGAAACCGCCGTCTGCAACCTCGGCTCCATCATCCTCGACACGCACCTGAAGCCCGACGGCTCGCTCGATCACGAAAAGCTGCGCGACACCATCCGCGTCGCCCTCCGCGCCCTCGATAACGTGATCGACATGAACTATTATCCGACCGCGGCCGCGCGGTACTCCAACCTCCGGCACCGCCCGATCGGCATGGGCGTCATGGGCCTCGCCAACGCCCTCTACCTGAAAAGCATCCCGTTCGCCTCGGACGCCGCCGTCGAATTCAGCGACGAATTCATGGAGGCGGTCGCCTACTACGCGTACGAAACCTCGTCCGACCTCGCGGCCGAACGCGGCACCTATGCCTCTTACAAGGGCTCGAAGTGGGACCGCGGCCTCCTGCCCCAGGACACGCTCGAACTCCTCGAACAGGAACGCGGCCTGCCCATTGAAGTGCCCCGCGGCGGCCGGATGGACTGGACGCCCCTGCGCGCCAAGATCGCCCGCCAGGGCATGCGCAACTCCAATTGCCTCGCCATCGCCCCCACGGCGACCATCTCCAACATCACCAACACGTCGCCCTGCGTCGAGCCGTACTACAAGAACCTTTACGTCAAATCCAACCTCTCCGGCGAATTCGTCGTCATCAACACGTTCCTCGTCGAGGACCTCAAGGCCCGCGGCCTCTGGAACCAGGAGATGATCGACAACCTGAAATATTTCGACGGCGATCTGAAGGATATCGAGTCCGTGCCCGCCGACCTGAAGGTGAAATATCTCACCGCCTTCGACATCGACCACAAATGGGTCATCGAAGCCGCCGCCCGGCGCCAGAAGTGGATCGACCAGGCCCAGAGCATCAACCTCTGGCTCAAGACGCCCGATCTCAAGACCCTCTCCCACATGTACCGCCTTGCGTGGAAGACCGGCCTCAAGACCACCTACTACCTCCGCACCCTCGGCGCCTCGAACATCGAAAAAGCCACCGTGGCCAACCGCAAGGAGGTCCGCGGCGCGGCCGGCGAAACCAAGGAAGCCACGGCCAGTCGCGACGCCCGCGATGCCGCCAGCGCTTCGCAGCCGCCCGTGACCGTCTCCCCGTTCGGCACCATCCCGCCGTTCCCCTTCGCCGGGCCCGCTGTACCGCCGGCTGAGGAAAAGCGGGTCTACACCGCCGCGGAAAAAACGGCGTGCTCCATCGAGGCCATGAAAAACGGAGAAGTCTGCGAAGCCTGTCAGTAAACCCCGGAGGCCTGTGATGCCCCGCTCCCCATTCCAATCGGCGAGCCGACAGCGGCCGACCGCTCCCGCCGGGACCTAGCCGTCCATGAGCACCGTCGCCGAATTCCTTTGGGCTGGGGTTTTGGTGCTCGTGGCCGCGGGTATGCTCTGTCTCTTTTTCGCCGTCACCCGCGCACCGGATGGGAGGGAGGATTCCTCCGGTTTTCACTATGATTCCGGTGGACCGGCGGAGGGCCGGGCCAGACAAGCGGTGGTTTTTGCCGTCGACCACGGAACCGAGACCGTCCCGGTAACGTCCCCCGGCTATTTGGACTCGATTCCCGGCGCGGTCCGGCCGATTCCCCACTGATACCAACCGCCCGTAGGATTTGGACTTTGGCGCGGCAGCGCCGGTAGGGACGGACCGCCGGGCCGTCCGCGAATGTCCGGACGGCGCGCCCGGCGGTCACGCCCTACCTGTCAAATCGGGCTCGATCGTCCAAATACAAAGGGACATTGGCATCACTCCTTCAGCGCATCGGGCATGAGGCGGCCCGACCTGTCCTCGGCTCCCACCTCCTCGTTGTATTCAGCCTCCGTGTTGACCTTCCATAGGTTGAAATCCGCCCCGCCCAGGTTGCGGGCCGCCAGCAGGGCAGTCAGCATGGAATGATCCTGGTTGTTGTATTTGTGCATGCCATTGCGCCCGACGACCTGCAGGTTGGAAAACGCCGCCAGGCCGCGGCGGATCTCATCCACCGCCTCCTTGTAGCCGGGATCGTAGACCGGATACGCCTTCACCATGCGCACCACCGCTCCGTCCCGGTGCTGCTCCGGCCGCACCAATCCGAGCTGTTCGAGCTCCCGCCGGCCCAGCGCAATCAGGGCGTCGTCGGACATGCTCCAAAGACCGTCGCCCTCAAAGCAGAAATACTCCAGCCCCAGGCAGGTCGTGCCCCCCACGCCACCCATGGCCTCGCTCCAGTTCCGGTAGTTCTGGATCCGCCCGAGCTTCACCCCGGGGTCGTGCACATAGATCCAGTTGTCGGGAAATGGATTCGGCCCTTCGACGATCAACGCAACGGTCAGGAAGTCGCGATAGCGCAACCGGCCCGCCGCCTGCCGCACCTCTTCCGGCAACGGGGGATCAAACGCCAGCACCGTCTCCCGCAACGGCATGGAAAGAATAAACTGGTCACCCGCGTGAGAGTGCCGCCGCCCGGCCGCATCCTCTGTCTCCACCCCGCTCACCCGCACTCCGTCGTGTCGGATCAGGACGACCTTCCGCCCCATTTCCAACCGACCCCCGGCGCCGCGGAAATCCGCCGCCGCCTGCTCCCACATCTGCCCCGGCCCCAGCCGGGGGTAGTCGAAGGTGTCGATGAGCGTCTTGACGACCGCGCCGGACCCGCCCGAGCCCGGGCGGAAGGCATTGAGTATCGCCTTGCTCAGGGACAGCCCCTTGATCCGCTGTGCCGCCCAGTCGGCGCTGAGTTTCGCGGTCGGCATGCCCCAGACCTTCTCGGTGTAGGTCTTGAAGAAAATATTGAAAAGCCTCCGGCCAAACCGGTTCGAAACCCAATCGGCGAACGAAAGCTCGGGCCGGATCGGAAACACCTGGATCCACGCGTAGCTGGCGATGCAGGCCAGGCTCGTGAAAACCCCCAGCCCGCTCAGCGCGTTCCACGGCTTCAACGGATAATCGAAAAATTTCTTCCGATACAGGATCCGGGACATCCGCCGCACGCTGATGAAATCCTCCGGCAGCCGCTCCCTCCACCAGCGGGTGATCTCGTCGTTCTTGCTGAAAAACCGGTGCCCGCCGATGTCGAAACGGAATTCCTTGTAGCGCACGGTCCGGGAAATCCCGCCGACGTAATCCGGGTCCGCTTCCAAAACGACCGTCGACCACCCCGCACGCTGGGCCTCCAAAGCTGCGGTCAGCCCGGCCGGACCGGCGCCCACCACCACGAGTTGCCCCGGTGTCAGAGCCATGAATAAAAAACGGCTGCGGTTGCGTGCACCACAGCCTCAAAATCGGGAAGCGCCCGGTCCAAGGCAAGCAAAAGGCCCGGCCGCTCGCGCGCCGCGATCAACCACGTGCTTCGGCTTGTTTTGATAATGTGGGAGCGAGCTTGATCGCGATTCATTCGCGGTCGCGAGCAAGCTCGCTCCTACAAATGGGAGGGTCGTCGCCGGAAATGCCCGAGGAGCCCGCTCCGAGGCCTCTCTACTCGAACCGCAGGGCTTCGATCGGATCGAGGCGCGCGGCCTTCCAGGCCGGATAAAATCCAAAGCCCACCCCGATGCCGCCACAGACCAGCAGACCGACGCCCACCCAGTCCCACGGGATGATTGCCGACGCCTCGAGCATCGCCGCGATCGCGTCACCGGCCCCGATGCCCATCACGATGCCGAACACGCCGCCCGCCAGGGAAATCGCCACCGCCTCGATGAGAAACTGGGCAAGAATGCTCTGCCGCCGCGCCCCGATCGATTTGCGGATGCCGATCTCCTTGGTGCGTTCGGTCACGCTCACCAGCATGATGTTCATGATGCCGATGCCCGCCGCCAGGAGCGCGATGCCGGAAATGACGACCGACCCGGCCGCCACGACATCGGCCACCTTCGCAAATGCGCCCTTGATCGAATCGTTCGAGTATACCTCGAAATCCTCGTCGTCCTCGGGTTTCAGCCCGCGCGCAATTCGCATCGCCGTGATTCCCTTCTCCAACGTGTCGTTGTAGGTCAACTGGTCGTGCGCCTGGGTCGCCACGTTCACGGTCCGCCCCTCGGCACCAAAATCGGAAAAGAACCGGGTGATGGGGATGACCCCGATCTCGTCGCCGTTGCCGCCAAACGAATTGCCCTTCGTGGCAAAAACCCCGACCACCAGGTACGGCCGGTCCTTCATCTTGATCTGCTTGCCAAGTGGATTTTCCGAGGGGAAAAGTCGCTTCTGGATGGTCTGCCCGATGATGATCACCGGCCGGCCCAGTTCGACATCGTCGGCGGTGAAATTCCGCCCCTGCGCGATGGTGAACTGGTTGGCCGCGAGAAAATGCTCGTTGGTCCCGACAAAATTGAGGCCCGGTGTCGTTTTGCGCCCGTTGTACACCGCCTGCGCTCCGACCTGGTCGAAAACCTTCAGGCAGATCACGTCCGCCTTGCTGTCCATCAACCGTTGGTATTGCAGAGCCTGTTGCAGCGTGAGGTTGCGCCGCATGTCGAATTTTCTCCGGCCGCTGCCGTCGCCCGGGCCGCCGCCGATGGGGTACTTGGCAAACTGAAAGATGTTCGCCCCGAAAATCGTGATGCCGGTCTCGATCGAGGAGCGCAGTGCGGAGATGACGGTCATAACGCCCACGATGGAAAACACGCCGATCGTGATGCCGAACATCGTGAGGCCCGAGCGGAGTTTGTTCACTCCGAGCGAGCCCAACGCCATGCGGAGAATGTCGCCAAGCCTCATGGGTGCTTTCGATTTTCTACTTCCAGGCAGGTCCAGAGCCATCCGGTCGCGCGCCAAGCATATGATGAAAAACGGCGGGCCCAGCGGTCCCGTCCGACCCACGGCCTGTGGCTGTTTGTGTTTGTCGTCATTCGAAAATCGAAAATCAATTCATTCGTACCGCAGCGCCACCACCGGATCGAGGCGCGAGGCCTGGAAGGCGGGAATGAAACCGGAAAGGATGCCGACGACAACCGACAGCACCATGCCCAACAGCACGATCGGGACCGGCAGCTGGACCGGCAGATTGGGCAACATCACGCTCACCGCCTCCACGATGGTGAAGGTCAGCACCAAACCCGCCAATCCGCCAGCCCCGGAGATCGTGACGGCCTCGATCAAAAACTGCAGCAGAATGGCGCTCCGTCGCGCACCCAGCGCTTTGCGCGTGCCGATTTCCTTCGTGCGCTCCTTCACGCTCACAAAAGTAATGTTCGCGATGCCGATGGCGCCGACGAACAGCGAAAGCGCCGTCACCAGCAGACCGGCGATGAAGATGGTCTTGATCACCGGATCGATCTGGGCCCGGATCGCCTCCTGTTCGTTGATCGAGAAATTGTCGCGTTCGCCCGGCAGCTGCCCGCGCACGCGGCGCATCGCCCCCGCCAGTTCCTCCTTCGCGTCGGCCATGCGCGTCTTGTCGCGCACTTTCACGCGGAGTTCGGTGTTCTGCCGCACGCTGAAATATTTCGCGAAGGCGCCGAGTGGCATCACCGCTTGGTTGTCGAAGCTGAACAGTCCGAGAAACTCGCCCTGTTTCGCGAACACACCGACCACCCGGAAGGGATGCCCCTCGACAAACACGGTCTGATCGATCGCGGAACGGTTCGGAAACAGCGCATCCGCGACATCGCAGCCCAGCACGCAGACCGCGACAGCCGCGGAGGATTCGGTTTCGTTGAACAGCCGACCCTCGCGGTAGTCCACCCCGCTGATGCGGGCGTAATCCGCCGTCGTTCCGACGGTGTAAACGCCGTTCACCCGGGCATCGCCGACCTTGAAGCGGCTGCCGCGCCCGGCCACCGGAATCGCCACGTCCAACAGCGAATTCTGCGTCTGGGCGAAGATGCGGTTGAGCTCCTCCGCGTTGCGGGTTTTGAACACCGGTCGATTCATGTAATTCCACCAGTCCTCGACGTTGCCCCACGGCCATTTGCCGACGTAGAGCACGTCGTCGCCCAGCATCGCCAGGCTGTTCTGGAAACCGGTGTTGATGCCGTTGATCGCCGTGAACATGAGCGTGACGGCGATGATGCCGATGATGACCCCGAGGGCCGTGAGCACCGACCGCATCTTGTTCGCCCGGATCTGCGCCAGCGCGATCCGGAACGACTCGGTCAATTCGTAGAGAAAACGCCTCATTTTCGATTCTCGATTCTCGATTTTGGATTTCTGGCCGCGAGGGTCTTTCGGGATGCGACCATGATCGCGGTCAACTCATCCGCCTCTCGCATCAAAGGAACCAGTTTATCGGGCACCATCAGCCCGTGATCAGCGATCAGCTCCATCCAGAAGCAGGACTCGTCCGCCTCTTCTTCAACGACCGCCAGCTTCGAAATCATCTCCGAAGTTGAGCGGGACCGGCACGCTGAGCGATAGTTCGCCCCCACCGAAGTACCCGACCGGCCAAGTTGACCGGCCAAAATCCTGCCCGAGCGACCATCAGGCAGCGTATCCACCAGCTTCAGCACGCGCAGTGCGAACACTTTTGTTCTGTTTTTGAGTTCCGTCTCATTCATGGGAAATCGAAAATCGAGAATCCAAAATCGAAAATTCGTCAGTCCTGCCTCATGTCCGCCTCGATCAAACCGTCGCGCAGGCGCACGATCCGGCGGGCATGGCGGGCGATGTCCTCTTCGTGGGTCACCACGATGATGGTGTTGCCCTGGGCGTAGAGCTCTTCGAGCAGCGCCATGATCTCCTCGCCGGTCTTCGAGTCGAGATTGCCGGTGGGCTCGTCGGCGAGGATGATCGAGGGATTGTTCACCAGCGCCCGGGCGATGGCGACGCGCTGCCGCTGGCCACCGGAGAGCTCGTTCGGCTTGTGCCCCATGCGATCGCCGAGACCGACGTTGCGCAGGGCCAGCTCGGCCTTCGCCCGGCGTTCCCCGTGCCCGATGCCCGCGTAGATGAGCGGCAGCTCGACGTTCGCCAGGGAGGTCGAACGCGGGAGCAGGTTGAACGTCTGGAAAACGAATCCGATCTCGCGGTTCCGGATGTCCGCCAGCTCGTCATCCGTCATCGTGGAGACGTTCTTTTCGCTGAAGTGGTACTTCCCGCCGGTCGGAGTGTCGAGGCAGCCCAGCATGTTCATCAGGGTCGACTTGCCCGACCCCGACGGACCCATGATCGCGAGGTATTCGTTGCGGTGCACCCGCAGCGAAACGCCGCGCAGCGCATGCACGATCTCCGCGCCCATGCGGTAGAGTTTCGTGACCCCGTCGATGTCAATGACCACGCCGCCGGGCGGACGGTGAACGCGGGGCGCGGGAGCGACGGCGGGGGCGGAGGACATGGCGGAAAAGGTTGGCGGACGGAGGCCGCTTATTTCTTGTCCTCAGGCTTGGGCTTTTCCGGAATCACGCTGGTGCCGTCCTTGAGCGTGCGGCTGATGGCGGCATAGCTGCCGGAGACGACCTCGTCGCCGGCTTTCACGCCGCTCTTGATCTCGATCACCGAATTGTCGGCGATGCCGGTCTCGACCCGGACCTGCTTCACCTTGCCGCCGTCGTGCACGAAGACGACGCGCTGCAGCTGGTCGCGCGTGCGGCGCGCCTCGTCGTGCTCGGACGAGACCTCGAGATCGTTGCCGGAGCGCTCCTTGGCCGCCTTCTCCTTGTCCTTCTGCAGCTGCTCGGTGGTCTTGCCGCCCTCGGCCCGCACGGTGACGCTCTGCACCGGCACGGTCACGACGTTTTTCACCGTCTCGGTCTCGATGTCGACCGTGGCACTCATCCCCGGGCGGAGCTCGCCCTTGGGATCGGCCACGCTGACTTTCACGAGGAAATTCGTGACCTCGTCCGAAGCCGAGGCGGCGAGCGACGCCGAGCCGCTGCCGGTCGCGCCCGTCGTCAGCGCCGAGCTGCTGATTTCTCGCACCGTGCCATCGAATTTGCGGCCCGGAAACGCGTCCACCGCCACGACCGTGTGGTCGCCCAGCTTCACGTTGACGATGTCGTTTTCGTTCACCTTGACCCGGACTTCCATGTGGGTGAGGTCGGCGATGCGCATGATCTCCGTGCCGGCGAACTGGCCGGTGCCAACCACGCGCTCGCCGACTTCGCTTTCCAGCGCGCTGATGGTGCCGTCAATCGGGGAATAAAGCGTGGTCTTGCTGAGCAGATCCTTCGCCTGGTTGAGAAACCCCTCGGTGCTGCGGATCTGCGCCTTGGCGTTGTCGTAGTTCGCCTGGGCGACCTCGAGGGTCGTCTTCGACACGGTGAAATCGGAATCGGAAATCAGTTTTTTGGCGTAGAGATCCTCGTTGCGCTTATAGTCCTCCTGCGCCTTGACCAGCTGGGCGTGGCTCTGGACGGCCACCGCCTTGGCGCCGACGAGCGCGGCCTCCTGCTGGTCGACCTGGGCCTGATAAAAGTCAGGCCGGATCTGCACGATCATCTCACCCTTTTTCACCAACGCGCCCTCCTTGAAGGGCAGCGCGAGGATCTCGCCCGCATCCTCGGGGGCGATCTTGACCTCGAGCTCGGGCTGGACTTTGCCCGTGGCGGTGACGAGGTGGGTGATGGACTTGACCACCGCCTTTTCGAAGGTGACCGTGACCGGCTTTTCCTGGCCCTTGTTTTTGACCAAGACGGCGACGACGATCAGGACCAACAGGAGGCCCAGTCCGAGTGCGATGTACAAACCCGTGCGGGATTTCTTTTTCACCACGGCAGTGGGAGGGGCAACGGGCTGGGCGAGTGTGGGCATGGTGGGCGGTGGGTTGCGGTCGGAAATGGGTCCGGAAGAAACGAAGGCAGGTTCGCAGGCCTCCGGTCAACCTTTTGCGGTTGCTCCAGTACACTCCCGGAAGCACCGAAGTCGCAGTTGGTTTTGGGACAAGCGGACAGGGTGCGGGATGGATGGCCGCCCGGGGCCGGCCCGGCCGGCGGGATCGGCGATCGTTTACCCCGCCAGCGCCGCCCCCACGATGCCGGCGTCGTTGTGCAACTTCGCCGGCACGACCTCCGCCTGGGTCCGCAGATAGCGGAAAAACTTGTCGGCCTTCTTGCTCACGCCGCCCCCGATGATGATCAGGTCGGGCGAAAATAGCCGCTCCATCACGCCGAGGTAGACATTCACCCGTTTCGCCCATTCGGGCCAGTCCAGCCGCGCGCGCTTGCGGGCGGCGGCGGAAGCGAAGCGTTCGAACGGTTTGTTGCGCCATGGCACATGCCCCAGCTCGGCGTTGGGAAAAAGCAGCCCGCGGTAAAACAGCGCCGATCCGATGCCCGTGCCAAACGTCAGCAGCATCACGGAATCCTGGCGGCCCTTCCCCGCGCCGAATTTCATCTCGGCCAGGCCGGCCGCGCCCGCATCGTTGATCATCTTGACCGGGCAGCCCGTCGCCCGCCGGAAAAGCGCCACGCCGTTCTGTTTTTCCCAAACCCGGCCCAGATTGCCCACGGCCCCGATCCGCCCGTCCCGAATGACGCCCGGAAATCCAATGCCCACCGGACCCTTCCAGCGAAAATGCCGAGCGATTTCGCGCGTCGCCGCCAGGCCATCCTTCAGCGGACAGGGCGCGGGCAGCTCCACCCGGTAACGTTCGGCGAGCAGGCGGCCCGTCCTCGTGTTCACCGGCGCTCCCTTGATCGCCGAGCCCCCGATGTCGATGCCGAGAACATTCATTGGGCCGAAGTAAAGTCGCGCGCCGGGATTTGCAATCCCATCAATTGCCCTCGGCCACGGGGGCCGCCGCCCGCTCGGCCGCCGTGGCCGGACGAATGGACACCAGCTCCACCTCGAAATGCAGCGGCACCCCGGCCAGGGGATGGTTCGCGTCGAGCACCACCGCGTCACTCTCGACGGCAATCACCGTCACCACTGGCGCATGCCGGTCCGGCCCCGTCTGGAACCGGTCGCCCACTTTCACTTCCTCCAGCGGCAGGCGGGCCCGCGGCACTTTTTGCACCAAGGCCTCCTCGCGCAGACCATAGCCGCGCTCCGGCGCCACCGTGACCTGGCGCGACTCGCCGGGCTGCATCGACCGCAGAACCGCCTCCAATCCGTCGATGATCTGTCCCGCCCCCTCGACGCAGCCCAGGGGCTCGCCGCCGCGCGAAGTGTCGAGCACCCGCGCCTGTGGATCCCGGAGCGTGTAGTGGAAAGTGAGGAAACGTGGCCCAGTCATGGCTCTTGCTCATCAGTCGCCCCGGCCGCCGTCAATGCCGATCCCGCTGGAAGCCGTCCGGAAAATTTTCCCGAGAGCATCACCGGATCGATCGTAGGGGCGCAGTCTTGCCGCGCCCGTTCGAGGTTGAAAATCCTTGGGCGCAGCAAGATTGCGCCCCTACGCGACATTTCCCCGCTTCGACCCGCCTCAGGTTTCCTGCCGCAGCACCTCGAGCGGCGGAGAGTCGCAGACGCCGCGGCTGGAAAGCAGCCCGCTCACCGCCGTCAGCGCGCTCACCACCGCCCAACCCGCCAGCAGCACCAGCGGCGACGGCGTGACCCAGCCGAGGTTGAAAACAAAATGGGCCAGAGCCCAGGTGGCGCCCACCGCCATCACGGCCCCCGCGGTTGCCCCAAGCGTGCCCACGGCCAGGTACTCCGCCAGCAGAATGCGGTTCACCTGCCTCCGCGTCGCCCCGAGCGTGCGGAGCAAAACGCTCTCGCGCACCCGTTGCTGCCGGCCCGCCAGCACCGCGCCCGCCAGCACCACCGCCCCCGTGATCACGGCGAACAGCGAAAGAAAACCAACGACAAACGACGCCTGCGCATACACGCCGTCGAGCGTCTCGAGAATCAGCGCCAGATCGAGCGCGGACACGTTGGGGAAGTCCGCCACCACGGCCTGCTGCACGCGCGCCGACTCCGCCGGCGACGCCACCCGCACCGCCATGACATGGAATTTGGGTGCGTCCTCCAGCACTCCCACGGGAAAGACGACGAAGAAATTCGGCTGCATCCGCCGCCAGTCCACGGAGCGCAGACTGCCGACCACGGCCTCCACCGTCACGCCCTGCACGTCGAAATCGAGCTCGTCGCCGACCCGCAGCTGCATGTCCCGCGCCAGCGATTCCTCGAGGGAAACCGGCACGCGTCCGCTGCCCGGCGGCCATTTTCCGACAAATTTCCCCGCCGTCACTTTCTCCGTGTCCGCCAGCTCCGCCCGGAACGTCGAGCGGTACTCGCGCCGCAACGTCCACGCGGGAATGCGCCCCTTTTCCTCGTGCAACAGGTCGGCCACCGGCCGGCCTTTGAGCGCGGCGAGACGCATCGTGACGATCGCCGACTCCTTGAGCACCGGAGCGCCCTGCGTCGCCAGCAGTTTGCCGAGCGGGCCAACCTGATCGTCTTGAATGTCGAACAGCATCAGGTTGGGCCGGCCCGCGGCATCCATCACCCGCAGCTGCCCGATCAGGACGTCGCGGGTGAGAAAAAGCGTCATGAGCAGAAAAGTGCCGAAGCCCAGCGACACCAGCAGGAGCAGGGTGCGGTTGTGCGGCCGGTGCAGGTTGCCCAGCCCCTGACGCCAGACAAACGGGAGAGCCGGCCCGGCCAGTTTGCGGGCGGCCCAGACGGCCAGTCGCGCCAGGCCCGCGAGCACCCCGAAACATGCGAGCAGCGCTGCCGCAAAACCGAGGCCCCAACCCAGCCGGCCGGTCTGCCAGACCGCGAACGCCACCACCAAGAGGAAAATCGCGCCGAACAGCGCCATCCGCCACGGATCGCGACTCGCGCCATTCGTGCCTGTGAAACCTGCGCGCAACGTCAACAGCGGCGAGATCCGCCGGATCTCGAGCAGCGGCAGGAGGGAGAAAACCCCGCTCACCACCAGGCCGGCGCCCATGCCGCGCAGGACGGCGGGCCAGGAAATTTGAAAGGCGAACGCAAACGGCAGGAACCCGCGCACCAGCGGCGGGAGCGCCAGTTGCGCCGCGATCCCCAAGAGCGCGCCGAGCGCGGCGCCGGCCAGGCCGAGTCCGAGCCCTTGCACGAGATAAATGGCGAAACTCGTCCGGGCGCTCGCCCCGAGGCAGCGCAGCATGGCCACCGTGGGCACCTTCTGCCGGACATGACTTTCCACCGCACCCGCCACCCCGATCGCCCCGAGGAAAAGCGAGGCGAACCCGACGATCATCAGGAACGAATTCACGTTGCGAATGGAATCGCCCAGGTCGCGTTTCCTGCTTTCGACCGTCTCGAAGCCGAGCCGCAGCTCGCGAAAACGCTTTTTCAGCCCTTCGACCAGTTTCTCCACGTCGGTCCCGGCCGGCAGTTTCACATAGACGCGGTACCGCGCCAGGCTGCCCGGCTTGAGCAGACCCGTGCCGTCCACGGCCGCCAGCGGAATGTAGACCCGCGGTGCCAGCGTGGCGAACACGGCGTTTTCCCCGGGCACTTTGCGCAAGCCGGCGGTGAGGGTGAACGTGCCGCCGCCGAGCTTGATCGGGTCGCCCGGGTGCAGCCCGAACTGCGCCTGCACGGTTTCCTCCAGGACTGCGCCGGTCCCTTGCGCGAGGCTGGCGCGGGCGCCCGCCGGGTTCGTGGCAAATTCCCCATAAAATGGAAAGCCGCCCTCGAGCGCCCGCACCTGCACGAGCCGCGTGCCCGGATGCGGACCGGGGACGACCAGCATGGAATTGAAGGAAATCTCGCGCGACTGCCCGCCGCCGAGCGCTGCGATCGCGTCCCGCGCCTCCGGTGTCAGCGCCGCCCGCGATTCGATCACGAGATCGGCGCCCAGCAATCCCTTCGCCTGGTCGTCGATCGCCCGGCTCAGGTTGTCGCGCAGGGAGCCGACGGACACCAAGGCGGCCACTCCGAGCACGATGGAGAGCCCGAACAGCAGCAACCGCCGCCGGCTCGCTCGCGTATCCCGCCACGCCATTTTGAGAATGAAATTCATGATTTAGACAGAATGAACAAAATCCACGGAATGACCGGAGATGGAAAATCCGTTCAGGGAAGGCACCTTCTGTTCATTTTGTTCATTCTGTCCTCTCATCCGCCACGACCGCGCCGCTGCGGAGGCGGAGGATGCGCTGGGTGCGGGCGGCGAGCTCGAGATCGTGCGACACGAGCACCAGCGTCGTGCCGCGCTCGCGGTTCAGGCCGAAAATGAGATCCACCATCGCCTGCGCCGTGTCGCCGTCGAGATTGCCCGTGGGCTCGTCGCAGAATAAAATCCGCGGCCGGTTGATGAAGGCCCGGGCCAGAGCCACGCGCTGCTGCTCGCCGCCCGAGAGCTGCGCGGGATAATGCCCGAGCCGGTCCTCCAGCCCGACGCGCGCCAGCAGGTCCACCGCCTCGCGCGCGGGTGCGCCGTGGCCGCGCAGCTCGAGCGGCACCAGCACGTTCTCCAACGCGGTCAGCGTCGGGATGAGCTGGAAGTTCTGAAAAACGAACCCGACGCTCTCGTTGCGCACCAGCGCTCGCTCGTCCTCCGACAGCCCGCCGAGGTCAAGGCCGGCGAGGCACACCGTGCCGCTGCTCGGCTGGTCGAGCCCGGCGCAGAGACCGAGCAGCGTCGTCTTGCCACTGCCGGAGGGGCCGACCACCGCACAGGTGTCGCCCGGACCGAGGGCAAACGACACGTCGCGCAAAACCGTGAGCGGACCGGACGCCGTGGGATAGCTCTTGGTCAGGCGCTCGACTTTCAGGAGAGATTGATCACTCATCTTTTGATCACGAAAAACGCGATATGAGACGAAAGCGAGCCAAGCCCCTCCGAAACGCAAGCTCACCCGGCTGGACGGTTGCCCGCCTCCTTGGATGGTGGCTGCTCCTCGGCCTGGCCTGTTTCGCGGCCTCCACCGTCACCGCCGCGGAAACGAAAACGCTCGTTTTCTTCGGCGACAGCCTGACCGCCGGGTACGGCCTCCTCGACCCCGACGAAGCCTATCCCGCCCTGATCCAAAAAAAAATCGAGTCCGCCGGCCTGCCCTGGCACGTCGTCAACGCCGGCCTGAGCGGTGATACCACCGCGGGCGGTCTGCGCCGGCTCGACTGGATTTTGCGACAGAAGACCGACCTGATCGTCCTCGAACTCGGGGCAAACGACGGCCTGCGCGGCATTCTGCCCGCGGTGACGCGCACCAACCTCCGGGCCATCATCGAACGAATTCGGGAACGGCGACCAGGCACGATCGTCGTCCTGGCCGGCATGCAGGTCCCGACCAATCTCGGGCCCGAGCACACCCGGGCCTTCGCGGCCATTTACCCGGAACTCGCGAAGGAATTGAACGTGCCGCTGATTCCCTTCCTGCTCGCCGGCGTCGGCGGCCGGGCCGAACTCAACCAAGCCGACGGCCTGCATCCCACCGCCGCAGGCCACAAGATTTTGGCCGAAAATGTGTGGGTGGTCATCAAGCCGCTGCTGTAGGAAACCGGTTTAAGGCCGTCCGAACCGAACGGTTTAAGGTAGGGCGAGGCGTCCCGCCGAGGCGTGGGCGCACCGGGCCGTTGCGCCTTACTTCGCCCCGAACACGGCTCACCCGGAGGGTTCGCCCGACCTCTGACCCGCATCGACCGGTCCGGCTCAAAACGCCGGCTCCGGCGCCACCTGCAGCCTGGCGCGCACGTCTGCCGGGATTGGTTGCGCCGACATCTTGCCCTGGGCATCCGCGGTCACGCACACCGCCACCATTTCACCGCGGGCGGTGATCTCCGGCCGGACCGCGCCTTCCGACAGTTTGCGGAACTGAAAGACGTAGACCACGGCCTTCGTGCGGATTTCCTTCACCAGCAGGCGCACCTGCGCCGTGTCGTTGAAGCGCAACGGGGCTTTGTATTCGCAGGAAACGTGTGCGCGCGGCCAGCCCACCACGCTGCCGGGCACGAACGAGATCAGCGGCAACCCGAGCGAACGGTAGAATGCCGCCTCGCACGCCTCCATCCAGAGGAAATAGTTCGAAAAATGCATGAGACCGGCCATGTCGGTCTCGGCAAATTCCACCGTACGGTTGAGGTTGAACTCGGAAGGCATGGGCGCAGATTCGGCCAGTTCGCGCCTCCGAAGGCAACGCCGTTCCGTATGCACCGGCTCGGCACCGGTGGCGGACCGCCCGGACCGCGGACCGCGCCATCGACCGGTCGGAGTTCGTTTCCAATTCGTCAAAAAGCCAAAGATCGATCCCGGATGCAGTCCGGCCTTGCCATGCCCCGCCGTCTGCAAAGCATTCCGCCCAATCCACGGCATGAACAACGAGATCCTCTGGCTTATGCGCCTCGGCCTTGACGAGAAATTGTTCACCCGCGAACAAGCGCTCGCCACGTTCAAGGCCGTCGGTCCCGACGCCCAGCTGATGGATTTCGCGCAGCGGTTGATCGACGACGGCATCGTGCACGACGTCGAGAAGCTGGAAACCGTCGGCGGCCAGGCCATGGCCCGAGCCGAGGTGGGCCCGCCGGTCGGCAACCCGCTCCGCGACGCAATTGCCGCCCCAATGGCGACGCCCGCGACGTCCAAGGCCAGCGTCACCGCCGAGACCCCGAAGTTTCATTTCGCGCGCATCGGTTCGATGGACGACAAGGCCCTCGCCGCCGGCATGCGCCAGCTCCTCGTCGACGCCGGCAAATTCGGCGCGAGCGATCTGCACCTCTCGGCCGGCGCCAAGCCCTTCGTCCGCAAGCACCGCACCCTCACGGCGATCGCCGATCACATCCTGACCGACGAGGAATCGTTGCGGCTCAACACCGTGCTCCTCGCCGAGCACCAGAAGAATGTTTTCCTCGAACGCCGCGACTACGACCTGGCCCTCGCCCTGGGCCCGGAGAATCGTTATCGCGTCAACCTCATGTTCCACAAGGCCGGCCCGTCGGGCTCCTATCGCATGGTGCCCTCCGTCATGCCCCGACTTGACGAGCTCGGCCTGCGCAATCTCGACACGATCCGAAAATTCCTCTCCTACCACAACGGCCTGATCCTCGTCACCGGCCCCGTCGGCGCCGGCAAGACCACCACCCTCGCC
>CAYZGG010000094.1:0-16009 GCA_964477955.1 uncultured Opitutaceae bacterium
GCATCGTGTAGAAAAATCCGATGAACAGCACGAAGCAGACGGCGATCTTGCGGAACACCGGCGAATCAAACCGGCCCTCCGCGAAATCCGGAATCGTGTACGCCCCGAACCGCCGCAGCGGCCCGGCGATGAACAGCAGCAAAAACAGGTAGCCGCACGCATAACAGACCGGATACCAGAGCGCATCGTAGCCCGACGACATCACCATGCCGGCCACGCCCATGAACGAGGCGGCCGACAGGTATTCACCGGAAATGGCCGACGCATTCCAGCCGACCGACACCGACCGGCCGGCTACAAAAAAGTCGCTCGCGGTTTTCGACGTCTTCGCCGAGCGGAAGCCCATCCAGATCGTCGCCGCCACGGTCACGAGCGAGAAACTCAGAATCCACGGATCGACCGCGCTGAGCAGGCCTCCGCCGGCCGCCAGAAAAAGTGGGGTGGTCATGGCTCAGTTCCCCCTCTGGTTTTCCTGTTCCTGGCGGACCTCGTCGTCCTCCAGCCAGATGGAGCGGCGGATGAAAAAATACGAGATGGTCCAGACCAGCGGGAAGCACAGCACGCCGAGCAACAGCCAGCTGAGCGTGAAGCCGGCGACGCGCGTCGCCATGAGCGCGGGCTCAAAGTAGTTGAGCAGCGGCAGGCCGATGAGGCCGACCAGAAATGCGGCCGCGCAGGTGATGGAGAGAGACAACTGCCGGCGCATCAGCGTATGCAAAAACTCCTCGCTGTGCACCCGGTCGTGGGACGGGGGGGTCGTTGGGGGCATTGCCGGGAAATTGGCCGGCGATCTTCCGGTGGCAACACCGGAGTGGATTTCCACCCTGTTTCTGCGCCGTTCCTGTTGTGGGCGGAACGAACGGGTTGCTGTGGGCGGGGTGCCCTCACCCCGCGGATTCCAGCTTTCGAACGCATGCCTCGCGGGGTGAGGGCACCCCGCCTACATTCAAACCCGCCGGAACCCAGGCCGACCGCCTACGCCGTCTGCCCCCACTCGACTTTGGCGAAACGGTCGAACAGCTGGCGGGCTTCCTCGATCGCGCCCGTGAAATCCTCCTCGGTCAGGCCGGCTTGGGCGCAAATCTGGAGGTCCCGCCGCCAACCGGTGCTTTCGCCCGGGAGCGCACAACCCCAGTCGACCGCCACGCCACAGGCCAGGTGCAGTTGCGCCGCGCCGAGGGCAAACTCGCTGCCCCGCTCGGCTTCGCGGTGGAGGCAGACCGCCCCGGCCACGCCCGGCGCAAAGCTCCAGTGATCGAGCAAAATGGCGGTGGCTTCCGGCGCCGCCATGCCATGGGTCGCGAGTTCCCAGGCGAACACATCGGGTTGCAGGGCCGGACCGGGATAGTGCACCGCGCCGGGAAAGTTGTTGAGGATGATCTTGCCGAGATTGCGCAGCAGGCCGGTCGAGTAGGCGCTGCCGGGATCGCTGGAAGCCCGCTTCGCGAAGGAGGAGGCCAGCGTGCCGAGTGCGACCGCGTTCTCCCACAACCGGCTCGCCTGAATGTCGTATAACCTCAGATCCCCTTGAAACGTCTGCCGCGAAACCACGAGACCGACCAGCTGGTGAATTTCCCCGAAGCCGATCCGGGCGACCGCATCTTCCAGCGCGAGGCAGCGCGACCGCATGCCGTAGAGCGCGCTGTTGCTGAGACGAATGACCTGGAAAGTGAGCGCCGGATCGACCCGCACGAGCTCGACGATCGCGTCCAGATCCGTGTCGGCATCGTCGAGCAGCGCACGCAACCGCCCGAAAATCCCGAGGGCCGGGGGCAGCTTGCTGCCGAGAGAGATGATGGTGTCGCGCCCCAAGCTCATGACGTGGTCCATACCCCATCGGCACAAACCCCGCCAGCCTGAAGCGCCAGAGGGGAAAACCCGCCGCATCCGACCCGGGAAAAGTAGCACCGGCATCCTGCCTGGCTTTTCGCCCCGGGGTCCCTTTCCATGCTTCCCGTTTTACCCGGCACTCGAAAAGTCGGACGAGACTCAAACCATGGCCCCTCCTCGGCCTCAATCCGGCACCCTCACTCGACGGTTAGAGGTCAAGCTCAACCCTTTTGCTCGCGCGGTCGGCTTTTTTCGACAGATTTCATCCCATGCCGATCCTCATTCTCCTCGGGCTCTTCTTTCCTCTGGCGGTCTGGGCCGAAGCGCCCCGCCTCCCCGAGTACGCCGCCGTCCAGGACCGGCTGGCTCAAGGTTGGAACACCTGGGATGTCCACAGCGTCACCGCCCAGGTGCGGCTGCCGGACGGTTTCACGATCCGGGTCGGTCTGAAACATCCGAGCTCGCTCAACTCCGACGCCTTTCTCGCCGATATGCTGATCGGGCGGCAAAATCCGGGCGCTGAACAAGTGTTCCCCGGACCCCACACCTGGGATGGCCGCTATTCGGAATTGCGCGTCGCGTGGCAGGGACACGAAGTTTTGCTGCAGTCCGCCCACGACGGCGATGACCTTGTCATGCTCGCCACCCCACTGCCGACCAAAGCAGCGCTGCCAGCGACGCTGGTGGTATCCGCGGGCATACTCTGGAACCGCCCGGGCAGCGTGGCCCGCTCCGGGGATCACCTCGAGTTCGTTTCGCCCACGCAGCGTATCGCGGTCTATTCGACCGCTCAGACCGAATCGCCCGTCAACGTCCCGCTCGCCACGCCTTTCCTGGCCGCGACCCTCCTCGAGCCGGTCGGCGTGAGCACCGGTCGCCCGCGGTCGGTAACGGAGATTCGCGCCGTGCTCGACCGCCAACGCCCGCGGGGGCACGCAGTGGCGGATGCGATCGAGACCGTGCTGGGTTGGGACACGATTTTCGAACCGTCGCGCAGTCGCGTCGTCACGCCCGTCAGCCGCCTCTGGTGCGTCGGCTGGGGCGGGTACGTGCTGTTCGATTGGGACACGTTCTTTGCCGCCTCGCTGGCGGCGATCGGCAACCGCGATCTCGCTTACGCCAACGCCCTGGAAATCCTGCGCGAGTCCACCCCCGCCGGTTTCGTGCCGAACTATGCCCGCGCCGGCGGCTGGAAAAGCGTCGACCGCTCCGAGCCGCCGGTGGGCGCGATCACGGTTCTGGAATTGTACCGGCGTTTTCATGACCAGTGGGTATTGCGCGCGGCCTTCCCGGATCTCCTGCGGTGGAACCGCTGGTGGGCCGAACACCGCGATCGCGACGGTTATCTCGTCTGGGGAACCGATGCGCACAATCCGCCGCCGAATCCCGACGACGGCTCGGTCGGGGCCAAACAAGGGGCGGTTTACGAATCCGGTCTCGACAACAGCCCGATGTACGACGATGCGCCGTTTCATCCGGAAACCGGATTGCTGCATCAGGCCGATGTCGGTCTGATGGGCCTGTACGTCGCGGACTGCAACGCCCTGGCGGAGATTGCGACGACGCTGGGCCAGGACGCCGAGGCCCGGGAGCTCCGCGCTCGGAGCAAACGTTACGCCGGCAAACTGCAAACGCTCTGGGACGAGAAAACCGGAATGTTCCTCAATAAGAATCTTGATACCGGTGCCTTCAGCCGGCGTCTCTCGCCCACGAATTTCTATCCTTTGCTGGGAACGGTCGCCACGCCCGCGCAGGCCAACCGCCTGATCCAGGAACACCTCCTCAATCCTCGCGAATTCTGGGGCGAGTGGGTGATCCCCTCGAGCCCGCGATCGGATCCGGCCTTTCGCGACCAAGAGTATTGGCGCGGTCGGATCTGGGCACCGATGAACTACCTGGTATATCTCGGACTGCGCAACTACGACCAGGCGCCCGTCCGCCACGCCTTGGCGCAAAAATCACGCGCGCTTTTCGAAAAAGAGTGGGGACTGAAAAGCCATGTGCACGAGAACTACAACGCGCTCACCGGCGAGGGCGACGACGTGTCGAGCAGCGATCGGTATTACCACTGGGGCGCGTTGCTCGGCCTGATCGACCTGCAGGAAGACGGACCCGAGGCCGCGAGTCCCTCGACCCCGCCACCCTACTCACCCTGACCCGCAGTTCTGGGTGGCCAGCCTGCTCTTCCGCCCAAGCCGCAGGCCAGATGCCGGTTCTACCCGCCCGCCGTGCGCGCCTCGTTCGACCTCACCATCCGCCGCCGGCCCCTTTTCTAGTTATCCTTCGTGTGTGCCGCTTCGTTTGGCCCGGAGGCCGTTTCGACCAGCAAATCGAGATCGGCCGCCATCTGGCGCAGACAACCGGAAAAGGCCTCGTGGAAGGACTGTTCGATCTCGCCGGAAGTATTCCACCAGTCCACCGCCGTGATGCTCCCCCGATAAACTCGCGTGACCGTTCCGCCCGTGGGCGGACGGATTTCCAATTCGAGGACGACATTGACGGTCTTCGAAACGGTCAGACTCCCCGCGTAGAACTGCCGGAGCGCGGGTTTGACGGTCCAACCGCCGGGGCCGGCGGCCGGGGTTGCGGAAAATCGGGTTCCTCCGAGGCCGCCCAACGCCCGGCCGATCCACGGCAACACGTCGGGCCCCTTGACCGCGCGGCCCTGGACAAGACCGATGCTTTGTTTGGAAAACTCCGGACGTAAATCCTCGATCGAAAGAAACCCGATCGAAACCACCTTGCCTCCAGCCCGGGAGACCGACCGACTGCCGGGGTCCGGCGGTTCCATCAGCGCAAGATTCATCGGCGACGTGCAGGCGCCGAGGAAAAGAGCGCCGGCCATTCCCGCCACGCCACAGACCAATCCACGCATCAATCAACGGACGACAGTTCGCCGGTTTGCAGGCGCACCCACGTGCGCTCGCCGTGCTTCTTTTCGACCGCTCCGCGCTGGATAAAACGCCCGGCCGCCATGGCCGGAGCGACCGGCGGCGCGGACGTGGTAAGCTTTTCCTTAGGCAGCAGGTTGACCTCAGGGCCTTGCGGGACATCGAACACAATCATCTCGGCCAGCTCGGCAAAACATGACTGCAGCGCATCGCGCGCCAGCGCACCCTTGTTGTCCGACCATTTCTGAATCGCCCCTGCCTGAACGCTCGGCACCGCCCGGAAGGTGGTGAACTGGTTTTCGTAGAGCGGCTTGCCGTCGGCTGTTCCCGTCTTGGGCAACAATGTCACCTTGGCCATGACGCGAATGCGGTCGCAAGCAGGCGTCAGCCGGTAGTCGGCAGAAATGAAGAGCATCGCATCGGCGCCTCCCGTTTCGGCGGACTTGCGCATCGCGTCAGGCTTCATCTGCAAATCCAAGTTCACGGCCGTCACCGCAAGCGGAGGCTGGGCGCCCAGGCCCTTCTCCAGCGTCGCCCGCAGGCATTCGGCCACGTTGAAATCGACCAGGGCGTCGCGCAACGGCGTGATCGCCTCCTCGGCTTTCTTCGAGCGATGGGCGTCGATCGCCACGTCGACCAGGGCCGCGATCAAACCGCCGCCGGCCGCGGCCGCCACATTCGATGTCTCGATGTCCGCCGCAATCTCGGGCTGCGCCACCAGGACGGTGGCCTTGACCGATTTGATCCGACCCGAGGCCTCGGGGGCGAGTGCGGTGCGGTTGGTCGAAACGCAACCAGCGAAGAAAAGAGACAGGAGGACGAGCGCGAGCGGCAGGAATCTTGCGCCCGGGCCGCGGACCGAGGGGGGTAGTTTCATGGGGTAAAAATCGAAAGACGGGGTCGGTCCATCAAGCCTGTGCGAATTTCCCTGTCAATAACGACCTATCCGCTGCGGATTTTTAAGATAGCCGCCGAGAGGGGCGAGGATCGGGTTGCCAACGCGCAGCCCGCCATTCGCCGATAGACTGAGTTGAGACACCGCGGACAACCCCTGCCGTCCGCTATCCCGAAGACTAGGCTTGTCGCGGTCGCCCCGTCCGGAGGTTTGACAAACTTTCCACCTACCCTCAGCTACATGCGCATGACCGCCAATGCCGAGTGCCTTGACTGGAAGTTGAAGAAGTGGCACCCCATGGCCGCCGGTGAAGCACACAAACGAGTCACCGCGCTAATCCGGCTGGTGGAACAGGACTCTTCGAATTTGTTTCGCTCGCGCCGGATTGAGCGGGAAATGCTGGATCCAGTCGATACGTCCGAAGCCCTGTGAAAGCTAGCTCGCCGATCTTAGGCTGGTGGCCCAAACGCTGCGGGTGTTCGTCGGTTCCCGGGACAGTTCCGACCGACCGCTGGTCTTGGCTTCCATAACCGCCAACGCGTTTCAGATGGTTGAATTTGGTTTTGGCAAAGCTGACCCCATACATTTTGAAAAACTACTACGAGGAACGCCCAAACCTACCCCAGGCATCCGGCGAGGTCCGATTTTCGGGCGCTGCTATGACCATCTCGGCCAGTGAGGTCGAAGCGGAATTGAACCGACCGGATCGAGGCAAACGCACTTCAGTTCAAGGGATTGGTCTGCTGCTGCTATCGTTGGTGATTTTCGCGGCCATCGGCTTACTCAATGCATCTTGGACCTCCATGCTCATTCTGGTGGTCGTCCTGTTTATTCATGAATCCGGTCACTGGCTCGGGATGAAGATTTTCGGGTATAGGGATGTCCAAATGTTTTTTATTCCGTTCTTCGGAGCGGCGGTCTCCGGAAAAGAATCGAATGTATCCTCTGCGCGTAGGGCCGTAGTCCTGCTCCTTGGTCCCGCGCCTGGCATTGTCCTGGGCATTGTCAGTGGGGTTGCCTTCATAAAGTTCAATCAGCCTTTGCTCCTGCAATTTGGTATCACCTCACTATTCATAAATGGGTTCAACCTGCTTCCGATCTACCCGCTAGATGGCGGCCAGTTGATGGAAACCTTGATATTTTCGCGACATCCGATCACAGAGATCGTTTTCAAAATACTTGCAGCGTTCGCGTTGGCAGGATTGGCGTTCTGGCTCTCGTCGATCCCTTTGGGGATATTGGCGGTCGGTACATTGATCGTGACAAGAGAAGCGTACTTCCAGGCCAAAATCGTCGGCCGTATGAGGGAAAAACTGAAGGGCAAGACCATTCCGGAAGTGGAGATCATACCGAGCGAATATCTTGAATCCATCCTGCCAGAATTGGTGATAGGGCTTCCTCCCAAAAGTATTAACGCGAAAACACTGGCAAGTCGCGCTGCCTCGACTTGGCGTAGATTTTCCCGACAAGTCCCTAAGCTCTGGCCAACCCTTGCACTCCTCGGCACATATATTGGAATTGTCGTTTTCGGCCTCGGCGGTGCCGTTGCACTCATAGCTGCTAACCGCGTTGCGCACGAAAAGGTGGTTATCACCCATCAGATCTCAAACGACGGGACTACGGTACCAGTTGAGGAAAAATATTGGAAACAGACAAAAATCTCCGAGGCGCAAGTGGACGATCAAGGGCTATATGATGGACCCTCAATGACGTGGTCTCTTAAAGGAGTTAAGCGAACCGAAGGCACTTGGGTAAAAGGATTCTCACACGGTGAGTGGAAATATTTCGATACTATCGGAAACCTCAAAGCCATCATCATCTTTGATAATGGTCGGCCACAAAAATATCGGGTGCTTAAAGACGGCCAATTCGTTGAGGTAGACCCCGAGCAATGGCCCATAACCATTAAGAATAGCATACAACTTACGCCCAAGCGCACACGTTTGACACTTCACGAAGATCAAAAATAGCGCATCCCGGTCCGTCAAACCAGGCCATTGACTAAAGCCGCCCCCCGCCTCACCCCATTCGGCAAATGAGCAGCTCGCGTTCGAAGAGCATTTCCTTCGGGAGGTGCGAGTGGACGTCGAGGAACAGCTCCTCGTGGCCGAGCACCTCGGCTCGCCAGGGCGCACGGTCAACGGCCTGCAGCTGTTCGAACTTCTCCGCCGGAAAATCCAAGCCCTTCCAGTCGATGTCGTCGTAGCGGGGCATCCAGCCGATGGGCGTCTCCTTCGCGCGGCCGCCGCCGCGAGCGCGGTCGACGATCCATTTCAACACCCGCATGTTTTCCGAAAAACCGGGCCAGAGGAACTTCCCATCTGCGTCTTTCCGGAACCAGTTCACGTGGAAAATGCGCGGCGTCTCGCTGATCGTGCGCTGCATCCGGATCCAGTGGCCGAAATAGTCGCCCATGTTGTAACCGCAGAACGGCAGCATGGCCATCGGGTCGCGGCGGACCTTGCCGATCGTGCCGGCGGCGGCGGCGGTCATCTCCGAGCCCATCGTCGCGCCGATGTAGACGCCGCTGCTCCAGTTGAACGCCTGGAACACGAGCGGCATGGTCGTGGCACGCCGGCCGCCAAAGACGATCGCGCTGATCGGCACGCCCTCGGGCTTCTCCCAGTCGGGATCGATCGTGGGACACTGCGATGCGGGCGCGGTGAAACGCGCATTCGGGTGCGCCGCCTTCGCGCCCTTTTCCTTCGCCAGCGCGGGCGTCCAGTCCTGACCCTGCCAGTCGACGGCGTGCGCCGGCGGCTCGTCGGTCATGCCCTCCCACCAGACGCCGCCGTCGTCGGTCAGCGCGACGTTGGTGAAGATCGTGTTCTTGGCCAGCGCGGCCATCGCGTTGGGATTCGTCTTGAGACTCGTGCCGGGCGCGACGCCGAAAAAGCCCGCTTCAGGATTGATCGCGTGCAGCCGGCCGTCCGCCGCCGGCTTGATCCAGGCGATGTCGTCGCCGACGGTCCACACCTTCCAGCCCTGCTTCTGGAAATGCGCGGGCGGGATGAGCATGGCGAAGTTCGTTTTGCCGCAGGCGCTGGGAAACGCGGCCGCCACGTAGGTCTTCTCGCCCGCGGGGTTCTCGACGCCGAGGATGAGCATGTGCTCGGCCATCCAGCCCTCGTCGCGCGCCATTGCGCTGGCGATGCGGAGCGCAAAGCATTTCTTGCCGAGGAGCGCATTGCCGCCGTAGCCGGAGCCATAGCTCCAGATTTCGCGTTTTTCCGGAAAGTGCACGATGTACTTCTCGCGGCTGCACGGCCACGCCACGTCCGCCTGGCCCTTTTTCAACGGTGCGCCGACCGAATGGACGCACGGCACCACGCGCTTGAAATCCCGGTCGATCAGGTCGAACACTTTCTGGCCGATGCGTGCCATGATGCGCATGTTCACCACGACGTATGGCGAGTCGGTGAGCTGCACCCCGATCTGCGACATCGGCGAGCCGACCGGTCCCATGCTGAACGGCAGCACGTACATCGTGCGGCCCTTCATCGACCCGTTGAACAGGTCCTTGAGCGTGCGGCGCATCTCGAACGGATCGATCCAGTTGTTGGTCGGACCGGCGGCATCCTTCGAGAGCGAGCAGATGTAGGTGCGGTCCTCGACACGCGCCACGTCGCCCGGATCCGAGCGCGCAAGAAAGCAGCCGGGCCATTTTTTCTGGTTCAACTTGAGAAACGTGCCCGCGGCCACGAGCTGCCCGCAGAGGGCGTCGTATTCTTCCTTCGAGCCGTCGACCCAGTGGATGGCGTCGGGCTTGCACAGAGCCGCCATCTTGTTCACCCAGCGGATCAGATGCGGATTCCGGCTCAATGGCTTCGAGGAAGTCAATTTCATGCGCCGGTCAGGCTAGGCGGCGGGTTTTCCCGAGTAAACGGGAAAGGCGTGCCATACCGGGCGAATTAACCCGGCTTCGCAGCGCATAAGAGGATTGCGGCTCGCGTGGCCGGGTGTCCCCGCCCAGACTGCCCGGGTGACGAAGCTCTGCATTTTGGCCGGCAGCACGATCGTGGGCTCCGCCGGCTGGTACCTAGGCGAGCTGGTCGGATTCGAGTTTCTCGGCTGCTTCCTCGTGAGTTGCCTCGGAAGCCTCGTCGGCGTCTGGGTCGGGTGGAAGGTGGCGCGCCGGTTCGACTGACCCTACCCCGGGGGCAGCGCGGAACTTGTCACGTATTACGTTACATTATTGCCGCATGTTTTTTTGCGACAGCTTGGGGCGAACCACGGCCGGGGCCCGGGTTCAGACTGTGGGCGGGGTGCCCTCACCCCGTTCTTTGTTCTTGCCGCATGCCTCGCGGGGTGAGGGCACCCCGCCTACAAAAGGCAAAGCTCGAGCCGGGTCCCCTCCGCGCGGAGTCCGCCCCTCCACTCGCTTCGCGGCCGGTCAACTTTCGAACCCGGCCTCACGCCGCCGGCTCGACGTGCACCGTGACGTCGCTGATCGCGTGCGGCACCGAGGCCGTCAGCGCGTCCTTCACCGCATGCGCAATCGCGTGACCCTCGCGCACCGTGAGGTTTCCGTCCACGCGCACCTGGATGTCCACAAGATGATACAGCCCGCTCTTGCGCACCCGCACCTTGTCGAGTGCGTGCACTCCGGGGATGGCGAGCGCGAGGGCCCGGAGCTCGTTTTCGAATTCTTCCGGCGCCGCGGTGTCCATGACATCCCCCAGCGCCTTCCGCAACATCGCCAGGCCGTTGAAAACAATGATTGCACACGCCACGAGGGCCGCCCAGTCGTCGGCCGTTTCCCAGCCTTTGCCTCCCCACAGGGCGATGGCGATGCCGACGAAGGCCGCGGCCGAGGTCATCGCGTCCGACCAGTGATGGAGCGCCTCGACACCGAGGGCCGTGCTGCCCACCTGCTCGCCCGCCGCCCCCATGCGCCGCGAGAACCAGATCTTCGTCACGATGACCCCGGCGAGCAGGATCAGCGTCCACCCGGCCGGCGCCCGGTGCGGCGTCCGGATCTCATGAACCGCGTTCCAGCCGATCCAGCCGGCCATGGCAAAAACAAACGCCGCCACCCCGAGCGCCGCCAGCGGCTCGGCCTTGCCGTGGCCGTAGGGATGGTCGGCGTCCGGCGGTTGTGCCGCCACGCGGAAACCCGCCCAGACCAGCAGCGAACTCAAAATATCGAGGAGCGACTCCGCCCCGTCCGCGATCAACGCGTAGGTGTGGCCGAAAATCCCGCCGGCGAACTTCACCGCCGCCAGCGCGGCATTGAGCGCAATGCCGCGCAGCACAAGGCGCGCGCTTTCCCGCGCGCGTCGCGCCGTGCGGGCATGGATTTCGGACAGGGGCATCGGTGCAGCGTAGGCGTCCGCCGCCCACACTCAAGCCCGCGCGCGCCCGTCGCCACGCAATGCCAGTTGACCCGCCGGCGCCCCGGCATATCCTTGCTCCCGCCATGTCCGACACTGAGACCACCATCGCGACCGACCCGGTGAGACAGCTTTCCGTTTTCGTCGAAAACCGGGTGGGGCGGCTCTTCGACCTCGTCGCCCTGCTCGTCGCGCACAACGTCCACATCATGGCCATGGCCACGATCGACACGACCGACAGTGCGGTCGACCGGATCATCGTGGACGATCCCGACCGCGCCCGCGAACTGCTGGCCGCGAACAATTTTGCCTACACCGAATGCGAGGTGCTCGTGGTCGAGTTCCTGGGCGAATCCCAGCTCAAGCACCTGCTCGGGGCCCTCGTCGCCGTGGAGATCAACATCCACTACGCCTACACCTTCATGGTCCGGCCTGACGGCCGCTCCGCCCTGGTGCTTAACCTTGAGGACGCCGACCTCGCCGCCCAGTCGCTGAACAGCCGCGGCTTCAAGGTCCTGACCCAGCGCGATATTTCGCGGTGAGGAGCGGCTCAGGCGAAGTTCCAAGTAACAAGTTTCAGATATCAAGAGCTCGGGCCGATGCCGGTTCCCTCTTGGCCCTTGCCACTTGGTACTTTCCCCTTTGCGCGCTTGGCGCGCCCTACACTTTCTTTTCCGCCGCCTGCTGGTCGCCCTCGAGCAGGTAGATTCCGGTCAGGTAGCCGTTTTCCATCATCACGCCGACCCTCAGGTGGCCCTCGAAGGTGATCGGCACGTCCATCAGTGCCGGCACGCCCTTGCCGACCATTTTCACGACCACCCACTCGTTGATTTTCGGCATCACGCCGTAGCAACAGAGCATCGGGTCCTTCACCAGCAGAAATTCCTTCACCAGCCCGCCGTCCATTTTCACCGGCAGCATGAAGCCCGTCACCGCCACCTTGCGGGCGTCGAGCGCCTTGATTCCCCCGGGGATCTGGTCGTTGCCCGTGGTTTGGGCCGCGGTGACCGCATTTTCCGCCGGGGGTGTGAACGCAAACGAAGCCAGCCGGTCGAAGCCGACCTTCTCGTAACCGTCGATCAGCACCGGGGCGACCGGCGGATCGGCCGGCAACCACAACACCGCGGCCAGGAGCGCGGTCAGGACGAAAACCCAGCGGGGAAATTTTGCGAACGGAGTCATGCCGTTGGGGCAGCATAGCCAGCCCCCCACCGGCGTCAAAAAAATTACCCGGGCCCTCACGATACCGGCGCGATCGTCTCGGCTACGGACACGCGGTAGGCCTTCAGCGCCGGCAACAGGCCGCCCAGGAGGCAGAGGCCGACGAAGACCGCGGGGCCCCACCAGAAGACCGGATTCCATTTCAATGGCTCGAGCACCACGCCCGTTTGCTCCTGGATGATCGAGGCCACCAGCGTTCCCAGCCCGGCGAAAACCGCAAACCCCGCCGCCGCGCCGAGCACACCGATCGCCGCCGCCTCGCCCACCACCGCGCCGAACACCGTGGCGCGGTGCGCCCCGAGCGCGCGCAGGATAGCGATGTCGCGCTGCCGCGCACTCATCGAATTGTAGATGCTGACGAACACCGAGCCCGCCGCCACCACCGCCACCAGCCAGGCGAGCAGCGTGAGCACCTTGTCCACCCAGCTGATCTTGTTGAACAGCTCGGCCACGATGGTGCCGATGGGATAGGCGAAAGTCAGCCGGCCGCCCGAGGCGTTGAGCTGGTTGTTCAACATCAGGCCGGCGGTCGGCGCTCGCAACTGCAGGAGCACCGCGCTCAATTCGGTCGCCGCCAGGGGATTGTGCCCCTTCATCGTCTGCACGCCTTCCAGCGGAATCCAGATGACGCGATCTACCGGTGTGGTCGTCGGCGCCAGCACCCCAACGACCGTGTAAAGTTCGTCGTGCTGCTGCGTCGGATCGAAGGCCAGCCCGTGGTAGGGTTTGAACGTCGTGCCCGGTTTCCACCCGAGCTGCCGCGCGGCGTAGGCTCCGACAACTGCCTCCCGTTCCCCGAGTTTGAAAATGCGACCGCCCGGCTCCACCGCGTAGCGCCGGCCCGGCGCATATTCGATCTCGGTGAACAGCTGCTCGACGGTGCCAACGATGCGCCAGCCGCGGAAATTGTCGCCGAGCGCGATCGGAATGGCGGTCTTCACCGCCGGATGCCGGCGGATCATCTCGAAGTCGGCTGCCGCGATGTTGCCGGGCGAAGCTTCCAGGTGAAAAATCGCGTTGAGCACCAGCTGGAGTTTCGACCCGCGGGCCCCGAGCACGGCATCGAAACCGGAGTTGGTCGAAGCGAAAACGGATTGCGACTGGGTTTTCACCACCCACACCGTCAGCAACAGGCCCGCCGCGAGCGCGATGCTGCCCGCGGTCACGAGCGTGGAAAGCGCGTGCTGGCGGAGCGAGCGGTAGATAAGGTTCCAAATCATGTCGTGAAAATCCCAAAGGCCAAAGGTCCAAATTCCAAAGAAACTCCAAAGCTGCGAAACGGGGCGCCTTTGTTTGGCGTTTGGACGTTTGGTTTTTGTGTTTTCATGTGTTTGTAGAAGTTTGGGCCCGGTTCAGCACGGCGAAATCCTGTACGTTTTCAAACCCCGCCAGCACCCCCTCGTCGTGGCTCACGAGCAGCAGGGCCGCGCCGGATTCGCGGCAGACCTCGCGGATGAGCGCGAGCGATTCGCGGGCATTGCGCGGGTCGAGATTGCCCGTCGGCTCGTCGGCGAGCACCAGTTTGGGACGGTTGGCGAGGGCGCGGGCCACCGCCACCCGCTGCTGCTGGCCCGTCGAGAGCTGCCGCGGAAAATGCGCGAACCGGTCGCCCAGCCCGACCCGGCCGAGCAGCGACGTCGCGCGCGCCCGGTCCACGCCACGGCCGAACGCCATGCCGAACTCCACGTTTTCGAGCACCGTGTGGCCCTGCAGCAGGTTGAACGTCTGGAAAATGTAGCCGATCGTCTCGGCGCGGAGGCGGTCGCGTGCCGGCTCGCCGAGCAGCGCGATGTCGCGCCCGTCGACTTCGATCCGGCCGGCATCAGGCGCGAGAATGCCGGCGATGAGATGGAGGAATGTCGTCTTGCCCGAGCCGCTCTCGCCCCGCAGCGCCATGTGCGCGCCCGCGGCCAGTGCAAAGGCCGGCACGTCAACCACGATATGCGCCCCGCCACCCGCGGGCCGGTCGTAGCTTTTGCGCAGTTCACGGATGTCGAGCAGCGGCATAAAGACAATTAAGCGATCTCGCACTGAAGATTAACCACGCTAACACGTCAACGGTTCCCGCCCGCGGGCGGAGATTGAACTGGCTTCACCGCGCCGACGTTGGCAGGTTCGTCGCAAGTAAGTCTACCCCCTACCCGCCATGATCAACCTAAATACTCGGAAACGAGTGGGCGCCCTGGTCGCAGGCCTGTTCGCGTCCACCTCAAGCGTGTTTGCCGGCGAAGCCGACATCAAAATACCCGACCTCACGTCGGTGCACCTCGACGGCCTGGGAGGTATCAGCGGCATCACCCTGATGTACCTCGGCATCGTCGTCTGCGCACTCGGAGCCGTCTTCGGACTGTTACAGTACGCGCAGACCAAGGCCCTTCCGGTGCATAAATCCATGGGCAGCGTTTCCCACATGATCTGGGAAACCTGCAAGACCTACCTGTTCACGCAGGGCAAGTTCCTCGCCATCCTGTGGGTGCTCATCGCCGCGTGCATGGTCTATTATTTCGGCGTGCTTTCGGGCAACACGGCCGTGCACGTCGCGGTCATCCTGCTCGCCTCCATCCTCGGCATCCTCGGCTCCTACGGCGTCGCCTGGTTCGGCATCCGCATCAACACGGTCGCCAACTCCCGCACGGCCTTCTCCGCCCTCAAGGGCAACCCGCTCGCCACGCTGTTCATTCCGCTGCGCTCCGGCATGAGCGTCGGCATGCTCCTCGTCTGCGTCGAGCTGTTCTTCATGATCTGCATCCTCGTGTTCCTGCCGCGCGAACTCGTGGGCCCTTGCTTCATCGGCTTCGCCATCGGCGAGTCCCTCGGCGCCTCCGTCCTCCGCATCTGCGGCGGCATCTTCACCAAGATCGCCGACATCGGCTCCGACCTGATGAAGATCGTCTTCAAGCTGCCCGAGGACGACCCCAAGAACCCGGGCGTCATCGCGGACTGCACCGGTGACAATGCCGGCGACAGCGTCGGGCCGACGGCCGACGGCTTTGAGACCTACGGCGTGACGGGTGTCGCGCTCATTGCCTTCCTCGCCCTCGCGCTCGCCGCCAACCCCGCCCTCTGCGCCCTGCTCATCATCTGGCTCTTCACGATGCGCGCGCTGATGATCGTCACCTCGCTCCTCTCCTACGCGATCAACCAGGTTATCTCGAAGGCGAAATACGGCGACCTGAAGGATTTTGACTTCGAAGCCCCGCTGACCCACCTCGTGTGGATCACCTCGGCGGTCTCGATCGCGGTCACTTTTGCCGCCTCTTACGTCCTGCTGGCGCACCAGACCGGTATCAACGGTGACCTTTGGTGGGTGCTTTCCATGATCATCAGCTGCGGCACGGTCGCTGGCGCACTCATTCCCGAGTTCACCAAGATCTTCGTCAGTACGAATTCCCGGCACGTCAAGGAAGTCACCAATTGCTCCCGCCACGGCGGGGCCTCGCTCAACATCCTCTCCGGCCTGGTTGCGGGCAACTTCTCCGCGTTCTGGATGGGCCTGGTCATCATGCTGCTGATGTTCGTCTCGTACTACTTTTCGCAGAACCCGGCCCTGCTCGCGCTCATGCCGGACAAGTTCGTCTTCGCGGCGCCGATCTTCGCCTTCGGCCTTGTCGCCTTCGGCTTCCTCGGCATGGGTCCGGTCACCATCGCGGTCGACAGCTACGGCCCGGTCACCGACAACGCCCAGTCCGTCTACGAACTCTCCCAGATCGAAGGCATCCCGGGCATCGCCGCCGAGATCGAGAGGGATTTCGGCTTCAAGCCCGACTTCGAAAACGGCAAATATCAGCTCGAGAAGGGCGACGGCGCCGGCAACACCTTCAAGGCCACCGCCAAGCCCG
>CAYZGG010000095.1:0-15698 GCA_964477955.1 uncultured Opitutaceae bacterium
CGGCTTCCCGCGCGGCCTGCGTGCCGGTGTTCATGGCCACGCCGACATCGGCCTGGGCCAGGGAAGGGGCGTCGTTGGTGCCGTCACCGATCATGGCGATCAGTTTGCCCCCCGATTGTTCCTGGCGGATGCGGGCGAGCTTGTCCTCCGGCTTGGCTTGGGCAATGAAGTCGTCCACGCCGGCTTCGGCGGCGATCGCGGCGGCTGTGAGCGGATTGTCGCCGGTGATCATCACCGTGCGGATACCCATCGTGCGGAGCTGCTGGAACCGCTCCTTGATCCCGCCCTTCACGATGTCCTTGAGAAGGATGACGCCCAGCACCTGGCGATTCTCGGCGACAACGAGCGGCGTGCCGCCCGCGCGGGAGATCCTGTCCACTTCGGCCGCGACTTCCGCGGGATAGGCGCCGCCCTGCGCCACGACCCAGGCCTTCACATTTTCGGCCGCACCCTTGCGGATGCACCGGCCGTCCAGGTCGACGCCGCTCATCCGCGTCTGGGCGGTAAAGGGCACGAACGTGGCGTGCGGCGCCGCGACGTCGCGGCCGCGCATCTGGAATTTGTCCTTGGCCAGCGTCACGATGCTGCGGCCCTCGGGCGTCTCATCCGCCAGGGAGGCCAGCTGGGCCGCATCCGCCAGGACCCTCAGTTCCACCCCGGGCGCCGGGATGAATTCGGTCGCCATGCGATTGCCGAGCGTGATCGTGCCCGTCTTGTCGAGCAGGAGCACGTCGACGTCGCCGGCGGCTTCGACCGCGCGACCGGAGGTGGCGAGAACGTTGCGCCGCATCAGCCGGTCGATGCCCGCGATGCCGATCGCACTCAACAACCCGCCGATCGTCGTGGGAATCAGGCAGACGATCAGCGACAGCAGCACCGGTAAAGACGTCAGCACGGCGCCGGTCTGGTTCGCCGCCTTCTGGTCGTAGACGGCCATCGGCGGCAGCACCAGCACGACCACGATGAAGAGTGCGGTCAGGCTGACCAGCACGATGTTGAGCGCGATCTCGTTCGGCGTGAGCTGGCGCCGCGCCCCCTCGATCATCGAGATCATGCGATCGAGGAAGGAATTGCCCTCCTCGGCCGTGACCCGGATGACGATCCGGTCGCTCGTGACGCGTGTGCCGCCGGTAACCGCGCTGCGGTCGCCGCCGCTCTCGCGGATGACCGGCGCGGACTCGCCGGTGATGGCGGATTCGTCGACGGTCGCGATGCCCTCGACGACCTCGCCGTCGGCCGCGATCAGCTCGCCGGCGGTGCAAACGATCCGGTCGCCGATCTTGAGGTCGCTGCTGGAAACGGTTGCTTCGCGGCCATTGACCAGCTTGCGGGCGGTGGTCTTCGTCCGCATTTTGCGCAGCTCGTCCGCATGCGCCTTGCCGCGGCCCTCCGCCATCGCCTCGGCGAAATTGGCAAACAGGCAGGTGAACCACAGCCAGAGGCAGATCTGAATGTTGAAACTCGAGCAATCGACGAACAACCAGCCGGTCGTCAGGATCGAGCCGAGCCACACCACGAACATGACGAGGTTCTTGATCTCGTCACGCGGGTGCAGTTTCTTGAAGGCGTCGATCACGGCCTGGCGGACCAGGGAGGAATAGTCGATTTTGAAGGTGGTGCTCATGGTCGTAAAGTTTCGGATGGCTTCAGAATGCGCGGCCCGCGGTCATCAGGCCCTGCTCAAGGAGCGGCCCGAGGCAGAGCGCCGGGAAGAAGGTGAGGGCGGCGACAATGATGATGACGCCGGTGAGCGTGAGGCCGAACGTCCAGCCATACACCGGCAGCGTGCCGGCGGAGGGCTCGACCGTTTTCTTCGAGGCCAGCCGGCCGACGATGGCGAGCGCGGCCGCAATCGGCGCGAACCGGCCGATGATGATCCCGATGCCGAGCAGGACGTCGTAGATGGGCAGGTTGGCGTTGAGCCCGGCGAAGGCGCTGCCGTTGTTGTTCGCGGCTTCGCCATACGCATAGAGCACCTCGCTCAATCCGTGCGGGCCGGCGTTGTTCATGCTCGCGATGCCCGAAGGCAGGAAAACGCAGATCGCCGTCGGAATCAGCGCGGCCGCGTTGGGCACCAGCACGCCGATGACCGCCCAGGTGGCCACCCACGCATCGAGTTTCTTGCCGAGATACTCCGGCGTTCGCCCGATCATCAGGCCCGCGATGAAGACGGTGATGATGACGTGCAGGAGCATGCAATACAGGCCGCAACCAATGCCGCCGAACAGCATTTCGCCGATCAGGATGTTCCACATCGGCATCATCCCGGCGACCGGCATCCAGCTGTCGTGCATCGAATTCACCGAACCGTTGTCGATGGCCGTCGCCGAAACGCCCCAGAGCACGCTGTTCATCACGCCGAAACGCTGCTCCTTGCCCTCCATGTGCGGCATGATGTTGTCGGTGACCGGATTCGGCTGCATCTCCGCGTACCACGCGATGCCGAAAGACAGGACGTAGAGGCCGAGCATCACGGCGAACAGGGTCCATGCGTGGCGCTTGTTGCCGACCAACAGGCCGAACATATAAACCTGCGCCATCGGCACCACGATGATCGCGAGCATCTCGAGAAATCCGGCCAGCGGCGTGGGATTCTCGAACGGATGGGCGCTGTTCACGCCGTACCAGCCGCCGCCGTTCGTGAAAAGTTGCTTGCAGGATTCAAACGAGGCGACCGGGCCGACCGGGAGCGGCTGCGTTTCGACCTTCTGATCGACCATGACCGGCTGGTCGACCATCACGGGTTTGCCGTCGGGCCCAATCGCGGCCTTGCCGTCGTCTCCGACCTTCGGCACCGACGTGGTCACCGGATTGCCCTTGTCGTCCGTCTTCGGGACCTGCGCCGTGTAGGACTCGACCAGCGTAGCCGTCGGGTAGGGCTTCCAGGTTTGCGGGATGCCCTGCCAGGCGAGCGGGATCGCCCAGAGCACCGAGAGGGGAATGACGATGTAGAGGGTGCAGCGCGTGATATCGACCCAGAAGTTGCCGATCGTCTTGACGCTCGCGCGGGCGAGGGCCCGGCCCACGGCCACGAGAATCGCGAGCCCGGCGGCGCCGCTGATAAACTGGTGGACGGAGAGCCCGAGGGTCTGCGACAGGTAGGTCATCGTCGTTTCCCCGGTGTAGGACTGCCAGTCGGCGTTGCAGGTGAAGCTCCACGCGGTGTTGAACGCCAGGTGCCACGAAAGATTGTCCAGCCCCTGCGTGTTCAGGGGCAGCCACTTTTGGGTCATCAGCATGACCATGAGCGAGGCGAAGCCGACGCTGGTCATGATAACGACCGCCCAGAGGTATCTCAGCCAGGTCATTTCCTCCGTCGGATCGACGCCGGTCAGGCGGTAGACGAGCTTTTCGACGGGGAAGAGGACGGGGTGGAGAAAGGTTCTTTCCCCCTTGAACACTCGAGCCATGAAGCGGCCGAGGATCGGCGTCAGGAGAATTCCCAACCCGAAGAACAGGACAATTTGTAGTATTTCGATGGATTTCATGGCGCAGTTCTAAGTACGCCATCAATTCAAGCAGCCCCTGCGCCCTCAGGCATTAAGACCAGCGGGATTCACGCTAAGAAACCATTAAGCTGTGTCGCTGGCCTCCTCCATTTCTGAAAAGTCTTTCGGAAAAATCAGCGCGCCAAAAATACTGGAACCCTCTGTGGTGAAGATGTCACGCGATGGAGATTCTCATTTCATCGGGCTATCGGGGTTCTTCTCGGGGCAAAAAGCTCCGGCAACCCGGGCTGGTCGGGCGACCGTTGGACCATATGATCATCCGTGATGATGTAATCGAGTTGGAGGTCGGGTGACCAGATATTGAGATCCTTCGGCAGCGGCTTGATACGTTGCTAGAGCGAAGCGGTAGGTTTTCGCAGGGCCTCTTCGTCAGCAGGAACCGGAGAGCATCCCTACCCGAACCATCTGCCAGCTTGCCGAGCCGTAGCTCGAAGAGCGAAGGCTGGTGGACGCTACTGGACTCGAACCAGTGATACGGCTTTTGATGTTCACCGATGTCTCTCTCAGAGGTAAAATATGAGGAACAACACTAAAAAACAGTGGTCAATGCTGTGACTATTGCTGAGACTAAATTATGGCCTTCCTTCGCAAATTTCCGCGTTCACCTTATTGGTCTGCCGGCTACACGGCGCCAGACGGGCGGCGCGTCCAGCGCTCCACCAAACAGAGCTTGCGCAAGAAAGCCCAACTCGTGGCCAACGAGTGGGAGAAAGCCGCAAAGCTGACCTCCGAGAAACGTCTCGGCGAAGCTCAGGCCCGCCGGGTGCTTTCGGATATTTACGCGGCGGTGAGCAACGAGCCGCTCCGCTCGGCTGTCGCCCGCGATTTTCTCACGCAATGGGCCGAGAAAAGAAAAACGGACACTGCCCTGCGCACCTATCAGGCTTACACGCAGGTGCTACGGGATTTCGTCACTTCCCTCGGCGAGCGCGCCAACGTCGACATCTCCCAACTGACCAAAACTGACGTAGCCAAGTATCGGGACGGAGTGCTGGAACGCACGTCGGTGGCGAACGCCAACAAATCCCTCAAATACCTCCGGGTCGCGCTCAATGCCGCGTACAAGGACGGCGTGGCCCAGGACAATCCGGCGGCGAAACTCGACGTGCTCAAACGTCGCGAGACCGACCGCGCGGAACGCCGTCCGTTCACGATCAAGGAACTCAAAACGATCATGACCCACGCTAGCGGCGAGTGGAAAGGTCTCATTCTGTTCGGGCTCTACACTGGCCAGCGCCTCAAGGACATCGCTCGTCTCACTTGGCTGAACATCGACCTTGAGAACGAGGAATTGCGCTTCGTCACGGCAAGACCGGCCGCCGGATGCTGATTCCGCTCGCGTCTCCCCTGCTGGCCCACCTGCAAACGATGCCTGCGGGAGATGACCCGGCCGCTCCCCTGTTTCCGGACTCCCATGCCATCGCCAGCAAAGAAGGCAGCGATAGCCGCCTGTCCCAGCAATTTCAGGCGCTACTCGTCACCGCCAGCATGGCGACGGAGCGGACCAAGGACGAAACCGGCAAAGGCCGTTCGCTCCGGCGCCTGGTCAGCGAGATTTCGTTTCACTCCCTCCGCCACACCGCGACCAGCCTGCTCAAGAATGCCGGCGTACCCGAAGCCGTGGCTATGGATATCATCGGCCACGACAGCGAAGCGATCAGCCGCCATTACACGCACATCGAACCGAAGGCCAAGCGTGCGGCGCTCCAAAAACTGCCCAATGTCATGTGAGACCGGCCCGCCGGCCTAAAGGGCGGCCGGTCGAAGCCTCAAGCTCTGCGGTGGTCGGCATAGCCGGACCCCAATCGCTCAAATGCCTCGGGGTCGTGGCCGACGATCACCGCGTCGATGCATTCGGCCACGGCGACCTGCCACGCATCATTCTCACCCATCCGCCGAGCGGCGCGTCTCTGGCGCAGGGCGGCTCGCTCGGCGTGCTGGTGGCCGATGGTTTGCCAGCGGAAGGCGCGAAACGCCTCGCGCACCGCAGCCGCATCCGATGCGCCCTCAAGCACCTCGGCAGACGTCACCGGCGAAATCCAAAGCTCTGCTCCCGGATTGCGTGCCGCCCATGCTCGCGCCGGCCCACGTTGGTTCGCCGCGATCTCATTGAGGAGGTCGATGACGAACGAGGAATCGAGGAGGAAACGACTCACTTACGGAGGGCGATGCGGAGACGCTCGTCCCCGGCGTGCCGGTCGGCCCATGCCGACAAATCGGCCCCAGTGATGATTTCCTCGTCACGGATCAGTTTCCGCACGAACGTAGCCTTTTTCATCCCGGCACGCTTGGAACGCTTGGCCAGGATGCCTTGCTCTTCCTTGGTGAGACGAACGGTGAGAATAGCGGACATAGTATGTCTTTTGTATGTCTCGCTTTAAATTCGTCAAGTCCTCTTATTTCTTGGTCGAATCAATCGACGTTTGACCGAGGACGGCCGTCGCTACCGCGAGCATCGCCGGTGTCATCTGCGCCGTGCGGTGGATGTAGGCACACACGGAATCGTAAACGACAAGGCGCACGCCCCGGAGTGCGCCACGCTGGCGGATGGCCACCATCTTGATTTCGCCGAGGCCGGCGGCCTTGTAATACCAGCCGCGGGATAAGCCGAAATGCGGATCGCGTTTGCCGGGTGCCGGCAGTCGGAAGAATTCTACGCGCTGAGACGTGGCATCGGCTATCGGGGGAATAAGAGGGCTTTGGTTCATAACGGTTCCTTTGGTTGATGGGTGATGACAAACTTCTGCGCGTGCTCCGCCGGTTCGACAACAGGGCGCGTCTGCCGAAATTACGGTAGAGCGCCTACCGTAATTTGGGTAGGCGTCTGCGGAAAACAGACCGGATTTTTCTGTTGGTTCATGTATGTTTCTTTTTTCCATGGATGCATCTTAGCGCAAGTTGCCGCGTGAAAATAGATTCAGCATGGAGGCCTGCGACTGAACGTATTATTGCCCGATCCGAAAATCGCGGGCCAATGCCGTCAGTGGCCAGCCATGAACGCGACGCGCATCCCGCGCACAGGCTCGCCTAAGCCGCGCCGCCCAACTTCGGGAGGGGGCGGATGAGAATCTCCGCGACCCAGGGATGGTCCGGGTTCAGTTCCTTGTAACGGCCCGAGACCGGGCGTACGGAGCTGAGGGTTTGGTCACATAAGCGAGCCGTGAGATAGTCGAGCCGAGCCCCCAAAACCACGACATCGGCGGTGGAAAAGGCCAGGGTGAGCCGCTCTGAAGGTGCATCTGGCGCGCCCCCGGTCTCAGGCTCGAGCGTGTACTGGATCAACTGCCCCTTGGCGAAACCATGGCGCAAGCCCGGTTCCGGTTGGAACTCAATAAACGCCCGGTCGTTGGAACCGCTTTCACAGCACTCCGGCCTGGCGGGGAATTTAAGGTCTTTCAGGTTGTTCATAAAATCAGATCCGCATTCCGCGCGACTGGCGCGGGGCCTCGGGCCGCATTGTCATGGGCTCCCGCACGGTTTCACGCATCGGCCTCAACGGCCTGAAACCGATCCCTCGGGCTCCGCCCAGCCACTGCCGGAACGATTCACCCCAGGAAGCGACCCGCTGGGCCGGTGCCAGCCGGTCCGGTCGCAATGCACGTACTTCCCGCCACAGACGTCCGACCGATTGCGCCACAGAATTGCGTGGCGCATCCGGTCCTCTTGTTTGCTCCATCGGGGGAGTTTGCTTTTGCCTGAACCCGGCCCGCTTGAGCGCGCCGTGCAAGCCTTCCAGCTCGATGGCGGCCTTCCGCCCATGCGTCTCCTGTACGCGCTGGCGCAAAAGTCCGGCGTCATCGGTATAGATGCGCACGCGGTCCCGTGCCCGTGAAATCGATACGTAAAACTGTTCCCGGCTGACGGCGGCAAACGACTGCGACGAGGAGACCACCAGCACCTCGTCCACCGTTTTATCCGCATAAGCTGACGCCTCACACGGGCTTGTTCACGACCTCTCGAGTTAGGCTGCGTCTCTCCCTTCGCTTTTAGGCAGGTCTCACCAATGCGGCAACCGCACTGGCCCACAGGATGATGCCGGCACCCAAGCATCCCACCGGACTGTTTGGGCCGCCACTCGCAAAAAAAGGATAAGTGATCGCCAAGAGCGTCATCGCTGCGCCAGTGGCATAATGCCGCGGAACTTTGAACGCAACCGCTAGTGGGAAGAAATGAATGCCGACGATAAGAATAATCGAGGCAAAAATCCACTCCGGGTGGCGCAATATTATAAGAACGACGGAAGTGACAAACACCAAAGACCACTGAACCACATTTACTACGTTGAAAATACGCTCAGCCCTTTTGCTTTCCGGCGAATTGGCTTCGGCCGCATGTGCGGCTTGATTCGCTCGAAACTTTCGGAGCGCAAGGAAGAATAGCAAGGAGGTGACAGCCACGATTGTCAAAAGGGTCACAAGTGACGGACCGTAGCCCTTAAGGACTCCGACCACTAACCAGGCACCCCCATTGACGATAAAAAACATTGCTCCTATGGCCCGGCTTGCGGACGCGGCAGAACCGTTGGTCGCAGGAAGCTCGTGGCTAGTCATGTTTATTGATGGCGCCTAGGTAATAGTTGCGGCATTTGTAACGGAGTTGAAACGTGAGCGCAACGATACAAAGTCAAACAAGCGAGGTGCCGTTCGTCAACCCAGCGAAGGAACCACCGCCGCCCCGGCCTATTCCGATCGCAGCAGTTTGCTGACATCCACGCTCGCCGCGCGCCGCGCCGGCCAGAGGCAGGCCAGTACCGCCGCCGTCAGCAGCACCCCAGCCACACCGCCCAACACCCACGGGTCCAGCGCCGACGTCTCAAACAGCAGGCTCTGCAGGAACCGGGTGAGCACCAGCGCTCCCCCGAGGCCGAGCGCGAGACCGACCAGCATCAGCGCGACGCCCCTCCCCATCACCAGCCTCACCAAATCGCCTGGCATCGCTCCCAAGGCCATCCGAACGCCAAACTCATTCATCCGTCGGTCCACCGAATAGGCGAGCACAGCAAAGACGCCCACGACGGCGAGCAGCAGGGCGATAGCGGCCAAGACCCGAAGTACCGAGTTGGCCTTGTTTTCCGCCCACAGCTGTTCGTTTCGATCCTCGTCTACGGACACGATCCGCTGGACTACAATCTGGGAGTCGTAGCCGTAAATGCGACGACGCAGGTCATCGGCTACGGTCGGATTGAATCCGCATCCAAGGCGCACGAAAAATGTGCGGAGGCTGTCGGGGCTCCAGCCCTCGCCCATGTAGACGTAGCTACCCGGCGCTTCCCGCAGCCGGTCTCGAATATCCGCAACGACGCCGACAATTTGTGAGCCTTTCCAATCCTTGCCCGGATGGGAACCAGGAATGATCGTCCGCACGAACCGGCCGACGGGATTGTCGATGCCCGGCCACAGGATCCTGGCGAGTGTCTCGTTGATCAAGACCTCATTGCCGTTCGCCTGGTCAGGCCAGCGACCATGCGTCAGCTTGATTCCCGTGACCCGCTGGAATCCGGGGCTCAATCCGGCCATGCCGATCTTCACCGTTTTACCGCCCGGAGCTTCCAACTCGATGTTGGACGAAAAATAATATCCCGGCAGAATAATGTCCTCTCCGAAGCCGACGGCCGTCGCCCCGGGCGCACGCTCAAGTACCTCCTGAAGCTCGTGCAGTTGGGCCAGCTGCGCCTCTCGATTCATGCCATTCGCACCGCGCGGCGGCAGGGAGAGCTGAAGCTTGATCAACCCTTTGGGCTCGAATCCAAGGTTTACCTTTTGGAAGTTCTCAAACGTACGGATCATCAGGCCGGCGCCAGCGAGCAGGATCACCGCGAAGGCGGCTTGGAGCACCACAATCGCGCCGCGCAGCCGCGCCAGTGCCCGGCTCTCGCCGAGGGCCATCCCGCCTTCCTTGAGCCCCGCGTTGATGTCCGTATGCAGCACGCGAATCGCCGGGATGATGCTGATGACAAGACCGGTCAAAGCGGTCAGACCGGCCATGACGCCGATCACCCGCCAGCCCAGTGTCCATTCGGTCCAACTGCGGCTCGCAAGGTCCGTGCCGCCGAGCGAGGTCAGCAGCATTGGGAAAACCCAGTTGGCCACCAGCAGCCCCAGCACCGCCGAGCCCACCGCCAGGGTCGTGCTTTCCAAGGCCAGCAACCGGACGATGTGGAGCCGCCCGCCACCGAGCGCGAGCCGGATGCCCAGCTCGCGGCGCATCCCCAGCATGCGCACGAGCATGAGGTTCGAGGCGTTAAGGCAGGCGATGGCATAAAGGCATCCGACTGCACCTACCAGCAACCGATATAGGTCAGTCGGGGCAAATTGGTGCAGCAACTCGGTCAGACCCGCCACCACAACCTTGTCCGAGCCCACGAAATACTGCATCTGGGCCGGCACATCGACCTTTGCGGCCCGCAACTCCGCCTGCACCTGCTCGCGTGTCACCCCCGGTGCCGGCCGGGTGAAACAGAAAAACAGCTGAGCCCATGGCTGCTTCGGATCGGTTCGAAAGATCAGTGGACGATATACTCCGCGATATAGGAACGGTGGGTATTCCTGGTCCTCCTTGAGAATACCGATGACCACGCAGACTTCGTCGCCGACGCGGATCTTCTTTCCCAAAGCCTCCTCGCTGCCGCCCAGATGTTCCATCCAGAACTTGTACGAGACGATGACCACCTGATCTGCGCCCGGGACGTCGTCGCCGGGCGCAAAAGCACGTCCCCGCAAAGGTGTGATGCCCAACAATGGAAACAATCCCGGGGAAATCGCCAGCCAGTTGGTGTCCACAGGCTGATTTTCGACAACCACGTTACCTGCGCAATTGCTGGCGAGTTCCAAGGCGCCGAGCGCCCCTCTGGTCTCCTGATAAGCCCGCACCATAAAGTCGAAGCGCGCGGGCGTGAACGCCTGCTGGTCGCGTTGACCTCCCAGCATGTAGACTTCTTTCGGCAGCTGGCTCCGCCGAAAAAGAAGCCAGTCCGTCGCGCTGAAGATCGCACCGCCCGACCCGATGCCGAGCGCCAATGTCAGGACCGTGACGAAGGTAAACCCGCGGTTGCGCTGCTGGCTGCGGAGAACGTAGCAAAAATCAGAAAACATGGCCGGGGGGTGATATTGCTGCGTGCAGCCCGCACGTTTCTTATACGGATACCCGACTAGCCCTTTCAGTCCATCGTTGATCTGCCAAGACGACGGATTCTTCAACTTGTCGGTCGGGGATGGTCCAATAGATCTTCAACACTCGGTTCTTCTCTTTCTCGCTCAAGAGCCCAAAATCATTCAGCTCATAAAACCGTATTGCCCAAGTCGCGGCTTTCCATGTGCCGATCAACACCGGCCGATCCGTAAGCTGCCGCAGGAATACCAACAGCGCTCCACCGACGCCTTGGCCGCGACTTTTCGTTCGCACGTACGCATGCCTGATCAAGGTAACTTCCTTCACATCTTGAATTCCCATTACACCGATCAGACCTTCTGCTGTTCGATAACCATAAAATCTCACGCCCTGTCCGATTTCTGAGCGAAGCTCTTCGACTGGCATATACGGCTCATGCCAGCGATCCGCCGGAATCACCCCTTGGTAGGCAATCGCCGATTCGTTGATGATCTCGTGGATCAGAGGCAGTTCCTCCAACGGACAAGCGGTAATGTTCATTGGGCTAACGTTTTTGTCATCCGCGCTGGCCCTTGTCCAGCGCCAGATGCGAAAAGTGGTTAGCTGTTCATTGTCACAGCCAGCTAAATCCTTCGGTTATCAAATCGATGTCCGAGGTAGCGGACAAGCCGTACATCTCGCTAGTGACTGCCTCACACAAGCGCGGCAAACTGCCGCCTTGCTCGATCCGCAAATACTTCACGCCATTTGTTTCGCGCTCGCTAACGCTGTACCCACGCGCTTTCGCAAACTCCCCAAACCGGTTCTGGTCCCGCAAATTCGCGGGTGCCAGGAGGACCCAGTCAAACCCTACACATCCATTCTCAACTGAAAACTGGAGATTCACCGCATTTTCAGGGGAGTTGCCAGGAGAAGGTGTGAAAACAAACGCCGCAAAACTTCCGTCTCTTTGTGCAGCGTTGAGCTTCGCAAAAACCATTTCGATGTCGGACACCTTCACGTTCGCCTCATTTCCGTGAGCACCTCTCAATTTGCGCACCAGCAAGCCGACTACTACGAGAGCGAGAAAAATCAGCGAACCGATCGCGGGTAGGTGCATAATTGCGGCTAACGTTTTAATCAGCCGCGCCCGGCGCCGGCTGAGGAAAGTGGTTAGCCTTTCTTGTCTCGAAATTGTTTACGAAAATTCCTGGTCATAAAGAATTGAGAAATACCGAAAATGAAGAAGGCCACTCCGAACGCGGCAAAAAGCCAATTTACGCCGTGGTTTCCAAAGTTGTACACCCCGTATCCGATGAAGGCCAGGCCAAGTACTATAAGGAAGATTACCCGGTCGTAGCCAACAAGGTTTACTGGGGTTCCTGACCCAGGTCGGCCTCGAGTGAGCATTTCATTGAAGCGCGCAACGTCAGATTCGCATCGGTTCTTGCAAGCGCAAGATAGCCCGACTTCCGCGATACAATCGGGGCACAATGCCCGTCCGCAGGCTCTGCATACTGCAACGGCGTCTAAATTTCGGTGCGTAAAGCATCTCATAATTCTAATGGGCTAACGTTCTTAGTGAACCGCGCCCGGCGCCGGTTCCGGAAAGTGGTTATGCGATACAATCATGGCGATTTACGGTCAGATAATCGCTTCGGCCCGACAATGCAATCACGACCCGGCCAGCAACTCGGTCAAAGAGTGAACCGGCCGCAGTCGAAGACACCGCGATGTACGCTCCCTCGCTCCCCGCGGGGTCGTCGGTGGCCTCAACGTATCGCACGCTCACGTCTTCATCCGTGACACAGTCGCGCAATCTCACGTCGTACCCCTCTCCGCTCACGAATTCCGGCCACTCACGCATCTCACCAGCGAGGTCCGCGGGAAGCGAAAAGTACGAATAAACGCGCAAACTTTTCCCCATGGCCTACGGATTTCGCATAACGATCAGTTGAGCCGCGCCGCAAGCACGCCTTTGGGCGTGCTAAGGCGTCGGCTTCGACGCTGGTTCCTACTCGGCTGGATTGACCCCTCGATTAGTGCGACTGCAGGCAACCTAGGCAGTTCACCCGATTGAACCGAACGGGTTTTCACGAGTCTCGCTCGCAATCGATCGTCACCTGATTTCTTGGCTGTCGCATACCAAACAGTGTTATTCAGCCGAGGTAGGAACGTTTAATCAGCCATCCCTCGGGTTGGTTCAATCAAACTCATAATCATTTATCAGCTACCCACATGGCGAAATCAAGCCCCCAGATCAGAGGCCGAAAAGGGCGGTAGGAAATTATTACCCAGCCACGCAATGAGCCACCCATTGAGCCACCCACGTAAAAAATTCATTTGGGGAGCCGCCAAAGACTATTTTGGATCCAGAACCGTTCGCCCGATTGAGAGACCGGCCGGCCAGGAACCTGGTTACTCGGGATACGATGGCTCGCAGAGTCCATCCTCGAAGGAGTGGCCTGTGCCACCGTCCGGTGGGCCGCATTGAGGAAAACATAATTAAACCAGGCGATACTCGGAGGCGCAACGAAACACCAATGACTTTCGCGAGCCGCAAAAACAGAATCAATCCGGGCGACCAGACGTTGTTAGGTGACATGAATTCCATACCACGCTGACACGAATTCCGTGTTGTCGTAATTCCCCTCAGCCCGCCGCGCCACCCGCCGGCGGGTTTTTTGCAACGGAGGCGACTGGCGGGCTGCACTCCGTCCGGGCCGCTTAGATACGTTTCCTCGTCCCCACCAGCCAGGCAGGGGGCCTTCTCCCCGTTCTTTGCCATCTACCGGCTGTTGTCCGCAGCCGGTCGACCGGATCGCAGCACGTCCGCAACTACTTGTCGTGCTGAAGCCTTGTGCGAAGGCAGACGACGACAGCGGCCAACTTTCCGATGACAATGCGTCCTTCGGGTGACACCGGCCGAAGTTTTCTTGGCATGCCCCAACGATGGCGGAGTTGCCGGCGTAAATTATAACAAATGAAACCTGGCTCCTTTTGGCCGTTCTTATTCGTTCGCCCGCGGCCACAGCCACCCGTTTTCAGTAAGCCAATCCATGATGATTCCCTGCCAGCGATCACGCGGCAGGAGGAACAAGCCATGCTGACCCTTTTCAAACAGGTGCGCTTCAACTGGAACGCCTGCGTGCCGCAGTGCTTCAAAGAATACGACACTGTTGGCAACGTCGACCAACCGGTCGTCTGCGGCCTGGAGGATCAGCGTGGGCGGTGTGTCCTTCGTGACCTGCAGCTCATTGGAGAATAGCCGGATTTTATCTTCCGACGGGTGCTCGCCCAGCAGCCCGATGCGCGAGCCCAGATGGGTAATCTTTGCATCCATACTGATGACGGGGTAGACCACGACCAGAAAGTCCGGGCGCAAGCTGATGTGATCAGGATTGTCGACATAGGCTTTATCGAAGTGCGTGGCCAGCGTGGCCGCCAAATGCCCTCCGGCGGAATATCCAATCGCGCCTATCCGGGCCGCATCGAGATTCCACTCTGCAGCATGCTGACGAGCGAATCGCATCGCCTGCTGTGCGTCTTGCAGTGGACCGATTGACTTATCGATCATCGTTTGATCGCTCGGAATGCGGTACTTGACCACCAACGCGGCGATTCCATGATCAACAAAATAGTTGGCTTGTTGAATGCCTTCGAACTCATAAGTGAGGCCGGCGTAACCGCCGCCAGGAAAGATCACTACGCTAGCTCCGGTGGCTTTGACCTTGGCGGGCAAATAAACCTGAATCGTTGGCCGCGAGACCTTCTGGATCCAGCCTTTATCCGCTCCCGCTTCCTCGTCTGGGCCGGGCTTTGAGTTCGGAATGGCCGCGTCACCGTACAGCGGGAAGCTTTGCATCTTCGGCGGAAAGAAGTTTGCCTTGTCATCCGCCGCAGCGATTGCCTGCTTGGCCGGGGCGGACAATGGCGCCTTTGCTTGCGCGAAGGTCGCGCTCGGCCAAGCGCCGACTAAACATACCGCGAATATTCCGATCAGCTTTTTAGTCATTGGACGAGTTCAGGAAGGCAAATTCAGGGAATTCAGGACGAGGGAATTCAGGAAGGGGTGACGGGTTGAATCTTGACTGCTATATGATCGCGGCCGTTCGGCTGGAGGATTTGTCAAGATTCAAGAATGTGACCCCTTCGGATCGCTTTGAAACGGTGTTATGCTTTGGCGGTTACGTGCGCCAATATCCAAACGACCATCGCTGATCCCAGGAGTGCCGAAAGCGACGTCAGAAGACCAAGTTTGCGCGATCTGATCCAGCCAGAGAAAGCAATGCAAACCATGAAGGAGAACAAGCAGACGATAAAGCACATGGAGAGTAACTTGTGCAGACTCAGCAACCAAGCCGAGACCGTCTGAGTGGTTCCGGCGTGAACGTCGATGGCCGAGGTCGCATGCGGTGATCCGAGGGTCCAACCAACGGCGCACACGATGAACCCGATTGCAGAAACTCCAGCGAAAGCGGCCGCGATTTCAGCTGCAATGGAGTCTTTTGGCGCGGTCAGTAGAACCGCGAGGAATGTAAAGCAAAAGCCCCCGAGCAAGGCACTGACAAATGCTGTGCGTTCGAAGAGGGCAGCAGTCGATTCCGGGGAAAGGCTCATGTGATTGAATTGCCCAACGTTCTCAGTGAACCGCGTTCAACGCCGGTTCCGTTGAGTGGTTAGCCGCTTGTTGATCGTTATCGCACATAAAAAAGACAGCCCAGCAAGAAGCACAAAACCATATTCAACCAATTTATCGTGCCAGAAGAGAAGGCCTTCAATTTTCAATCTAATGAGCCCGATCAAACCGACGAGAACAAAACTCGCCGCAAAAATCGTGAACGCTAGCCTTTGTGTCAGCCCGCGCTCAAAGTCAGGGAATCGGAGGCGAGGCGCCACCAAGAACGCAAATACAACACACAGGCACGGTACCGCAACGACGATGCTCCATGCGGATCATCGACGGACAGTAGTGAATACTAAGGGTCTTGCTGAGACTAGGTGCTGAGACTTTTTTCAGAAAACACATAAGTCATTTTCTATAAACATGGTGGACGCTACTGGACTCGAACCAGTGACCCCCTGCGTGTGAAGCAGGTGCTC
>CAYZGG010000096.1:0-15646 GCA_964477955.1 uncultured Opitutaceae bacterium
GTGTTCGGCAACATCGTCACGAGCTGGAGCTGGTTCGGCGTCAACATGCTCGGCGTCGGCCTGCACAGCTATGGTTTCATGGAGGCGGCGTTCTACTGGCTGGTCGGTTTCGTGCTCAGCCAGCTGGCGATCATGGCCCTCGCCTCGATCCCGCTGGAAAAGTGGAAGAGCTTCCGGACCGCGGCAACCTGAGCGCGAAGTAGCGCAGGCATCCTGCCTGCTCCGCCCGAAGGCAGGCTGGAAGCCTGCGCTACTCGCGCGCCCCCAGGCTCCGGCAAATTTGTGTCTTGCGCCGCGCCGCCGGACGGGCCTTCTTGGCCGGCTTATGAGCAAAGAAACCGCCCCTGCCAACGAAGTCGCCGTGATCAAAACCTCTTACGGCGAGATGACCGTCGCCTTCTGGCCCGACGTCGCGCCGAAGACCGTCGAGAATTTCAAGAAACTCGCCCGCGAGGGTTTCTACAACGGCACGGCCTTCCACCGCATCATCAAGGGATTCATGGTGCAGGGCGGCTGCCCGAACACCAAGGACGGTGCCTCCGGCATGCCGGGTACCGGCGGCCCCGGCTGGAAGGTCAAGGCCGAGTTCAACGAAAAGGCCCACGTCCGCGGCGTCCTCTCCATGGCCCGGTCCTCGCACCCCGACAGCGCCGGCTCGCAGTTTTTCATCTGCCACGGAGAGGCCAAGTTTCTCGACCGGCAGTACACGGCGTTCGGCCAGCTGATCAAGGGCGACGACGTCCTCGAGCGCATCGCCACGGTGCCGACGAGCGGCAGCGAGAAGAGCACCCCGGTCAGCCGCGTCGCGCTCGAAAGCGTGACGATCGTCGCCGCCAGCTGAGCGAAATCGCTCCGGGCGGTTGAGAGGTAGGGACGCTTGCCCTCAGGCGTCCTGCCTTGGCTGCGGCTGTTGAGGGAACAGCCCCGACCCGCTCCGGGCGATCAATCGAACCGCATCGGCTCGGGGAAAAGGCTCTCCACCGGCGGCGCGGTTCAACGCCGGGGATCGGGCAGGTCCGGCATTGGCGCGGGCGTAATTATCGGCACGCGCCCCTCGCCGACTCCAGCCGCGGAAACGTGCGGACGGCCTTCAAGTTGCGCGCGGAGCAGCTCCGCCCGGCGGGCCACGAGACGATCCGGATTCAATTTTCCCATCTCTCTCAGGAGGGCCAGAGCCCCGGCGGAATCGTCCAGACGGTAGCGAACAAGGGCCAGCGCCAGCAGCGTGCGCGCCTTGTGCGGAAGCGTGCTGAAGCGGCCCTGGACGAGATTGATGGCGGCAATGTCCGGTCTTGCCGCCGTGGCCTCAACCCAGGCTGAGAGCTCGTAGGCCTCGGCCAGCTCCGGCGCTGAGGTCATCGTGCGTTTGAGCAGGCGACGCAACAGTTGTGCCCGGTCTTCGGGGAGCTGGAAATACACATCAAAATATTCGTACAGGCCGGCGCCCTCAAGGCGCGCCAGTTCCCAGTAGATCGCGGCATTTTGCGAACCGGCCTCAAGCGCCCCCAGCCAGCGCTGCTTCATCATGCCTTGATCTCGTTGCATCCAAGCATCGGTGCCGAGCACCTCGAGCGGGCGCGGGTCGGCGGGCGCGCCGCCAATGTCATTCAACAGTTCGAGGCGGGCGAGGGGCGACTGGTTGACGCGCAGGTCCAGTTCCGCAAGCCGCTCGCGGATCTCCCCGAGCGGCATCTTGCGCACCGAATAAGTCTTTTCGGGCGGGACGGACGGGGCCACGATGCTGTGCCAGACGTACCGCCCGCGAAGAACGTATCGCTCGAGTTCTTCCTGCATCTGCGGATAGTCCATCCCGATGGTCTCTTGAAAAAGCCGGCGGCGGCGCGCCGGATCGGGATGGGGCCCTTCCGTCAGGATGTAGTTCATGAAAACATCGACTTTGTCCCGGGCCAGGTCGGTCCGACCGTAATAGAGATAATGCATCAGAGCCCAGGACTCTGCCCGAAACAGCTCCGTGAGCATACCGTTGTTGTAGACCGAGGAAACCCGGTCGACGTCAAACAGGGTTTCCAACGGCAACAAGTGGTTCGCGCGCAGACAGACGACGTGCCCCGCCAGAGGCTTGCCAAGTTCCATCTTGTCGGCGGTCACGTTGATGCTCGAAAAAAGCTCCGCGACACCGACGTCGTACCAGATAGGCGGGGCCGCGCCACAGGTGTGCACCAGATGATGGATGTATTCGTCGAAAATCACATAGCGGGCCGATTCATCGTCCCAGGTTGGAGACAGGGTGACGATCGCCCGGTCGGGACCGCCGATATAGTAGCCGACCAGATTTTCCGTCCGCCGCTGCCCTTCGCTCACGTAGGCATGGAAATCCTTCTCCCGGTGGAAAAAATAAGCCGTCACGGGCAGGGGTTGGCGCTCCTTGAGCTTGAAGGTGTCCAGGAACAGCGCGCGCAGCAGCTCGAGGTTGTGCAGAAGTTCGCGCGACTCGCCGTCCCGGTTCGCGCTGTAGAGTTCGAAGTTGGGCGATTCGTAGCGCACCCAAGCCTGAGACTCCCCGGCAAACCTCTCGGCGTCAGCTGCGCTGCTCCGAACGCCCGCCAGCCCTCCCAACAGAAAAAGTACGACCAGCCTTCTTCCCGCGAATAATCCGAACCCAGGAGGCGGCTGGCAGGTCGGCGGAATTGGCACCGGCCCAGTCAGGCGGTCTGAACGCCGAGGACAACCCTGAAAGCTGCGCCCGGATCGGTATTCCGCTCACGGCCGGTCAAAGCCGACCGCCTTGGCAACCGCGGCGTAGACGATGCGGCCGCCGCGGGTGTTCACGCCCTTGGCGAGCCCGCTGTGCTCGCTCAAGGCGCGATCGATCCCCTTCTGCACGATCATCGCGACAAACGGCTCGGTCGCCTGCGTCAGTCCCATCGTTGACGTGCGGCCGACCAGCGCCGGCATGTTGGGCACCGCGTAATGGTTGACCCCGTACTCCTGGTACACCGGCTTTTCGTGCGACGTCGGGCGGATGGTCTCGATGCAGCCGCCCTGGTCGATGGCAATGTCCACGATCACGCTGCCCGGACGCATGCGCTGCACCATTTTCCGCGTGACGACGATCGGCGCCTTGGCGGCGGGGATGAGCACGGCGCCGACGAGCAGGTCCGCACCGGCCACCTCCTGCTCGATGTTGGCCGGATTGGACATGAGCGTGACGATGCGTCCGCGGTACTCGGTATCGAGCGCCTCGAGCTTGCGCGTGTCCAGATCCAGCACGGTCACGCGCGCGCCCATGCCGGCGGCCATCTGCACCGCATGCGCGCCGGAATTGCCCGCGCCGACGACCACGACATGCCCCGGCATCGTCCCGGGAATGCCGCCGAGCAGCACGCCCGCACCGCCGTGTTGCGATTGGAGAAAATAAGCGCCCAGCTGCACGGCGAGCCGGCCGGCAATCTGCGACATGGGCTTGAGGAGGGGGAACGAACCGTCGACCCCCTCCACCGTTTCGTAGGCGATGCCGAGAATGCTCTTGCGGCAGAGCTCCCGCGCGAGCTTCGCCCCGGCGGCCAGGTGCAGGTAGGTGAAGATCGTCTGGCCGGGCTGCATCAGCCCGAACTCCGACTCCAGCGGCTCCTTGACCTTCAGGATCAGATCGGCGCTTTTCCAGATCTTGGTCGGCGACGCCGCCAGGACCGCACCGGCGGCCCGATATTCCTCGTCCAGAAAGCCGGCGCTCAAGCCGGCGCCCTTTTCGATCAACACCTCGCCGCCGAGGGAAACGACCCGGCGGCACAGGCTGGGGGTCATGGAAACGCGTTTTTCGCCGATTTTGATTTCGCGGGGGACTCCGATAAGCATGCCTCGGCAATAGAGACCGGCCGGTTTATGACAAGGCTGCGTCGGCGGGCCGGCGCGGTAGTCGGATTGCTAATTGTCCTTGCCGGACCGCATCGCGGCGGGCATCAGCCGACCATGGCCAAGCCCGTCACCCTGATCGTCGCCTGCGCGGAAAACCGCGTGATCGGCCGCGACCGCCGGCTCCCTTTTGACATTCCCGAGGACAAGGCGTGGTTTCATGAAAAAACCGCCGGACAGACCGTGGTTTTGGGGCGCGTTTGCTTCGAGACCTGGCCGCGGGTTTTGCAGGACGGCCGGCAACCCGTGGTGATCACCTCCAACGCGAAACTGGCCACCGATCGCGTGCGCGTCGCCGACAACGTGGCCGACGCGCTCGCGATTGCGCAGACGCTGCCGGGGGAAATCATGGTCTGTGGCGGCCAGCGAATTTTCGAAGAGACCCTCCCGCTGGCGGACCGGATTCTGCTCACACTGGTCCATGCCGAGGTGCCGGGGGACACCTGGTTCCCCGAATGGCGAAACCTGCGGTGGCGCGAGAGCGGCCGGCGGGACAGCGCCGACGCCAACTATCGTTATACCTTCAGCGTGCTCGATCGGGTCCGCTGAAATGGAGCGGACTCACTCCTTGTGCGCGTGGCAGGTGTCGATGTGCAGCCACTGGTAGAGCGGACAATAGCCGAGGTAGGCGGTCAGCACCGGCACGAGGCCGATCATCCCCCAGGTACTCCGGGTGTAGAAAGTTACGACAAGGATGGCGAGCCCGACAATGGCGCGAACCGCGCGGTCAAGATTTCCCATATTGATTTTCATAGCAGCTCCTTTTTGTCGGATCGTAACACCGAAATCATTTCCGGGCTGCGCAGTTCTTGCGAAATCAGCGACCGCGTCCGGTCCGCCGCCGACCGTGTCAGGCCGGCAGGCCCGCGTGCGCCTTCGCCACCGCGACGTATTTTTCCGCCCAGGGCCGCAGTCCGGCGATTTCCTTCTCCGTCAGCTGGCGCACGACTTTGGCCGGCGCGCCCAGAATCATCGAACCCGGCGGGGCGACGAACCGCTGCGTGACGAGCGCATTGGCACCGACGATGCAGCGATCGCCAATCTGCGAGCCGTCCAGAATGGTCGCGCCCATGCCGATCAGGCATTCGTCGCCGATCGTGCAGGCATGGATGATGGCGCTGTGCCCGATCGTGCAGTACCGGCCGATCTTGACGCCGTAGTCGTCTGCGAGGTGCACCATCGACAGGTCCTGAATGTTTGAGCCCTCGCCAATCTCGATGGTCTGGATGTCCCCGCGCAACACGCAGCCGTACCACACGCTGCTAAGCGGCCCCAGCCGCACGTCACCGATCACCGTGGCATTGCGGGCCACAAACGCCGCGCGGGTCGTGTCCGGTTTCCGGCCGAGATAGAGGGCAAGGCGTTCCTGGATGTCCATACCGACAGCCTAGCCGCCCAAGCGCAGCCGCCAAGCACGGAGAAACGGTCTGGCGCCCGGGCAATCCCGGAAGCCGCTTTCCCGTCCACCCAGGGACTTTACCTCAAGCCCGGGCCGGGCGTGACGATATCAATTGTTGCGGATCCCACATCGATGAAACACCCCTGCGCCAATCCGAAAAACGACTCCCCCGGGGCGCCGCGCCTTCCTCTTTCGACGACGGAACTTTCGCGCGGGCGATTCCTGACGCCACCGTCGCCCTGAGCGGATGCCTCCCTCCTTTTGACCATGGCGCGCATTCTCATCATCGATGACGACCCCGGCATCCGCAACCTGCTGCAAGACATGTTGTCAATGGCTGGACACCAAATAACGCTGACCGAAAACGGCACCCGCGGCATGCGCGTTTATCGGGAGAAGCCGTTCGATCTGGTGTTTACCGATCTGATCATGCCAGACAAGGACGGGCTCGAAGTCATCAAGGAGATCCGCCAGCTCAAGCCGGAGGCGAAAATCGTCGGTATGTCCGGCGGCGGCGCCCGGTTTGCGGGCACTTATTTGAAGCTGGCCCATGGTCTGGGGGCCAGCCGTCTCCTCACGAAACCTTTCATGCATACTGAACTGATGGCCTTGATCGAAGAGCTGGCGCCCGAGGAAGACCTCTCCAGCGCGTCCCTGTCCCCCAGTTTGGGTTGAAGCCCGCGGGGCGATCGGTCCCCGCACGACTGCCCCCGACCCGTCGGCCAGAAGAATTGCCTCGATTCAGCTTCCGCCCTTCGGCGTGATGCTCAGACAGCCATACAGACTCTCGCGGGCATCCTCCGTGCTCACGACGATCTCGGGTTGATCTTCCCAAGAATTCACCAGCCGGAAAGTCCCGCTCTTTAGCGCCTCGTTCCACGTGAAGCCGATCACCACCACGGCATGTCCGCTGTCAATCGCGGGAGCGCGATGGTGTTCGAAAAATGCGGCCGGCAGCACCCGCCAGTAATCCGAGACGAGTCCGGCAATGACCGGATTGCCTTTGCGCAACTCGTCGCGGATCCACTCCCAGTTCTCCGGCTGGGAAACCGCCGATACCTTCGCCCGCAGGTAGGTTGCCTTCGTCGACTGGGCGAGGGCCTTCTGCTGGGTCTGCAGGGTCATCCGGTCCCAAGAGACGGCGTTGCAACGGGCCTCGGGACAGCATCGCGCGACGGCCGCCGACGCGCTCTCGGCCAGTTCCGCCGAGGTGCCACAACCGTATTCGCCGGAAAAAAGCCGGGCATAGGCGTCCCGTTGCGCGTAGCTCCGCTCTGGAATCCGCTGCCAGTCCATCAGACGGTCGAGTTCGACGAAGTAGCCCGCAATCTGCAGCGCGTGGTTGAGCGCGTAGAACTGACAGGCTTCCGTCTGCCCCTGATCATGCACCACGTTCGGCAGCACCAACTGGACGATCTCCTCGTCGCCGACCCTTTCGTTCCGGGCAATCGTGACTTTTCGGGGTTCGGCCGGATGATAGTCCTCCACCCGTCCGCTGCCTTTGGCCAGAGGCCGCTTTTCCGCGATCGCAGTCAGAATCGCAAGGTCATCGCTCGTGAGTGTGCTGACCGGATAGATGGCTTTCTTCCCGCTTGCCCAAAGGACCACCACGTAATTGTCCTCGATCCGCGCCTTGGCCGCTTTTTCGAAATTCGGCTTCGCGAAGCCGGTGGCGACAAGGAGATTGAAGGTGATCAGGATTACGAGGAAGCGCTTCATGCCGGGGTGAAAGTAGGTTCTCTACAAGACATCGGACGCGTCCAGACGGTCAAACAATAATGCAATTTCGTGGCTTTAATTGTTTGTGAAAGCGGCTCGCTTCGGAATGAGCCAAGAAATTCACAGAGAGTTGGTGCGAATCTTCTCTCCAGCGCATATTGAATTGAACTGTAGCCGGGGTCGGCGACCAATGCTGTCCGGTGAACAAAGGGTGATTGTTGCGTAAACGGCTGAGCAGAAGTCCGCTGGCGGAGTGGCCGCGTGCTCACGACCTGAGTTTCGCGGTCCGCGGGGTGCTGATCCGGGATGTTACCGGACCGACGGTGTTCGCACAGATCATGGCGGCCGTGCCCGCCTGGGAGTTTCGTCGTCTGGCCGCGCGGCACCGGCTACAGCGCCGTCCACTTGAACACGAGCGTGGTGAGGCCCGGCAAGGTCAGCAGCAGCGACTGGCCCTGGCCGTCGCACGGCACGGCGTCCGTCATGCATCCGCCCAGGTTGCCGAACCCGGCGCCGCCGTAATAGCTGGAATTGGTGTTCATCACCTCCGCCCAGTGCCCGGCGTACGGCACCCCGGTCCGGTAGCCGCCGCGCGTCACGGGGGTGAAGTTGCCAACGATGAGAAAGACCGTCCGGCGCGCGGGATCGAGCCGCAGGAAACTGATCACGCTGTTGTCCGCATCCGTGCAGTTCACCCACCGGAAACACTCCGGATTGAAATCGCCCGCGCTGAAGGCCGGCTCGTCGCAATAGAGACGGTTCAGATCGCGGACGAGCGATTGCAGCCCCTTGTGCTCCGGATATTCCAGCAGGTGCCAGTCCAGGCTGTCGTCGTGGTTCCATTCCCGGCCCTGGCCGAACTCGCTCCCCATGAAGAGCAGTTTTTTTCCGGGATAGGTCCAGACGAAGCCGTATAGCGCCCGCAGATTGGCCGCCTTTTCCCCCGGATGCACCGCCGCCATTTTGCCGAGCATCGACGACTTCAGGTGCACCACTTCGTCGTGCGAATAGACCGTGATGAAATTCTCCGAATACTGGTAGAGCATCCCGAAGGTCAGCTTGTCGTGCATCCATTTCCGGTGGATCGGATCCTTCTGAAAATACGCCAGCGTGTCGTGCATCAGGCCCATGTTCCACTTGTAGTCGAAGCCCAGCCCGCCGTCGCGCACGGGCCGGCTGACCTGCGGAAACGCCGTCGACTCCTCCGCGATCATCACCGCGCCCGGATACAGCTTGTGCACCAGATCGTTGGTCTGCCGGATGAACTCGATCGCCTCGAGGTTCTCGCGCCCGCCGTGCTTGTTGGGAATCCATTCGCCGGCCTTGCGCGAATAGTCGAGGTACAGCATCGACGCCACCGCATCCACGCGGAGCCCGTCGATGTGGTAGCGGTCGAGCCAGGCGAGCGCGCTGGCGACCAGGAAACACCGCACCTCATGCCGGCCGTAGTTGAAGATCAGCGTGCCCCAGTCCTGGTGCGCCCCGAGCCGCGGATCCGCGTGCTCGTAGAGGTGCGTGCCGTCGAACTGCGCAAGCGCGAAGGTGTCGCGGGGAAAATGCGCCGGCACCCAGTCGAGAAGCACCCCGATGCCGCGCTGGTGCAGATGGTCGACAAAAAACTGAAAATCCTCCGGCGTGCCGTACCGGTGCGTCGGCGCGAAGTAGCCGCTCACCTGGTAACCCCACGAACCGAGGTAGGGATATTCGGAAACCGGCATGATCTCGATGTGGGTGAACCCCATCCCGGCCACGTAGTCGGCCAGCGCCGGCGCCAGCTCGCGATAGGTCAGCGGCCGGTTGGCCTCCTCGAGTTTCCGCCGCCACGAACCCAGATGCACTTCATAAACCGACATCGGCCGGTCGAGCCGACCGGCTCCCGCCGCGCGCTGTTCCAGCCAGGCCGCGTCGCCCCACGGGTGATGCCCCGTCGAGCATACGATGGCGGCGTTGTTCGGCGGCGCCTCGAAATACGTGCCGTAGGGATCGGTCTTCAACAGCATGTTGCCGTGCCGGTCCCAGATCGCAAACTTGTACAGCTCGCCCTCGCCCAGGCCGGGCACGAACAGCTCCCACACGCCGGAGGCGCCGAGCGGCCGCATCGGATGGAAGCGCGCATCCCAGGCGTTGAAATTGCCCACGACCGAAACGCGCGACGCGTTCGGCGCCCAGACGGCAAAGGCCACCCCCGGCACCTCGCCGAGGCGGCGCGGATGCGCGCCCAGCTTCTCGTAGATGCGCTGCTCCGTGCCCTCGTTGAAAAGATAGAGATCCTGGTCGCCCAGCGTCGGCAGGAACGAATAGGCGTTGTACGTCTGATGAACGTCGCCCCACGATGTCTCATAGCGCAGCTGGTACCGGAAGACCGACCGCTTGGGCAGGAACAGCTCGAAAAACCCCTCGGGTGCGAGCTGCTCCATCGCGTGGGCCGGCGCCCCGGGCGAGTCGAGATCGACCAACTCGCACTTCACCGCCGCGCGCACAAACGCGCGCGCCACGACGCCTTTGCGCCGCTTGTACGTGATCGGGTGCATGCCGAGCCAGCCATGGGGATTGGCCTGGCGGTTGCGGAGAAAGGCTTCCAGTTCGTTGGGGGGAATGATCAAGCGATAAGCCAGTCTGGCGAACCCGGCGTGGCCGTCTAGAACAAAGGGGCGCGGTCCGGCCGGCCCCGAAAATCCGCGCCGGCCGCCCACCCGTTCCTCCCATTCAGCAAATCACCGCGTTTGCGTGGAACCAGCCCGGCGCGCGGACGCGTCGGAGCTTTCTCATTGCGCCACCCCGCCCGCCGCGGCAGTTCAACAGCATGCCTCCCGCCCTTCATGGCCGACTGATCGCCGTCGCCAGCCTCCTCCTGCTGACCGCCGGTTACCTGCCCGCCGCGAACCCGGTCACGAGTCCCCTCGCCACCGGCAACGAAAGCACCTACGACGACGCCACCAAAAGCCTGCTCCTCCGCGGTGACGCCCGGGTGGTCTATGGCGACCTGCTGCTCACGGCCGACGAAATCCGTTACGACGACCGCTCCCACACCGTCACCGCCAAGGGCAACCTCGTGCTGACCCGCGGCGACCGCCGGCTGCTCGCCGACGAAGGCAGCTACAACCTCGAGAACGACACCCTGCACGTCCGCCGCGCCCGGCTCGGACGCTTCCCGTTTTTTGTCACGGGCGACACCGTCGACGGCACCCTCGAAAATCTGGTGATCACCAACGCCACCGTTTTTTTCCGCGACAACGCCTCGTATGCCCCTTCGATCCACGCCGACCGGCTCGTCTATCAACGCGACCGCATCGTGTCGGGTGAAGGACTCAAGATCGGCCTGCTGGGCCACCGCTTCTTCACCCTCCCCAAATTCGAACACGACCTGCACGCCGAGCTGATTTCCTACCTGTCCGGCACGCTGGGCTACCGGCACAATCTCGGGGCCTACGGCGAATTCGGCCTGCACGTGCCGGTGGCGGACGGGGTGAAGCTCGGCGCCGACGGCGGGCTTTACAGCGCCCGCGGCCTGATGATCGGCCCCTCCGGCAGCTATGCGACCGGCAGCGGCGACGATTTCGCCCGCGGTTTCTTCCGGTCCGGCTACATCAACGACCATGGCGACAAGGGCGTCGACTTTCTGGGCGCCCCCGTGCCCGAGGACCGCGGCTACGTCGAATGGCAACATCAGCAGCAGATCGGCCCGAATTTCACCCTGAACGGCGAGCTGAACTACTGGAGCGACTCGGAAGTCCTGCGTGATTTCAAACCGAACTGGTTCTTCCCCGTTCAGCAGCCCGACTCCTTTCTTGAGGGCACCTACACCGGAGCCAACTACGTTTTCAGCACCACGGTCCGGGCGAATCCCAATCCGTATTTCAAGATGCAGCAGCGCCTGCCGGAAGTACGCTTTGACCTGCTGCCCTCACCCGTGGTCGGCGGGGTCTACGAGCGGCTCGACGCCAGCCTCGCCGTGCTCGACGAGAACGCTTACCAAAATCTGCCCGGCCTGCGCTCCAACCGCCTCGATGCCTACTACGGCCTCGAACGCCCCGTCGCGCTCGCCCCCTGGCTCACCTTCACGCCGGTCGCCGGCGGGCGTGTGACCTACTACGCCGACGCCGTCAACGGCCGCGACACCTACACCCGCACGCTCGGCGAAGTCGGCTTCGACGCCGTCCTGCACGCCAGCGGAACCTTCGACTACAAAAACGAAGTCTGGGACATCGACGGCCTGCGCCATCTCTTCGAACCGCACCTGTCGTACCGCTACGCCCCGGAGGCCGCCCATGGCCAGGCCTACATCCCCGCCATCGACCGCCAGGTGTTTACCACCTACCTGCAGCCGCTCTCGATCGCCGACCAGCGCAACGTCGATCAGCTCGATGCGCTCAACACCCTGCGCCTCTCGTTCAACAACACGCTCCAGACGCGCGACCCGGTCTACGGCTCGCGCAACCTCGCCGAGCTGAATTTCGCCGCCGACTACCGTTTCACGCCCAAGCCCGGCGACCGCCCGCTGTCGAGCCTCTACACCGAGTTCGCTCTGACCCCGGCGCCCTGGCTGCGCCTCGAGACCTTCGAGCGCCTCTCGCCCCAGACCGGCGACCAGCAGGAACTCAACTACGGCGTCGAGGTGACCGACCAGAAATGGTGGTCGGTGAAACTTTCCGAGCACTTCCTCGTCCACGACTACGAGGAATTCCTCCTCGAATGCCGGCGCCGTCTCAACGAAAACTACGACGTGTTCAGCCGCTGGCGCTATGACGCCCGGCTCCACCGCTTCGACGAGCAAACCTACGGCCTGACCCAGCGGCTCGGCCAGACCTGGGACGTCCGGTACGCCGTCACCTTCTCGCAAGGCAATTCGCGCGAAGGCTCCTTCGGCTTCAACGTCCAGGTCGACCTTCTCAAATTCTGAGCTTTGCGCTGTGGATCTGCCGCGCATCATCGCCAACCAGCAGCGCACCTTTCTCTCGCTGTTCGAGCAGGTGCGCCCGCACCTCGCGACCGACAGCGCCCTGCCCCGGCGGATCAAGGACCTGCTGGGCCGCAACCGGGCCTTTGGCTCGCGCGACCGCCGGCTCTACCGCGAACTCCTCTACACCGGCATCCGCTTTCTGCCCTGGCTCGAGCCGTTCCTCACCCGCGACCCCGCCCTGGCCGCGCGCCTCACCGCCTGGCTCGCTCCGGTGCTCAAGGACACCCGCGATTTCCGCAACCAGCTGTGCGCCGACTGGCCCGCCCCGGCCCCGAGCCTCGCCGGCAAAGCCGCCCAGTTGGTCGAGTTGACCGGGGGGGCGTTCTCGCCGGAAACGCTCCTGCCCGCGTGGTTTCGCGCGGACTGTCCGGCGGCGTTTGTCCCGCCTCATCTCGATGCGCTCAACGAGCGCGCCGCGCTGTGGGTCCGGCTGCAGACGGCTCATCCCCAGCTCGTGCTCGACGAATTCTCTGCGAAAGGCTGGCTGCCGGTGGAGTCGACCGTGCTCCCCGGTGCCGTGCGCCTGCCCCCGAACGCCGAGGTCGCCGTCACGGATTCCTTCCGCCGCGGTTTTTGCGAAATCCAGGATCTGGGATCGCAACTCGTGCTGCTTCACGCTGCGGTCGCGACCGGTGAGACCTGGCTCGACGCCTGCGCCGGCGCGGGCGGCAAGACCCTGCAACTGGCCCGGCTCGTGGGCGCGGGCGGCCGGGTCGACGCCACCGACATCCGCCCGGGAATGCTCACGGAATTACAGGAACGCGCCGCCCGCGCGAAGCTTGATCAGGTGCAGGTCGTGCGCTCGCCGGCCCGGGCCTACGACGGAGTCCTCGTCGACGCCCCCTGCTCCGGCACCGGCACGTGGCGCCGGATGCCGCACATGAAATGGTATACGCAGCCGGGCATGCTCGACCAGTTTGCCGCCATGCAGCAGCAGATTCTCGCCGCCAATGCCGTGCATGTCCGCCCCGGCGGCCTGCTGGTCTACGCCACCTGCTCGCTGAGCCCGCGCGAAAACCACGATGTGGCGGCGGCTTTCCTCGATCAGACCCCAGCTTTCGTCGCCGAGCCGCCCGCGCGGACCTGGGGCGGCGAACCGGATGGCATCGGTCGCACCCTTTTGCCCGGCACCCACGACACCGACGGCTTCTACGTCGCCGTGTTGCGACGAAAAGGGTGAGCGGTGTTTTTCGGAAGCAGCGGAGACCACGCCCCGCGGGGTGAGCGCACCCCGCCCACATTTTCGGAAAGAAGGCCCGGAGGGGATCCGGGCATAGGCGCGCGGGCCTTCTTCCAGACCGGAAGTTTCTGTTGTGGGGCGGGTGCCCTCACCCGCCAATCACGCCCGGAGCGAATGAATCTCACCCTGCCACGGCCAATCCTCCGCCCGCCTGCAGAGACCGCGCCGGACCGGATTTTCCAATACATATTGCCATTTTCCGGCATAGGACTCTTCACTGCGCAAAATATGGTCGAAGGTATCCGCCTGCCAGAGCGGCGGGGCGATTTTCAGGACCTGTGTTAGCCGGCGCGACGAAACTGATTTCCACATTTTGCACCACTCGCCGCGCGGCTTGGCGGTGGACGTCGGCATCGCGAAGAAATGCAGGTGATCCTGGCATGAGGACAAACCGGCCGACATACCAACCGTCGTGTTCGGCGGATTGTTGCCAGATTTGGGTCAGGACCTGCTGCGCTTCCGCGCAAGCCAACACGGGCTGGCGCTCCTCGGTACAGGCGGTAAAGAAGATGAGCGGCGATTTGTTGAACGAAAGGATGTGTGGCAGTCTCATCTTCTATCCCGCGGGATGAGGGCACCCCGCCCACAAAACCATCTCGCCTACCTCAGCCCGCAGGCTTTCAAGGCGCGGGCCATCGTTTTTTCGGCCACGGCGTGCGCACGCTGCGCGCCGTCGCGCAGGACCTGCTCGACGTAATCGGGGCTGGCCGCGAGCTCGGCGCGCTTCGCCCGGTACGGGGCGAAACAACTCCAGTAATGCTCGAACAGCGCCTTCTTCAGGTCGCCATAACCCAGCCCGCCGGCCCGCAACCGATTCTCGAAATCCACCGCCACCTCCGCCGGTGCCACGAATTTCAGCAGCTGGATCGCCAGGTTCTTCTCCGCGTCCGGCTTGGGCTCCTGCGGCGTGCGCGAATCCATCACGATGCCCATGACTTTTTTTCGCAGCGCCTTCTCGTCGCCGAAAATCTCGATCGTGTTGCCGTAACTCTTGGACATCTTCTGTCCGTCGAGGCCGGGAATGACCGCGACCTCCTCCGCAATGCGCTCCTCGGGCACGACGAAGGTTTCGCCGTACGTCTGGTTGTACTTGATCGCGATGTCCCGTGTCATCTCGAGGTGCTGCTTCTGGTCCCGGCCGACCGGAACGACGTTCGTGTCGTATAACAGAATATCGGCGGCCATGAGCACGGGATAGGCGAAGAGCCCGAAATTCGGCGAAATACCCTTGGCGGTCTTGTCCTTGTAGCTGTGCGCGCGTTCGAGCAGGCCCATGGGCGTGAGTGAGCCGAGCAGCCAGGTGAGCTCGCAAACCTGAGGCACGTCGCTCTGGCGCCAGAAAACGGCCTTGGCGGGATCGAGCCCGCAAGCGAGCCAGTCGAGGGCGATGCCCTGGGTGTACGCCCGGCGCTCCACGGGATCTGTCACGGCCGTGAGCGAATGATAGTCGGCGATGAAATAGAACGCGTCGCCGCCGGCCTGCAGTTCGATGGCCGGACGCATGGCGCCGAAATAATTGCCGATGTGAAGCGTGCCGGAGGGCGTGATGCCGGTGAGGATGCGGGGCATGAGGCTATTTTCGATTTTGGATTGCGGATTTTCGACTGAACGACCGGGCATCTGGGCGGATTCTTCCGCCGGAGGAAAGCGCGAAATCGCCCGACCGGAATCAATCCGTCCGCGGGATCACCGCGATCGCCTCCCGGATGCGGGCGATGTGGGCCGCGGGCAAAAAGCCGCCGAAGGCCATGGTGGGCATGACCAGGGCCCGCGGGCCGAGGAGCGAACCCGGGTTGAGCACGGCATTGCAGCCCACCTCCGCGTGGTCGCCGAGCACCGCGCCGAACTTGCGCAGGCCGGTCGCCACCGTGCGGTCGGGCAGCCGGACCGTCACCTCGGCCTGGTCGAGCCGGAGATTGGAACAGATCGCCCCCGCCCCGAGATGGGCGCCGTTGCCGAGAACGGAATCGCCGACGTAGTTGTAGTGCGGCGCCTGCACCCGGTCGAGCAGCAGGCAGTTCTTGAATTCGCTGGCGTTGCCCAAAACGCAGTTCTCGCCGGTGATGACATTGCCGCGGACGAATGCGCCCGGGCGGATTTCCGTGCCGGCTCCAATCCAGGCCGGGCCGATGAGCGTGGCGTAGGCCGGAAGCTTGACGCCGGACAGCAACCAGACCGCCCCCTCGACGTGGACCCCGGCGGGAATCAGCTGTTCGTTGCTGACCGCGGGCAGGGATTTCAGCGCCGCTGCGATCGCCTTGAGCCATTCCCATGGAGCTGCGTCGGCCGGGAAAAACGACGCGAAACGCGCCAGCGAAGGCGGCAAGGCAAAGAATTCAGAGGCATTCACGGCTTTCCTGATAACGAAAAAACCGCTGGAAACCAGCGGTTTTCGTAAAATGGAGCGGGAGAAGAGACTCGAACTCTCGACGTCCACCTTGGCAAGGTGGTGCTC
>CAYZGG010000097.1:0-15250 GCA_964477955.1 uncultured Opitutaceae bacterium
AACGTCGCGACCCCGCTGATTGTAATATTTTCAACCTGACCCTTTTGGATCGCTGTAACGTTTTTGTCGTCCGCGCTGACCCTTGTCCAGCGCCGGATGCGGAAAGTGGATAAGCGTCATTTGATCGGATTCACAGTCTCGTGTGGTTGAAACCAGGTCGCGCCCAACGCGCTGACTTCAAGAACTGCATGCCTCCGAAGTTCTCTCCACGGCTTGGCAGAATCGTCGTACTCGATAACTTCATATTTCCTACCACACTCTCGCCAGTTCGTGCATGGCGCAACATTGGGCGGTTCATTCCACGGAAGAGCAGCCCGGCGACGCAGCTCAACCATCGCGTCGGCAAATGTCGCAAACTCACCTTCTTGAGGCTCTGCGTGGCGTTCATCTCCGATGATAAACATTGCGAATCGAGAATAAGGGGCGACCGCGCTTAACGTTGATGTCATCAGCGCTGGCCCTTGGCCAGCGTCGGATGCGGGGATTGGTTGGGCGTAGGACGTGCGCTCATAATCCGGATGCGATGTCGGCCATCGCGGAGCTCGCGTTCAACGCCGCATCAACCGCCTTTCGTTTTGCGAACCAAGAAATGCCGAAAAGCAGAGCCGCCATCGCCGAGAAACCAAGGCTCCAAATCCAGGCCCGTTGAACCGCTGCGACAACCGCGCCGACAACGAGTATCACCGCGGCCAAAGAGAGCGCCACTCGCTTCATCGCTTCACCTGGAGGCAACGATGCCGTGGTTTGACTTTGTGCTGCCGGTGCGGACTTCATCACGTTTGCGCCCAACGTTTAATCAGCCATCCCTCGGGTTGGTTCAATCAAACTCATAATTATTTATCAGTTACCCACATGGCGAAATCAAGCCCCCAAATCAGAGGCCCAAAAATGCCGGTAGGAAATTACTACCCGGCCACGCATTGAGCCACGTAAAAGTTCCAAACTTTTGCAATTGAACCCAATCTCCCGCCTGGAGCAGTAATGCGCGACTAGGCCGGCGTCAGCCCAGCGAAAGAGGGTCTGGGACAGAAACCCAGCCAGCCGGCTATCGACTTGCCACTGCTGTTCCGGCGGTCAACCAGCCTGGCCAGCAGTTCACCCTGTCCTGTGCTTGTCCTAGTTGTTCTGCTTGGTCGAAATCTCGCCCACCCCACCCTAGAACCCAAGCGCTCATACCCTGCGAAATCACGGTAGCCCGCCTACAGAAATTATGGCAGCCGCCGTCACCGGACGGCTCGCCCGCGGGCAATTCGGATTCGGCGGGCGCAACGGGCAACGTCCTTCTCCGCAGCGATCGCGCGCGATCTGAGGCTTCTGTGAGCAACACGCGCGCACCCACACGCGCGCGAGAGAAATGCGCGCAAATGCCCGATAGTTTCCAACCGGACCCGCGAAGCCCGAAATTGCGGCCGGCTGATTTATCCGGGCAAATCAGCCTTGCCTCGCCCGGCCGGCGTTGACACGGAGCCGCCTAACAGCAAGGTGCATCTTTGCAAAAATAGTATAGAGGGTTCTCGATTTTTGCCTGGCAGCACGAGTGCATGGCCGGAAAACTTTCCGCCGATTATAATAGAGAATAATCTACAACCTGCGACAATGGTGACATGAACCTGGAATTCTCCCGCGACCGTTCCCGAGCCTTGCTTCTCGGATTTCCCTTCCCCACTCTGCGTTGAATCCCGAAATACCCTCCTCCTGCGGCCCTGGATTTTATTGGCTGGTTCCAGGCTGCTCTGGTCCCTCGCGGCGATCCTTGCCCAAACAGAAAAAGCTCCGCGACGCCGGCCCCGGTAAATTCAAAAACAAAACGCCCCAATGGACCTTCTAAAATCACTGTCGACCGACTGGGCCGGATATTTGCCGGCCCAAAAAGCCTTCTATGGAATCGGTTACCTTGCGGCATTTCTGATCCTGATCCTCGGCGTCTTGCAGCTCGTCGGGATGGAAATCCATACGGACATCGACCACCCCGACCACGATGGAGCCAGCCTCTTCTCGGTAAAACCAATCGTGGGTTTCTTCTTCGGCTTTGGGTGGGCCGGTGGTTACAGCCTGAGCCACACGACCTTGTTGCCGGCGTTGGCCTTCGCCGTGCTCGCCGGAAGCTGCTTCATGCTCACCATCTGGGGGATTGTTCGAACGTTCGTCCATTTTCAGAACGATGGCAGCATGCAACTGGACACAGCGGTCGGGAAAGACGGCGTCGTCTACACCACGATCGATCCCAAGAACGGAGGGCAAATCCAGGTCACGCTCAACACCGGCCTGGAAACCCTCTCTGCGATCACACAGGAAACTGAACCAATTTCTACTGGGAAAACGGTAACCATCATCCGGCTTGATGGACCAAACCTTCTCGTCGAATCCAAAAAAACATGAGCAACGACATCGTCTTTGTTGGCGTAGGGATCCTGTTCCTCGTCCTCGTCATCGCGACCGCGCTGAGTCGCTTTAAAATGTGCCCGCCCGACAAGGTGCTGGTCGTGTTCGGCAAAACGGGGAAAGGACAGAGTTCCCAGTGCATCAATGGCGGGGCCAAGTTCATTGTCCCCATCTTTCAAAGCTACGGCTTCATGTCGCTGCGACCGCTCAACATCAAGATCGAGCTGGAGGACGCCCTCTCTTCGCAGAAGATTCGCGTGAGCGTTCCGTCGAATTTCACCATCGCCATCTCCAAGAAGCCCGAGCTGATGATGGCCGCGGCCAACCGGCTGCTCGGAAAATCCGACGACGACATCAGCCAGCTCGCCCAGGAGATCATCACCGGCCAGATGCGCATCGTGATCGCCACGATGACGATTGAGGAAATCAATTCGGACCGCGAAAAACTCATCGGCGGCATTTCCACCGGGGTGGAACGGGAGCTCGAGAAACTGGGCCTCGAACTCATCAACTGCAACATCACGGATATTCAGGACAAGTCCGGATACATTGAGGCTCTCGGCAAGGAAGCAGCCGCCAAAGCCGTCAACGACGCCCAAATCCGCGTGGCGCAGGAAAACCAGCGCGGAACGGTCGGCCAGGCCGAGGCGGTCCGCGACCAGAAGATCAAGGTGGCCGAAGCCGAAGCCTCGCAAACCGTCGGCCAGAACAAAGCGGCGATGAACATTGCCGACTCCAACGCCGAACTCGCCAAACGCCGGGCGGAAGCCACCAAGGTGGCCACCAGCGCGGAGCTGGTCGCCGCCGCCGAGGCCGCCAAGACCGGCTTCGATGCCCAGAAAACCGCCGAAGACGCCCGCGCCCTCCGGGAGGAAGCCGCGCTGAAAGCCTCCGAGGTTTCACGGGCCAATGTCGACAAGGCCAAAGCCATTGTCGCGGCCGAAGCCATCGCCGCGGTCGCCGTCAAGGAAGCCGAAGGGCGGGCCACCGCTCTTACCGCCACGGCCAAAGCCGAAGGTCAGGCCACCCAGGTCCGCCTCGAAGGTGAAGCGGCCGGACAAAAAGCCCTGCTTCTCGGGAAGGCCGATGGTTTCAAGGAGCTGGTCAAAGCCTCCAGCGGTGAAAACGCGATCAGCCTCATCGTCGCGCAACAGCTCACGGAAATCACGCGGATCACCGCCGATGCCGTGGCCAAAATCAAGATCGACAAGATCATCGTCACCGACGGTGGCTCGGGTTCCGGTCCCGGGGTTGGCCGGGTGGTGGGAGATCTCTTCAAAAGCACCATTCCCCTGCGCGAACTCATGGGCAGCCTCGGCGTCGAACTCCCCGGTCTCCTGGGGACCAAGGCCAGCCCGCCGATTCAAACGCCCCCGAAACCTCCCGGGACGAACTGAAGGCCAGCGGCCTTCCTCCACCCACCGCTCTGCCCCGGTGGGAACGTGGGCATCCGCGGCCATGGCCGCAGGGATTTTCACTGTTGGCAACGAAATTCCTCCCCCCAACGAGATTTCTTTCTCAGCGGAAATTTCGGGGCCGCCACCGGCCGCAATTTGCTCCCCGGCGGATTTACCGACGGCCCATAAGATTAGAAATATTATCCCGGTCAAATACCCGTCGTAATAAAATCTTTTTCTCACTCTATAATTAGAGCATCTTCAAGTTCGCGAATAAGCTGAACGTGTTCCATTCGTCTCCTCGCTAGTTCGATTAGGCATCTACCCCCGCTTCTTCCCTGGCTAACCTATTACCAGATGCTGGCTTAGGAGCTGGAGGCATGTGCCTTAAGTTAGACAAACAACCACCCCCCAATGAACCAACTAACGTTCGTTACCTCCGCGCTTCGGCGCGTCTGCCCGCAGGGTCTCCTCCTTGCCGGCCTTCTCGTTGCTGCGATCCCCGCCCACGCCTCCACGGGCACCGATCACGGCTTCTTCTGGCAAAACTATTTCGCCGGTGGCTCGGCGAGCATCTCGTTCCCAGGTGCGGGAACCTACCCCGGCAACTTCGCCGAATCCTGGAGCAATGTGAGCGACGTCGTGGCCGGAAAAGGCTGGAATCCCGGATCATGGAGAACGGTAAACTACAATTGCGGCGCCCTGAGCGGCGGCTTCAATAATTTCAGTGTCTATGGATGGACGACCAACCCGCTCATTGAATATTACGTCTGCGAAATGGGCTCCGTCGTGAGCGGGTCGTTCGTCGGCTCCCTGAGCAGTGACGGGCACAACTACAACGTCTACAAGCATCAGCAGGTCAACCAGCCTTCGATCATTGGCACGGCCACTTTCTGGCAGTACCTGAGCCAGTGGGGCGGGTCTTCGGTGGGCACAAGCCACGCCGTCACCTTGCCGAATCACTTCAACTACTGGAACAGCCACATTGGCCAGATGGGTTCCCTCAACCTCCAGATCCTGGCGGTCGAGGCATACGGAAACAAGAGCGGCTATTGCAACGCCACGGTCTGGTAACTTTAACCGCTCATAAAACCCATTCGTTTCGTCACCGGGCGTTGCCCAGGACTTAACTTCAGCAGGCCGCGCTTCTTTACGGAGTGCGGCCTGCCTAGTCTTCAGGCCACCGGATTGAGGATTTGGGGCGGTTGTCAGAGAGTCGTCCCGCGATCCATGGGCTTGCTTCGGGCCGCAGGCGGCCCGATGGCCTGGCCACCGCGCTACCCGCTCCGGAAAAAACTCCCGTTCCGTATTCCCCGCGATGGCGCCCGTGCCCCTTGCGCCCATTTTGACCTTGAACGTCGCGGCCATCCTCATTCGTTTCGTTTCGGATAACTTTCTGCTCCTCCCCTCATTTTGCCGGACGCGGTGGTCGGGTCCGGCAGACCAAATCGTCAAAGCCCAACCCCGGCAATCGGTCCCAAAATCGTTCCCTTTCACCCCAGCCATCTTCATTTCAATGAGAAAAAGCCTAATCTCCCTATGTGCGGTCGCGGTGGCCGTCACCACGTGGGCACAAAAACAGCCTGACAATCTCGTCCTGGTCGAGGGCGGAATTTTTAAGAACACCAAGTCCAACTATTACGGGAAAAACATCGCCCTCCCGAGCTTCCGCATCGGCAAATACGAGGTGACGCAAAAGGAGTGGACAGACGTCATGGGCACCAATCCGTCGAAGTTCCTGGGTGACAATTTGCCCGTGGAAACGGTGAGCTGGTATGACTGCGTCGAGTACTGCAACAAACGGAGTTTGAAGGCGGGCCTGGAACCGTACTACACCATCGACAAGACCACGCAGGACCCGAGCAACCAGACCGCCATCGACGACGTCAAATGGACCGTGACGATCAATGCGGGAGCCAATGGCTACCGATTGCCGACAGAGGCGGAATGGGAATATGCCGCCGGGGGAGGCCAGCTCAGCAAGAGTTACACTTATAGCGGAAGCGACGACCTGGATAAGGTGGCATGGTATTGGCAAAATGCCGGAGACAAGAACCTTAGCGGCGCGTGGTCTTGGCCCGCGATAGAACAAAACCATACCAAAACCAAATCCATCGCAGGCAAGGAACCCAACGAACTGGGGCTTTATGACATGTCCGGCAATGCACGGGAATGGTGTTGGGACTGGTATGGAAACTTGGATGCCAGTGGAAATGGCCCGAAAGGAAGTTCCAGCGAATCCGGTCGCGTTTGGAAGGGCGGCGGCTGGATCGGCGGCGACTTCTGTTGTGCGTCGTCCTTCCGCGCCAGCTTCGAAGCGAATGGCAAGGGGCCCGACCAAGGACTTCGGGTGTGTCGCAACAAGTAGACTGGAACGGCCCAGACCGGACCTTGGCGAAAAAATCCGTCCAACACGAACCGTTCGAATGCCAAAAACCACAGCGAACTCCACCGGAGATTAATCGGTCATGTCCGTCGTTTCCCGCCTCTCGATCGGCGCAAATATCCTGCTGCTGGGAATCGTCACGCTGCTGTTGTGGCGCGATCGACCCCCGGCTCTGTCCCCCGTTGCTCCGCCGACGCGACCGGTTTCCGCGCGGCCCGAAACGCCGAAGACGGATGCGGCAGCCATAGACCTTCAACCAAAATCCACGGGGACGACCTTCACCCCGAGCGCCATCACCCAACTCGAGCGGATGGGGGTTTCGCGCGAAATCCTGGTCAACGTCCTGCTGGAGAATCTCAACCGCCGCACGTCCAGGCGGCTCCTTGATCTGCAGAAGAAACACGCGCCCAAGCTGGTGCCCGACCGCGAAATGCGCGAATTGTCGCGCGAGAGCGACGCGGAGCAGATTCGCGAGCTCAAAGCCGCATTCGGCGAAGAGGGCTATCGCGCCTGGGACAAGGAACAGACGCTGCACAACCTGAACCGCGCCCGCGTGCCCGGCGACGACCTGCCCATGACCGCCGACGAGGCGGAGCAGGCGTACCGGTTGCAGAAGGACTTCGACGAAAAAAACCGCGAGCTGCAGATGGCGATGGAAGACGGCGTCGCCGACAAAGCCGACGCCGGCGCGCTGCAGGCGCAGGCGCAGCAGACCCTGGACCGGGAGCTCCAGAAGCTGCTCGGCCCGCAGCGGTTCAGCGAACTGCGGGGGACCGTCGATCCGACCACGGAGGTTTATCGCACGTATGGTGACCTGAATCCGACGCCCGATCAGGCGAAGGCGGTCGCTCTGGCCGAAGGGGACTACCGCGCCCGCGCCGCGGCCTTGACCGAACAACTCAATGAAAAACCCGGCGACGCGGCAAATGTCACGGCCGAGTTGAACGCGATCAACGATGCGCGGGAGGAAAATCTGCGACAGATCTTCGGCGCCGAAGCCTACGACAACATGAAAAGGCAGAACGACCCCGCGTACAAGACGCTCCAACAATACGCCGGGACCTGGAACCTCAACGACAGCGAGGTCCAGCAAGTCTACAACAGCGTGCACGATTTTCAGCAGCAGGCCGAACGCCTTCGCCAGGCCGCGCAATTGAGCGAGCAGGCCGGGCAGAAAGTGGATTGGAATGCGGTCAATGCCTCGATCGATCAAGCCCAGCAGCAAACCGAGAGCACACTGCAAAACACCATCGGCGCCGATCGTCTGCGCCGCCTGAACGAAAACGGACTGCTGACCGGTCGCTAGAATCCCGGCAGACAGGTTCGCGCCATAACTCCTGCATTCCTCCCGAAATGCAGGAGCCTGTTTGCAGACGACCGCGGACAAATTTTCCCGTGCCGGTTACAAATCTCCTGCCCGTGAGAAGTCTGGATCAGGCGCCATGGTCGGGCCAGATTGAAATCGGCTGGACCGTCGCCCGTCCGGCAGCGCACGGGCTCCGGAATCATTTCTGCGCGGCGCGGGGATGGATGTAGATTCCGACATCGGCCTCGGATTGCGGCCGATCATACCAGCGGGGGCCGTCCATCCATGGCTCCTCGTGCAGCCACGGCGCACGCTCGGATGAGTAGTAGACACCGGTGTCTCCACCCGCGTCGCGTCCGGTCAGGCAGCCGCTCAAGACGAACGGCGACCCGGCGAGGAGAAGAAGGCCCAGGAGAATTTTGCCAACGGACTTCATGGGAATATTCGGATTGGCGCGACGCTGGAGGGTGGACAGATACGACCGGTCTCAAACAAGCATGGCTCGTTCAGTTCCAATAGCCTTCATAGAATCTATAGGCATTGCCCTGCTGCTCCCAACGCGGCGCCACCCACACTGAGCTTGAGCTGGGGGGCAGTTCCCAATGTCCGGCCATCCATTGATACTGTTCGTTGCGCCACGTCCAATAGCCCGGGATCCACCGGTGCTGCGGCGACGGCTGGGCCAACACGACTTCCACCTGCAGTGCCGGCGGAGCCTGGGTTACGACCGTGGTGCTGACGGCCTGGCTGCCGTTTGCAGTCGTAGCATAAGCCTGGTTGCCCGCCACCACCACGGGAACTGTCGCGACCACTGGAGTCGTCGTGACGGTGGTCGTCGTCTCGGCCCGGGTTGGCGCCGGCGGAGGCGGAGCGGAAACAACATGCGATTCCGGCTCGGAAGAGCAACCGGCCAGGAGGCCAAGGGCACCGCAGCAAATAAATACGGGCAAATAATTCCGTAAGGCGGAGGCCGGAAGGAACGGAGCAGTGTGGATTAATGTTTTCATCAACTGAGCGTAACGGCGCCGAAGCTCCCGCGCTATGGGGTGTTCAAGGCAGCGACGAATTTCCCCGAAACAAGTCCGAGGCATCGCCCAAACCAATTCCACCTTCGACTCTTCATGCCCGGCGTTTGTTCGCATTTTTGTCGGAGCCTGGTTGCACACGATTCGGCAGGCGTGGTGGCATGGGTCTCCCGATCTATGGCTCCGTCCCTCACGGGTCGGGAGACCCGTGCCACACTGGATCGCTGCTCCGCGGCAGGCTCCCGGCCCTGAATGGTTCCACTTCCCTCGCCCGGCGCCGAGGCCCGGTGGGCGTCATCAACCGGTCGTGCTGGATTTGACCTTGTCGTAGGCGTCCTCTGCTCTCGTCCACGCGAGACCGACCTTTTCCTTTTCCTGCTCCCAGGTCTCGGCCGAGACCTTGCTGAGGGACTCGCCCATGCTCTTCAGGTGCGTCCGCGCGTCCTCCATCTCCTTCATCGCGAAATCCCAATCCTTGGTCACGGTCGCACTGTTCATGGTGGCGCGTTTGGCCGTCAATTCTCTGATCTGGCCGTCCAGCCGGGCCTCCAACCGCGTGAGCCCGGCAAAGAACTGAACGCGGGCATCGTAGGAAATATCCTTGATGTCGCTCCAACGGGCCTGCGCCGCGTCCGGACTGGCGGCCGTCGCGATCTGAATCGGAGCGGGCGCAGCCGGGTTGGAAGAAGCATCCTTGGCGGGTGGCATGGAAGCTTCGACCGTCTTGTCCTTTTCGGCCCAGCCAGCGGCGGGAAAAGCGGCCAGTCCAAGGGCCGCGATGGCGAGAGTGGTTAAGCGATTTGTTTTCATGCGGTGTTTCCGGTTCAAGTAGACTGCAAATGTTGGAGGACGAGTCGCCGCCGTTCGCAAAACTAGCGCAGGTGGCCGATCACATCAGGATAGTCCCGGCGGTGCCTGGCGGCGATGGGGTGTTACCCGCCAAGCAGCGGAGGCCGGAGCACCCTCTGCGCTCGCCGAAACTCCGCCAGAGCGATCAATTTCCACCGGCGACACCCCGGTAGGGTTTTACCTTATCGCTATTCGGCAAAAATAGGTATTTAATTGATCCGTGGGAAAGCTGCTCCGCCTGGCGCGATGCGGCTATTTTGCGACCCGACTGAGAACCGTGTTGCTCGAAGCCCTCCCGGACGGCTGGAAATAACATAACCCACTAATCTTCGAACCTCACCTCCCACCGACCTGCGGGAACCGAGCCGACTCCGGCCTTCTCCGCAGATGAATTATGAAACCCACCGACCACTCTCCGGCCCGTCCGCGAAAATTCGCCACCGGCCGTCTGACGGCGGCGGCGCGCGGTGGATCGGGGTGTCCGATCGTTGGCATCGGTGCCTCGGCGGGCGGGTTGGAGGCGTTCACCCGGTTGCTGAAACAACTGCCGCTCGACACCGGTTTTGGATTCGTGCTGGTGCAGCACCTCGACCCCCAGCATGAGAGCGCGCTCGCCCAGCTGCTGACGCGCGCCACGGCGATGCCGGTGGTGGAAGTGACGAACCAGCTGCGGGTCCGGCCCAATCACGTTTATATCATTCCACCCAACACGGTCATGGGCATCGCGCGCGGGGTTTTGCAGCTTCGGCCGCGCTCCCCAAGCCGCCTCGCGCTCCGCTCGATCGACTGTTTCTTCGAGGCGCTCGCCGCCGATCAGCATGAGCGGGCCATCGGAGTGATTCTTTCCGGGACCGCGAACGACGGCACCCTCGGACTGGAAGCCATCAAGGCGGAGGGCGGACTGACCTTCGCGCAGGACGATTCGGCTCGCTACGACTCCATGCCCCGCAGCGCCGCGGCCGCCGGCTGCGTGGACTTGGTTCTCTCCCCGGAAAACATTGCCCGGGAACTCGCGCGGATTGCCCGTCATCCCTATGTCGCTGGTCAATCGCCCGAGACGGTGCCGCCCTCGAATGGTCGAAACGGGGCGCCGGCCCCGGGTGGCGCAATCTCACCGCCCGCCCGCGGGCGCCGCCCGGCCAGAACCGTGGGTCCGGATCGCCCCCTGCCCGCGCCCGCCATCGAAACGGCGGGCGGGACCGCCGCAGCCGGTTACCGGCAGATCCTCCTGCTCCTGCGCGATCATTCCCACGTGGATTTTGCCCTCTACAAAACATCCACCATCCACCGGCGCATCAGGCGGCGCGCGGTGTTGAGCCGGCGCAACAACCTCGAGGACTACGCCACCTTCCTGCGGGGCAATCCCAAGGAGCTCGACGCCCTCTATGGCGATGCCCTCATCGGCGTCACAAGTTTTTTTCGCAACGCCGACGCGTTCGACGTCCTGCAACACGTCGTGTTCCCGCGGCTGCTGCAGGAGCCCGGCGACGAACCGTTGCGCGCCTGGGTGCTCGGCTGTTCCACCGGCCAGGAGGCCTATTCCCTCGCCATGGCGTTCACCGAGGCCGCGGAGAAAGTCGTGCGGACGCGCAAACTTCAGGTCTTCGCCACCGACCTCAACGAGGCCAGTCTGAAAAAGGCCCGCCAGGGGCACTACGCCAAAACCCTGGTGCAGGATGTCGCGCCGGCACGCTTGCAGCGGTTTTTTGTCGAGGAGGACGGTGGCTACCGGGTGATCAAGGCGCTGCGCGAATCAGTCGTGTTTGCCCGGCAGAATGTCACCAGCGACCCGCCCTTCTCCCGGATGGATTTGATCAGCTGCCGGAACGTCCTCATTTATCTGGAGGCGAGTTTGCAAAAGAAGATCATCCCCGCCTTCCACTATGCGCTCAAGCCGGGCGGCGTTCTGTTTTTGGGCGCGTCGGAGTCCATCGGCCCCTTCACCGATCTGTTTCAACCGGTGGACCGGAAGCAGAAGATTTTTTTGAAAAAGGAGGCGCCCACGAAGGGGTTTCATCTCCCCGTGCCCCGGGACCGCGGCGACCGCCCCCCGGCGGGCCCGCTTCACCCCACCGGCCGGCCGGCCGGAAGGAATCCGGGCGGCAGGCCGGACCTTTTCCCCGGTGAGCTCAACGCCGAACGCGAAGCCGACCGGGTGACCGTCAATCAGTTCGCTCCCCCCGGGGTGCTCATCAATGCCGACCTGCAGATTCTGCAATTCCGCGGGCCGACCGGCGCCTATCTGGAGCCGCCCGCCGGCAAGGCGAGCTTCAACCTGTTGAAAATGGCCCGGGAAGGCCTGATGCTGCCACTGCGCGCCGCCATCCTTCGCGCGCGGAAGGAGAACCGGACCGTCCGCCAGGAAGGCGTGACCGTCCTGCAAAACGGCGCCAACCGGTTGGTGCACCTGGAGGTGGTCCCGCTGAAAAACCTGAAGGAGCGCTGCTTTTTGGTCCTGTTTTCCGACGCGGAGAAGTCCGGTCCCGCGGGCGCGTCCGCCGTCACCGTGCGGACGTCCCGCGCCGCCGGCCGGAAGGAAGAATCCCACCGCGTCGTTGGCCTGGAGCGCGACCTCGCCGAAACGCGCGACTACCTTCAATCCGTCCAGGAAAACCAGGAATCGGCCAACGACGAGCTGCAGGCATCCAACGAGGAGGGCCAGTCCGCCAACGAGGAGTTGCAGAGCCTCAACGAGGAACTGGAAACATCGAAGGAAGAGCTGGAGTCCACCAACGAGGAGCTGACCACCGTCAATGACGAGATGATCAACCGGAACTCCGAACTCAACCGGCTGAATGCGGACCTCACCAATCTCCAGGTCTCGACCCGCTTCGTCATCGTGGTGCTCGGACGCGACCTGACGATCCGGCGCTTCAGCGCCGAGGCGGAGAAACAATTCCGGCTCCACGCGGGCGACGTGGGACGGCCCGTCGGCGCCGTCCGGCACAATCTGCGACTGCCGGATTTGAGCGCCATCATCGCCGAAGTCGTCGCAGGCGGGCCGGATTATGAACGCGAGGTGCAGGACCGGGAGCGGCATTGGTACGCCTTGCGCGTGCGCCCCTATCTGACCGCCGACCACAAGGTGGACGGAGCCGTGCTCGTGCTGATTGACATCGACGATCTGAAAAAGGCGGAACGTCTCGTCACCGAGGCGCACGAGCACGCCGAGGCGATCATTCGCACGGTGCCCAATCCGCTGGTGACGCTCTCGACCGATCTCCGCGTCCTCTCGACCAACGAGGCGTTCAACCGCGCGTTCAAGCTCGCGCCGGGGGACACGACCAACCGCTCGTTTTTTGAAATCGACCGCGGCGCCTGGAACACGCCCAAACTGCGCCGTCTCCTGAAGGACGTCATTGGCCGGAACACCGTCGTCAACGAATTTGAAGTCACCCACAACTTCGCCCGCATCGGCCGCCGCAGCCTGCTGCTCAATGCCCGGGTGTTGAACGAACTCGGCGGCAAAACCAAGGAGATTCTTCTGGGCGTCCAGGACGTCACCGACGTCCTGGCCTTCCAGGCCGATGTCCGGCGCTCCGAAATGCGTTACCGCCGGCTGTTCGAAGCGGCGCAGGATGGCATCCTGATTCTCGACCCGGTGACGCACCGGATCACGGATGCCAATCCCTACCTCGTCCGGCTGCTCGGTTACTCGCGGAAGCAACTCCTGAAAAAGGAACTCTGGCAGATCGGATTGCTCAAGGACGAGGCGGCCAACCGGGAGGCCTTTCGCGCCCTGAAAGCCAAGGGCTTCATTCGCTACGAGGGTCTGCCGCTCAAATCCAAGGGGGGCCGGCACCACGAAGTGGAGTTCGTCAGCAACCTCTATGACGAGGGCGGAGAAACGGTCATCCAGTGCAATGTCCGCGACATCACCGAGCGGAAGCGGGGGGAGAAAGCCTTGCGTCAGGCGCAGGGCCAGTTGGCGCAACACGCCGCGGAGCTGGAACAACAGGTGGCCAGGCGCACGGCGCAGCTGACCCAGACGAACCAGCAGCTCGTCGCATCCGTCGATTCCCTCCGCCAAGCCCAGGAGCAATATCGGAAACTTCTGGAAGAGTCACAGGAAATGCAGAAAAAGCTCCGCCAGCTGACCCGGCAGCTCATTTCAGCACAGGAGGAGGAGCGCAAGGAGATCAGCCGGGAACTGCATGACGAGATCGTGCAGATGCTGGTGGGCATCAACGTCCAGCTGGCGGCCATCGCCAAGGAATCTGCCGTCGGCGGGCACCGCCAGAAGGCGAAGATCGCCCATACCCAGCGGCTGGTGGAGAAGTCCATCGACGCCGTGCACCAGTTTGCCCGCGAGCTGCGTCCGGCCGTGCTGGACGACCTCGGACTGATTCCGGCCCTGCATACCTATGTGAGGAACTTGGTCCGGCGGAAAAAACTCAAGATCGAGATGACCGTCTTCCGCGAGATTGAAAACGTGAACGAGGCCAAACGGACCGTGCTCTTCCGCGTCGCCCAGGAGGCCCTCACCAATGTCATGCGGCATGCTCACGCCACCAAGGTCAAACTGAACATCCTCCGCAGGCCCGGAGCCGTCCGGATGGAGGTGTGTGACAACGGACGATCCTTCAACGTCCGGCATGTCCTCGAAAGTAAAACCAGCAAACGGCTGGGCCTGTTGGGCATGAGAGAACGGGTCGAAATGGTCGGCGGAAGCCTGACCATCCAATCCGCCCCCCGCCGGGGCACGGTCGTGCGCGTCGAAATCCCCCTTTAACCCGAGGAAAGAAAGAATATGACTCCCCAAAAACAAATCACTGTCCTGCTCGCCGAAGATCACGCCGTCGTCCGGCAGGGCCTCTCTGCGCTGTTGAAAGCCGACGGAAACTTTCGGATCGCCGGCGAGGCCGAAACCGGCCGGGAAGCGGTGGACCTGGCGCACACCCTCCGGCCCGATGTCATCCTGATGGACATCGCCATGCCGTTGCTCAACGGGCTCGAGGCCACCCGGCAGATCCTCGCGGCCAATCCCGCGGCCAAGGTGATCGTTCTTTCCGCGCATAGCGACGAGGTGTACGTGGAACGGATGAACGAGATCGGCGCAGTCGGCTTCCTCGAGAAACAGACCTCCGCCGAACTTCTGACCAAGGCGATCCGTGAGGTCGCCGCCGGTCATGTCTTTTTCAGCCCGTCCATCGCCCGGCGCCGGCAACTCGCCCAGGGCCGGCCGCGCAATCGCGAGGGTCTGCTCAAGGCCAATGGCAACCGCCTGACCTCCCGCGAATGCGAGGTGCTGCAACTCGTCGCCGAGGGTTCGGCCAACAAGCAGGTCGCGGCGCAACTCGGCATCAGCATCAAGACCGTCGAGAAGCACCGGCAGCATCTGATGGACAAGCTCAACATCCATGACACCGCCGGCCTCACCCGCTATGCAATCTCCACCGGCGTCATCGAAAGCAGCGTCCAGCTGAACATCGTCTAGAGACCGGCGGAGAAGTTCGTTGCAATTTTTAGGAGCCTGCTTGCAGGCGATTCTTCGTGGCCGCATACCACGTCGGGGCGCAGTCTTGCTGCGCCTGGGTATTTTCCAACCCGAGCGGGCGCAGCCGGAGGGGGCGTCCATTCGGCTCCAAGGCGCAGCAAGACTGCACGCCAACAAGATTTCGATTTGTAGGCGGGGTGTGCCCTCACCCCGCAAGGCCTTGGCGATGAAGCTGCAACCCGCCTACAAAATCCCTCAATGCAACGCCGGTAGGTGAACACCCCACCGGGTCAGGCCCCATTGTTGTTCGGTATCGCCGATGGTACAGGAAGGGTGCGTTTACATGAAAAACCACGGCTCCAGGTCCGGCTCCCCTGTCAAGCTTTTGCCCAAGTGCCCCACCGGCATCCAGGGACTCGATGAAATCACCGGCGGCGGATTGCCGCAGGGCCGGCCGACGTTGGTCTG
>CAYZGG010000098.1:0-15099 GCA_964477955.1 uncultured Opitutaceae bacterium
AGATGAACAACGGCTGCATCTGCTGCACCGTGCGCGGCGACCTCCTCCGCATCCTCGGCCGGCTCATGAAGCGCAAGGACCGCCTCGACGCCATTCTGATCGAGACCACCGGCCTGGCCAATCCCGCCCCCGTCGCCCAAACGTTTTTCACCGATCCGGAAATGCGCGACCAGTTCCGGCTCGATGCCATCGTGACCGTCGTCGACACCAAGCACATCCTGCTGCATCTCGACGACTCGCCGGAGGCGGTGAAGCAGATCGCCTTTGCCGATGTCATTCTCCTCAACAAGACCGACCTCGTGGCCCCGGCCGAGCTCGACGCCCTGGAAAAACGCCTCCGCTCCATCAACGCCGTCGCGCGCATCCATCGCACGAAAAACGCCGAGATTCCCATCGACCGCGTGCTCAACGTCGGCGGGTTCAACCTCGACCGCGCCGTCGAAGTCGATCCGCAGTTTCTCGAGATGGAATACCCCTTCGAATGGGCCGGCGCCTACGAACTGGCCGCGGGCGATTACGAACTTGGCATCGGTCATCACGACCACGACGGCCACGATCACGGCCACGACCATGATTGCGGGCCCGACTGCGGCCACGATCACAACGAACTCGATGTTGTCGTCATGCCGATGAAATCGCTGGAAGAAAAAGATCTCGCCGCCGCCATCAACGCGGCGGTCCTCACCTTTTCCGACTGGGAGAAGGTCACGTCGCCCGGCGAAACCATCGCCACGGGCGGCACCCTTCATCGCCTGAAGCTCAAGGATGAATCCGGGCAGTTCAAAGTCAGTCTTCCCAGCGCCGGCCGCTACGTGCTTTTCACCGGCCATGACGTCCCCACCCATCTGTATTCTGTAGCCGGGGTCGCTGACCCCGGTTCAGCACAAGCACCGGGGTCAGCGACCCCGGCTACAACGGAGAGGACTCTCATCCGCTACACCTGGGACCGCTCCTTCCGCCACGAGCACACCCACGATGAGGAGGTTTCCTCGGTCGGCCTCAGTGTTCCGGGCGACCTCGACGGCAAGAAACTCAACGACTGGATCGGCGAACTGCTCAAGACCAAGGGCGGCGATATTTTCCGGATGAAGGGCGTGCTCTGTGTGAAGGGCACGAACAAGCGCCTGGTTTTCCAAGGTGTGCACATGCTGTTCGACGCGAAGTTCGACCGCGAGTGGAAGACGGATGAAAATCGCACCAACACCCTCGTCTTCATCGGCAAAAACCTCAATCGCGCCGCCTTGACCGAAGGGTTCAAGGCCTGCCTGGTGGCACGCTGATTTTGGATTTTCGACTTCGGATTTCGGACTGGCGAAATCGGTCGAATGCCGAACTCTGCTCCGCAATCAGCATTCCGCCATCATGCAATTCAACAAACACTGGGCCGCGGTGCTCGACGACTACGTCATCGACCTGGCGTGGTCCCCCGATGGCGCGACTCTCGCCGCCGCATCCGCCGCAGGCGGGATCACGCTCTATGACGCCGCGACTGGCGCAGTAAAGCACTCCCTGGCCGGCCACGAAAACGGAACGAACTGCCTGGCGTGGAGCCCGGGTGGCACGGGTCTCCCGACCCGTGATCTTGCTGCGCCCACAGGTCAGGAGACCCGTGCCACGTTGCTGGCAACGGGAGGTCAGGACGGTTGTGTACGTTTCTGGGAGCCCGTTGATGGAAAACTGACGGTGGAAGCCAAGCTTGGCCCGGCGTGGGTGGAGCACCTGGCGTGGCAGCCAGCTTCTGGCTTTCCGCCTTCAGCTTTCGGCGCTCAGCTTTTGTTCGCCTCCGCCGGAAAAAAGCTGTTCGCATTCCGGACCGACGGTTCCGTCGCCCACACGTTTCCCGACGCGCCCAAGACCATCACCGCGCTCGCAGTCGGCTCACCGCTCACCGCTCGCCCCTCGCCCGCTCTGGCCGCCGCCTACTTCGGCGGTGTCGGGCTGTGGGATGCGACAGCGTTCGCGGCCCTGAAGGAACTGCCCTATGGCAACACGATCCACGCCCTGGTCTGGTCGCCCGACGGGCGCTGGCTGGTGGCCGGTTGCCAGGACAATGCCGTGCATCTTTGGGTGCCGGCCGAGGACACCGAGCTGCACATGAGCGGTTACGAAACCAAGCTGAAGGAGCTCTCGTTCAGCCACGACTCGCGCTGGCTGGCCACCGGCGGCGGGCGCGACGCCTGCGTGTGGGACTGCAGTGGCGCCGGCCCCGAAGGCCGCGAGCCGCAGCTCCTGCCGCATGCCTCCCGCGTCTGTGCGGTGGCTTATCAAAACCAGCACGGGCTGCTCGCGACCGGCTCGGGCGACGGCGTCTTCACCCTCTGGGCGCCCACGCGCAAGAACCCGATGGTCGCCGAGGTGCGCATGGCGTCAGCCGCCACGAAATTCGCCTGGCGCGCCGACGACGCGCTGCTCGCCGTGGGCACGGAAAAAGGCCAGGTGTTCGTGTTCAAGCTGTAGGTCCCCGTCGCCGCCCAGACCCCATCGGTCAAGCTCCCCCCCCCATCGGGCCACCCACGAGCCCGCGCCGGACAACCAGCCTTCTCCGAGCGATCCCCCGGACGCCGGCAATGTTCTTAATAGGAACATTATGGATTGCCGTAGACATGATCGGACACTCGGGGCGGTGGCCGTCTTCCAGTCGACCCACCGACCGATCAGGGTTCCGCCTCGCGCAGCTACTGTTCTTAATAGGAACATTGCGGATTGCGGCGGGAGCGGGGTGGTGCCCGAGATTTGAGTCTGCGACCCGCTCCGACGTCTATGATTCCGCAAGAATGGCCTGCCGCTCCGTTGGCACCAGCTCCCGCCACCGGCCCGGGGCGAGGCCGAGCGAGGCCAGAGTCAGCGCCCCGATCCGCACGCGCACCAGGCGCAGCGTGGGATGTCCGATCGCCGCCGTCATCCGGCGCACCTGCCGGTTTTTGCCCTCGGTCAGCTCCAGGCTCAGCCAGCAATCCGGCACGTTTTTCCGCACGCGGATCGGCGGTACCCGGGGCGACAGGGCCGGCGGCGGTTCGAGACGAGCGACCGCGCAGGGCCGCGTGCGGTGGCCGCCGATCGTCACTCCGGCGGCCAGCCGGTCGAACGCTTCCGCCGTGGGCACGCGTTCGACCTGCACCCAATATTCGCGGCGGTGTCCGTGTTCCGGGTCGAGCAACCGCGTGTTCAACCCCGGTTCGTCACTCAACAGCAGCAATCCTTCCGAATCGGCATCGAGCCGACCGAGCGGATAGACGTCCTTCGGCAAAGCGAAGTCCCCCAGCGTTCGCCACCGCGAACCCGGCTCCGGCGTAAATTGCGAAAGCACGCCGTAGGGTTTGTTGATCGCGATCAGCACGGTCGCAAAGAGTCCGCCCGGGGCGGAGCCGGCGGCACGCACACACCCCGCCGGTTGCACCCGCCCGGAAGTGGTGCTGTGGCTGGTTTATCGGAAGATCGCATCGCGGTAAACCGGTTACCATTCCGTCAAGCAGCTTGAGGTCAAGCCGCACCCCCGCCATAGCTCAAGCCCGATGTCCGCCGCCCGCCCGACTTACGCCGAGCTCTTTCTCGCCGCGCTGCGTCTGGGTTGCACGTCCTTCGGCGGACCGGTGGCCCATCTCGGCTACTTTCATCGCGAATATGTCGAGAAACGACGCTGGCTGGACGAGGAACAATACGCCGATCTCGTGGCGTTGTGCCAGTTCCTGCCCGGCCCGGCGAGCAGCCAGGTGGGATTCGGGCTCGGCTATCTCAAGCGCGGGCTCACGGGCGGCCTGCTCGCCTGGCTCGGGTTCACCGGGCCTTCGGCGATTTTGATGATCGGCTTTGCCTACGGCGTGACTTCGCTGGGTCAGCTCGGGCACGTCGGTTGGTTGCGCGGGCTAAAAGTCGCCGCCGTCGCCGTGGTCGCACAAGCCGTGGTCGCGATGTGGCGCAGTCTCTGCCCGGACCTGCGGCGTTCGCTCGTCGCGCTCGTCACCGCCGCCCTCCTCCTGCTGGTGCCAGCCGCCTGGAGCCAAGTCGCGGTGATCGTTTTGGGCGGGCTCGTCGGATACTTCTTGCTGCGGGAGACGGGGCCGGTCCGCCGGGGCCTTGACTCTGGCGGGCCGGCGCTGCCTCTGTCCAGCGGTCTGCCCTGGCTCGCCGTTTTTTTCGTTTTGCTGATCGCCCTGCCGGTCCTCACCCGTTTTGTTCATTTCGACTGGCTGCAGGTGGCCGACAAATTCTACCGGGTTGGCGCGCTGGTTTTCGGCGGCGGCCACGTCGTGCTCCCGTTGCTGGAGCGCGAAGTCGTGGCCCCCGGCTGGCTGACCCACGACCAGTTTCTCGCCGGCTACGGCGCGGCGCAGGCCGTGCCGGGCCCGCTCTTCACCTTTGCCGCCTACCTTGGGGCCGTCATGCGCGTGGGCCCGGGCGGCTGGCTGGGCGGCAGCTGGGCTTTGCTGTGCGTCTTTCTTCCGGCGCTGGTCATTGTGCTGGGGGCCCTCCCGTACTGGCAGAAACTCCGGTCCGTGCCCGGGGCGCGAGCCGCGTTGAGCGGAGCCAACGCCGCCGTGGTCGGCGCTTTGCTCGCGGCCCTGATCGATCCGGTCGCCATCACCGGCCTGGAAACCGGGTGGCACGCGGCGCTGGCCGGCGGCGCCTTTGTCGTCCTGCTCCTGACCAAAACCCCCGCGTGGCTGGTCGTCGCCGCCTCGGCATTGCTCGGCCAGTGGTTTTTTTGAGGACCGCGTCCGAATCCAGAAGCGGCGCCGGCGGCACCACGTCGGCGGACTTATCAAACGCCACCCGGTGAAATTTTGTTTGAACCCGGAACGGATCTGCTTCGACTAGCGGCTCGCTTGTCCTCCGCGCGTCGCCACGTCTCCCTCGCCTGCCTGCTTTTCGCCTGGTTCTGTGCCAATGGCGCGATCTGGGACGTCGTGCAGGTGGTGGCCTGGGGCCGGATGTTCACGCAAAACGTGAAAAACCAATCCATCGGCCGCGCGCTGCTGCGGACCTTTGACGGCAGCGAGCCGTGCAAGCTCTGCGCCCTGGCGCGGACGGGCCACGACGCCGAGCAGCAGGCGCCCGCACCCGCGTCGGGCCATGACAAAAAGATTCCGCTCGTGTGCCACACCGCTGCGCCGGTCGTCTTCGCCCCACCCGATTTTTCCTGGCCGGAGATCCTGAGTGATTCCGGCTGCACCCGCACCGAGCCCGTGCCCGTGCCCCCGCCGCGCGTCTGACGCGCCTACCCGGTCCCGCTCCGCTGCACCCGTCCGGGGTGCGCGGATGACTCCACCTCGATCGCCCTCGGGCGGTCCGCCGCCGCCTCGCCGCAAGCGCCGCTGCGCATTCTCTCGCGGCAATCTTTCCTCGGTTCATGAAGACTTTTTCTTTCCTCTCCTCTGTTTCCCCCTTCAAACGCACGGTCGCGCTCACCACCTTGGCGATTTCGACCGGCGCTCCGGCCGGTTTCGCCTGCTCGGTGTGCGGCTGCTCGCTCAGCTCCGACTGGGCCGCCCAAGGCTACGTCGCGACCCCCGGTCTCGACGGCGGAATCCGCTTCGAATATTTCGAACAGTCCGACCTCCGCCACGGCACCAACAGCGTCGACCGGTCCACGCTGTCCTTTCCCAACGAAGACGAGGTCCAACAACGGACCGTCAACCGCAACACCTGGCTGGACCTGAACTACGTCTTCGATTCCTCCTGGGCCGTCAGCGCCTCGATTCCGGAGCACGACCGTTTCCACACCACGATCGCCGCTGGCGACACCGGGATTTCCACTTCGCGCGCCAGTGGACTCGGCGACATGCGGCTGCTGGCGCGCTACCAGCTCAGCCGCGACGCCGGCCATCGCTGGAGCGTGCAGTTCGGTTTCAAGCTGCCGACCGGACGATTTGACCAGGATTTCGCCGAGGGTCCGCAGGCTGGCCAGCTGCTCGACCGCGGCCTCCAGCTCGGCACGGGCACGACGGATCTACTGGCCGGGATCGCCTGGTTCGCCCGCCCGGCCGTGTCTTTGGGCGCATTCATGCAGGCGACGCTGGACCAACCGTTGACCGCGCGCGCCGGGTTTTTGCCGTCGACCAGCCTCAACTTCAGCGGCGGCATCCGCTGGTTGAACACGTCGCTGTTCACCCCGCAGCTCCAGCTCAATGTGAAATCCGAAAACCGCGAGCATGGGGTCGAAGCCGACACCCCAAATTCCGGTGGTATGCTGGTGTACCTCAGCCCCGGAGTCACAACCGAGCTGGGTCAAAACTCCAGCTCCTTTGTTTTCGTGCAGTTGCCCGTCTACCAGCGGGTCAACGGCCTGCAATTGGAGCCGCGCTGGTTGCTGTCCATCGGCGTGCGACTGAAACTCTAGCTGAATAGGAAGATCCACGGCCGGTTTTGTTTGCGAGGAAGTGACGTCCACTCCGGTCGGCCCGGAGGCAGGCGATCCCTTGTGGCACGGGTCGGGAGACCCGTGAAGGTCGGAACACGGGTCGGGAGACCCGTGCCACATTCCGATGGTCGCCCGCGCGCAGGCTCCTGCACTCAACCAAGCCGAAGCAAGCTTCGGGGTATCGGACCGACGCAAACGAACGGGCTAAAAATCCAGACCGAACAGCAGCTTCAGCCGGGAGTAATCCTGCGTCGTGCCATCGGGGTTGTACCGGCGGGTTTCCTGCCGGATCGAAGTGCTCAGCGTTTCGGTGAATTTCTTGCTCAGCTCGACTTGATCTTCCCAACCGTTTGTGCCCGTGGCGATCGAGTAGTAGTACACACCGCGTCCGGTGAGACTCATCCGCCAGGGCAGTTTCAGCTCAGTCTCGGCAAAGACGGATTCCGTGGTCCGGGAGGTATGCATTCCGCCGGGCGTGGTGTTCCACACATCGAATAAATTCTCGGAGAGGCCGACGCGCACTTTGCGGCGCACCGTCGGCAGAAGGCTGATCCCGGCGCCAACTTCCTGCTGCAACTGCACGTAGTCATTGGGGACGCCGTTGTTGTAGCTGGCCCGATTCCACTCCAGGTTGGGGTGGTACAAGCCGAAAAAATTGTCCGGGAAATCATGCCGCAACAAGCCGTCGGCCGTCATCAGGTCGGTCGTCGCGACATGGTTGGTCTCGCTGAAGTCGTAGCGACCCTTGAGCTGGACCTCATCAACGGTCCATTTGCGATGCAGGGCCATTTCCAGGCCGATGTTTTGCTGGTTCGTCGCGTTGGAAACATCCTCCCAGGAAAAGGCGAAACGCCCGTGCCATGGGCCAAAATAGTCGCGGAGCCCGGCCGTCAGCTTCGCCGGAGACAAATAGTCCAGCCAGGACAGGCGTTCCCGCTCCTTCCGGTCGACAGTTTTTTGATTTTCCGCCGCCGCGGTGGTTGCCTTCGGGGCCGGAACTGGCGCCTCCGCCTTGATGACGACCGCATTCTCGACGAGCACCCGGAGTCTCCCGAAACGATCGGACTCGAAGACAATGATCTTGTCCGTTTTTTCGATCAAGCGGCCCTGCACCCGGTCCCCGTCCTTGTAAACCAGCACGTCGCGGGTATTGCCCTCGGGCTCCGTGGCCGAGCCGGCCCCGGTGAGGAGACAACCGAGAAAAACGGCGGTCAGGGCGAGGATGATCGGCTTCAGGCGAGATGGCATCATGCCGCATTCGACGCGGCCGTCGGGCCGAAGTTTCAAATTCCGAGAAATAATCTCTAACCCGTTGTCCGACTGGTTTATTTTCTGGGCGGCAGGCAGAGACATGCGTGCAGGGAAACTCGTCCGAGCCGGAAAGCAAACAGGCGATCCGATGAAATCACGCCCCGTACTTGGGGCGCCGGGCCGCGCGAGTCCGCGGTTGCGCTTGCCGCAATATGCGAAAACGGGACTCTCTCCCGCGGACGCCGGCGACCTCAGGCCTGGTCAGGGGCCTCCTTTCAGACTGAAAATGAAAAGCCCCGCAGCACGTGCCGCGGGGCTGAAAGGATGGGGATCGCGGATCGCTTACTTCCGGGAGCGGCGGGCCAAGACGGCAAGGCCGAGCAGGCTGAGGCCGAGCAGCGACACCGTAGTCGAAGACTCGGGCGCGTTGCTACCCGCGCTGGCACCCGTGAAGGCGAAGACCTCGTCGATGTAATTGTAGTCGGCAATGCTACCGACCAAATCCTCGAAACCAACGTAGGTGGTGTTGGACAGACCCTCATAGTTGTTGACCATGTACGCATGCACCACCCCGTCAGAATTGCGGGTCGCGGGACCGTCGAACCACGTGTCGGTGGTCGTATCGACATAGAGTCCGAAGACAATTTCCGTGCCCGCGGCAATCACGCCGAGATCGACCGTGGCGCCGTTGGGCGTCGAGTGATTGTCGAAGAAGTGCGCGCCACCGGCGGCCGCGCCGGAAACAATCGTCGGAGTTGCAACGAAAAGATGTTCATCGTAACCCGCTCCCGTCGGCCCGAGGAACGTCACGGTAACATCTCCGCCGCTGCTGAAGAGCTGCTGGCCCACCGTGACCGCGAGGCCTCCGTTTGGTGAAGGGAACCAAGGTCCGGCGGGATTGAGGCTGTTGGCTGACGCGGCGACAACTGCTCCGAGGAACAGTGCGCTGCAGAATATCTTAGCTGGTATTTTAGTTGTCATGGTAAAACTGGGGGTATCTCCCGGGTGAATCTGTTTAATGGGAAGTAGATCAGCCATTAGCTTAGCGATTTTGATGCCAACGATATTTATATTTATAATATCATTATAATGATGATCTTAAGTAATAAAACACAAAATGCTAAAAATTTGCGAAATGGAAAATTTACCGACAGTGAAACCCAAAAAATCTATGTGCCAATGCCCAATCATGTCGTTACAAGCGATATAGCTTCGGATCAGACCGATTGAATTTTAGTCTGGTATCCCGACACTGGCGGGACCCCTTTTAGGGCCTCTAAACCAGGCTTTGCTGCGTTACATTTGCCTTAACTTCCATTTTTTGGGGTGTTGCTCCCGAAGTTGGTCGCGGACCAGAATGAGCGCCGAGCAGCATAGCCATCATGATTAAATAGATACTACTCGAAATTCCGATGTTCCGCATTTTTGTCGCTCTCGTTCCGCCCGCCACCATCCGCGCAGCGCTGGGCGCGCTCGGGGTCTCTCTGCCCGGGGTACGCTGGGCACCCGTGGAAAACTTGCATCTAACCCTGCGCTTCATCGGCGAGGTGGATTCGGAGCGGGCCGATGCCTTCGCCAGTGCATTGGAGCGGGTCCGCGTCGAGCCCTTCGTTCTCCCTGTGGCCGGAGTGGGCGTGTTTCCCTCTCGCGGGCCCGCGAAAGTGCTTTGGGCCGGGGTCGGCCATGGGCACACCCGGCTTTTTCAACTGCGAAAACAGGTCGATGAGGCGCTATTGGCCGTGGACTCCGCGCTGGACGTGCACAATTTCCATCCACATTTCACCGTCGGCCGGATGGGCGAGGGCTGCCAGGCCAAGCTGGTGCGAAAATATCTGGAGCTCTTCGCCGATTTTGAAGCCCCGCCTTTTCGAGTCGACCAATTCCATTTGCTGGCCTCCGAGTTTCCAGTCGGGCGCCCGCCGGTCTATCGGGCGCTCCGGTCTTTTGCGCTGAGCGCCTAGGCTCGGCGCCTGCCAGGGTGTTCCGGTCATCGCATTCCGTTGGTTGGCGATTCGCGCCGGTTCTTTCGAGGCCAGGCTTCTTCCAAAAAAAACGGAGCCGGCGAGGGCCCGCTTGGGAAAAAAATGCGCCCAGTCCGAATATTTACAGGCTGAGCAGCAGGCTGGTGAAATAGGTCGTGTCGAGGCGCTTGGTGCCGGCGGGTGGGTTGCTCTCGTAGTCGTTGGCCAGCCCGAGCTTCAACTTCCACTGCGTTGAGCCGATCGGAATCTAGTAGGCCGACTCATGATGCAGACGGTAGTTGGAGAAACTCTTGAAAGCCGGAGTATACGCGACGGCATTGGTCAGCTTGGAATTGACGAAATTGTACGTGTGCAGAATCGCCACATCGAGACCGGGGGAATCGAACTTCGTGTTGTCGGTGTAATTCTCGTAAAGATAGTTAACTCCCACCCGGAACTCGAGATCCTGGTGCTCGTTCTTGATGAGTTTCCGGGCCAGGCCGAACGAAGTGCTGGAGCGGAGATCGAGCTGCTTGATCGTGTCCTTCTCGATCGAAGTGCGGACATACCAGCCGTTTTTGGGATCGAAAAACGCCGAGTAATCCACGCTGCCGTACTGCCGGTTCGCTGTGTCGACGCCGTTTTCCCGGGCCTTTTCTGCCTCGGCATCGAAGATCAGCTTGTCCTGCGCGCTGGCCAGGGTGGCCTTGAAGCCCACCTTGGCCCCGAACTTCTCTTCGACCCCGGTGCGGCCGGCCATGGCGACCGAAGCTTCAAACGCCCACTTGCGTTTCCTGGCGTCCGCCTCGGCCTTCAGCCTCCGGATCTCGGGACTGTCCGCCCCCTGGCGCCAGACCGCCGCGACCTTGTCCGCCGTGGAAAGCATCTGCCCGTCGGCCGCCACGATCTTGATGCCCCCGTCGGACGTCTCGACTTTGCCGAGGACGGTGCTGCCACTGGCGAGGCTGACGTTAACCGCATCGTCAGTGGAGAAGTTTTTAACCTGGGCCTGGACGATCTCAATGGTCCCGGCAAAGCTGGTTTCAACCTTGAGTTTGCCACCTTCGGCGGAAATGAGTTTGCCGACCACCACGGAACCGTCGGTCAGTTCGATGCGATCACTGGCCGGGGCCGCGAGGGACAGAGTCAGAAGGGCCAGCAGGAGCGAAGTAAGATGTGTATTTTTCATGACAATGGAAGTCCGACCTAGAGCAGAGCGCTTTTGGCTAATCAACAGATTTTTTAATACTGGGGAATTTTCCTCGTAAAACGGCTAACGGATTGCACCGAAGGCCCAAACCGGCTGGATTTTATGCATGTCAACCCGGGCTTTGTTTCCCACTCTGATCTACCATGAACCGTTGCGGTTCCCGGCAGGCCTGATTCGTTTCAATGCCGAGCTGGCCGAGGAGTGCCGGCGGTTGCGCGCCTATGATGCCGCCGGCCGCCGCTGGTCGGCCAAGAATTACCCCGGAGGCTACACGTCCTACGCGTCGCTAAACCAGTTGCACAAGATTTCTTCGACCTTTGCCGATCTCGAACGCCGGATCACCACCCATGTGCGGCGGTTCGCCCGCCAGCTTGACCTCGACCTCCATGGGCGCACCGTGCAGATGACCGATTTCTGGCTGAACATCATGCCCGAGAACGCGGCGCATAGCATGCATTTGCACCCGCTTTCGTTCATAAGCGGTACCTACTATGTCGTCACGCCACGCGGCTGCCCCGGGTTGAAATTCGAGGATCCGCGCCTGAGCAAATTCATGGCTGCCCCGCCCAAGACAACCCGCGCCCGGCCGGCCAACCGGACCCACGTCACCTACCCGGCCCGCGCGGGCCACGTCCTCCTGTTCGAAAGCTGGCTCCGGCACGAAGTCGTTGCCAACCGAACTGCGGCCGAAAGGATCAGCGTGAGTTTCAACTACAATTGGACCTAGGCGCACGGTTCGAACCCGCAGGGCTGACTTCATGCCCGCGCCCAAAGCCGCGGAGGGCGTCGAACTGGGCGGCCGGACCGGCACCGAACCCGTTTGCCGCCGCGTCGGTCTTGCCGCTCATGCCCCTTAGGCAATTTCTTCGCAACCCAAATTCATCGTCAGCGTCTCAAACCCGGATGCCCCTCACACTTCGTCTCCTGTTTCGCCGCGCTCTCCTGCCCGCAGCCGCCTGCGCGCTGCTCCTCTCCGGTTGCGAAAGCGATCGTCCCTTCTCCCGGAACGACCGCGCCGGAGACCGGGCCAAACGCGCGCCGCTGCCTCCCCTTGTCGCTCAGGAAAATTTCTTCGCCGGAGCGATCACCGCCGAGCTGCGGACCGGTTCCGGCTTTGGCGACGCCGGGAAAGCCGACGAGCCCGGCAGCGACCGGAGCAAGGGCAGCGGCGGATTTCGCATGGGTGGTGGCGGAGGTGGCGGCGGACACCGGCACGGTGGTGACGGCGGCGGCTATGGCAACGAACCGTCGGTCTCCGACAATATCGACAACGAGCAGGTCGCCAACCTCCGGCGCGCCGCCGCCAACGGCACGCCACCGATCGTCATCCACCTGCGCTTCACCAACCATGGCACCGGCCACGCAGATCTTTTGATCACGGATTTTCTCTCGCCCCTCGGCAATTTCGTGGTCGAACCCGAAAAACTGGCCCTCGAACCGGGCCAGTCACTCGAGGTCGAACCCATGACCTCGCGCGTCGTCGACGAATTTTCACAGGCCGAAGTTATCCTTACGCTCCGCCTCAACGGTCACAGCGAACGAAAAACCCTGACCCTGACCCTCGCGCCGGCACCCGAACCCGCGGCCGTCGGAACGACTGCCGCAACCGGCACGCCCGAAACGACCCCGTCAAAGTAGCTCGGACAACCCCGGCCGGACTCATGCAGCCCAAAGACTGATTCCCCGGCGAACTTGCTCTCTTGAAAGGTGGAGCCCGATCTCCGAGCGGGCTGACTGAGGCGCGCAAGTAAACCGGGCCCGGAGCAACGTTTCGACCTCAGCCCAACGGCATGATCCCGGCCCAGAGCGGATTCGCAATTGGCGAAACGCCCGGCGCGACCAGGCTTCGCGTATGCGGGTGATCCGGCGCATGGATGACGGCAAAGGCTCTTATGCCGCCCTTTTTCTCCCGGGCGAGGAACCGCGGGTATTCCCGACCAGCGCCCACGAACCCACCCGGATTCTCCAGGTTTTCAACCAGGACCGGCCGCATCATGATGTGCTGAACGACTTCATGGACTTCCCGATCGGACGGGAGAGGGCGTAGTTTTCCGGTTCCCGCCGGGCGCGATTGAGCCGTCCGCCGCACCCAGATGGACGTCCCGTTTTCGGGAAGAAACGTCCGGCGTTACAAATTTTGCGACGGCCGAAAAACCGGAAGCGATTGCGCGATGCCATGCGCTCCGGTACATTCAAGGCATGAAAAGTGTGGAGCTGAACGATGAAGCCTTCGCCGCACTCCAACGGCTGGCCGCAGCGAAAAACCTGCCACCCGGCGAAGTCCTCGCGGCGCTGCTCGGCGCGAACCGTCCACTCGCCGGCGACCACCTGTTGTTTTATTTGACCGGCCCGGAATTCGCCCTCGTCACCGATCCCACCGGGCGCTACCTCGCCCTGCTCGCGTGGGTGGCCAAAAACTATGCCTGCGACTTCGCCGACTTCATCTCCCATCAGAGCAGCGCCCGGCGTTACCTGATGCTGAGTCGCGACGAGGTGAACGACATCCGCACCCGCAACCACGCCCGCCAGATCGACGGCACGCAGTTCTGGGCCGTGCTGACCATCGACTACGCGACGCGGAGCCGTTTCGTCCGACGTTTATTGGAATTCATCGGCTGCCACGATGAAACCGTGCTGCAGGCCGCCCGCGCCCTCGGCTTCGTCACCGCCCCCTCCGACACAGCCCTGCCCCGCGTTGCCTGATTCAAGCGGCGCGGTCGAGCGTTCCCCCCGCCGGTAGGGCGCCCGGGCCTTTCGCCAACCGCACCGCACCAGTTTTGATTTGTCGCCGCCGGCCGGGCATGCTCGCATCAGCGCGTGAGCGAACCCGAATCCACGTCACAGAAACGTCGCGACTTCCGCAACTTCTGGCAATCCGTCGGCTACGCGCTGGAAGGATTCTGGGCCGCCGTGAAACACGAACCCTCGTTCCGCGAAGACCTCATCTTCGTCATCGTCCTCACCCCCGTCGCGATCATTCTGCCGGTCAAGGCCGTCTCCACGGCCGTGATGCTCGCCTCGCTCTTCGTGATCGTCATCGCCGAGCTGCTGAACTCGGCGATCGAGTGGACGATCGACGACATTTCCCTGGAGAAGCGTCTGTTCGCCAAACGCGCGAAAGACATGGGCAGCGCCGCGGTCTTCCTCTCGTACATCAATTGCGCGGTCGTCTGGGGCGTCATTCTTTATTCCAACTGGCATCGGATCCAGACCCTGGAATTCCTCACGTGGCCGCCGCAGTTTCTCCAGTAGTCGCCGCTCCGCCCTCCCGCGACCTTTGAGATTTGTGATTTCGACCGACGCCGGAGGAACGCGTCGATCCGGCGCGCCCATGCCTGCCAAGCGCCGTGCCCTCTCCCACCCGCCCCTTTTCATTGGTCTGCCCTTCAACCGCGCTTCCCCCAACGAGACTCTAGGCGGCAATCCATACTGTTCTTAATAGGAACAATCCAATCGGGGACGGCCGCCTTGGCGAAGAGCGAAACTGTGCGAGGGCCTTCCGGCCGGGGAGAAAGGTGCCCTGATTTCCGCCACCGGGCGATCCGCGCCTGTCGAGGCGCCGGTTGACTCCCCACGTCATCGGGATAATAGTAGACCTTCATGGCTGATTTCCTGAACGACGAAAAAACCGTCTCGCGCGCCCTGCTCGTGGGCGTCCAAACCCCCGACATGGCGCCCGGCGAGGGCGCGGAGCTGCTCGGCGAGCTGCACGAGCTGGTCGAAAACCTCGGCCTGACCATCACCCACTCGACCCTTGTCAATCTGCGCGACCGCCAACAACCGAAGTTCCTCGTCGGCTCGGGCAAGGCTGCGGAACTCATCGCGCGGGCCAAAGCCGACGGAGCGGATGTCATCGTGGTGGACGAGGAGCTTTCCCCCGCCCAGCAGCGCAACTGGGAGGAGGAGTCGGGCATCGCGGTGATCGACCGGCAGGAGGTGATTCTGGAGATCTTCGCCGACCGGGCGCAAACCCGCGAGGCGGTGCTGCAGGTCGCCCTGGCCCGCATGGAATATTCGCTGCCGCGGCTCACGCGCGCGTGGACGCATCTCTCGCGTCAGCGCGGCAAGGGTGCCATGGGTGGCGAGGGCGAAACGCAACTCGAGCAGGACCGCCGCATCGTGCGCGACCGCATCGCGCACCTGAAAGCCGAGATCGCCCAGGTGATCTCGCAGCGCGCCACGCAACGCCGCAAGCGCATGCGCACGCCCGTCCCGGGCGCCGCCATTGTCGGCTACACCAACGCCGGCAAGTCCTCGCTGCTCAACAAACTCACCGGCGCGCACATCTACGCCGCCGACAAACTTTTCGCCACGCTCGA
>CAYZGG010000099.1:0-15064 GCA_964477955.1 uncultured Opitutaceae bacterium
GCCTGTAGGGGTGTCCTCCGCGGAGGACTGAGATTGCGGCACGCTCGGCCGCTCGACCCTTCGAACCTGAAACGGATAATACCGGCGAAGGAAACAAGCGCGGCGCATCGCTCGCCATTTGTTTTCGCCGGCGATTCGGATCGGGGTCCAGGCCCAACCCATGACACCTCGAACGATCCGAATCCTGTTTCCTCTCTTTGCCTCCGCTGCGCTGTCGGTGTGGGCCCAGACCACGGTCCCCGCACCCACGGCCCCCGACGAAGTCACCCGGTTGGAGGATTTTGTCGTCCAAGGCGTGCCCATCGAACAGTCCTTCAATCCGCTCACGCGCGAAAGCTCCGCCGTGCTCGGCGACGAACGCGGTCCGCTCGACACGCCCCGCGCCGTCAGCACCATCACGGCCGGTCTGGTCAACGAACGCGGGATCCTCGGCCTGCGCGATATCCTCGAGTACAGCCCGGGTGCGTATGCCCCTTCGAGTTACGGCGAACTCACCCTGCCGTATATCCGCGGTGATTACGCCGAGGCCTACATCAACGGCCAGCGCCGCACCAACAACCTCTACGGCTTTCTCCCGTCGTTCAACGGGGTCGAGGCGGTCGACATCGTGCGCGGCGCGGGCTCCTCGGTCTTTGGCGCCGGCTACCTCACCGGCGGCTACATCAACTACCAGACGAAGGAGCCGCTTTTCTCCGGCCCCCAGACCACCGTCACCACGCGCCTCGGCACCTGGACCGCCGGCGGCCTCTCCTATTTCAACGGCAGCGTCCAGATCGACACCACCGCGCCGGTCAACGACCAGTTTGCCTGGCGCGTAAGCTACGACGGCAAGGCGGGCGACACCTTCTATCACCGCCACGGCGACAAGGACGATCGCGAGGATCTCTTCGCGGCGTTCACCTGGAAACCGCGACCCGGGGTGAAGCTGGATTTCAACGCCCAGTGGATGGACCAAAACACCAACGAAACCCTGGGGGTGAACCGGGTGAACCAGGACCTCATCAGCCACGATCTCTATTACACCGGACTCTCCGCCGACCTGCCTTACAATCCCGGGCCCATCCCCGCGACTTCCGTCGTCAAACTGCCGTGGGACGCCTCGCTGCTTTCCGTCGGAGACTTCGCCGAGGCGCACGTCGCCAACGCGCAGCTCATCGCCACCTTCCAGCTCTCACCCGACGTCACGCTGATCAACCGCACGTTTTTCGAGCGGGTGAACCGCCAACGAGTCTACGCCACGGCCTACTACGAGTTCGTCAAACAAAACACCTTTGAAAATCGCACGGAGGCGCACTTCCACCTCGCCGATTCGACCGTGCCGCAGTCGATCATCGCGGGTGCCGCCCTGCGCATGCAGATGGCGCATGCCTACGAAAACTACGCCAACGAGTATCTCTACAATTTCGACCTGACGGATCCGTCGCGCGTGTTCAACCAGGCTGCGGCCTTCCCTTCCTCGTATCTACCCGGCACGCCCGGGCCCGGCGGCTACCCGTTCTTCTCCCCGGTCGATCCGGTGTACCCCACGCCCGAAACTGGCGACTCGCGCGTCTGGAATCCCGCCGTGTTTGCGCAGGATGACGTCAAGCTGGCGGAGAAGCTTCATCTCCTGGTCGGCGCCCGCGCGGACTGGTTCATTGCCCACGCGCGCGATCCGCTGCCCGCACCGGGCACGACGCCGGACAACGCCGCCGCCAGCGCGACCGAGTTTTCGGGCAACGCCAGCCTGCTCTACCGCGCCACCCGCACCTCGAGCTATTACGTCACGGCCCAGAGCTCGGCCTCACTCAACGGCAACCTCGGCGGCGGCGGCATCAGCCTGCGGTCCGACGGACAGATCGACCCCAACGACCTGCGCAACCGCAGCACGCTGCTCGAGGCCGGCGCGAAATTCAGCTTCCTCGACAACCGGCTCTATGCCGGCGCCGCGCTCTTCACCCAACGCCGCTCGCGCACCGAGCTCGGCGACGTGCACAGCGACATCCGCGTGAGCGGGCTCGAGCTGGAATCGGTCTACCAACCCGACACCCGTTTCAGCGCGACGTTCAACGCCACGATTCAGGACGGCAAATACCTGAACACTTCGCCCTTCCAGCTCGGCGGGCGTGACATCTACGCCGGGTACGCCGCCGGCCGCGGGCCGGGCGGCCTCGGCACGGGCGATGCCAACTACAGTCCGTGGGCCAACCAGGTTCCCGCGGGCGACTGGCCCCTGCTCGGCTTTTCGCGCATGATGCTCAACGGCAGTCTGCGCTACCGCTGGGCCAGCGGCTTCGGAGTGGCGCTCGACGGCCAGTGGCAGAGCCGTCAGCGCGGCAATCTCGACGACCAGTGGCACATCCCAGCCCAGTACACGCTCAACACCTCCCTTTCTTGGGAGCGCGGGCGGTGGCTGGTGAACCTCGACATCCTCAATCTCACCGACCAGCGCAACTGGATCGCCAACGGCGACGCCTACACGGCGAGCATCCTCGTGCTTCCCGACCTCCCGCTTCGCACCGAAGGCTACGTCAAATACCGCTTCTGAAAATTTTTCGGTCCGGCTGCGTCCCGGCTGAGCCCCAAATTCGGCCGGCGTTTTTGTCACGTATTACGTGACAAAAACCCGGCCGGAGGTGGGTCGGCCGCCCCGACGGAGCGTCAGTGCGATTCGCTGAAGCTGGTGATCGAGTGCCACTCGAGCACCTCCTGGAGCAGCGCGCGCTCGGTCCTGAGCACGATGCGCTCGAGGCTGTTCCACGTCTGGCAGTAGGCCACCTGCTTGCGGCTGTCCTCGAGCATAGCACGCATCTCCCGATAACGCGCGACGCGGCGCTGGAGGTCGTTGATCGAGATGAACGAGATGAACGCCGCCGCCACCACGGGCAACGAGATGGGCAGGAAATAGAAGACCGTCGTCTCGGTCCATTCCGGCACCTCGAGGTGTCCGGTGTGGCAGACTGCATAAGCGGCCGTGCAGACGATGGCGAGGATCGTGGCGGTCCAGAAGCCGGCTTTCAACCGGCCGTGCAGAGGGAGGGCGCGGCCTTCCTGGCGCCGGTAGTAGGCGAGCTGGTCGTCGATGCGTTTCTCCAGGTAGGTGCGTTTGAACTCGTCCATCGACACGGGCTGCGCGTTGGCGGAGCGGCTGTGCAGGATGTGCAGCGTGCGCGTGAGGGCGCGCACCCCGGGCAGGTCGAGATCCTGGAAAAGCGGGGCGGCGCGCGGCAGACCCCAGGTGGCCAGGGCGGAGCGACAGAACTCCGCCGCCAGCCGGCAGCGCACCCAGTTGTGATGATGATGGTGGTGCCGCAGGACCAGGGCGACGCCCAGCGCGCCGAGCAAGCACAGGAGCTTCACCCAGGGCAGGGCGACGACATGAAGGTCGAACGACAGCGCCGCGGCTGCCACCAGCGTTGCGACCACGTGCAACAGCACGGTCAGCACGATCAAGCGTCGGGACTGTGGCGCCCCGTGGCTCGCCGCATGGTCGCACTTCTGCTGGAAAGCAAAAATATGATCGGGCGCCTTGAAGGGATTTTCGCCCCAGCCGCCGGTCGTCCCCGGCAACCGGTTGAGAAATTCCAGGCTGGCATCGGGCGGCGGCAGCCGGGTGAAATTCAGCCGCCGGACAGCGAAAGTCGCGGCGTCGATCACCAGCACCGGCTTGCCGAGCGACTGCGCGTATTCGACCACTTCGGCCGTGCCGCCTTTGCCGCGCGCCGGCTGTCCGTCCCAGAAGGCGAGCAGCACATCGCATCCGTTGACCGTCTCCATGCCGCAGTCGAGATAGGCATCCTCGCGCGTGCCGTTTTCCGAAATCACCCGCAAATGTTCGGCCTGGGTCAGCATCTGTTCCACATCAGCCCAGTCATCGGGGGTGAAGTCCTTTTGGAACTCGGCCCGGGGCAGAGGGAGAATCGCATGCCAGGAGAGGTCCAGGCTCAGTGCCTGGTCGACAAAAAGCTGATCGCTGCCGACGGCGACCGAGGACAGTGCAATCCACTCACCGGGGGCCTCCTGCCGCAGCGCGGCCAGGGCTTCCTGGATGGCCCGGACGGCGGCGGCGGGATCGGCCACCTGCCGGTGGCCGGAGAAGCCAACGACATGGAAGAGCGGCAGGGCGGAGGGAGCTGGCATGCAGGAAACGGGCGCCATCACGGGTGCCAGCGAGGGTTTGGACTGGCAAGGCATAAGCTAGCGCTCCATACACCTCCCAACCATGCCGGATCCCTTGTCCACGCCGCCCGGCCCCGCCGTATTTCTCAGCTATGCGCGGGAGGACGCCGAGGCCGCCCGCCGCATCGCCGATGCGCTGCGGGCCTTTGGCATCGAGGTCTGGTTCGACCAGAACGAGCTGCGCGGCGGCGATTCTTGGGACCAGAAAATCCGCCGGCAGATCCGCGAATGCGCGCTGTTCATTCCTCTGGTGTCGATCCGGACCCAGGAACGGGGCGAGGGCTATTTCCGCCGCGAATGGAAACTGGGTGTCGAGCGCACGCACGACATGGCCGCGGGCGTGGCTTTTGTTGTGCCGGTCGTGATCGACGACACGCGCGAATCCGACGCGCTGGTGCCGGAGGAATTCATGCGGTACCAGTGGACGCGCCTGCCCCACGGGGTGCCGTCGCCGGAATTCGTCATGCAGGTCAAACGGCTCCTCGAGTCGCCGCGGAAACCGGCCCAGGCTGCTGGGCGCGCCTCCCGGCCCGCGTTTCCGGAAAGCCCGGCGCCGGAGCCCCAGGCCGCGTCGGCCAAACGCGGCCTGCCCGGTTGGACCTGGGGCGCACTTGCGGTCGTCGTGGTCGGCGTGACCATCGCACTCTTCACCACCCGCAAGGCCGGTCTCCCTGCCGCGCTGTCCGTCCCGGCAGTGAACGAAAAATCCGTCGCCGTGCTGCCATTCGAGAACATGAGCGAGGAAAAGGACAACAACGCCTTTTTCGCCGACGGCGTGCATGAGGACATCCTGACCAACCTCTCTTTCATCCGCGAGCTGCGTGTCGTCTCGCGCACGTCGGTCATGCAATACCGGGGCACGACGAAGTCCATCCGGCAAATTGCCCAGGAACTCGGGGTCGCCTACATCCTCGAGGGCAGCGTCCGCCGGGCGGGAAACAAGGTGCGCGTCACCGGCCAGCTGATCCACGCCGTGACCGACGAGCACGTGTGGGCCAAGGCCTACGACCGGGACGTCACCGATGTCTTCGCCATCCAGGCCGAGCTGGCGCAGGCCATCGCCGCCGCGCTGGAAACAGCGCTTTCACCGCAGGAACAACAGCTGCTCGACCGGCGGCCGACGCAGAATCTCGCCGCCTACGATGCCTACCTCAAGGCGCGCGAGCTGCGCCAGCGCAACTCCACCGGTTCGCAGGAATCCGAGCCGTTGTTGGAAGAGGCGGTCCGCCTCGACCCGAAGTTTGCCCTCGCCTGGGCGGAGCTCGCCTCCGCGATGACCCAGTCCTACTTCAACGACTACGACCACTCGGATGCGCGGCTGGCCAAGGCCAAGGCGGCCATCGACACCGCGGTGCGCCTCGCGCCCGACGATCCGGACATCATCGAGCGGCTCGGCGACTATTACTACTACGGCTATCGCGACTATGAACGGGCGACCGAGCAATACCTGCGTCTGGCAGTGCTGCGGCCCAACGATGCCGCGGTCTTCGGGTCGCTCGGTTTCATCCACCGTCGTCAGGGCCGCTGGGGCGAGGCGCTGACGGAGCTGCGGCGCGCGGCGGAGCTGGAGCCCCGCGACCTGCGGTTCGGGCACACGCTGGTGCAGCTGCTTTTGGGCCTGAACCGCTACGACGAGGCCGGTGCCCTGCAGGCCAAGATCAGCGCGGCCAACCCCGATTCGCTCATCGACCGATTGCAGGCCGCCTCCATTCCGCTGCTCGCCCGGGGTTCCCGCCGCGAGGGCGACGCCGTGATGGCCGGCCTGCAACCGGAGCTGCAGACCGGGGCGGCGGGGATCTATTGGCGGAAACAATGGGCCCGCAGCGTCGGCGACTGGGAAGAGGCGGTCCGGCTCGACGGCCTGCAGCGCTATTACGACGGGTACGGTGAGTCACACTGGAGCCAGGACGTCAGCGCGGCTTACGTGCTTTGGGCGCATGGCGACGAATCCGCCGCCCGGGAACTGGTCCGAAAGGCGCTGCCCGATGCGGAGGTGGAATTGGCGCAAAAGCCCTCCGCCACCGCGTGGATGCAGCTCGCCTCGGCCCGCGCCCTGGTCGGGGACAAGGCGGAGGCCCTGCGCTGCGCGCAAACCGCCCGGGACATGATCCCGGAGTCGAAGGATGCCGTGGCCGGCGCGCCGCTCGCGGTGAGCCATGCCCAGGTGCTGGCCTGGACGGGCGAGAAAGACCGGGCCCTCGCCGAATTCGCGCGGCTGTTGCGCACGCCGTTCGGGGTCAACCTCTACGCCGCGAGGCTCGACCCGAGCTGGAATCCGCTGCGCGACGACCCGCGGTTCCAAGCCCTGCTGAACGACCCGAAGAACAACGCGCCACTGTTCTGACGAAAAGTGCCCCGCGCAATTTCCACGGTACGCCACGAAATGAAGCCACTTACCCTGAGAGGCCGGCCATGAATATCGAACATTCAGCGTCCGGGGTCGAAAGTTCCGCGCCCCACGGCGCGGCTTTCAGCGACGACGTCTGGGAAGATCTGCTCAATTACATCGAGGAAAAGCGCGTCATCCCCATCGTGGGCCCCGAACTCCTGAAGGTCGAGACGGACACCGGACCGCGCCTCCTGTTGGAGTGGCTGGCCGAAAAGTTGGCCGCCCGGCTCAACGTCGATACCGCCTTGCTCTCCCGACCGCTCGCGCTGAACGACGTCGTCTGCAGCTACCTGGCGAACCGCGGCCGACGTGAGGAAGCCTACACCCGCCTTCGCACGATCATGCGCGAGGCGAACTTCGCGCCCCCGCTGCCGCTGCGCCAGCTCGCCGAGATCACGGACTTCAATCTCTACGTCTCGATGACCTTCGATCCGCTGCTGGAGCAGGCGGTCAACCAGGTCCGCTTCGACGGCGCGGCGAACACCGAGGTCATCGCCTATGCGCCGAACCGCGTGGCCGACCTGCCCGTCGAGCGCGATGATCTGCAACGTCCGGTCGTCTACCATCTGCTCGGCCGGCTCTCGGCCTCGCCGACCTACGTGATTTCCGACGAGGACATGCTGGAATACGTCTGCGCCTTGCAGAGCGAGCACCTGACGCCCGAGAAGCTCTTCCACGCCCTCGAGCACAGTCACCTGCTCGTGATCGGCAGCGATCTTTCCAACTGGCTCGCCCGGCTCTTCCTGCGCATGACCAAGCGCCGGCGTCTCTCCGACCCGCGCGACGTGGGCGAGATCCTCGCCGACAGCCACAGCCTGGGCGACGTACGCCTGGTGTCGTTCCTGCAGCAGGTGAGCGTGCGGACCCGGATGTTCTCCGGCGCCGAGGCGTTCGTGGCCGAGCTCCACCGCCGCTGGCAGGCACGCCGCAACGCTACCGCCGCCCCCTTCGGCCACGGCTCCAACGCGCCGATGCGGTTCCTCCCGCCCGCCCGCGAAATGCCGGAGCACGCCGTGTTCATCAGCTACGCTCGCGAGGACCTCACCGCCGCCCAGAAGCTCAAGGCCGGACTCGACGCCGCCGGCATCACCACTTGGTTCGACCTCGAGCGGCTGGAAAGCGGCGACGACTACGACCGCAAGATCCGCGGCAACATCGCCCGGTGCTCGTTCTTCCTGCCCATCGTCTCCGCCACCACCCAGCGGCGCCACGAGGCGTATTTCCGCCGCGAATGGAGCTACGCCGTCGACCGCACCCGCAGCATGGCCGACGGGGCGGTGTTTGTGCTGCCGGTCTGCATCGACGCCACGACCGAGGGCGAAGCGGTGGTCCCGGAGAAATTCAAGGCCATCCATTTCAGCCGGCTGAGCCAAGGCGAGCCCACCCCCGAGTTTACCCGCCGCCTCCAGGAGCTCTTTAATGTCCGCCGCGCATGAAAACTCCCAACCCGACTCCGCTCGCGACGGTTGACGCGCAGAATCCCTGGCTTGGCCTCGTCTCCTACACGGAGGTGAACCGCGCGTATTTTCACGGTCGCGACGAGGAGGCGCGGGAACTCGTCCGCCGGCTCGAGCGCAAGACGCTCACGATCCTTTTCGGCCAGTCCGGCCTCGGCAAATCCTCGCTGCTCCAAGCCGGCGTATTCCCACGGCTGCGCGCCACCGGCTTCGTGCCGGTTTACCTGCGGCTCGATCACGGGCCGGAGGCGCCGCCGCTCGCCGAACAGATCAAACCCGCGGTGCTGGCCGAAACGACGATGATGGGCAAGTGGTCGCACCCGGGCAGCGCGGCCGCCGGTGAATCGCTCTGGGAATATTTCCATCATCGTGACGACGTGCTCCACGGCGGCTCCGGGCAGAAGCTCATCCCCGTGCTCGTCTTCGACCAATTCGAGGAGCTCTTCACGCTCGGCGCGGCGGACGACGCCACGCGGGCCCGCGCCCTGGCCTTCATCGCCGAGCTGGCCGACCTGGTGGAGAACCGTGCGCCGGCCTCGTTCGAGGCGCGCGCCGACGCAGGGGCGGTCAACGCCGAGGCCTTCGATTTCGCCCGCAGCGATTACCGCGTGCTGATCACACTGCGCGAGGACTATCTCCCGCACCTGGAGAGTTTGAAGGCCGCGATGCCGGCGCTCATGCAGAATCGCATGCGGTTGACCCGGCTCTCTGGCGCGCAGGCGCTCGAGGCGGTGGTGAAGCCGTCGCCCGGTCTGGTGCCCGACGATGTGGCCCAGGCCATCGTGACGTTCGTTTCCGGTCGCAGCGATGCGGCGCAGGCCGAGGTCGAGCCGTCGCTGCTCAGCCTCGTGTGCCGGGAGCTCAATTACCGCCGCCTCGCCGCCGGCGCCGCCCGGATCGACGCCGCGCTGCTGGCGGGTTCGCGCGAGACGATTCTCACGGAATTCTACGAACGCACAATGGCCGACCAGTCGCCGGCGGTGCGCCATTGGGTGGAAAACGATCTGCTGACCGACTCTGGCTACCGCGAGAACATCGCGCTGGAGCGCGCCCGAAAAAGCCTCGTCGCCGCCGGCGCCGATCCCGCGGCGATCGACGTGCTCGTGTCCCGCCGGCTGCTGCGGATCGAGGAACGCCTCGACGTGCGCAGGATCGAACTGACGCACGACGTGCTCTGCGCCGTCGTGCGGGCCAGCCGCGATGCGCGCCGCGAACGCGAGGCGGCCGAACTGGCCGAACGCCGTCGGCGGGAAACCGAAACGGCGCTGACCGAGGCCCGGCGACGGGAGGCGGTGGCGCAACGGAGTGCGGTGCGGGCGCGGTTGATTGCGATGGGCTGCGCCGGCCTGGCGCTGGTGGCGATCGCCAGCGCGGTCTTCGGCTTCGTCGGTTTGCACCGCGCCCGGGTGGCGGAGCAGGAGGCGTTGCGCACCCGGCAGCTGGCGGAAACGGCCCGGGCGCAGGCGGAGGGTCTCGTCAGTTACCTGATCTCGGACGTCGAGCCGCTGCTCGAGCAATATGGCCGTGTGGCCCAGTTGAAACAGCTGGCCGACCGGGCCGCGGGCTATTTTGCGGCGTTGCCGCCGGAGTTGCGCGATCTCGATACGGATCGTCACGAGGCCCGCGCGATGTTAGTCATGGCCTGGGTGCAGGATGCCTTGGGTAAAAAGAAAGAGGTCGAAGCCTCACTCAACCGGGCGAGCGCCTTGCTCCAGCGCGTCCTGGCGGCGGCACCGGACGACTACGTGTCCAGGGCCTATAGCATCAGCTTCAAGGGGTGGACGGATTATCTCGCCGACCGAGGCACAATGGCCGAAAAAAAGGAAGGATGGAGCAACTCCCTTGCGCAAATGACGGCGATTGCCCAGGCGCATCCGGAAAATATCGAAATGTCCCGCCTTTTGGCCCAGGGCCGCCAGCGCCATGGTGCATTTTTGCGGAATGACGCGAAGGAATATGCCGCCTCGTTGGAGGAAGCGAAGAAGTTGCAGGTGCTCTGGCAGGAGATCATGGCCCGGGAGCCGGAGAACAAGTTCAACCGGCTTTGGTATGCCGGCAGCTTGCTTGGGCAAAGCAGCATTTATACGCAAATGCATGAAGCTGGAAAAGCGGTGCAGAAATCCCGGGAGGGGCTGGATTACCTGGAGCAGTGCCTGCAGCAAGATCCCGGCAACCTGAGTCTGCTCGAGGCAGCCCAACGCAACGCCCAGTTCCTCGCCTACGCCGCTGGAGCTACGAGCATCAGCTTGACGGAAATGCGGCAGGCCGAACTCTTGGCCCGCCGCTATGCCCAGACACTCCTCCAGATCGATCCGGCCAACCTCTACTACCAGGGGGAGTTGGCCGACGCCCATAAAATGGAAGGAAATTTCTACCGGGCGGACGGACAATGGCCCGCAGCCCGGGAGATTTCCCGGAAATACCGCGAGCTGATGTCAGGGGTCTCGCCCGCGATTTATGGCACCGCCCAGAATGCCTACCGCTGGTTGCAGATGCCGATTCTAGAAGCCTACCTCGACGAGGGGACGGCGGCGGCGGCGATGGGCGACACCGCCGCTGCGGCCGCCTTGCTGGACAAGGCGCACGTCGGCTTTGGCCGGCTGAACCCGGATAAATCCCCGGACGCGGCAGATTTCCGCAAGCAATATGTCCCGTGGATGCTCGGCGAGGCCAAACTCGTGGGCCAGATGGGGGACTGGAGCGCGCTCGAACACCGGAGCACCGAACTGCTCGAGGTGATCGGCAAGGGGCTCGCCGCCGCTCCCGGCGATGCCGAGTTGCGCTTGCGCCGGGCCAGTGCGGGCCGGCAGCTGGGCCTGGCCCAGCTGCGCCAAGGCAAGACCGCCCAGGCCGGCGCGACCCTCCGGCAGGCGGACGAGGATTACCGGCGGACCCCGGATCTTCCCGCCGAAGTGGACTACAACCGTGCGGTCGACGCGCTTGGAACCCGGGAATTGCTCGCCGAAGCCCTGCTCGACAACGGCGAAGGCGGGGAAGCGCGGGGCATCCTCGAAGCGATGCTGCCGGTCCGGGAAAAGGAACTGGCGCAGCAACCGCAGATCTGGAGTTTCCAGCGGGATGTGGCGCGGACCGCCACTCTCCTGGCGGCAACGTTGAACGAGGCGAATCCGGCGGACCAACAAAGACGCTCGGAGTTGCTGGCTCGCGCCGAGGCCATCCTCACGGCTCCGGGCGCGAACCAGCGCCTCGTCGCCGAAGACCGGCTATTACTGGCCCGGCTGGAAACGCTGAAAAAAACCGGGCCTTGATAACTGCGTCTTGAGCCCGATGAAAAATCCACGCATCGCCCATCGAAGGGCCCATCCTTGAGCGTTGGAGGTTCAACTTCAGGGGTTGAGCGTTCCGCGTCGAAAGGCGCGGTGTTCCTTTCGTATGCCTCCCAAGACGCCGAGGCGGCGCAACGCATCTGCGAAGCGTTGCGCACCGCCGGCATCGAGGTGTGGTTCGACCAGAGCGAGCTGCGCGGCGGGGATGCGTGGGACCAGAAGATCCGCCGGCAGATCAGGGAATGCGCGCTGTTCGCGCCGGTGATCTCGGCGCACACCAATTCGCGGCCGGAAGGCTACTTCCGGCTGGAGTGGAAACTGGCGGTGGACCGCTCGCACCTGATGGCCGATGATGCGCCCTTTCTCTTTCCCATCGCCATCGGAGACGTGGCCGACGCCACCGCGCGGGTGCCGGAGAAATTCAAGGAGGTGCAGTGGACCCGCCTGCGGCTCGACGAAACGCCGGCGGAACTCGCCGGGCGCGTGGCCAAGCTGCTGGGAGGGGAAGACGTGGCACGGGTCTCCCGACCCGTGATTTCCGAAGTCACGGGTCGGGAGATCCGTGCCACGAAGAAGTCGCTGCCGGTCTGGTTGTGGGTGGTGGGTATGATCATTGTCGGAGTGGTGGCGTATGAGATCTTCAAGCCGCGGCGCAGCCCGGAGGAGGTCATGAAGGTGATCGCGGCGGCCCAGGCCCTCGCGGACACGACCGCGGCCAAATCCGGGACGGAGGCCAAGCCCGCGGCCTCGCCGGCCCGCCAGCTGGCCGACCGCGCGCTCGTCCTGGCCCTCGTGCCCGATCCCTCCCGCGAGACCCTTGAAAGCGCCGGTCAGCTGATCGATCAGGCGAAGGCGCTCGATGCCACCGATGCTCAGGTCTGGGCGGTGGGGGCCGAGGTGGATGCGTGGATGGTCTTTTATAACTACGATGTCTCGGAGAACCGCCGCGAGCGCGCCCGGACCGCTTCCACGCGTGCCCTGGCCCTGGACGCAAAATCTTACGAAGCCCGTCTCGCCCGGGCCTTCATGCTGATCGCGGTGGTGGCGCAGCCCTCGATCGCGCCCGAAGCCGAATCGTTGTTGCGCGGGCTGCTCCAGGAAAATCCGGATGACCGCCGCGCGCTCGAGATCCTGGCCAATCTGCTGCGCGACACCGGCCGGTCCGGCGAGGCGGCCGAGATGTTCAAACGGGCGAAATCCTTCAATGCCGCGGGATGGGCCTATTTCCTCGCACAGCGCTACGACGAAGCCGAGGCGGTGGTGGAACAGGCGCTGGCGACCGACCGGTCGGCGGCCAACCTGGAGCTCCAGGCCATGATCGCGAGCGTGGGTCGCGAGGACCTTGATGCCGCGCAGGCGGCGTTGGACCAGCTGCCCGCCTCGGCGCTCTTGGAGGATCATGCGGCCTCGGTGGCCGTGCGCATCCGTCTCATGCGCGGGGAGCCGGGAAAGGCATTGGAAATCCTGCGGGCCATTCCGCGCGAATGGCTTTCCTCGAGCGAATTTGTCGGCCCCAAGGCGGCTTTGACCGGTCAGGCGCACGCCCTGGCCAATCAGCCGGAAGCTGCGCAGGCGGACTGGCAGGTGGCGGTGCAGCAGGTGGACCGGCGCCTCGCGACCGACGGCAACGCGCCCCGTTTGCTGCTGACCAAGGCGGAATTGCTGGCGAAGCTGGGGGACCTGGCGGGAGCGGGGCGGCTCCTCGATCTGGAACTCCAGTTGTCGGGGCAAAGTGCCGTCGGCTTCAATCTGCTCATGCAACGGGAGGATGTGGCCGTCATGATCGGCCGGCATGCCGGCGTACTCGACAGGATTGAGAAAGAACTGAAAAACCCGGGGGAGTTTCCGTTCATCCACTCGGCGGTCCGCTTTGCCCCGGCCTTTGATCCGCTGCGCGGCGATCCTCGGTTTGAAAAACTGCTGCGCGACACGCTCCCGAAGGGCGCGAAGCCGTTTCCGGATCAGCTCAAGGCGGCCGGCGACCAGCGTCAGCCGCCTCGTAACTGAGCCACGGCGGCGGTCTGGGCCTACACCGGCCGCGAATTCGCTGGGGGTTTCTCCCGCCGCGCGGCTGGGTCATGCCTCAGCCAGGATCGTTTTGCGCCAAGGTTTTCCGGGATTTTGTTTCGAGCGGGCTTTCCACGCAACTTTGCGGGGAATGTGCCGATGAGTCGGGGGCATGCCTCCTGCTGAAACTGCCAAAACTATCCGGCCCGATGATCTGGTGAAGGTCGTGAAGAACATTCCCTCCGGTCCGCGCATCCTGCCGCGCCTGCAAAAGCTGCTGGCGGACACGAATTCGAGCCTGGAGGAAATCATCGAGCCGATCCGGCTGGACCAGGGCATCGCCAGTCGCGTGTTGCATGTCAGCAACAGCGCCTTCTACGGGAAGGGCGTGCAATGCCAGACCGTGGAGGAGGCGATCAACCGGATCGGATTCCGCCAGGTTTACAGCGTTGTGACCAACGCCCTTTGTTCGGAATCGCTCGTGCGGCCGCTGCGCAGCTATGGCCTGAAGCCGGAGGAGATCTGGAAGATTTCCGTGGCGGGCGGTCTTGCTGCCGAAATGCTGGCCAACCACGCGGGCGAGGACCGCAATGTCGCCTACACGATCGGACTTTTGCACGGATTGGGCATGGTGGTCATCGACAGCTGGCTGCAGCAGACGCGGCCGGGAATCAAGCTGACGTACCGGGATTTTGCGCGCGAGTACGGCGTCGATGAACAGGCCCAGCTGCGCTTCACCCAGGCCGAGGCCGCCGCCGCCCTGCTGGAGTCGTGGGAATTTCCCATCAGCATGGTCGCGCCGATTCGATTGCAATACAGCGACGAGGTGCCGGCGGAACACGCCCGGATGGTGGCGCTGCTCCGGCTCGCGAAATGGCTGCGCACGGTGGTCAGCGGGGTCTGGCCGCTGCCGCCGGAAATGGCCGATCCAACCGAGATGAACCGGCTCAAACTCAGCCAGTCGCAGCTCGAAGACATGATCGGACAGCTGCGCGAGCAGATGCAGGAAACCCGCGATCTGCTCGCGGTGGCCTGAGCGGGGACCAGACCGTTCGAATGAGGTGGAACCGGACCTCCGTGGTCGGTTTTTCCTGCGTGACCGCATCAGCCCGCCCGGAGGTCGGGCTCCACCTTTCAGGAGAACAAGTTCGCAGGGGAATCGGTCTCAACTGCACGAGTTCGGCTGAGACGGGATCATGCCGTTCGAATTGTAGGGCGGGGTCGCCGACCCCGCCACGAACGTTACTTGGTGCGCGCAGCAAGCGGGGTCAGCGACCCCGCCCTACAACCCAAAGGTCGAGATCGGAAAAACACGACGATGCGCAACCGAGCGATCTCAACCGGATCACTCCAACTCGGTGGCGATCTCGGCGATCTGGCGGGCGAAAATGACGCCGCTTTCGGGAGGAAAATGTTTCTGCGCGTCGGTGCGCAAAGCGGGGGCATGATCGCGCAGATAGATTTCGGAGGCCTTGCGCGAGGGGAAGACGTACTGGGTCTCGACCACGGCCGCGGCGGAATCGTTTTCACGGTCGGGCAGTACGACGCGAACGGACGTGGCACCGCCGGCCCGGACCTGCAGCAGATGGCCCGGCGCCAGCCAGGCGAGAAAACGCCCGCGCTGGGCGACATCTTTGCAAGTGGCGCAAACGGTGTAGAGGATCGAGGGCATGGGCGGGAGTGAAAGGGAAAGTGAGAGTGAGAGTGGAAGTGCGGAATGCGGAATGCGGAATGCGGAATGCGGAATGCGGAATGCGGAATGCGGA
>CAYZGG010000100.1:0-14961 GCA_964477955.1 uncultured Opitutaceae bacterium
ACCAGCAGCCGGTAGGCCTGGATCATGACCTTCGGGTTGCTGGCCTTCATCGACAGGATGAGCGCGTGGTAGTCGTGCGAACGGGCGATGCGGAGAAATTCCAGCGCGCTCTCCACCATGCCGAGCGGCGTGTCGCCGTACCGGTTCATGATCCGGTCGGAGAGCGAACCGTGGTTGGTGCCAATGCGCAGTGCGCGGCCCAGCTCCTTGGCGCGTTTCACCAGAGGCGAGAACGCTTCGTGCAACCGCTGCAGCTCCTGCTCGTAGTCGGCGTCGGTGTATTCCTTGACCGCGAATTTCTTCTTGTCGGCGTAGTTGCCGGGATTCACGCGGACCTTCTCGACGTGCTCGACGGCCTCCATCGCGGCGGACGGCAGGAAATGGATGTCGGCGACCAGCGGGATGTGGCCGAAGCCCGCGGCGGTGAATTTCTCGCGGATTTCCCGGAGGCACTTGGCGGCGGGAACGTTCGGCGCGGTGATGCGCACGATCTCGCAGCCGACCTCGGCCAGCGCGATCGACTGCCGGACCGTGGCGTCGACGTCCTGCGTGTCGCTGGTCGTCATCGACTGCACCCGGAGCGGGTGGTGGGCGCCGACGCCGACGGCGCCGACCATCACCTCGACAGTGCGGCGGCGGACGGTGTGGAAGCGGGAGGCGCAGTAGGACAAGGCGGGAAAAGTGACAGGTAACAAGTAACAAGAACCCGGCGGCCGGTGGCAAGCGCGGGAAGCAGGCCCGTGGCTGCCAGCGGGGCCTTGACGGCCTCGTCGCGGCTACTTGCCGGCAGCCGGAGCCGGCACGGGCTGGGCGTCGGCCTTTTTGTGCTCGACGGCTTCCTTGGCCTGGACGTCGGCCTTGTTGTCGCGCCGGATCCGTTGGACGTCAAAGACGCTCACGTAGACGATCAAAGTCAGGAGCAGCACCATGAAGACGCTCTGGGTGGCGGCGACGAAATTGGCCGGCAGGGCCTGCCCGCGCAGCCGGCCGATCGTGGCAAAAAGCATCTGGCCGCCGTCGAGGACCGGAATGGGCAGCAAATTGAAAATCGCGAGGTTGACGTTCACCAGAATGGCGATCCAGAGCACGTAGCGGATTCCGGCCTCCGAGGCGTCCCAGAAAATCTTCCCGATGCCAACCGGCCCGCTGAGTTTCGAGACCGTGATGTCGGAATGCGGCAGAAACAGGCTGATCAAGACGCGAAAGGTCATGGTGACGTGACCCACAATCTGGGCAACCGGATTGGGGTGGATCAAGCTGGAGGCGGTGCGGTAAGAGGCGCCGAAAACGCCCGCGGACTCACGGGGTCGGTCGGCGGGCACGGTGACGTCGAAAAGCCGGCTGCCGCGTTTGACGGTCAGGACGAAATCCTTCGGCGCTTTTTCCTGGAACACATCGTAAAGCGCGATCAGATTCAGGAGCGGCTGGTGGTTTAGTTCCCGGAGCTCGTCGCCCACCTGCAGGCCGAGCTGCTGCGCATAGGATTTGGCCGGCACTTCCGCCACGATCGGGGTGTACGCGGCGAGGATTCCGACCTTGCGCACTTTATCGTCAGTCACCAGGAGCGGATAGACCACAATGTCTTGTAATTTCCCCTCGCGCTCGATGGTAAAGACCGCTTGGCGCCGCCCGTCGTCGGTCACGCCCGAGCTGGTGACGAGCGTTTGTAGCAGTTCCGACCAGTCGTGAACCGACTGGCCATCGATCGCCCGGATGGTGTCGCCGATCCTGAATCCGGCTTGGCGGGCCGGGCTGACCACAGTGGATCCGTCGGGCAGGGTGATGGTGTCGGAAATGTAGCCGACCCGCGTGGTCGCCAGATCTTCGCTGGTTTGCTGGCCGGCCAGCCAGAGCACGCAGGCCAGCGCGAAGGCGAACAACATGTTGAAAAATGCGCCGGCGGCGAACACGATCATCTTCGTCGCGTAGCTGATCGGCGGGAGGGTCGAGACGTCGGTTTCGCTCTGACCTTCGATCGGACCGAGGTCGGCCAGCTGCGGCAGGGCCACATATCCGCCCAGCGGCAGCCACGAAAGCCGGTACTCAACGCCGTCCTTTCCGCGCCATTTCCAGATCGCCGGGCCGAAGCCGATGGAAAATCGCTCGACCTTCGCGCCGCGTCGGCGCGCGGCGAGAAAATGGCCGAGCTCATGCACAAAGATCGAGCCGCCGAAAAACAGCACGATCAGGAAAACGGACCAGAGGTTGCCCAGCAGGGAGTTGAGGAGGTCGAATGACATCCGGTAAGTCAGGTTTCGGCGGTCAGCATGGAGGTCGCGATGCGGCGGGCTTCATCGTCACAGGCTAAGACTTCGGCGAGGGTGTTTGGTTCGACGGTTTTAATTCGGGACAGAGTCTGCTCGATAATCCGCGGAATCGCAAGAAACGGCACGCGGCCGGCCAGGAAGGCGGCGACGGCGACCTCGTTGGCGGCGTTGAAAACCGCCGGCGCCGTACCACCCGCCCGCATGGCCTCCCGGGCCAGCCGGAAACACGGAAAGCGCACGGGATCAACCGGACGGAAATCGAGCGAAAGGAGCCGGTCGAGGCTGAGCGCGGGGTCGGCCGGAGCCGGGGCGCGTTCGGGGTAGAGCAGCGCATGCTGGATCGGAAAGGTCATCGAGGGCGGACAGAGCTGGGCCAACATCGAGCCGTCGGTGAACTCGACGAGGCAGTGGACCATGCTTTGCGGGTGGAGGACGGCGTCGCATTGTTCCGGGCGAAGGTCGAACAGCCACTGGGCCTCGATCAGTTCCAGCCCCTTGTTGGCCAGGGTGGCGGAGTCGACGGTGATCTTCGGGCCCATGGCCCAGTTCGGATGGCGCACGGCGTCGGCGGGCGTCACGGCGGCGAGTTTTTCGACCGGCCAGTCGCGGAAGGCCCCACCCGAGGCGGTGAGTACGAGGCGGCGCACGTCGCTCACGCGGTGGCCTTCGAGGCATTGGTAAACGGCGTTGTGTTCGCTGTCGACCGGCAGGAGCCGGACGCCTCGCGCTCGCGCGGCGGTCAGGACGAATTTGCCGGCGAGCACGAGGATTTCCTTCGAGGCGAGCGCGATGTTTTTTCCCGCGGCGATGGCGGCGAGCGTGGGCTGCAGCCCGGCGGTCCCGACGACGGCGACGAGGACGATGTCCGCCTCGGGCAGCACGGCGATTTCGCTCAATCCGGCGGCCCCGCCGTGAAACTGGGTGCCGGCGGCAAACTGCCCCGATCTCCGCGCCGCGGCCAGCGCGGATTCGTCGTGGAGGGCGACGTGCCGCACACCAAACTCCCGGGCAATCGCGGCGAGCCGGGTATGGTTGCGCTGCGCCGCCAGGCCGACGAGTTCCAGCCGATCGCGGTGCGCGGCGATGACCTTGAGGGTGTTCTCGCCGATGGAGCCGGTGGCGCCGAGCAGGACGATGCGACGTTTGGGGGCGGTGGAAGTCACAATGTGCCCGGTGCGATTGCCCGTCCGGAAACAGCCTTCGGGAAGTTGGAGGACAGGCTCGGAAATTGTGGGCGGGGTGCCCTCACCCCGCAGTCCCGTGGCAGCGAAGCCGATGTCCCGCGGGGTGAGGGCACCCCGCCCACACAAAGAGCCGGCTTCCCACCTGCGCAACCGAGATTGCCTGCGCCTCTTTTCACGTCAGAAACAGAAAAACGAAATAGGCGACGGGCGCGGTCAGGATGAGGCTGTCCGTCAGGTCGAACGCTCCGCCGATGCCGGGGATGAGCTTGCCGGTGTCCTTGATGTCGGCGCGGCGCTTCAGCGCGGATTCGACGAGGTCGGACACGATCGTGACGACGGCGAGCAGCATGGCGACGAGGGCGGCGACCGAAGGCGTCAGTTTCTCGGGAAAATAGTCCGCGCCGTAGTACGCGCTGGTTGCACCGATCCCGGCGGAGACGAGCACGCCGCCGAGCGCGCCCTCCCAGGTTTTCTTCGGGCTGATGACGGGCGCCATTTTGTGGCGGCCGATCGCCAGTCCGGTCAGGAGCGCGCCGACGTCGCAGAACTTGGAAACGGCCACCACCCAGATGCAGAGGGCCAGCCCGGCCGACGGATCCTCGAAAATCAGGAGCAGCCGCACGAGATAGTGCAGCATGAAAGGTACGTAGAGCAGTCCGAAAATCGAGGCGACCAGCGCGCCAACCCGGTCGCGATCATCCGGGGTCGCGAGGGCGGTCAGGGCAAACGCCACGAGCGCAAGGGCGAGCAGGCCCGGGGCCAGACCCGCCATCTCTTCGCCGTCGAAAAAATACACCGTGGCGTAGTAGGGCAGGGCGGTGATCAGCACGCTGAAGAGCAGCCCGAGTGCACGGAAGGGCTTGAATCCCATCTTCTCGGTCAGCGCGTAGAATTCGTGCAGGGTCAGGGCGGCCAGGAGGGTGAGCAGTCCGACGGCCGCATGCGGCCCGAAGAACCACAGGCTGCCGATCAAGACGGCCCAGAGGATGAGGGTGCTGCAAATGCGTGAAACCACGGCGCGAGTAAGGGTGGCGGGCCTATTTGGCGCCAGCCTTGATTTGCTCGGTGGTCAGCCCGTAACGGCGCTCGCGCCGGCCGAATTCGTCCACAGCGGCCTGCAGTTCCTCCCGGCCGAAATCCGGCCAGAGCGTGGGGGTGAAAATCATTTCGGCATACGCCAGCTGCAGCAGGAGGAAATTGCTGATGCGGGTCTCGCCCGAGGTGCGGATCAGCAGGTCCGGTTCCGGCAGATCCGCCGTGTAAAGGTAGCGGCTGAATTTTTCCCAGGAGGCTTCGCCCAGGACTTCCCGGCCGTCCTGCACGGCTTTGGCGTAGGCGGCGGCCGCATCCGCCACCTCGGTGCGCGAGCCGTAGTTGAGCGCGAGCACGAGGTTCCATTGCGTGAAATTTTTCGTCGCCTCCTCGGTTTCGCGCAGCAACCGCCGCACGCCGGCGGGCATATGCTCGATCCGGCCGATGGTGCGGAAGCGCACGCCGTCGCGCACGAAGGTCTGCAGCTCCTTTTTTAGATAGTGCTCCAGCAGAAGCATGAGACCGCCGACCTCGTCCTGCGGCCGTTTCCAGTTTTCGACCGAAAAGGCGTAGAGCGTAATGTAGCGGATGCCGATCTCGCGGGCGGCGTTCATCACCGTGCGCACCGCCTCGACCCCGCGGCGATGACCTTCGAGGCGCGGCAGGCCCCGCTGCCTGGCCCAGCGGCCGTTCCCATCCATGATGATGGCGACGTGTTGGGGAATCCTGGCGGGAGCGGGCGACGGCATGCGGAAGAAGTCGATTGAGGGCCGGGCGGCGGCGTTTGACAAGCCAACAGCGGGGTTCGCCTCAGCGGGACTGATGTCGTTGGGAATGGTTTCCCGCGACCTTGCTCGTGGAAAGGAGGAGCCCGGCCCCCGGGAGGGCGGTTGCGGTCACGCAAGGAAAACCGCCCGCGGAGGTCCGGTTCCACCTCATCCCAACCGGGGTCGGGCGAGTGGCGGCTTGCGCGGGCCCGATTCCTGTTTATCCTGTCGGCATGCCGAGCAAACCTTTGACGTCCGCGGCCCTGACCGAATCGCTGCAGGCTCTGCCCGGCTGGGCGTTTAAGCGCGGCGCGCTGGCCAAGGAGTTCGAGTTTGGCAGCTTTCGCGAGGCGATGTCGTTCATGATCCGGGTCGGCTTCGAGGCGGAGGCGTTGAACCACCATCCCGATTGGACGAACGTTTACAACCGGGTCGCCATCCGGCTCAACACCCACGACGCCGGCGGCAAGGTCACCGCCAAGGACGTGGCGCTCGCGCACAAGATCCAGGGGATTTCGTGGGTGGGGTGAGTTTTTGTCTCGGAGACCCGGTGCACGCGGGACGGTTTGCCGGAATGACTCGGCCGATTCGCCACGAAATGCGTATCATTTCGGGTTGAACTGCGGGCCTTCCTACCGCTTAGCTGGTAACATCATGAAAGTGGCGTTCATCAGTGGCACCAGCATCGTGAACTCGACCCTTTTCGCGGATTGGGCGGTCAAAAAGGTCTTCACCGCCTACGACGAGGTCACGTTGAAGACCAAGGGGGATTTTGCGCTGATCAACCGTCACGGTTACGCCTTTCCCCTGCCGCCGCACGCCATCAACTACCGCGCCAACATCCGCGCGCTGGCCGAGCTCGGTTACAAGGACGTCGTCTCGCTCAACTCCGTCGGTTCGCTCAAGCGCGACCTGCCGCCGGGCACGTTCGTCTCATGCAGCGACTACGTGGGCCTGCAACAGGGTCCGGCGACCTTTTTCGACAAGGAGCTCAAGGGTGGCGCGCCCGGCATCGCCAACAACCTCATTCCGCTGCTGGTGGAAAAACTTGCGCCGGAATTCACGATCCACCCCGGCAAGGTGTACGTGCAGTTCCGCGGTCCGCGTTTCGAGACGAAGGCCGAGATCCGCATCGTGCAGTCCTGGGGCGACGTCGTGGGCATGACCGCCGCCCACGAGGCCGACCTGTGCACCGAGGCCGGCCTGAATTACAACAGCCTCGCGCTGATCGACAATTATGCCAACGGCCTCGAGGGCACCGAAATCGATTTCGCGAAATTCAAGGACCTCGTGAAGGACAACCAGGGCAAGGTGAACCGCCTCTTCGCGCGCCTGCTGGAAATCCTGGCCTGAGGCTCGTTCCGGTGCTTCGAGCTGTAGGGCGGGATTTCCAAATCCTGCCTTGCTATGAAAATGTAGGGCGGGGTCGCCGACCCCGCCTCGGACGTCACGAATGTTGCGCTGCAAGGCGGGGTCAGCGACCCCGCCCTACAGATGAACAAGGCGGCATGGCGTGAAAAATGATCCGATGACATGATCCCGATTTGGGTAAATCGCCCCGAGCCGCGGTGGTACGGTGTCCGCACTGCTCCGCTCAGTTTTCCACGTGCTCGGGCTGGCCGGCGAGCATTGCTTCCTCGTGGTCGAGCAGCTGCTGGAGCGGCCGGTGGGTGTCGTTGGAGATGATGTCGCGCCGCCAGAGATCCTGAATGGCCGCCCGCTCGGCGCGCAGGGCGTGCAGCCGGTGGCGCCGGTTCGACTGGCGGCGGCGCTGGGCGCTGACCTGGGTCTCGCCCTGGGCCGAGAGTTCGGCCAGCCGGTGTTCGTATTCCGCGACGACCACGCCGAGGGCCGCCGCCTCCTCCGGCGTGGTGGCCGATTCCTCCAGGTCGCGCAGGCTTTTCAGTCCGCTCTCGACCGCGGCGATGCGGGCGAGCCGGTCCTCCTTGAGGCGCGTGTCGTCCACCGGCAGACGCAGCCAGCAGATGAGCGTGCCCAGCGTTGTGCCCTGGATCAACAGCGTGGCGAAGATCACCCCGAGCGAAAGAAAGATCACGATGTCGCGGTCGGGAAACGGGGTGCCGTCCGGCCGCAGTTGCGGAATCGAGAGGGCGGCGGCCAGCGTGACGGTGCCGCGCATGCCCGCCCAGCCGGTGGCCAGCACGCCCTGCCACGAGGGGGGCGTTTCCCGGCGGCGCAGGCCCGGGACCAGCAGGAAGGGCAGGTAGGCTCCGGGATAGATCCACGCGAGGCGCGCGAGGATCGCCGCCCCGGAAACGGCGGCGGTGAACCCCAGGAGTTGTCCCGGCGAATACAGGTGACGGACACTGGCCAGCAGGGTCGGGAATTGCAGGCCCAGCAAGATGAAGGCGAGCCCGTTCAACCAGAAAAGCACGACCGACCAGACCGTCCAGGTGGTCTGGCGGGCCGCCACGTTCATCCGCGCCGGGTCGCGCCAGCCGGAATACAGCCCCGCCGCCACCACCGCGAGAATGCTCGACAGATGCAGCGCCTCGGCGGCGAGGTAGGCGGCATACGGCGTCAACAACGAGATCGTGATCTCGAGATAGGCGTCCGAGCTGCGCACCCGGTGCAACAGATCGCGGCCGCGGCCGACCACGTAGGCGACCGCGAGTCCGAGAGCGAGCCCGCCCACGGCCACCCACAGGAAATCCAGCGCCGCGACCCGCAGCGAGAACGAGCCTGCGAGGCCCGCGGCCAGCGCGAACTTGAAGGCGACCAGCCCGGTGGCATCGTTCATCAGGCTTTCGCCGTTGAGGATCGTGGTGAAGCGGGCGGGGACTTTCAGCCGGTGGGTGATCGCGCTCATGGCGACTGCGTCGGTGGGCGAAACGACGGCGCCCAGCGCGAAGGCCATCGCCAGCGGCAGGCCGGGCACGAGCCAGTGGGCCACAAGCCCGACCGCCAGCGTCGTGAAAATCACCAGGCCCGTGGCGAGCAGGAGGATGGGGCGGCGGGCCGCGAGAAAATCGCGCAGCGGCATCAGCCAGCCGTCGGAAAACAGCAGCGGTGGCACGAAACACAGGAAGAAAAACCCCGGATCCAGTTCCACCCGCGGAAAACCCGGCAGCAGAGCCGCCAGCGCGCCGCCGACGGCGAACGTCACCGGCTGCGGCCAGGGCAGCCAACGCCCGACCACGCTCAGCGCGGCCAGCAATAAAATGAGAATGAGCGTGTTTTCGAAATAGGTCATGGCGTGGATTCCAAAGCCGTTTTCCCCGCCGCGGCGGGCCGGCGAAATAGAGAACGCGCCGCCCGGGCCGGCGCCAGCCCGAATATGCCCGGGCGGCTGGAAATTCTTGGTCAAAGTCCTGCCGGCGATGGAAATCCGTTTGCGCCGCCGGGCGCGGTGGCTAGGCTCCACGCATGAGTGATTTTGCTCCCGCCGCCGAAATCGCGTCCGCTCGCGAATTGCTCGCCCGCCTCAAGGCCAACATGCGCCTGACGATCAAGGGCAAGGACGACGTCATCGAGCAATCGCTCGTCTGCCTGCTGGCCGGCGGCCACCTGCTGATCGAGGATCTGCCCGGCGTGGGCAAAACCACGCTGGCCTACTCGCTCGCCCGCTCCATGGACTGCTCGTTCTCCCGCGTGCAGTTCACCAGCGACCTGCTGCCCTCGGATGTGACCGGCGTGTCGATCTACGACGAGCAGTTGAAGGAATTTGTTTTCAAACCCGGCCCGGTTTTCGCCAACATCGTGCTGGCCGACGAGATCAACCGCGCGACGCCCAAGACCCAGTCGGCGCTGCTCGAGGTCATGGACCGCGCCAAGGTCACGGTCGACGGGGCGCCGCACAGCGTGGGCTCACCGTTCATGGTCGTGGCGACGCAGAATCCGGTGGATTACGAGGGGACCTTTCCGCTGCCCGAAAGCCAGATGGACCGCTTCCTCATTCGGCTGCGCATGGGCTATCCGCAGCCGGCCGACGAACTCGAGATCCTGCGCGCGCCCCGGCTCAACTACGACGCAATCGCGCTCAACGCGGTGGTTTCCCGGGAGGAGATACTCGGCCTGCAGGCGCTGGTCGGCCGGGTTTTCGTGGAGGACTCGGTGCTCGATTACATTTTGAAGATCGTCACGGCCACACGCACCGACACGGATTTCCGCGCCGGAGTCAGCGTGCGCGGCAGCCTCGCGCTGCGCCTGGCCGCGCAGGCCCGCGCGCTCGTGAACGGCCGCGATTTTGTCATTCCCGAGGATGTGGTGGAGATGACCGGCCCGGTGCTCGCGCACCGTCTCGGCCTGGTGCGGACCACCTCCGATGCGCTCGAGGAGCGCCGCACGGTGCTGGCGGGCCTGCGGCGGATCTTGGCCGCGGTCCCCAATCCGGAGTGAGCAAGGAAAGCGCCTGACTTCAGACGCGAAATCCAGGAATTATGGACAGCATGCTGACCGGAGGCACCAACGGTTCTGATTTCTTTGGCATCTGGCATTTGAAGTTTGGAATTTGTCCGGGCGAACCATGAACGGAGTAGCGACCATCACCTCATCGAGCCCGGACTGGCAGGGTCCCGGGGCGTCCGATCCCGCCCGCCGGATTTTCGCGTGGAAGACGCTGCTCTGGTCCCTGGTTTTCCCGCCGCACCGGCACCGGATCTCCATCACGGTCCCGGGCCTGTTCCTGATGGGGCTGTCGCTGGGCATCGGCACCGCCGCCTACAACACGTCGAGCAACATTCTTTTCATCACCCTGTCGCTGCTCCTGGCCTGCCTGCTGCTCAGCGGGCTGCTTTCCTGGTTCAATTTCATGGGCGTGTCCTGGCGGCTGCGGCCCGCGGGGTCATGGCGGGCCGGGCACGAGACGCTCGTGGCTTTGGAAGTGCGCAACGGCAAAACCTGGCTGCCCACCTACGGCCTGTGGTTCGATTTCGCGCTGCAGCCCCGCGTGGTCCCGGCGGAGGCGGACGAGGGCCGGGAGCTCAGCGTGCGCGAGATCCTCAAGGCCTTTGAGAAAAATGTCGTGCGCGGACGGACTTTTTTGCGCGAACGCCTCGAGGCCCGCGGGAACGCGGCGCTGGACTGGGGGCTCAAACCCGCGCGCCGCGGCGAGGCGATGGTCGAACTGGTTTCGGTGGGCTCGCTGTTTCCGTTTGGTTTTTTGCGGAAAAACATTGGCGCCGGCCTCCGGCAGACCGTGCTGATCTGGCCCGCCCAGGTGGAATATCAGTGGAAGGGGGCCACGGCCGCCTTCGCCGGCAGCTCGGGCCGACGCACGGCGCGATCGGGCATGGGCGAGGATTTGCTCGCCCTCCGCAAATACGGCCAGGGCGATTCCCACCGCCTGATCCACTGGAAGGCGAGTGCGCGGCTCGGCCAGCTCATGGTGCGGCAGTTTGCGGCCGAAAGCCCCGACGGATTCCTGCTCCGGCTGGAAACTCCCGCCGGGCTCTGGGTGCATCCGGAGCAGTTCGAGCTGCTCTGCAGTTTTGCCGGCACCCTCGCCGAGGATCTGTTCGCAGAGGGCCGGCTGCTCGGCTTCCGCGTCAACGGCGGCCCTCTGCGCGAAGCGCGCCGGGTGCGCGACGTCGAGGCGTTCCTCGACGACCTCGCCCGGCTGCAGCCGGTGCGCGCGGTTGTGGGCGGAGTGCCCTCACCCCGCGGGACCGAAGCTTCGCGGGGTGAGGGCACCCCGGCCACACCAACCCGCAACGTCATCACCTTTGCGCCCGACGGGGCGCGGGGTGTCCTTGCCTATGTCGACGGCCTCCCTGCCGCCTCAGCTTAAACTGGACGAGCTGCGCCGTCTGAAGTGGCTGCTCGGCGGCCTGCTGGCGCTGGTCTCGCTCTGGACGGTGTTCTTCCTCGATGTGGAGGCGCTGTCGCTCGTGCTCGTGGCCAGCGGGCTGGTGACGGCGGTGCTGGTCTGGCCCCAGCTGCCGGCGCGGATCCCGGTGCTCGTGTGGCGCCTGGCGGTGCCGGCCGTCGTGGCGCTCATCGCGGCCGATTTTTATCTCAGCACCGAAGTGCTGCCGGTGCTGATCCGGCTGGCCGTGCTCCTGGTGCTGTACCGGGCGGTCAGCTACCGGCGCAAACGCGAGGACCTGCAGCTGATCGTGCTGGGACTGTTCCTGATCGTGGTGGCCGGCGTGCTCACGGTGTCCATCGGCTTTGCGTTTCTGCTCCTGCTGTTCACCGCCTGCGCCCTCGGTTTTCTGTTCGTGGTGACGCTCATCGACGTGGTCGACACCGGACCGCGGGTGATGCGGCCCGAGGAGATGCGCGAAGTGCCTGGCTGGGCCCGGCCGGGCTGGGGGCGCGTTTTTCGACGTTTCCGGGAGGTGGCCAACTGGCGGTTGATCGCGTTCTCCGCCGGGCTGTTTGCGATCGTGGTGAGTTTCTCCGCGGTGCTTTTCCTCCTGATCCCGCGTTTCGAACTGGCCAGCGGCTTTTTTCTGGACCGCTACATCACGCGCAAGGCGCACACCGGGTTCAACGACACCGTGCGCTTCGGGGACGTCAGCGAGCTGGTGCGCGACGAAAGCGTGGCCATGCGCGTCGACCTGACGGAAGCCGCCTCGCTCCGCGCGACGCCCTACTGGCGGCTGGTGGTGCTGGACGAGTACACGCCGCAGGGGTTCCACCTCTCGACGGCATTGAAAAACAAACTGCTGCACAACGAGCACGTGCAGCAGTTTTTGTCGGGGCGCCGCGGTCCGGTGCGGCACAGCGGGACGGTCGGCGGGGTCTGGACATTTTACATCGAGCCGGGCGTGAGCCGGTTTCTCCCGATGCCGGGCAGCTTCGGCGTGCTGCGTCTGCGCGATCCGCTGCCCCTCCAGGTCAGCGGTCCGCAGCGGCTGCTGGCCCTGCGCAGCGAGCCGGTGGCGATGACGGCGTTCCAGTTGGACGGCGTGGAAATGGAAGCAACGGTGCCCGATCCCGTGTTTGCCATCGCGCGGCAGGGGCGCCGGCTCCCGGTCAGATTCCTGCCGGACGACCCGCCCTACGACGAACAGATCACGCTGGCGGGACCGCGCGGGGCGGTCAACGAAACCATCCTGGCCCGGGTTGTGGCGGAGATCACCGGCGGGGCGCACCCCTCTGCCGCGAAGTTTGCGGAGGCGGCGACCCGCTGGCTGCGGATCCGGCATGCGTACGCGCTCTCTTCCAAGATTCCGGGGGGTGAGGCGGACGACATCGTGAAATGGCTCGATTCGGGCGAGCCGGGATTCTGCGAATATTTTGCTTCCAGCCTGACCGTGCTCTGCCGGGCGGCTGGGTATCCCGCGCGCGTGATTGCGGGATTTCATGGCGGCACCCTCAATGCCTTCGAGAATTACTACATGGTGAAAAACTCCGATGCCCATGCGTGGGCGGAGGTGTTCGGAGAGGACGGCCGCTGGTTGCGAGTCGATCCGACGCCGGGCGCCGTGGACAATGGTTCGGCCGGCACCACCACGGAGGTGGCGCAGGGAACGGACAGCAGCTGGTCGGCGCGGTTCGACAGCCTGCAAGTCCTCTGGTACCGTCGCATCATCAATTTCGACTCGCGGCAGCAGGTGAAGATGCTGGAGGAGGTGCGGAGTTTCACGACGGACACGGGCAATGCCCTGCGCCTGCAGCTGGCGGCACTGGTGGAGCGCGCCAAGGCCTGGCTGGCCGGCCCCTGGAACCTGACACGGGCGGGCAAGGTGCTGGGGCTGTTCGTCGGGGTGGTGCTGGCGGGTTGGGCGGCCGGCCGCCTGATCGGTCGGGGTTGGAATCGCTGGCGTCGCCACGGCCGGCCAGATCGTTTTGACCCCATCCGGCGCGAGGCGGGCCGCTGGCTGTCCCGACTGCGTCCGCTGATTCCGGAAGCGGCACCGCGACCGGAAGAAGGCACGCTGATGGCCGATCTGCGGCGCATGCGCTACGGCCGCCGCGAGAGCTGGCCGGAGCCCCGTCAGGTTTTCCGCCGCGCCCGGCGCTGGAAGAAAAAAGGTTGACGCTCGCGGAAACGGCTGGGCCGCGGATGGGCTTGTCTTTGTGGGCGGGGTGCCCTCACCCCGCGAGGCATGCGGTGCGAGAGCTGAAACCCGCGAGGTGAGGGCACCCCGCCCACAAGGTCAAGAGGGCGGCCGTTCAGTGTTTGATCGGAGGCTTCGCCGGCCGGCCGGCCCGGTCGGCGGTCGGGCCCGGCTTGCGAGGGGAACCTATTGAGCTGCCGGAGCCGTTGCGCTCGACCAGTTCCGGATCAAGGCCCGCGCGAACCGGCCGGACTCGGTCAGATCTTTTTCCGTCCATCCGCCCCGGCGCGAGGCGCCCGGGACCACGATGCTCGCCGTCTCGGCCTTGTCGTAGAGCCCCCAGTTGCAATGGCTGAGCTGCCATCGGCGCATGAAGGCCATCCACTGTTGCGTCGACTCCACGTCGACCCCGCCGGCGCCATCGGCGTTGCACGTGCCCCATTCCGAAACGAACAGCGCCGCGCCCTGGTTCATGGCCGCCACGGCCTTGTCGCGCAGCTCCTGCTTGTGCGTGCCGGCGTAGAAATGCAGCGTGTAGGCGATGTTGTCGGCCTTGATCGGATCGGCGGCGGCCACGTCCACATCCTGGGAAAAAGTCGGCGTGCCCACGACGATGAGATGGGTGGGATCGAGAGCGCGGATGGCGGCGACGACTTTCTCGGCGTAGGGTTTGATGGCGCCGGCCCAGGTGAGGCCCCGGACGGGCTCGTTGAAGATTTCGTAGATCACGTTCGGATGCCGGCCGTATTCGCGGGCCATCTGCTGGAAAAACGCCACGGCGAGATCCGTGTGATCGGGGGCATGGTGGTCGTGCCAGTCGATGATGACATAAATATCCGCGGCGATGGCGGCCTCGACGACTTTGCGAACCCGGGCTTTCTCCGCCTCCGGGTGACTGAGATAACCGGCCGGATCGATGCCGAGCGCGGCCCGCACGATGCCGGCATGCCAGTCGTCCTTCAGCCAGTTTACCACCCGGGCGTTGTAGAAACGGGCCGCCTCCCACTGGCTCCAGCCGAAGCTCACGCCGGCCAGACTCACCGGCCGGCCGTCATCGCCGACGATCTGATGCCCGGAGACGCGCAACGCGCCATGTTCGGTCACCGGGCCAGCCGTCGTCCGGATCGCGCCAAGCAGAAGCAGTCCAAGCAAAAGCAGAATCTTCATGGTAGGGTGGGTCCGCTGACATACTGAAGACACGCGCAAACGCCACTCGGAAAAGGCCGGGACCCGGCGGCATGGAAGATTGACTCGCGCACCGCCGCGGACTGCGATCCGGCATGCCCCCTTCCCGTTACGACGACGAAATTGTCATCTCCTGGGCCGAGCTGCACCGCGACGCCCGCTACCTCTCCGAACTGCTCAACGATCTGGGCGAATGGAAAGGCATCATCGCCGTCACCCGCGGCGGCCTCGTCCCCGCGGCGCTCATCGCCCGCGAATTGGAGATCCGGCTGATCGACACGATTTGCGTCACGAGCTACGGAGCCGGCGAGGACGGCGGAGCGCAGCAACAGCAGGGGGCGGTCAAGGTGCTCAAGGGCGTGGCCGGGGACGGCGACGGCTTTCTGCTGGTGGACGACCTGGTCGATACGGGGCGGACCGCGCAGGTGGTGCGGCAGATGCTGCCGAAGGCGCATTTTGCCACGCTCTACGCCAAGCCGGCCGGCCGCCCGGTCATCGACACCTGCGTGAAGGAGTTCAAGCAGAACAAGTGGATCTTTTTCCCGTGGGACATCGA
>CAYZGG010000101.1:0-14759 GCA_964477955.1 uncultured Opitutaceae bacterium
ACAACCCGGGAACCATCGTGAAAGAAGAAGTCGCCTACATGGAAAAGGTCATCGTCCGCGGCGTCGCCGTCGACAAGGACCAGGCCAAGGTCGTCATCAGCAACCTGCCCGACAAACCGGGCAGCGCCGCCGCCGTGCTGCGCGGCCTCGCGGACGCCAACGTCAACGTCGACATGATCGTGCAGAACGTCGGACACAACGGCGTGGCCAACATCACCTTCACCGTCCCGAAGGACGACGCCCACAGCGCGGTCAAACTCCTGCCCGGCATCTTCGACAAACTCGGGGGCGGGGCGGTGACGGCCTACGACAACATCGCGAAGCTCTCCGTGGTCGGCGTCGGCATGCGCACGCACGCGGGCGTGGCCGCGCAGATGCTCGAGGCTCTGGCCGAGCAGAACATCAACGTGGAGCTCATCGCGACGTCCGAGATCAAGGTCACCCTGGCGGTCCCGCGCGAGCGCGCCGACGACGCCCAGCGCGCCGTGCACACCTCGTTCGGGCTGGGGAAGATCTAATTCGCTCTCGTTCTCTTTCTCGTTATCCGTTTTTCTTGAATCCGAGAAAACGAGCAAGACTGCGAAAAAGATACGATGAAATTCATCAGCACCCGCGGGCAATCCGAACCGGTCACTTTCAGCCAGGCCGTCGCCATCGGGCTCGCACCGGACGGCGGGCTGTACCTTCCCGAGGACCTGCCGGACATTTCGCCGCGACTGACGGGGTGGCGCCAGCTGAGTTATTCGGACCTGTGCACTGAGTTCCTCGGGCTGTTCGCCACGGACATCCCGTCCGACGTGCTGGAACGCCTCGTGCACCGTTCCTACGCGGCGTTCACCCATCCCGAGATCGCCCCGCTGCGCCGGCTCGACGAAAGGACTTACGTTCTCGAGCTGTTTCACGGTCCGACCCTGGCATTCAAGGATTTCGCCCTCCAGTTTCTCGGCAACCTCTACGGCTGGCAGTGCGCCGAGTCGGGCCGCAGCATCAACGTCCTCGGCGCCACCTCGGGCGACACCGGTGCCGCCGCCATCTACGGGCTGCTGGGCAAGCCCCGCACCGCCATCTTCATCCTCTATCCCGACGGACGGGTTTCGCCACTGCAGGAGCGCCAGATGGCCTGCACGGGCGCCGCCAACGTCCACGCCCTCGCGGTCGACGGGTCCTTCGACGACACGCAGCGGGTGCTGAAGGAGATTCTCGGCGACAAGGAGTTCAGCGCCGCCCACGGCTTGTCGGCGGTCAACTCGATCAACATCGCTCGCGTGCTCGCCCAGTGCGTTTACTACCTGTACGCGTGGCTGCGGATGCCGGCCGCCGAGCGGCTCAACGTCGAGTTTGTCGTGCCGACGGGCAATTTCGGCAATGTCTTCGCCGGCTGGCTGCTCGGGCGGATGCAGGTGCCCATCCGCGGCTTCAAGGTCGCCACCAACCAGAACGACATCCTGCACCGCTTTTTCCAAACGGGCGAATATCACGTCGGGGCCGTTGAGCCGAGCCTGGCGCCGTCGATGGACATTCAGGTCGCCTCCAATTTCGAACGCTTTCTCTACTACGCGCTCGACGAGGACGCCGCGAAGTTGCGCGAAGTCATGGCGGGGTTGAAGTCGAACTCCGGCTACCAGATGCCGGGCTTCGAGCGCGACATTTTCAGTTCGTCGCGTTCCACCGACACCGACATCCGTGCCAACATCCTGCGGATCAGCGAACGCTACGGCTACGTCATCGACCCCCATACGGCTTGCGGCTTCCAGGATCTCGATCCCCACCGCCTGAGCATAGTGCTGGCGACCGCGCATCCGGCGAAGTTTCCCGACGCGTTGAAGCAGGCGATCGGCGCCGAGCCGACTCATCCCGCGCTCGAGGAGCTTAAATCCAAGCCGGTCGTGAAACACCGGCTGCCGGCCGACGCCGTGGCGGTCAAGGACTACATCGTCCGCCACGGGGTCTGAGCCGGGCGCGCACGAAGGTGGAGCCCGACCTCCGGGCGGGCTAGGCGATCACGCAAGGAAAACCGGTCACGGAGGTCCGGTTCCACCTCGTTTCAATCCAAATTCTGCAGAAGGAATGATCACCAAGTACAAGAACGGCCGAAAGAACCACGAACGAGGCCGGCCACGCATTCACTCGGCAGGTGACTGCTCACGGGCAGCAGAGCCCCATGTTTTTACTCCGCGCGATCCGCTTCCTGCTGTAGAGTCATCCTGACTAAAACCAATACATTTGTACAGGAGCTCGCTGAGGCAGCAGAGAGTCAATTCGACCAGACCAAATTCATCCTCTGCGTCCTAGCGTAAACTGTATCCATCGCCTCCGTTCTCTTCGTTTCCTCCTGTAAAATCAATCTGGCGTAAGCAATTCATTTCACAGGAGCTCGCGGAGACAGCAGAGATTCAAGCCACGCAGATTGACTTTCGCTCTGCGCTCTCCGCGTCCTCCTGTAAAATCATTCCGATCAGAAACCAAACCGTCTTCACAGGAGATCACGGAGGAAACCGAGATTGGATTTTCTTGGATCGGTCTTTCTCTGCGCCCTCTACTTCCTCCTGTAAAATTCGTTTGTCTCGAACGCGTTAAGGTCAATGCGTTCCACCCATTTCAGCCAGACCCCGAAATCTCAGTAGCTCCGCTTAAAAATTCCGACGTTGTCCTATAACCGCACCTGAAAAGCCTCGTTCCCTATCATCCTCGACTCGCCGTCGCGGCCGGACCATGGCACCGCTTGGACGTGAGTTTCCAGGATCATTTTTCGACCAAGGCCGCGGTTTACGCCCAGGCGCGGCCCACTTATCCGGTGGCTCTTTTCGACCGTCTGGCCGCGCTGGCGCCGCACCGCGAGCTCGCGTGGGATTGCGGCGCGGGCAACGGGCAGGCCAGCCTCGGTCTCGCGGACCATTTTCAACACGTATACGCCACCGAGCCCAGTCCGGACCAGCTGGCGCAGGCGACTGCCCATCCCCGGGTGACCTACGCCCAAAGCGCCGAAACCGCCCCGGCCTTGGCCAAAGCATCGGCCGACCTCGTGACCGCGGCGCAGGCGGCGCATTGGTTCGATCGCGACCGGTTTTATGCCGAGGTCCATCGCGTGTTGCGCCCGGAAGGCGTCGTCGCGCTGTGGACCTACGAGCTGTGCCGCGTCGCCCCGGACATCGACGCCGCGGTATTCCGGTTCTACACGGAAGTGGTCGGACCGTTCTGGCCGCCCGAACGGCGCCATACGGAAACAGGCTACCGGGAATTTGAATTCCCCTTTGCCGAACTGCCGTTTCCGGAGTTCGCGATGCAGCACGACTGGACGCTGGCACAGTTCGCCACCTACCTCCGGACGTGGTCGGCGGTCACGCGGTTCAGCAAGGCCCGCGGCATCGATCCGGTCGGCGCGCTCGAGGCCGAGCTGCACCCGCTGTGGGGCCCGGCGTCGCGACGGATCGTCTGGCCGCTGTCTGGCCGCCTCGGCCGGCAGGTGTGACTAAAGGCTGCCCGCGGTGCGGCGTAGGGCGCAGTCTTGCTGCGCCCCAAGGATTTTCGCACCCGAGCGGGCGCAGCAAGACTGCGCCCCGACGAGGAATCGTGCTGTGGGCGGGGTGCCCTCACCCGCAAAAGATGGACTTCGCGGCGGAGAACCCGGTTCACATTTCCGAGCCGGGTCGAGACACGTTTTGGGGTGGGGCACGAGCCGAAAGAAAAAAGCCGCGCTTGGTGGCGCGGCTTGGGAGAGGCGGAAATGTATTTCCGCTGGCCTGACTGACGGGAGAGTTACTTCAGCGCGGCCTGGTAGTTGGCCTCGGCGGCGTCCCAGTCGACCACGTTCCACCAGGCGGTCACGTAGTCGGGCCGGCGATTCTGGTAGTGGAGATAGTAGGCATGTTCCCAGACATCGAGGCCGATGACGGGTTTGCCCTCGAGGCCAGCGACAGCCTTGCCCATGAGCGGACTGTCCTGGTTGGCGGTCGAGCCGATGGAAACCTTCTTGTCGGCGCCGACGACAAGCCAGGCCCAGCCGGAGCCGAAGCGGGTGGCGGCGGCCTTGGCGAACTCGGTCTTAAAATTGTCGAACGAGCCCCAGGTGGCGGTGATGGCTGCGGCGAGCGAGGACTTGGGGGCGCCGCCTTTGCCCGGACCCATGATTTTCCAGAAAAACGAGTGGTTGCTGTGGCCGCCGGCGTTGTTGCGCAGGCCGCTGCGGATGGCTTCGGGGACCTTGGAGAGATCGGCGATCAGGGCGTTGACGTCCAAGGCAGAGAGCGCGGGTTGATCCTTCAGCAGGTTGTTGGCGTTGGTGACGTAAGCGTTGTGATGCTTGCCGTGGTGGATTTCCATCGTGCGCGCATCGATGTGCGGCTCGAGGGCGTTCGAAGCGTAGGGAAGGGGCGGGAGTTCGTAGGCCATAATCGTAGTGGGTTGTGGAATGGTCTAAGTTGCACGCCTTACTGCCGACGTCAACTGGCAGATGGGGTTTCCCGGCTGACCCGGAGGTCGGGAAAGACCGGGATGGAGTGCGCGGCGGACTCGGGTGATGGGTCCCGTTTTTCGGCGCCGGCAAGCCGGGGCGGACGGGACCGAGCGAGTTTACGACACGGTCCCGGCAAAAAATATGCTATTTGTTTGAATCTTTTCACACTTGTCGGCGTCTATTAGCCGGCTTCAATCCGCAACTGCACAACTATGTTCGACGTATTCAAAGGCGCCGGCCTGCTCATCTATCCTCTCGGTCTTTGCTCAATCATCGCTGTCTACATCATCTGTGAACGGCTTTATTCGCTCCGCAAGGGGGCCGTTCTGCCCGACGATCTCGTCGACGCGGTCGTGCAGGGCAAAGCCTTCGCGGGTGGCACCCACTCGGTGCTGGCCCGGGTGCTGGGCTTCGCCGGGGAGCACAAGGATGACCCCGCCGCCATCAAAGCGTTCGCCCGCCTCGAACTCAATCGCATGGAGCGCGGCATTCCGTACCTCGAGGTCATCTACGCAGCCGCGCCGCTGATCGGCCTGACCGGCACCGTCACCGGCCTGCTTCAGGTCTTCTCGCAAATCGCGCCGGACACGGGCCTGCCCGACCCGGTGGCCTTCACCAAGGGCGTGGCGCTGGCCCTCTCGGCCACGGTCATCGGCCTGAGCATCGCGATCCCGTCGCTCGTTGCCGCCGGCTACCTGCAGCGGCGGGTCGAGAACCATGCGGTGAAGATGGATCTGCTCCTTGAGCGCGTGCTCAGCAGCCAGGGCAGCAAGCCGAAGTCATGAGTTCGCTGTACACCAAGCGCCGCCGCCGGCCTGAGATCAATCTCGTGCCGTTGATCGACGTGCTCGTGATGCTCATCTTTTTTGCCTTCGTCACGATGCAGTTCAAGTCGATCACGACAATGAATCTGACGCTCCCGAAGGTGGAGACCGCCGGCAAGGGCGAGCTGAAGGATTCGCTGACGATTTCGATCACCAAGGAAGGCGAATTCACGATCCAGACGCGCGCGCGCAGCATCCCGGTCAAGCTGGACGACATCGAAAAGATCGTCGGTCAGCTTGGTTCGATCAGCAAGGACATCACCGTGCTGATCCGGTCGGACGAAAACACACCGCTCCGGTTCATCACCGGCGCGATGGACGCCTGCCGGAAGAACGGCATGAACAAGATCCGGCTGCAGTCGCGGTAAGGCGGAAAGCCGCCGGAAGCGAGGAGTGGGTGACGGGAAACCAGCGTTGGTTGTGCTGGCGCGCGGTAGGGGCCGTTGCCCTCAACGGCCCTGCGGAATGCGCTTGAGGGCAAGCGCCCCTGCCGTTCAGGACCCAACCACCGTTTTCTTCGCGGAACGTTGTTCCTATTAAGAACAGTTGCGATTGATCGTGGGCGACGTTTGCGGCTGCTTGGTGGTCGATCAGATTGCTTGCGAAAGAGGCTTTGCACCCCGACTCGTCACGGGGCAAACCAGCTCCCACATCGGCCAGTGGAAGCAGGCCGAGACACGTCGCTAACCTCCCTTCGGAAAATTTTATTATTACGAACATTGGCGACTGATCGTGGCCAGCGGTTGCAGTCACGCGGGTGGTCAGGTTGTGCGGGTTGAACGGTGACCGCGGTTTTTCTCCTCGCTCCTCGCTACCCGCTACTCACTACTTTCCGCCATGAAGATCGTCATCACGGGGGTCACGCGCGGGCTGGGGCGGGCGCTGGCAGAATGGTACATGGTCAACGGACACACCGTCGTCGGCTGCGGGCGCAGCGGGGAGATCGTCGAGATGCGCTTCACGTATCCGGCGCCGCACGAATTTGCGGTAGTTGATGTCGCCGACGAAACCAAGGTCTCGATCTGGGCGGAAAAAGCCACGGGGGGCGCGGGCCCGCCGGACATTTTGATCAACAATGCGGCGCTGATGAACACCCCCGCGCCGCTCTGGAAGGTGCCGGCGCGCGAATTCGACCGCTTGATCGACGTCAACATCAAGGGCGTGGCGAACGTCATCCGGCATTTCGTGCCGGCGATGATCGCGCGCGGAAGCGGCGTGATCGTGAACCTCAGTTCCGGCTGGGGCCGCAGCACGTCGCCGGAGGTGGCGCCCTATTGCGCGTCGAAATACGCCATCGAGGGACTGACCCAGGCGCTGGCGCAGGAGCTGCCTGCCGGGCTGGCGGCGGTGGCACTGAACCCCGGGACGATCGACACCGACATGCTCCGTCAATGCTGGGCCGACAGCGCCGAGGGTCATCCGAAGGCCGCCGAGTGGGCGAAGACGGCCGCACTGTTCATTCTCTCGCTCGGACGCAAGGACAACGGGAAGTCGTTGAGCGTACCAGGTGCGCGATTGGACGACTGAGCGGGATTTTGGAGAAAGAAACTGATGGTGGGTTGCGCGCTGGCCGCGCAACAAAAGCCCGCCACTGACGCTGCACGACAGGCCGATGCGTCAAGCAAGAGGTGACGTCACGGCCGGTAGGGGCCGTTGCCCTCAACGGCCTTCTGCAGGGAAGCGGGTCCGAAGGGCGGTTGGGGGGGAAGGGCCGCGAAGGCGATGGCACTTCGCGCGGCCGGGCCGTCCGCGCTCGTCGGCGGGCCCAGCGGTCCCGCCCTACCGTGGAAATCGGGTCGATCCGCGATGATCAATCGTGCTTACTCGCGCTGTTTCGAGTCGAGGACGAGAGTCACCGGGCCGTCGTTGACGAGGGCGACCTGCATCATCGCGCCAAACTCCCCCGTTGCCACGGGCCGGCCCAGCGCAGCGGACAACTGCCGGACGAACTCTTCGTAGAGCGGTTGCGCATGCTCCGGCCGGGCGGCGGCGTTGAACGACGGGCGCGTGCCCTTCCGCGTGCTCGCGTGCAGGGTGAACTGGCTGATGAGCAAGATACTACCGCCGATGTCCACCGCAGACCGGTCCATTTGTCCGGTCTCGCCGGGAAAGATGCGCAGCTTGGCGATTTTTTGCGCGAGCCACTCGCCATCGGCGGGCGCGTCAGCGGACTCGATGCCGACGAAAACCAAAAGTCCGCGCTCAATTGCGCCAACCGTCCGACCTTCGACCGTGACACTCGCCGACGAGACCCGTTGGATGACGACGCGCATCGAGGCAGAATGGCGGTTGCGAGGCGGGTGGCAACGCGAGAGCGGCGGGGGCGCTTGTCGAGGGAGGGACGACCTCCTGATCGTCCGCGGCCCGTCGGGAGACGGGCCCTCCATCCCGGCGACAAGCGGGAATTGGAAATCCCGCCCAACAATCAAGCCTATTTCACGGGACCTTGGCGTGAGAATGCAGTTTACGGGACGCGAATTGCCCTTTTGCTGAAAGCCATGGCGAAATGGCTGCTGCTTGATGGCTTCAATCTGGCGTTCCGCGCGTTTTTCGCGATGCCGGAACTGACCCGTGCGGATGGGTTTCCCACCGGAGCATTGCACGGATGGATGAAGACCCTCTGGCATCTGCAGGACCGGATGGCACCGGATGCGATGCTGGTTTTTTTCGATCTCGGCGGCGCGCAGGACCGGCTGGCTCTGCACCCGGAGTACAAGGCGCAGCGGAAGGACACGCCGGAGGCGCTCGAAAAGCAGATTCCGGTGATCAAGGAACTCACGCGCGCGATGGGCCTCGTGGGGATCGAGCTCGAGGGCGTGGAGTCGGACGATCTGCTCGCCTCGCAGGCGCGGGCGCTGGCCAACGCCGGGCACGAGGTGCTGATCGTGAGCGCGGACAAGGATTTCGCTCAGTGCGTGGACGAACGCGTGAAGATTCTGCTCCCTCCGCCCACCGCCAATCCGAAGCTGGGGTGGCGGTTGCTCGATGCGGCGGGGGTGGTGGAAAAGTTCGGCGTGCCGCCGGCGCGGATCGCCGAGTACCTCGCGCTGATCGGGGACACGTCGGACAACATTCCCGGGATCGCCGGGGTGGGCCCCAAGACGGCGGCGAAATGGTTTGCCGAATTCGAGACCCTCGAGGGCATCATCGCCGGAGCGGCCGAACTGAAGCCGGACCGTTTCCGGGAGACGGTGGCGCAGTCGGGCGAGCTGCTCCGGCGCAACCTGAAACTCACGACGCTGCGCACGCAGTCGCCGCTGCTGATGGTCGCTCCCGGCGCGCCGGTGAAGGAGAAGCTGTTTCCGCTCCTCGAGGCGATGGAGATGAAATCGACGCTGACCGAGGCGCAAAAACGCTACTCGGGGCAGGGCGAGTTATTTTGATTCAACCTTCTTCGGCGGCTCGAAGATGTAGCCGATGCCGTGGACGGTCTTGAAGCTGTCGAGCGTCAGGCCATTTTCCTCGAAGGCCGAACGCACCTTGACGATGTACTGGTCGAGGGAGCGGCTGCGGATGTCGGCGTGGATGCCCCAGACGGAGTGAATCAATTCCTTGCGCGTGATCACGGCGTGCCGGTGCGTGTTGAGGTAGGCGAGAATGCCGAGCTCCTTGCGGCCGATCTTGTGGATGGCTTTGTTGGGGAACTCGATCTCGAGCCGCTCCGGGTGCACCTGGGCGCCGAGAAATTCGAACGGGCCGTCGACGGTGCGGACGTTTTTCGTGAGATTGAAATCGCGCTGGCCTTCGGTGCGGCGGAGGACGGCGTTGATGCGGGCCACGACCTCGGCGTAGCTGAAGGGCTTGGTGATGTAGTCGTCGCCGCCCATTTCGAGGCCCTTCACCTTTTCGGTTTCACCGGCCTGGCCGGTGAGGAAGATGGTGGGGACATGTACGTCCAGCTGTTTCAGGTCCGAGAGGAGCTGGAAACCGGTGGCGTCGGGCAGGTTCAGGTCGAGCAGGAGCAGGTTGGCGAAGTTGCGCTGCAGAAAACGCAGGGCGGGCGCGCAACGGTTATACGGCTGGGTCTGCATGCCGGCTTCTTCAAGGTGCATGCAGATGAGCTTGGACAGTTCATCGTCGTCTTCGACCACGACGATCAGGGGGCGGGGTTCAGCGCACATGGTGGCAGGGCGGGTGTGTGTGGAGTTGGGGAACTTACGGCGTGTGGGATTAAACAGACACTGAGGCTAATTGTCTATGTGAATTCTTTTACAATTATTGCGACGCTTTGTCAAAGCCTTGTTCGCCGGTGAAAAGGGCGGTTTTCAGGCCGCGAGAGTTCTTGTCATTCGCGCCGCGGGCGGGTTCGCTGACGACGCGCGTTCCGCGCCATTGCCCGCATGAAAGTCACGCTCGGTTTGCTGCAACACGCCTGTACCGCCGATCCGGCGGAGAACCTCCAGAAGACCCTGACGCTGGCGGCGGCGGCCGTGCGCAAAGGCGCCAACATCGTCTGCACGCAGGAGCTTTTCCGGTCGCAGTATTTCTGCCAGAGCGAGGATCACGCGCTTTTTCAACTGGCGGAGCCCATCCCGGGACCGACGACGACGGCGTTCCGGCAGTTTGCCAAGAAGCACGGTGTCGTGGTGATCGCCTCGCTTTTCGAAAAACGCGCGAGCGGGCTGTATCACAACACCGCCGCCGTCATCGACGCGGATGGGGCTTTGCTCGGGGTCTACCGGAAGATGCACATCCCCGATGACCCGCTTTATTATGAAAAGTTCTATTTTGCCCCCGGCGATCTTGGATTCAGGGCGTGGTCGACCCGCTTCGGCCGGATCGGCGTGCTCATCTGCTGGGATCAATGGTACCCGGAGGCGGCGCGGCTGACCGCGCTGCAGGGCGCGGACATTCTTTTCTACCCGACGGCGATCGGCTGGCATCCGGCCGAGAAAAAGGAGCACGGCGCCAGCCAGCACGACGCCTGGGAAACCATCCAGCGCAGCCACGCTGTCGCAAACGGATGTTATGTAGCAGCGGTCAACCGCATCGGTCGCGAAAAACCTGCGGGCGGCGCCGGCTTGGAATTCTGGGGCCAGAGTTTCATCGCCGGGACCAACGGCCAGATCCTGGCGAAGGCCGCCGTGAACCGCGAGCAGGTCCTGTTGCACACGGTCGATCTGGCGCAAGTTGACGTCACCCGCACGCACTGGCCCTTCTTGCGCGACCGCCGGATTAATGCGTACGGCGACATCACGAAACGGTTTCGCGATTGAGAGCGGCGCGCGCGACCTGCGGCAGATGCGCACTCAAACCGGCGCGCCCTGCGGTCACGTCTTACCTCGTCCACCAGCAATGCCAGCAAGCAAATCCAAAATCGAAAATCCAACAGCGAGAATCAAAACTCCGGCGGAGCTGGGATTCCGCATGCCGGCCGAGTGGGAACCGCAGGAAGCGGTTTGGTTTTCCTGGCCGCACAACCGCCGGACCTGGCCCGGCCGGTTTCGTCCGATTCCCGGGGTGTTTGCGAAAATCGTGGCCGCGGCCAGCCGGTTCGAGCAGGTGCGAATCAATTGTGCCTTTCGTCTGCAAACCGCGGCACGGAGAGCGTGCGCGGCAGCCGGCGCGGACATGGAACGGGTTGAGTTCTACGATCATCCCACCAACGACGCGTGGTGCCGGGACCACGGACCGATTTTCGTGAAAAACCGGTCGTCCGGCGAGGTGGCCATCACCGATTGGGCCTACAACGCCTGGGGCTGCAAATACACGCCCTTCGGTCTCGACAATGCCATCCCGCGGAAAATCGCGCGGGCACTCGGCCGGCGCCGGTTTGAAAACAAACTGGTGCTCGAGGGAGGCTCGATCGACGTGAACGGCCAGGGCCAGCTCCTGACGAGCGAGCAATGCCTGCTGAACCCAAACCGCAATCCGCACCTAACCCGGAAGCAGATCGAGCGGCAGCTCAAGGATTATTTGGGGGTGAGACAGGTGCTTTGGGTCGGCGAGGGCATTGCCGGCGACGACACCGACGGGCACATCGACGACATGACCCGGTTCTTCAAGCCAGACGGGTTCGTGACTTGTGTCGAGGACAACCCCCGCGACTCGAACCACCGCGTCCTCGCGGAAAATCTTGAGCGGTTGCGCGGTTTCCGGACGCCGGCGGGCGGGCGATTCGAGATCGTGCCGCTGCCGCTGCCGCGGCCGTTCGCCTTCCATGGCCAGCGTGTGCCGGCGAGCTACGCGAATTTTCTCATCCTCAACTCGGCCGTGCTCGTGCCGCAGTTTCGTCAGCCGCGCCGCGACGCCGAGGCGCGGGCGATTCTCCGCGCCTGCTTCCCGACCCGTCAGATGATCGGCCTCGACTGCTATGATTTGATTTGGGGCCTCGGTACGTTACACTGTATTTCCCAACAGCAACCGGCTGACGAAACGCGCTCCGCTCGTCGTGGTGGAGCGGATTGACCTCAATCCGCTTTCGCCGCATCAGGGCAGCGCGTTCCGCCCGTCAGAGCCGGGCAACCAATCCTCACAGAATCCACGAACCGAATTATGAAACTCAAATTGACCGCAACGCTGCTGGCGCTCGCCGGCCTGAGCCTCCTCACGGGTTGCGAGAACGTGACCGAGAACGTCCGCGAGCGCTTTGAGCCGGTGCCGCCGAAGATCCGGCAGTTCAACGCCGACACGCGCCAGGTTTCTCAGGCGGTGGTGGTGGCGTTCAAGCGCCTGGAGTTTTCTCTCACCGGTCCGGCCGGCGCGTCTGAGATCGAGGCGGCCAGCCCGATCCACACCAACGAGACCTTGCGGGAATCGCGGCAGCTCGTGGCGCGGGTGAGGCTGCACGACGCGGGGGTGGGCCGGACCGACGTTGAGCTGCTCCTGAGCGAACAGGTGACGGAGTCGTCGGCCACGGGCGGAAGCGGGGAACGGGCGCTGCGCGAACACGGTTTCTACACGACGTTTTTCGATACCGTGCAACAGGTGCTGCAGGAGCATCCCGAAGATTCGGCGGCGTCTCCCCAAAAAAACGAACCCAAATAACCGGAACCATTTTGCGCCGGATGCATCCAAAGCGCCATGCGTGCCGGTCTGGTCCGGTTGACGCGGCGTTGCTCGCGCCGGACGTCCCACCCTTTGCCTTATGAAATCCCCCTGTCTACCCGCTGCGATTCTGACCATCCTCTCGCTCTCGACGGTCTTCGCGCCCGTCGGATTCGCCACCTGCGGCGGAGGAGGTGGCGGGGGCCGTGGCGGGGCCGTGCCGCGGAGCAACATGGGCGGCGGCAGCGCGTCCTCCAGTGACGGAGGTTCGTCGCCCTCGGCCAGCGGGATCGGCGGTGGCGATGCGGCCAGCGACATTTATCGCGTGCCGTGGATTCTCGCCAATCCCGGCAAGGAATACGGCGCGGGGGCGGACGCGGTCCTTTTCGTCCTGTGGTTTCCGGCCACACCAGAATCAGCGCTCAGCTCCCGTCTGCATGCGTCGCGCGTCCTGACCCAAGCCAACGAACGGTGCGTGCTCCCGGTCATGGTTCCCCTGGAAAACAAGGATTTGCGCGCCCGGTACAAGGTTGCGCACCAGGAAGTCGCGCTCTTTGTCGCGCCGGACGGCACGGAATTGAAGCGGGTCACCGCGCGCGGCGACGGGGTCTTTTATCCGCACGACGCCGAACAGACGTTGCAGGCGGAAATCGACCGGCGGGAAAAGGAGCTGGGCACCTTGCTGGCAGGCGCTCAGATCCGGGCCAAGGCCGGCGACAAGACCGCGGCCGACGACCTGCAGAAAATCTGGGCCCAGCGCTGCCTGTTCCCGAGCCTCGGCAAAAAGGCGGCCAAGACACTGAAGAAACTGGGTATCGAGGTCGCTCAGGCCGATCTGGAGCACCTGGGTGCCGACACGCTCGCCGACGCCGATGTCCACGACGTCAATTCCACCGTCGAACCGCTGCTCAAGCAGGGCCTGGAGGCCGAACTGGCCGGCAAGTTCCGCGTGGCCGAGGGCTTTTACCGGCAGGCGAGCGAGGTCGATCCGGCGGACACCACGGCGTTGCGCTACTTGGGCGAACTTTACCGGCACGAGACGGGTGAGTGGGACAAGGCCGGGCGGGTCTTCAACCAGATCCTGATGCAGCCGTCGGACCGGATCGCCCGGGCGGTCGCCTTGCACGGACTGGGCAAAATGACCATCCACGCCGGGCGTTATACCGCCGGACTGGCGTTGTTTGAGAAATCGATCGCAACCTATCCGCTGCCGATCACCTACCGCAATCTGGCCGTCTACTGGTTTTCGGAAAAGCAGGAGGAGACTGCTGCGGGTTACATGCGGCAGGCGCTGGCGCTCGACACGGAGGACACCTACAATCAGATCTTTGCGGCGGTGTATCTCGCGGCGGCCGGACACAAGGAGGAAGCCGCCAAAATCGCCCGGGCCAACGAGTCCGTGCTGGAGGCCAGCTACAACCTGGCTGCGATCTGGGCTCAGGTGGGCAATCGGGACAAGGCGATGGAGCTGCTCCGCCGGCAGTTTTATACTTATGAAAGTTACTCCGCCGTGCGCTCGATGGAAATGAAGGAAGCGCGCGACGACTACCAATTTGCAAGTATCCGAAACGATCCGGAATTCATTGAACTGACGAAACTTGCAAAGAGCGCGTACCTGATTGGCGCAGAATGGTGTTCGCCCGAACAGCTCAGCGCGCAACCGGTCTACACGGCGCCCATGTCGGGGGCCGAGCGCAAGGGCTGAAAATCCTCCAGATTCTGCTTGCCGGGTGGGAAAGGACCGGTGAATTTCGCCCCTTTCGCGGCGTTCTTCGGTCAGGCCGGTGCAGCCGCGGCACTCCCACCGGCCTTACGTAGTCAACCTTAACCACCGGATTCATAAGAATCCCCCGCCGGGAGGCGCTCGTCACGGAGTGCAGCGGTCGTCTCCGGCTCCAGTCCCATGAGTTCGTTAATGCAAGAACTGCTCGCCCAGTCCTCCTTCGACAAGCTGAAGGAAGGTTCGATGGTCCCGGGCACGATCACTGAAATCCGCCAGAACGAAGTAATCGTCGATATCGGCGGCAAGGCCGAGGGCGCCATCCCCGCCAACGAATTCTTCGATCTCGGCGAGCTGCAGGTCGGCTCCGCCATCGAAGTCCTCCTCGAGAAGCTCGAGGACAAGGAAGGCAATCCCATCCTCTCCTACGAAAAGGCCCAGCAGAAGAAGAATTGGGAAAACATCCTGCTGCGCTGCGCCGAGGGCACCATCGTGTCCGGCCGCGTCAAGTCCAAGGTCAAGGGCGGTCTCGTCGTCTCCATCGGCGTCGATTCCTTCCTGCCCGCCTCGCACATCGACGTGCAGCCGCCGAAGAATCTCGACCAGTACGTGGGCCAGACCTACGACTTCAAGGTTCTCAAGATCAATCACGAGCGGAAGAACATTGTCCTTTCCCGGCGCGAGCTGATCGAGGAACAGCGGCACCAGAAACGCCGCGATCTCCTCGAGAAACTCCAGCCCGGCCAGATCCGCAAGGGCATCGTCAAGAACATCA
>CAYZGG010000102.1:0-14638 GCA_964477955.1 uncultured Opitutaceae bacterium
TGGGGGGGGTCGCTGACCCCGCCTGTTCTCGCTCCTCGGGCGTCGTTCGTGGCGGGGTCAGCGACCCCGCCCTACAGTTTACTCCAAGCCCCAGGAGCTTTTCCGTTCTTTCTAATCCGCCGACTTCACTTCCGGCGAGGGTCCGGATCCAGCAACGGGCGCGCGCGGAACGGCGGCCAGCTGGGCGCGGCGGTTGGCCCGCCAGGAATCACGGTGCTTTCGGATCCAATCCAGCAGGGCCCGCTCGAAGCCGATGTCGTACCCGAGGCGCTCCGACTCGAGCCACTTGTGCTTCAAAATCTCCTCCCGCTCCGCCAGAAATTCCTGATAAAGGTTCGATTGCTTGACGAATTCCTTGCTGCCTTTGGCTTCTGGGGGGAGGGCGGACATGGCTAGGGGTGAAGGGGACAAAACCAGCCCGCACGGCGAAAACCGTCGGATTCGACCTGCAGGCGAGGGCTCATGGGTGACAGGGAATAGCTAGGAAACTCTTTTGTCAGCTGTCAATAAATCGACTCAGACCTTGAGCCGCTTGAGCAATGTATCAGCAATTTCCCGGAAGACCACCGCGGGCCGGCTTTCCGGGGAATTGACCACGATCGGCATGCCGCAGTCCCCGCCGGCGCGAATCTCCGCGAAAAGCGGCACCTGGCCTAGCAGCGTCGTGCCAAGGGATTCCGCCGTGGCCGCCCCGCCGCCCTCGCCAAAAAGGTGCTGCCGCTGCCCGGCGCCGTCCTCGAACCAGCTCATGTTTTCGGCCACGCCCAAAAGCGGCACATTGACCTTCTGAAACATCAACCCGCCCTTGCGCGCGACGTTCGTGGCGGCAGCCTGCGGGGTTGTGACAATCACGGCGCCGTCCAGCGGCAGGGTCTGCACGAGCGAAAGCTGGGCGTCCCCCGTGCCGGGCGGCAGATCGACCAGCAGGACGTCGAGTTCGCCCCATTTCACGTTTTGCACGAATTGCTGGATGGTCTTCATCACCATCGGCCCGCGCCAGACCACCGGGGTGTTGTCGTCGACCAGAAATCCCATCGACATGACCTTGACCCCGTGCCGTTGCAGCGGAATGAGCGACTCGCCTTCGATTTCCGGCCGGCCGGAAATGCCCATCATCAACGGCACCGACGGCCCGTAGATGTCGCAATCCATCAGCCCCACGCGACCCGGGCGCCCGCGCGCTTCGAGGATCTGCGCCAGGGCGCAGGCGAGGTTGACGGCAAAGGTCGATTTGCCGACGCCGCCCTTGCCCGAGGCAATGGCCACCGAGTGCTTGAGCCCGGCGGGCGTTGCGCCGCCGCCGGTCGCAGCGGCGCCGGGCTTCGGCGGGGCTTTGGCGGCGGAGACCGCGAGCTCAACGATGACTTCCTTCACCCCGGGCTGGGCCAGCAGGCATTTCTCGACGTCGTTTTTCAGCAGCGTCGGCAGCTTCGGGTCGGAGGTCGTCAGCGTGAGCGAGACCTTGGCGGTGCCGTCGGCGAACGCCGCGGCGCGCACCAGCCCGAACGAGACGATGTCCCGGCTGAAACCGGGGTACTTCACCTGTTTAAGTGCTTCCTTGATGGATTCGGCGGTCACGGAGAGATTTGCGAAATGAGCTTGGAAAATTCGGCGGATTGACCTTGTGAAGAGCCTGCGCGCGTAAACAAAATCCCGCCAATTCGGTCCTTCCTTATTTGATCCTCCAACTTCATGCAAACTGTCTTTCGTTTTTTTCTCGGTCTCCTGCTTGCGAGCACGGCCTTGGCCGACCAATACATCGGTGAAGTCCTCGTCCAGGGCGACACGCAGACGATCCCGATCACGGTTGTCTCCTCCTCGCCGGAACTGCACAGCCTCGCCTTGGCGGCCTTCAATGTCCACGGGCGCTACCGGCTCGTCGCCAACGGGGCCTACACGATCAGCTTCGCCCCGGCCGGACCGAGCCAGGTGACGGTTACCATCACCAAGGGCAGCGCCGGCACGCCCGTGGCGAGCGAAACCGTCGCGGGCACGAGTCTGCGGAACGCCCTCCTCCGCGCCGCCGACGTCGCCGTCAAGGCCACGAGCGGGCTGCACGGCTTTTTCTCCGGCCGGCTGGCCTTCGTCTCGGATCACTACGGCGGGCAGAAGATCCTGACCAGCGACCTCTTTTTCGGCGAGATGCAGACCTATCCCGTGCAGGGCCAGCAGATCGTCGGGCCGCGCTGGGCGCCGGACGGCTCGAAGATCCTTTTCACGAGCTACCGCAGCGGGTTTCCCGACATCTATGTGCTCGACCTGCACTCCCGCCAGATGAGTATTTTTGCCAGTTTCAAGGGCACCAACAGCGGCGCACATTTCAGCCCCGAAGGCTCGCGGGTCGCGATGATCCTCTCGGGTGAGGGCAATCCGGAGATTTATGTCGCCAATGCCCAGGGCCGGCAGATCCGACGCCTGACCAACAACCAGTCGATCGAGGCCTCTCCCGCCTGGTCGCCCGACGGCTCGCGTCTCGTCTTCACCTCCGATGCCGCCGGCGGTCCGCAACTTTTCGTGATGTCCGTGGCCGGGGGAGGGATGACGCGCCTCAACACCAATGTTTCCCGCTACTGCGCCGAGCCCGATTGGAGCGTGGCCGACCCGACGAAGATCGTGTTCACGGCCGGCGTGGGCCGCGGTTACCAGATCGCAGTCTACGATTTCGGGGGCGGGGCGGCCAAAATCGCCTCCAAGGCGCCGATGGATGCCATCGAGCCCGTCTGGCTGGCCGACGGCCGGCACGTCGTCTGCACTTTTCGCACGGCGACCTCTCGTGCGCTCTACATCGTCGACACCGAATCCGGCAAATCCACCCGCCTGAGTCCGAGCTCGCTCGGCAACGCCTGGAACGCGAGTTACATTCCGCGGTGACGGCATGAAGCTGCTTTTCATCGGCGACATCGTCGGCAAGCCCGGACGGGAGATTGTCGGCGCGCTGGTGCCGAAATTGCGGGCGGAACACGGTCTGGATTTCGTCGTCGCCAACGGCGAGAATTCCGCCGCGGGGGCCGGCATCACGGGTGCCATCTGCAAAACGCTCCTCGAATCGGGCGTCGATGCGATCACGCTCGGCGACCACGTGTGGGACCAGAAGCTGTTTGAGACGGAAATCGCGGCGCAGGACCGCGTCTGCCGTCCGGCCAACCTGTCCGCCGCCTGTCCCGGCCGCGACCATCTGGTGTTGGAAAAAAACGGTTTCCGGCTGCTCGTGTTCACCGTGCTCGGGCGAAATTTCATGGGACCCAAGGCGGACTGTCCGTTCGCCTGCGCCGATGCGTTGCTGAAGAAACACGAGGGCGCGGTGCACGGGGCGCTGGTCGAGGTCCACGCTGAGGCCACCTCGGAGAAGCAGGCGCTCGGCTGGCATCTTGACGGCCGCGCCACGGCCGTGCTCGGCACGCACACGCACGTGGCCACGGCGGATGCCTCGCTCCTCCGACGGCAGACCGCCTTCATGTGCGATGTAGGCATGACCGGGCCGCACGAGTCCGTGCTCGGCCGCGAGATCGAGCCGGTCATCGGCCGGTTTGTCGACGGCATGCCGCGTCGGTTTGAGGTCGCCGCGGGCGACAACCGGCTCTCGGGTGCGGTCGTCACGTTCAATTCCGCCGGCCGGGCCGAACAGATCAATTGGATCAGCGCCCGGGTGTAACGGGAATCTTGCAGCTGATATCAGATGGACCGGGCACGTCCCGGCCGCAGCCGGCGGCTGGTGACAATTAATGCCGGCGTCCTGGCGAGGCGGATCAAGTGGGTGGCTCGAAAGGCGAATAGGCCCTCGCCCGCACGGCTCCGCGGCAGCGCGGACTACAAGCCGGCCGAGAGGTCGGCTTTCTCGAGCGGCAGCGCCGTCAGGTTTTGTTCCGCCCAGGCCGCGGCCTTCGCATTGAGGGGGCTTTTCAAATTGTAGCTCTGGTAGCACAGCATTTCCGCCACGCGAACCACCATCTGGACCAATGACTGCCCGGCACTCCAGTGATCGCCGATGCAGATCTTCTGGGGGTCGATGTTGGGATGAAACACCGGCGTGACCATCCTGCAGAACGGCGGTCTTCGCGGGTAGTCCAGCGGCAGGAAAAACTCCGCCCGGTGCACGGAAGAGGGTCCGGAGGTGTCTTCGCCGGCCGGCACGAGCCCGCTCACGAGGAATTCAAACGTATATTTGTCCGGCGGGACTCCGTCGGCGGCGAGGAGCCTGATGCGCGGATGGTTCGCGAAATGGGCAAGGACCTGGGCGTGGTCGGAGTGGAGACGGCGGAGTCGGGCTTGCATGGGATGGTCAATGACCGCGCACGCCGATGTAGAGACCGGTCAGAACGACAATGGCCACGGTCAGGGCGATGGAAACGATCAACCCGATTCGGCCGAGAGCGCCGTAGAGGGCCGGCAACGCCCGGACCGAGTCGCGGTTGGCGCGGTGCCAGATCAGGCCCCAGACCGCGCCGACCGGCGCGAGGAACGGCACCACGCTCAGCACAAAGATCCACGTCGCAGTCCGCCGCGTCTCGGGGAGGGAGGCGCCGATCGCGGCGCGCGCCTGGAATTCCGCCGCATCCTCGGGTCGGGCCGAGGCAAAAGTCGCGCCGCAATGCCGGCACCGCAGGGCCGCGGCGAGGATCTCCTGGTGGCAGGCGGGGCAGGGTTTGTTTTCCCGGCCCCAGTATGAAACCGGGATCTCGACCGCGCGCCGGGCCTCGACCACCGGCACCTCCTTGCAACCGTAGACGGCGCAGCCGCCGTTTTCCACCCAACATTCCTCGTGGTAGACCGCCCGGCAGGAAGAACAGGAGACGGTCCGCTCCTGGTCGCCGATGGAGCTCAGGCAATAGGGGCACGCCAGCGTGGGGGTTTCGGCCATGGGTCCTCAGCCTTTGCGGCGCTGGAAGATGAACGAGGTGCGCCCGATCGTGATGTTGTCGCCGTGGCGCAGTCGCGCGCGCTGGACCGCCCGGTTGTTGAGCAGGACGGGGGCGGTGCTTTCGCGGGCTTCGATTTCGCATTCGTCGCCGACCGTGCGGATCGAGGCATGCAGCTTAGCCACCTGCGGGTCGTTGAACAAATAGACGTCCGAGCGGGGCGACGCCCCGATGCTCATCACATCCTTGAAGAGCAGGAATTCCTTGCCCGTGAGCGGGCCCTGGGTCATGCGCAACCAGGCGTCGCGGGCCAGAAGTTCGACGAGGCCGATCATGCCGCCGACGCTCGCGCCGACCACGGCGAGGCCGATCAGGCGGCTGAGGTGGGCGCTGGGCTTGTCCGGCCCGAGCAGGATCAAATCGATCGGATCGAACAGCAGGCCGCCGAACAGACCGCCCATGACCCCCCCGATCAGGCCGTAGATCAGCAGACGTTGCGAGCGGAGCGCGAAGCCCTGGCCCAGACCCATGGCCAGGCCGGCCACGCCCCAGGCGAGCGAACGCCCCACCATCTGCACGGCGAAACCGAACGCTCCAAGCGGACCGCCCCCCTGCATCTGCCCCACGGCGAGTTGATGCAGCGGGGTGTAGGCGAGATTGGCAAAGATGTAGCTGAGAAAGCCGCCGACCAGGCCGACGAGCAGTCCCACGGCGCCGGACAGAAGGGCGCGCCGGGGCAGGCGGCAGACCACTCCGTCAATTGCACCGAGGAACAACCCGATCATCCCGGCCACGAGGGGAAACAGCATGAGAGCGGCGGAATTCGTGCGGGCTTGCAGCTGCCCCAGCTTCATCTGGGCGCGTTCCGGCGACATCGGCTTGGGATGCAGGACGACGAAGGCGGCCAAAGCGACATCCGCCGCGACCCCCGGATGGAATTCGACGTAGAGCCCGACGGTCCGGCCTTCGCGGAGTTCGGCCGGGTCGAGGATGGCGGTGCCGCCGCCGGGCAGGATTTCCCTGAGGCCCTCGAGCAGGTAAATCCGCTCGCCGTTGATGCGCAGCGAACCCTGGGTGCCCCGACGGAGCACGAGCGCCTGATCGCCCTCGACCACGCGTTCCGGCAGCGCGTCGTCGGGATTGAGGTGCGTAATGGCCCCCTGGACGTAGAGTTCGTCGTCGAAGAAAGGTTCGATCATGGCCCACGCGGCGAAGGCTCCCAGCGCGCCGACCAGCGCGAAGACGAGCCAGTTCTGGTAGTACCATTTGCGCCGGCGGTCGCGGGTCACGCCCGGCTCGCCGCGCATGCTCATCTGGCGTTTCAGCAGGTCGTCGACATGACTGCTTTCCGCCTCTGCCTTGGTGATCCGAATGATGCCGGTTGGGTTGGTTTCGTTCATGGGGTGCTTCGAGCCGGGCGCGGGAGGGGTTCAGGGGCCTTTTTGTCCGCCGCGGGCGGCCCGCCCGCCTCGGCCTTGGCCTGCTCTTCCTGCTTGCGCTTGGCCAAGTCGAGCAGGAGGGCATCGAGTTCTGGAGGCACATCCCATTCGACAACTCCCACTCCCAGCATGACGGTCTTGTCGCCGACCTTCACCGGGATCGGGACAAAGCTGTTGAGCCGCGGTGGCTCGAGGCGGGAAACATATTGGGAGCGGATGAAGTAGGCGGCGGTCCCGAGGATCGCCACGCAAAAGACGATTCCGATCATGAAGAGGGTTTGCTGGAAAATCTTGCGCTGGTCGTCATGAGACTCGATCAGCTGGCTGATGCGGGCCTCCAGGCCTTTCACGACGGAAGCCAGATCGCCCGCGGACTGCGGCGCGCCCAAGCCATTTCCCGCGGTGACGGCCAGGACCGGAATCTTCGCGGTCTGCTCCCGTCCGTCGATCCAGTACCGGGGGAGATACTCAATGCCGGAAGGGGTGGTAGTGGCGATGGCGACGGCGCCGTTGGTCGGATCGGTCACCAGGGCGATTTGCGTGGGGCCAGCGAAGAAATTCCGCTGGATGAAAACGTCCATCTCGGAGAATTCCACGCCAAATCCCGGATGGGTGTGATACCACCCGACAATCCGCTGCTTCGGGTGATCGCGCTCGAGGACCTGGTGGATTGCGTCCCACGTCGCCTGGGTGAAGGTCACATGCGTGGCGGCCTGCGTGGCGGCGTTGCCGCGGATGAGTGCCTCCACGTGGACAAAGAGGCCCTCGTCATCTTCGCCGATCTGTCCGACCAGAACGCCGCAGACCTCGGCCTCGAGGGACTCCTTGGCATGGGCGACTAGGTCGGCGTTGGCGCGGCGGTCGATGGCGACGCGCAGCGGCGCCTCGGCACCGCGCGGACCGGGAAACAGACGGCGCACGGGTTTGCCCGTCACCGTCCTGCGCACGGATATTTTTTCGTCAGCGGGGTCGGGTTTTTCGGGAGAGGGCATGGTTTCAGGAGGCAGCGGCCATCGTGGGTTCCGGAGCAGGCAGGCGGTCGGCGCTCATTTCCAGTCCGATGATCTCGGCGCCCCGGCGCGCCCAGACGACATCCCATCGCGGCAGGCCGAGTTGTTGCGCGCTGCGCTCGAGGTGCGGGCTGCCGGCCGTGACCGAATGCAGGAACGTCGCGGCGCATTCCCCCCCGCAACGGGGGCAGAGCAACTGGTCGGCCGGCACCTTGTCCGCAGCCTGGAAGATGTCGGCGCGGTGGCCGCAGGCGGGGCATTCGAGGCCTTCGACAATTTCGCGCGAGAAATCGATGGCGTCGACCCCGCCCAGGCGGCGGTCGGCCTCGTCCCACACCGCCTGCAAAGGCATGGCCGAGCTGAACTCGGGCCACCCGACGACCGGGGCGGGCGTCTCGTGCCAGGGACAGTCGGGCGAGACCGGATAACTGACGTTGAACGAGGCATGATCGGCGCCGTCGAAAACGAAGCCGCGGCCGAGCAACGCCGGCCGCCGATGGAGATGCTTGACCACCTCCTGCACCTGGATTGCGGCGATCACCGAGGCGCTCGTGGGAGTCGTGGGCGTGCCCTGATGCGCCAGCGCCCGCCGGGCCAGCAGCGAACACGAACGGCGCTTGTTGAGCACGTCCCAGTCGACCTGGCTCATCGTGCACTCGTAGCAGGCGGTGACGGGCGGCGAGAAACCGCGGACGATGCCGCGCAACACTTCGATGCCGCCGTCGAACCACGGCCGGCCCACGCGGGCGCAGGCGCTGTTCACAAACACCCGGGCTTCCCGGTTGTCGAGTGCCCCAATGACGACGTCGGCCCACCGGAACCACCCGAGTCCGAGATCGGCCAGGACATTGCCGGTGATCGGGTACACTTGCGCGCCGGGAAATATTTCGCGGGCGGCCCGGGCGGCGCATTCGGCCTTCGGGAGGCCCTCGTCACTTTCGCGGAAAAGCACGGAGCGACTGAGATTGCTCAGCTCCACCCGGTCCATGTCGGCGATCGCGATCCGGCCCACCCCGAGCAGGGCGAGGTTTTTGAGCACCTCGTTGCCGAGCGCGCCGGCGCCGACCACCAGGATTTGCGCCCGGGCGAGCAAGGCCTGGTCCCACCACTCGATCGCCTCCAGGCGAGCGAAGCGGCTGTCCTTGGCGGCGACGGCAATCGACATGAGGAGGCGGAGGAAAATCCTCAGCGTTCCGCCCCGGCCGTGATTTCGGGCTGGAGGCGCAGTTCATCGCCGTCGAGCACACCGGCCTGACCGAGGGTTTGCTGATCGAGGAGCTGCGAGCCGGTGCGGCGGTGATGCAGCTTATAGCTCATCAGCTGGCCGTCGGGGCTGTTGAGCGGGAGATTCAACCGCTCGATCAGCACGACGAGCAGCCGGTTGACGGCGACGTCGTCCGGTGCTTCGACCTCGTCGAGCCGGCTGCCGGAGATATCGGAAACGCGCATTTTGATCATGCTCATGGGGCGAAATGGTATTTCCAACTGGCACCCTTTTGGGAGCGGCTGCGTTCAAGGCCTTCGAGCAGCGCGGCGACGGTTTGCTGGTGTTTGGGCTTGTCTGGCCGGGTGGCAATCGTGAAGACCTCCTGGCCGACCTGAAACGAAAGCTCGTGAGTGGCGGAGAGGAGGACGCAGTCGATCTCTTCGAAGCGGAAACGGCGGCCGCCGAAAAAGGAACCGCCGTAGAACTTCACGCCGTCCTTCCGGATTTTCAGGTAGCGCCGGGTCAGCAGGTTGCTGTGAGTGATGGTCAAGCCCATGGGGTCGTCTTATTTTCGCAGCTGCCCGACGATGCAGAGCAGAAGGAACGCACCGATCAACAGCCCGTTCCAGATCACCGCAACCCGGAGCGACAGGGGATTGGCCAGCCGGCGGTCGGTGGCGCCCAAGCCCAGCGAAATCCCGACGATCGCGGGTACCAGGATCATCAGCATGAGCAATCCGCCCAAGGCCTCGACTTCCGCTGCGCTCCTCGCCTTGCCTTGGAACACGCCGGCGAATACTAGCACCATGCCCACCGTGGCCCCAACCGCGAGGCCGAACGACCAGGCGCGCATCGTCCGGCGTTTTCCGCTCAACTCGGTCTGGGGCTTGGTGGCGCAGGTCGGGCACAAATGGAGGTCGCCGGGGAACGCGAAATCGCAGGTACTGCAGACATAGGCCCCGCAGGACTGGCATTGCCGGATCGCGGGGAGATGAGGATGTTGGACGCAGCGCAGCCCGGCAGACAGGGGTGGGGCGGCTGGCGGCGGATTGGCCGCCGGGTCCGCGGCGGCACCGGCCGCGTCGGAAGCGGCCGCCAGGGCGGGAGGAGCCTCCGGAGTGCGTTGAAACAGGACCTGATAGGCCCCGCCATGGATCGTGCAGCGGGCCTTCCCGTCTGCCCCCATGGTCAGCGCTCCCAAGCAATCGGGGCATAGATGGTTCATCGGCCTCTCGCGATTGCGCCGACCCGCACGATGATGCTGAGGACCCAGAGGATCAGGGCAACGATGGCGATGATCCGAGCGGCGGTGATCTTGCCGGAGCCGGTCAAGCGGGGGTTGAGGTCGATCATTTTCTGGGCCTTGCTCGCCTTCACGAGCGCAATGGGCGCGAGAATGATCCCGAAGCAGAAGATGCTCACAATGGCGTAGGTGAGGGCTTCACCGGCCTCCTTGCAAGGAATCGTGGCGCCCTCCGCCATGACGGGCTGGTTTTTCACCGTCATGACTTTGCACGCGGAGCAATATTTCTGGCCTTGGATTTCCACGAGACAATCGGCACAAAAGGATTCGGCGCATCCGGCACAGCGATCGGCAGCGACGACCGCGGGGTGGTTCTTACATTGCATGGGGTGGGGGCTTTTTTTCCTTGGGGGTGGAGCGTGGGGTAGGGAAATGCAGGGGTGGCCGCGGTTACGGTTTCGCCAGGCGCGCAGCCCAGTAGAGTAGCAGGGCGGCGCCCAGCCAGAGGGCCAGGCCGGTCCGTTCTTCCACGTTGGCGACGCCACGGACCAACACGGCGCGTGGAGCGGCCGGCAGCACAGCGCCCGCCGCGATCATTGCGGTCAGCGCCAAAAAAACCGGAGCGAAGGCGTGGCAGGCGAAGCCCGCCGACCACTCGCCGTGAAACAGGTGAAGGCAGGCGGCGGTCAGGCCGCAGCCAGGGCAGGCAACCCCGGTGAGCCGGTGAATCGGGCAATCGAGGCCGCCGAGGCCGTTTTGGGCCAGGGCGAGGTGGAGGGCGGCGACCCCGGCGATCCACGCGGAAATCGACCGCCCTTGCAGCAGGGGGGCAAGCAACGGAGTCACTGGCCACGGCGCAGCCGGGGCAAAACATCGGGTCGGACGGGGGGCACCCATGACACGAAAACGAGAGTCAGAATATTTGCACGCTGGCGAGATATTTTAACTGTTTTCACTTCAGTTGGGTCATTCATCCGGCTGTGTTGACAACCCGAGGTGACAGTCGGAGCTCGGATTTTGAGATGCGGTTCTCTCCTCGGGAATTTGCCGAAAAAATCGCGCGGAAACGCGGGTTGTGCGCTGCCTGCGCAATTGGCGATTTCGTCGGCGCGCTCGCGCGACGAGCGATGTGCAGGCGACCAATTTCCGGACCGGCTCCAGCTGCCGACAGGCCGGCCGTCGAGATCGTGCCTGGTCGGCTCCGGCCCGGGCGTCGCGAGTTTCCGATCGATCACGGTGACTTCAGGGGCACCGGTCAGTTTGAATGCATGTTTTCTTGACGCCCGTCAAAGCCCGTGGAGCACGGCCCAACCGGAGTGGCGAAGAGCACGAGGCTCAGGGGTTCCGTCCGGGCACAAAGGAAAAGGCAGGGCGCGTGGGCGCTGGCTTTCCCCAAATTTAACTACTAATCCAAACAATCGCCAAGAGGCTTAGCGGACGACGCGGCAGCGGAGAGCGCCGATGGCCAGAACCGCGACACCGAGGAGGGCGACGGTCGAGGGGGTATCAGGAGCGGCGCCGGTGACTTGTCGCGCGCCTGCGGCAGCGAGGTTTTCTTCCAGGCGGAAGGAGCCGGTCCCACCATAGCCCGCGATCTCGTGATGAAATCGACCGTGCGGTGGTTGTTGCCGACAACCGTGAAGAACGCATATTCGAGCCACCGTAGCCGACGAACGAGTTGTAGTGGGCGGTCGGGGAAATGCCGATGGAGGCACCGATGCCGTCGGAGCCGAAGATGTCGCTGCCGGACTGCGAGGTCGAGCTCGGCGCGGTGGAGGGATTGTTGAGCACGCCGGTCAGCGAGTCGTCGCTACCGCCACCCGGCTGGGCACCAGCCGGATTGGTGATGGTAACCGAGCTGTTAGGGTAATTCATGAGCAGGGCAGCGGAGGGCCTGATGATTCGAGCAGGTGCGAGCGGCGGTCCTTGTTGCGAGCTGCCTGGCAACGCAACTCGCAGCTTCTGAAAACTCGTTCGGCGACTGTACGATCTGGACAGGATCGATCTCCTCGCCGGCATCGACGCTGAAATTGACTGGAGTTGTCACTTTATCTTACAAGCGGGCGGCGATTAGGTTTAAGTGCGTTATAGACAATGTAATGCGAGTTGTTTACATTCCCCTGAATATATTTTTTACGTCGGAATTACTTACATAAGGGTGGTCATTAGAAGAACTACGCGAGGTGCTAAAAAAGTTTTATCTCGATGATTTATAAATATTAATGAATACGGAATAACCCGATGGCAGAATTGCTGCTGAATTGGTCCCGTCATCTGCTTTCAGCATACACCCTCGAAATCATCAATCATATGAAAAGCAAAATCCTAGCAATCGTCGCCAGTCTCGCGCTGGCCTCCGGTGCCTACGCCACCAACAACGCGTTCATCGCATTCGGCAACGACACGGCCCCGGACGTCGTCATCACCGTCGGTGCTGGCGGCAGCATCAGCGTCGCCTACGGCCAGAACAATGGCCCGTACGACGGCGTTGAAGACACCTATGTCGGCGTCATCAATAACTCCGGCTCGGCCTTCACCTCCTTGGCCATCAGCAGCGCGTTTAGCGATGTGTTTGGTTTCGATGGTGACGGCGAGGCTGCCTACACTGGCGTTTCCTATGATGGTTCCGGCTATGCGGGTCCGGACACCAGCTTCACCATCTTGACCTCGACCAGCGGCATCGTGAACTTCCTCAATGGCGGCATTGACGCCAATGGTGGCACGGGCTGGTTCACCCTTGAGGAGTCCATCTCCGCCTCGAGCCCGATCGTGACCGGTACTGCTCCGGAGTCCAGCGTTACCGTCGCCCTCTTGGGCGCCGGCCTGCTCGGTCTCGCGGCCCTGCGCCGCCGCTTCGTTCGCTAAGTGGCGAGCTGACAGATTAGTAGTTAAATTTAGTGGAAAGGCCGGGCTTTCGAGCCCGGCCTTTCTCTTTGGCAAAATGGCCGCTTGGCCGGATCAACGTCCTCTCGGTTTTTTAACTTGGCGCAGCAGCGCCGGTAGGGGCTGTTGCCCTCAACAGCCCAGGGACGCTTGAGGGCAAGCGCCCCTACCGGATTGAGGTAGATGACAGACGGCGCGCCCGGCGGTCGCGCCCTACCGGTCAAATCGACCTCGGCACCCGAATCTTCCTGCGCACCTGCTTTCTCGAAGGTGGAGCCCGACCTCCGGGCGGGCTGACGGAGCGCGCAAGGCCAACCGGCCCGGAGGTCCGGTTCCACCTCATGTCAACTGCACGATCCCGCCTGCACCGGTGCGCGCCGTCCCCCGGCAATTTTTCCGTGCCATCCGCCTGTTCCCTGGTTAACTCAGCGCATGGTCAAAAGCACCGGCACCTACACAGGCGGACTCAACTGCGAGCTCACCCACGGCCCGTCGGGGAAGGTCATCGAGACCGATGCCCCCATCGACAACCACGGCCGCGGGCTGGCGTTTTCTCCGACTGACCTGGCCGCCGCTTCACTGGCCTCGTGCATGGTCACCACCATGGCCATCGCGGCGAAATTGAAGCTCGGCTGCGACATTCCCGGCGTACGCTGGGAAGTGACCAAGGAGATGTCGGCGGACCAACCCCGTCGGATTGCGCGTCTCGCCGTGCAAATCTGGCTGCCCTTTCCGCGCGCGAAGGATCCAGAGGGCGTGTTGGAACACGCCGCGCTCAACTGCCCGATGCACCACAGCCTGCACCCGTCCGTCGACCATCCCGTGGTTTTCCATTGGGCGGATTGAACCGGGCCGGGGCCGGTTCATCTGGGTTTGTCGGCCACCGCAGGAGCCTGCTTGCCGGCGATCTTTGTGGCACGGGTCTCCCGACCCGTGTTCCGGTCATCACGGGTCGGGAGACCCGTGCCACGTCGTCCTGATGCCATGCAGGGAGCAGTCTTGCTGCGCCCAAGAATTTTCGAGCCGGAAAGGGCGCAGCAAGACCGTTTCCCTACGGCTACGATCGCTCCGGTGGCGCCCTCGGGAAGGCTCTAGGGATCGCTTCTATTTCGACGTGTTTTCCAGACGGTAAGTCCCGTTGAAAACCAAGGTCAGGCCGTCGGCGCCGATGCGGATCTTGATTTTGCCGGAGGTCGCGTCGGCTGGCTGCACCCGGCCGGTCACCGTGCGCGGCTTGTGCCGCTGGTTGGCGCCCTTGCCGGAGAATTCGATGGTTTCTCCCCGGCCAACCCGCGCCAGGTCCGCCTCCGAAACCGTGATGCTCACCATGCCGGTCTCGCTCCAAAAAAACCACGGCCAAACCCGGGCTTCGTAGCTGGCCTCGTAGTCGTCGCCCCGCCGCAAGAAAACGCTGGGCGTCAGCGTCACGTTGCCGACGTAGATCGAGGTCTTCATCGGCGGCACCCGGACCGTGTTCGAAGTGCCGGCCGGCGGTGGCGCGGGGTCCGCCGCCAGGGCCGCCGTTGTCCCCAGCAGCAGAAGCAGGCCCGATCGCAAAATCGACATCATGAACGAGCCACCATGAGGGCGGGCGGAGTGCAGGCAAACCGGAACTGGCCCAATCGCCCTATACATTTTCTCTTATCAGAGGGTAGGGCGCGACCGCGGGGCGCGCTGTAACGATGCTGCTGGCCAGCGGAACGGCGGTCCCGCCCTACCATCGCGGCTTTGTCGTGGTGCAATAGCTCAGGGCGACTGGTATTATCCCTCCAAAGCACGGTTCGCGAAAGGATGGACAACAGCCGGCTGGCAAAAAGCTTCTGTGTTTCCGCCCTTCCGTGGTTCCGCAATCTCAGTTTCTCCTCTGGTGCATTTCCGCGTTGCCAACTTCCGTGGCGCGGCGTTGCGTCGCGTTCTATGGCAAAGCAAGCGCAAGCGACCTGGGGCGGACGTTTCTCGCAAAAACCCGCCGACCTGATGCTGCGGTTCAGCGAGTCGGT
>CAYZGG010000103.1:0-14270 GCA_964477955.1 uncultured Opitutaceae bacterium
CGCCGAGCTTGCCCTCGGTGCCGACCTCGCGCGCGACGCGGCTCACCTCGGAGGCAAAGGCGTTGAGCCGGTCGACCATCGTGTTGATGGTTTCCTTCAGTTCCAGAATCTCGCCCTTGACGTCCACCGTGATCTTGCGGGAAAGGTCGCCGCGCGCGACCGCGGTGGTGACGCCCGCGATGTTGCGCACCTGCGCCGTGAGATTGGAGGCCATGGCGTTGACGGAGTCCGTCAAGTCCTTCCAGGTGCCGGAGACGCCGGGCACCACCGCCTGGCCGCCGAGCTTGCCTTCCGTGCCGACGTCCCGGGCCACCCGCGTCACTTCCGCGGCGAAGGAACGCAGCTGGTCCACCATGACATTGATCGCCTCCTTGAGCTGCAAAATTTCGCCGCGGACATCGACCGTGATCTTTTTGGAAAGGTCGCCGTTGGCCACGGCGATGGTCACATCGGCGATGTTGCGCACCTGGGCCGTGAGATTTCCCGCCATCTGGTTGACGGATTCGGTCAGTTCCTTCCAGACACCCGACACTCCCTTGACCTGGGCCTGGCCGCCGAGCTTGCCCTCGGTGCCGACCTCGCGGGCCACCCGGATCACCTCGACGGAGAACGCCCCGAGCTGGCCGACCATGCCGTTCACCAGCTTGGCGGTGCGGAGATATTCGCCTTTGAGCGGACGGCCGTTCAACTCCAGCGGCATGGACTGCGTCAGATCGCCTTTCGCCACCGCGCCGATGACGCGACCGACCTCCACGGTGGGCTGGGACAACTCGTCGACCAGCGAATTGATCGCGTCGATCCGTTCCGCCCAACTGCCGATGGAATCGCCCATCGGCAGGCGGATGTTGATCTTGCCCTCTTCGCCGACCTGTTGGCGGAGCCGCAGAAGGCTCGTGTTGAAACGCTCCATGCGGGCGGAGATACGGTTCAGATTTTGAGCCACCCGGCCTTCCAAGCCGGTCCAGTCGACGGGCAGACGCATGCTAAAATCCCCTTCTTCGAGAGCGTCCAAGGTCGCGAGCAGTTGCTTCATGAAGCTCGCGTTGTCCAGGCTGCCACTCCGGGCATGATTCAGGGCAGTGTTTTTTTCTTTCATACGCGTTTGAATTCGAGTCGGTGATTTGGCGCCGCCGGATGGCGTCTGCTGTGCGAATCCGGGTGCCAATGTCGGTCAAAGTCGTCGACGAACGGAGCGCGTGCGCGGCGATGGTTTTCCAGCGCATGCGGGTGGCACCCCCAGCAGTCGCCCATTCGATTTCATATCCTTCCTTCGGGAAGATCGCGCGAATCTGTCGGAATCCGCGCGCCGCCGATCAGGGGTCGAGTCATGCTGCGCTTTCATCCGCAAACGGCCCATCGCTTTGCCGGTGCGACAATTGCAATCGCCTGAAAATTGTGTCGCACGTCGCCGTCCAAGCCGGCGAGCGCCGACCGGGGGCAACCCGGTCGAGCCCGGGGCGAGTCCGGCGCCAAAGGAAGACAAGATCGACAAAACCCCGGAAACGTTTCCTCTGTCCGACTCCGTTCTGCCCGAACCGGGCCGATTCATCAATCCATTCGATTTGGGGTAAAGCCCGTCCGATGCCCTGGTTCCGTCGAGCGAACTACTCCCGGTCACCAACGAGTTGTTTAGTTTGGACACCGCGGCGGGAATTTGTCTGGAAGGCTTCTCTCCGTCGCCGATTTCTTGTGGGCGGAACTTCGCGTCACCCCGTCAGCCAACTATGGTTTGCATACCATCGCTGTGAAACTCGTGGGCGGCGTGTTTGGCGCCGGAAAGATCGCCCACCCGAAGCCGCTCGCCCAGTTCCTTGAAGGCAAACAAGCGCCCGTTGTCCTGCAGAAACGGGTTGCGCGAGAGCATCTCCGAGAGATAGAGCGAGTCCCTGAGCAGGCGGTTATAGGCGTCTTGCGCGGCGACGAGGTCGTCCGCTGCCAGGGCATGGTCGAGGGCGCAGAAATCGGCGTAGGTCCGGCGATATGGCCCCGGCATATAGGTTATGCTACCGGCCTCACCGCCGGCCAGGGAATTGGGTGAGAGTGCGGAGGGCATACGGGGGGTTTACGGGACAAATGGGACAGGTCAAAAGCGACGTTTGGTGTTTAAACACCAAATTTTTCCTGACGGATGATGTTTCGCCAAGGAACCGGGCTCCGCGCCGGAAGGATTCGCCGCGACAAGTCTCCGGAAGGATGGCGCCACCGGCCCGAAAGGTCGGCGGTGCCGTCCGCCCGTGAAGGAAGGCAGCGGCGAGAAAAGGGGAGGGAAGCCGGAACCTCGGAGCAGACCATGCGCACCCAAAACGAAGGTTTGGCACGGATCGGGCGGACTGCTTCTGTGACTCCGTGTCTGGCGTCATTCATGTCCTTACCGGCTGCACGGCCGTCGGCAAGACCGACCTCGCGCTTGGCTGGGCCGAGCGGCACGGCGCGGAGATCGTGTCATGCGATTCGCTGCTGTTTTATCGCGGACTGGACCTGGGCACCGCCAAGCCCACGGCCATGGAGCGGGCCCGCGTGCCGCACCACCTGATCGACGTCCGCGAGGTGCGCGAGCAGATGGATGTAACACAATACGTTACTTTGGCGCGAGCGGCCATCGAGGGCATCTTCTCGCGCGGCCGGCGGGTGTTGGTGACAGGGGGCAGCGGCTTTTATCTGAAGGCTTTTTTTGCGCCGGTCGCGGACGAGGTGACGGTGCCGGCGGTGCTGCGCGACGAGCTGAGGGCCCGGCTGGAACGCGACGGCCTGGGGTCGCTGGTGGTCGAGTTGAGCGCCTTGAATCCCGGCGGACTGGCTGCGCTGGACACCGCCAATCCTCGCCGGGTTCTCGCTGCGCTCGGGCGTTGCCGGGCCTCGGGCCGCACGCTGGCGGAGTTGCGGGCGGATTTCGCGGCGCAGCCGGCGCCGTTTGCGGAATTCGAGGTGCGGCTTTGCGAACTGGTCCGCGAAAAGGACGATCTGCTGGCGCGGATGGAGGCGCGCGTGGCGGCGATGCTGCGCGCCGGGCTGGTCGGGGAAGTACGGACGCTGGCGGAGCGGGGGCTGCGGGAAAACCCGAGCGCGGCGCGGGCTATCGGTTACCGCGAGACGCTGGATTTTCTGGACGGCCGGCTGGCCGAGGCGGAACTGGCGTCCGCGATTGTGCGGAATACGCGCGCCCTGGCGAAAAAGCAGCGCACGTGGTTCAAGACCCAGCTCCCACCCCACGAACCGGTGGCCGCGGAGGGAGCGGACCTCAGCGCGCTTTTCCCGCCCGCCAGATCAGCCACGGGGAAATCAGACACGCCAGCAACCCGCCCAGCAGGGTCGAGCTGAGAACGACCGACAAAAGCATGGGGAGCGCATCGTTTTCTCGGCGAAAATGGACGATTTGCTCCCGGATGTCGGTTTCCGCGACGTGCAGGGACCGGAGCTGGGCCACCTTCACTCCCAACGCCTGTTCCTGCCAGCCGGGGTTGAGGGAGTGGTTGTAGTAGACCTGAAAGCAGTAGATCACCAGCGAGGCGGCCAGGGACATCGACAGGCCGGCCAGGACGCCGCGCCAGACGCTGAAAAACGGACCGAGTTCCGCCTGCTTCTTTTTCAGCAGCAGCCACACCGCGAGCAATGGGATCAGGTTGGAAACAAAACCAGCGTATTGACCGATGCCCGACGGTGCGGCCCGAAGCCCCAGAAAATATTCGGCGAGAATCCAGAGGCAGACGCCCAAGCCTGACAACAGGCCGTATTTCAATTCCGGTTTCATGCGACGGGAGGCAGGCGGCGCAGACGCAGAAAAATAATGACATGCGTGGCGATGATGAGAGGAACGAAGAAGGTGGGCAACAGGCTGAGGGGTAGCACCGCGAGCAGGCGCATCTGCGGATTGCCCTCCAGACCGTGCCGCGCAGCGGTGGAGACCACCAGGAGGATGTCGATGGATCCGACCACATTCCAGACGGTCAGGGCCCGGCGACGTTTTTCCACGCCCAGCGGCCACAGGCAGAACAGCAAAGCGCCGACGGCCACCACGATGTCACCGAGTCCGCCCCGCACGGCAAAATCGTACGGCAGCAGACCGCGTTGGTAGAGCAGCAGGAAATAGATTCCCACAAAACGCGAAAGATGCAGGCCGACCAGGGCGCGGAAATCGAGCGCGTCCACCCAGGCGCGGACGCCTTCGAGGCGCTGATAGGCGAGCAGGAGAAGGGCGGTGAGAAAAACCAGCACGCCCTGCACGGCCGGCGGCGGCAACCGGGTCAGGAGCTGGAAGTGACCGACCAGCAGTGCGCCAATCAGCCAGAGCCAGAAGACAAGACGGAGAAGAATGGGAGTCAAAGTGGGTGGGGAGGGAGGCTCGCGTCTACGGAAGCCGAAATCAATCCGCAACAAGCCGGAGAGGGTCGGATTGTTGGCCACAAAAAGGCGCAAGAGACGCAAAATCGGATGATCCCGCCCCACCACCTACAGGCGGCAGGTTGCGCGCTTGCCGCGCAACAAAAATGGCGGGGCAAGCCCGTCACCTACGGGGCCAGATTCCGGTTCCGTTACACCGTTGCTCCGGGCGGGCTGATCGGTCGCGCAAAGAAATCCGGCCCGGAGGTCCGGATCCACCTCACTTCAACCGCCTGATTCCCGCTCAGGGCAGCGCGACGCCGTAGCGCTGCAGGGCGCTCCCTTCGAGGCGGTGCAGGTCCGAGTAGGAGTCGCGCAGGCTGACCCGGGCCTGGAGCTCGTTCAACCGGGCGGTCTCAAGGTCGGTCTGCGACTGGAGGACATCCCGGCTGGTGGCGAGCCCGGCGTCGAATTTCGCCTTCTGCAAATCGTACTGTTTGACCGCAAGCGCAGTGGCGTTGGTGGAAATGATCACGCTTTCATGGTTGGTCTCGACGGCGCGGACGGCGCTCCGGACCTGCACCTGGATGTTCTGGTCCAGCTGGCGCAGACGCGCTTCGGACTGGCTGAGGCCCGCCAGGCTCTGGCGGTAGCGCGCCTTGTCGCCGAGCTGTCCCCAGGGATAGGTGAGCGAAAGATCGACCTGCCAGGAGTTGCCCTGGTTCGCCAGCGCATCGTTGACCGCGCTGGACGCGGAGCTGCGGGAGGAATTCAGGCCGACGGCGCCCCCGACGCTCAGGCTGGGGCGGGCCCCGTTCCGGGCGATCACGACGTTGAATTTCGCCTCTTCGACCGCGGCGGCAGCCGCCAGATAGTCGGGCTGGCTCCGGATGGCCATCTGGTAGACGGAGGCGTAGACGGGCAGGGCGTTCTCCGCCTCGGGAAGTGGGCCGGGGGTGAGCGGCGCATCCAGTTCGAACCGCCCGATCAGGGCGCGCAACTGGTCCCGGCTGTTGCCGAGGGTCTGTTCATCCAGCAGAACCTGGCGGCGCGCGGATTGCACTGCGACATCGGCGGTGAACACATCGAGTTCGGTGGCAACGCCGGTGTTTTTGCGATCCACGGCTTCGTTGTACAACACCTGGGCGAGGTTGCGCGAAGCCCGGTGCACCTCCAGCTGGCCGCCGGCAAAAACGAGGTTGTAATACGCCTTCTCGGTGTTTTGCACGACGGTCAGGACGTCGGCCTTGTAGCTGAGTTGGGCGGCATCGTAGGACGCTTCGGCGGCGTGGACGACGGCCCGGTTGGCCGCGAAGCCGAAGCCTTTCAGCAGTTGCTGCCGGACGCCGATGGTGAGGTCGGCGTTGTAGGCGGGATTCAACGCGGTCAGGGCGGGATCGATCCGGGAGCGGTCGAGCTGGCTGCTGAGGGTCAGCGTGGTGCCGGAATAAAGCTGTTGGGTGACTCCCACGCTGGCCTGCGAGCTGTCGGTAATCGACAGGGGAATGGAACTCGTCCCGTCGTCCCGCGAATGAGACCGGCTGGCGGTGACGGAAACCACGGGCTGGTAGGGGTCCCGCGCAATGTCGATGCCCTCTTTCGAGATCTGCGGATTGTAGCGCGAAATCTCGATGTCAAAACTCTGGGCGAGGGCGCGATGCACGCATTCCTCGAGGGTCAGGCCGGGGGAGGTCGCCGCGGGCGGAGCGTCCGGCGGGGGCGGGTCAACTTGCGCCGGCAAGGCGCAAACAACGAGGAAGCCCGAGGTGAGGGCGGCGGATAAACGGCGGCGGTGTTTCATGAGACAGGAAGGGCGCGGCAGCCTGAACCCGGCGCAGGCCGGCTGGCAAGAAGTTGAGAAATCTTAACCAACCGTTCTTTTCGTCCGGACACGGGCTGCGCCGGCGAAGATGGGGCGTCGCGGCGGGCAGCGCAGCGCGAAGGGGGTCGGACGGTAAAAAACGCGGATGGGTGGAGCCCAAGCCGCGCGTTTTTAGCGGGTGGCCGAGGCCGGAGCGGTTTTCTGCAATTCCGTCTCGACCAACCCGGTCAGGATCGCCCGGACGTTGTCGGTGGAATTGCGGGTCATGATCCGGTTCCGGATCTCGACGAATTGCGGGTCGGTCGGCGTGAAGGCCGGCAGCTGCCGCTGGGCGGCGTAAAGGAGGTAGCCTTTGTCGGCGGTGGCAATCATGGGCGCGACCTGGCCGGCCTTCAAATCCTGGACGGCCTCCAGGGTTTGTTGCGGGAGATCCTTGGGCAGATTGCGCAGGGTGAAATTGGCAAAGGACTTGACCTCGAGTTTTTCGGCGGCGGCGGCTTTTTCGAAGGGCGTGCCATTCTTGAGGGCCGCTTCGAGCTGCGCGCGAAGGGTCTGGCCCCGGGCGATGAACGCCTTGCGTTTCTCCCGTTCTTTGAAGTCCGCCGCCACCTTGTCATGCACCTCGCTGAGCTGGGGTTGGTAGGCGGGCAACGTCTCGGTCCACAGCAGGACGGCGGCGCCCCCCTGGGTCGGCAACACGTCGGAGAAATAGTGGTCCTTGCCGAGGCGGGAAATCTGGTCGCCGTAGGCCGCCAGCCAGGTGAGGCCGGCCGGCGGGGCGTCGGGGGAGAAGGGCGGGATGTCCGTGGCCGTGCGTTTCTGGGCGGACAGGAAAGCGGCGAGGTCGGACGAATTGGCCGCGGCCTTGCTTTCGTAGAGGGCGACGGCGAAATCGTTGGCGGCCTTCACGGCGATCCGCGTGGCGTTTTCGAAGCGATAGCTGAGCTCGATTTGAATGCGGACCTTGGAGAAAGGGTCGGTGGCGGCCGCCGGGGCCTTGGGATCCTTGGCCGGCTCGGGTGGCGCGGGAAAACGGGCGGGATTGGCGTTGTAGTAGGCGCGGAGCTGCTCGTCGCTGACGGGTTCGTTCGAGACGAAATCCTGGCCCTTGAATTCGATCAGGCGCAGCTTCGGGCGTTCGGCCACCGCGTAGTTGCCGGCGTTTTCGTCGAAAAACTTCTTCAACGCTTCCTCACTGGCGTTCACGCCGGGGTCGAAGGTGGCGTAGTCGAGGGTCGCGACGCCGACGCTCCACTTGGTTTCGGAGATCTCCAGGGCGGCGCGCACGTCGGCGGGCAACGCATAGCCGGGGCCCCCGACCAGCTGCTGGACGGCCTTGATCTGCGTGTCGTCGCGGAGCACGCGGTTGGCGTCGGCGATCGAGAACTGGGGATTGGTTTTCAGGGAGTCGGCGAAGTCCGCGTAGCGTTTTTGGTCGAAGTTGCCCTGCTGGTCCCTGAAAACCCCCAGCGAGGCGATGTAGGCGCCCACATCCTTTTCCGAGGGGCTGGGCAGATGGAGTTCGTCGGCCAGCGCGAGGGCCGCCGCACGGCTCATGGCATACTGCTCGATCTGGGCGCCGCTCAGCTGGTATCCGCCCATGAGTTGGGCGCTCAAATTGCCATCGCGCACGAGCTGTCCGCCATCCTGCTCGTTGCCGAGATTGTGGCCGAAGAAGGGGCGTTCGAGCATCCGGCTGCCGCCGTGGCCGAGGCCGGAGGACTGGCTGTAGATAACCACCATCGGGAGGGCGATGGCGACCAGCACCACGCCAAACACGAGGCGGAAGTGCTTCTGAAAGTATTTTTGGATCCAGGAAATCATGGGAGTAAACCGTTGTCGCTAGAGTTGCCCCCACCGGCTGTCAACTGGCGAAGCGGAGGCGCTGCCGTCTTTCCTCGGCGGAGGCGGCCAGCGCGGATGGGGATTGCCCGGCCTCCCGGGGAAACTGCGCGCGGGCGGGCTTCCGTGCCATGCCGCCATGGCTTGTAAACGACGGTCGGACCGAGGGTTTCGAGCGACCAACCCGGGTCGGGATCGATCGTGGTTTTGGCCGGTCGAGAAACAGGCGGCCCGGCGGCTGCACTTCCACCCCGCTTTGCGGGAGGCCTGCATCTCCGTCCGGGTTTGCGCTTAACTATTGCAATGCACAGCCAAGGTTGCCTCAGGAACCGACAAGGCCTGATTGATCCGCTTCAAAGCGGTAGAAGGTCCAGGTGGCACAAACCCCGTCGGCAGACCCGTGGCGCAATTCATACTCGCGCAGCAGCCGGCGCAACCACCCCGGTGAAACGCGCCGGGTCGGTGCCGTTCCGGTGCCGTGCAAATCCCGCAAGAGCGAAAGGGTCGAAGGATACCGGAAAACGCGGCGCTCGGTCGCGTCCCGGACGACGCGCAGACCGCCGCGGTTGAGGCACTCCCGCCATTCCTCCACTGTGCGCCAGAGGAGCGGATCGGGTTTGCCGATCAGCTCGCGCAGCTCGGGAAGTGTTTCTTCGACGAACAGTCCGGCCAAAATGCGGCCGTCGGGGGCCAGCTGATCCCGCCAGGCCGCAAAGATCTGTTCCGGTTCGGCGGCCCATTGCAACATGCTGCTGCTAAAAATCCAGTTCCACGGACCGCCTTCCGGTGCTTCGGCGGCGAGCGTCCGCCAGTTGGCCTGGGGCAACGCAGTCTGTCCGGCCTCACACATCGCGGGAGCCAGGTCGGTGGCCAGCAACGGGCCTCGCCACGGCAAAAGCCGTCGCGTAAACAAGCCGGTCCCGGCTCCGATTTCAAGCGCCGCGCCCTCACGCCGGACCGGCAGCCACTCGGCGAGCCAGTCGGCCAGCGCGATCTGCACCCGGGCATGGGCAGGATAACTGCGCGCGGCGCGGTCGAAGCTCGCGGTCAGCGTCGGGACCGTCACCATTTGGCTCAATGTCGCCGCCTTCATCGGACATCCTCCCTCATCGCCTGCAGCAACGCCAGGGGATGGTGCGTACCATGCACGCAGCGCAGATCGGGCACGAGTTCGCCCAGGCGTCCGGCATCGAGCAACGAATCATCGGTGCCGCACCACAGGCGCCAGCCGGGCGGCGGCGGCGGCTCGATGCGATCGCTCTCGAGGCAACGCAAGCCCCAGAATAGTTCCTCCGTTGCCGTCTGCGGCACCAGAGCCGCCGGCACATCGAGGCCGGCGCGGGCATAGAAATCCGCCAGCGCCGCCGGGGGATCCCGGCGCAACCAACGGGCGAGGTAGCGCACCTGCGTCCGCGTCACGCGGCCCCCGAGCGCTTCCTCCCGGGGAAAAGCGAAGATCGGCGCGAGCAGCGCAACCCGCCCCAAGCCCATGCCTTTTCCGGCGGCGGACAACAGCACTTGCGCGCCCAACGAGTAGCCGACGAGCCAATCGCAGGGGAGGAGAGCCGCGAGCTGGCTTGACGCATCCGGCCCCGCCGGAACGAACGTATGCTCCGCGTCACGAAACACCCGATGAACGAACGGCGCAAACCAGGCTTCGGGTACGGCCCAGCCAAGCAACCAGCCCATTTTCATGGCCGTGCCCTCCATTCGTTCATGAGGGCGATCACCCGTTCCGCTTCGGCCGCGCCAAAAGTCCGCTTGAGCGAAAACCGCAGCCGGCTCGTGCCCGCGGGCACCGTTGGCGGACGGACTGCGGCCGCCAGCACCCCCGCCTGACGCAGGTGCCCGGCCAGGAAAACGGCCGCTTCGGCATCGTCGATCCGCACCGGCACGATGGGCGAATCACCGTCCGGAACCATCCATTTCTCCCGCTGCAATCGCGCGCGAAAATCCCGCGAGGCCGCCTGCCATCCCGCCTGCCCCGGGGCGAGCGCCGACACCCGGACCAGCGCAGCCATGGCTGCGGCCACATTGGTCGGCGGCAACGCCGTCGAATAGATGAATTCGCCGGCTGTGTTCACGAGGTAGTCGCGCACCGCCTCGCTGTGAAAAAGGGTGTAGGCGCCACCGGAAGCGAGGGTTTTGCCCAATGTGCCCACCAGCACGTCAACCGCCCCTTCCACGCCCGCCGCGCGGGCCAGGCCCGCACCTTCGGGGCCATACCAGCCGAGCGCATGCGCCTCGTCCACGATCCAGAAAAATCCGTATTTCTTTTTCAACTCCGCCATCTGCGCGAGATCGGGATAGTCGCCGTCCATGCTGAATACACTCTCCGTCGCGACGTAAATGGTCCGGCCGGACGGCTGGAATTGCGCGAGCAATTCCTCCAGGTGATCCAGCCGCAGGTGGGCATAGCGCTTCAACTCGGCTTCGCTGCGCAACACCCCGGCGATCATGCTGTGATGAATCAACCGGTCGGCGAGGACGAGGTCGCCGCGGGCAGGGAGCGTCCCGAGCACCGCCACATTCGCCGCATATCCGCTGCTCCACAGCATTCCGCAATGAAACCCCTGCCACGCCCCGAGCTGGTCCACGAGCCGCTCATGCCGCCCGCTCCATCCCGTGATAAGCGGCGAGGCCGAGGCCGATGTGCCCTGCTCTGACGCCACCGCCGCCACTGCGGCCGCGACCGCCGGATCATGCGCCAGGTCCAGATAGTCGTTGTCGGCCAGATTGAGCCCGCCTGCGCTGGGTTCGCTCACGCGCAACGTGCGCCGCAAGCCCTGCCGGTCGCGCTCCGCCAGAACGCGGACCCAGCGCGATGATTTCGGTGCGCGAACCACGGCGGAATTTCTGTCGCAGGCCGCATCGGGGAGGGTCAAATGCGTCCACAAATTCTCCGACTCCTGCGGCAGTGGAGCGCCATGCGCCTGCACCGCCCACACGGGCACCCCGGCCGAAAGCAGGCTGGCGCGATTGGCGTGGGACACGGCCGGTTCGACCGGCGCCGCCGCATTCAACCACACTCCCGCGGATAAATTCTCCTGCGCCGCCCGGCTGAAAGCCAGACGGCCCTGGTTGATGGCGCCGAGGCGGTCCGGTACGACGATGATCGTCGCATCCACCCCGGCGGCGACGGCGAAGTCAGTCCAATCCCGATTGGTTTGGTCGACCGGTGTCGCAATGCCGCCGGCCCCTTCGAGGATCCGCCAGTCGCACGGCGGCAAGGTGTGGAGGTTTGCCACCAGGGCATCGAGGGAAAGATCGCCTCCCGCGGCGGCGGCGGCCACCGGCGGTGACAGCGCGGCGGGAAAGGTGGCGAGGGTGATCGCCTCCACCGCCACGCCGGACAAATTTCGCGCCCGATGCGCGTCACCGTCCTCCGGCCTGTCGCGGTTCCGGCCGGTTTCCACGACCTTCACGATCTGGATGCGGGAGGAGCCGTCCCGCCCCCTGAGGAGGCTCGCGAGGGCGGCAACGACGTGCGTTTTTCCGATGCCGGTATCGGACCCTGTGACGAGTAACGTATGCATGAACAGCTCGCGGGTGGGGCAACGATCACGAATCCACGGCAACCGCGGCGGAACGGCTCGCCTGAGCCTCGCCGGCCGAGAGCGGATGCAGGCCCAGGCGAGTCAACAAGCCCAAGTCCGCGTTCCGGTCCGGATTCGGTGTGGTGAGAAGTTTGTCCCCGAGAAAGATGCTGTTGGCTCCGGCGACAAAACAAAGCGCCTGGCACTCGTCGGTCATGTTTGTGCGACCGGCGGAGAGCCGCACCATGGCGCGGGGCAGGACAATGCGGGCGGTGGCGATGATCCGGACAAATTCGAACGGATCGACGGGCGCCTGCCGGGCAAGCGGCGTGCCGGGCACGGGGATCAAGGCATTGATCGGCACCGAGTCGGGCTGCGGATCGAGCGAAGCCAGCTCGTGCAGCAATTTAAGCCGGTCCTCCACGCTTTCCCCCATCCCAAGGATTCCGCCACTGCAGACCTGCAAGCCCGCTTCCCGGACCCGGGCGAGGGTGGAAAGCCGATCGTCATAAGTGCGGGTCGAAATGATTTCGGGATAATATTCCCGCGAGGTGTCCAGATTATGATTGTAGACAGTGCAGCCCGCGCCTTTCAGCCGGACGGCCTGCGCGTCGGTCAGCATCCCCAGGGTGCAGCACACCTCCAAGCCGAGCGCCGCCACACCGCGGACCGATTCCAGAACCGACTCGAATTGCGGGCCGTCGCGCACCTCCCGCCAGGCTGCGCCCATGCAGAACCGCGACGCGCCGCCGGCCTGGGCGGCCCGCGCCGCGTCGAGAATCGGTGCGGTCGCCATCAACGGTTCGGCGGCCAGCTCGGTTTCATAGTGGGCGGACTGGGGACAGTAACTGCAGTCCTCCGTGCAGCGCCCGGTTTTGATCGACTGCAAGGTGCAGAGCTGGATGCCGGCGGGATCGTGATGGCGGCGGTGCACCTCTTGCGCGCGGAAGATCAATTCCGGAAAAGGCAGGTCGTAAATCTGGCGGATGGCGGTGAGATCGTAGGTAGTCATGGGAAAATTCAAGGGGGCAGCACCTCGGAGAGCGCCCGCGTCGTGCGCCGTACGAGTTCGCCGAGTTCGTCCTCGGTGAGACACAGCGGCGGCACCAACAGCAACGAATCCCCGAGCGGCCGCAGCAACAGTCCGTGTTCGCGGGCCCGGAGACACACCTGCAAGCCCACCCGCCTCGACACGGGAAATCCCTCGGCGTGCTCCCGCGACGGCGCGAGGTCAAGGGCCGCCGTCAGGCCGCGTTGGCGGATCTGGCGCACGTGCGGCTGATCGGCAAACGCTTCGTCAATCAGGCGGCCAAACCAGGCGATGCGCCGGCCCAGCGTGCCGTCCGCCAGCAGGGGACGGAGCTTGCGGATGTTCTCCACCGCCACGGCGGCGGCCAGGGGATTGCCCGTAAACGTATGACCGTGAAAAAACGCGCGCCCGCTCTCATAGCTGCCGAGAAACGCCGAGAAGATTTCCTCGCGTGTGAGGGTCGCGGCCAGCGGCAGGTAACCGGCCGTCAGGCCCTTGGCCAGGCAAAGAAAATCGGGACTCACCCCCTCGTCCGCACACACCATCATCGACCCGAGTCGGCCGAAGGCGACAAACACTTCATCGAGGATCAGATGCACCTGGTACGCGCGGCAAAGCCCGGCGACTTCACGCACAAACCCCGGCGGTTGCAGACGCATGCCCGCCGCGCCCTGCACGGAGGGCTCCAGAATCACGCAGGCGGTTCGGGCCGCCCGCTCCGCGAGGAGTGCTCGCAAAGCGGCCAGGCTTGCGGACGCATCGGCGCCACGCACCCCGCCATTCCATTCGTCGCAATGGGGAGCCGGGAAATGCGCGGCCGGAAAGCACCACGGGCGGAAGCGGTCGTGGAAGAAACCGCTGTCGCCCGCGGCCATCGCGCCGAAGGTGTCGCCGTGATAACCGCCGGCCATTCCGATCACGCCGGTTTTTTCCGCGTGACCGACGAGCTGCCAGTATTGGAACGACTGCTTCAACGCGATCTCAACCGCATTGGAGCCGTTGTCGCTGAAGAATACCCGGTTCAACCCCGCCGGGGCCTGCGCGACCAGCTCCGCGGCGAGTTCGGCTCCGATCGGATGGGTGAGCCCCAGCATCGTTGAATGGGCGACGCAATCGAGCTGTCGTTGCAGCGCCCGGTTGAGGTCCGGATCGTTATGTCCGTGGACGTTGGTCCACACCGAGGCGTTGCCGTCGAGATAGCTCCGACCCTCGGTATCGGTCAGCCAGCCGCCGCGACCCGAGGCGATCGCCAGCGGCGGCAGTCCGAAATACTCCTGCATTTGCGCGAACGGATGCCAGACATGCTGGCGATCGAGCGCATGCGTCCGGAGACCGGCACGGGACACCTTTTCCTCACGCTCGATTTGCATGGCGGGAAGAGCCCTTTGCGCTGATTTTCAGCCGGCCACGCGTACGAAGCAGGATGTCGCGGCGGGACGCCTCGGGCGATGGCCGGCAAAAAGCTGTGAGAGGGTTTCGGGCCGAATGAATGTGAGCAAAGAGATTGTTAATGTCCAATCCATTCATGTTAACATTACTGTCAAATCTATTGGTTAATCTCTTGATTTCGTGGCCGCTGCGAGGTCCGCCGCCCGCCCGATCCGGTGATGCGATGACCAAGGCACACTGGGGGCGAGGCAGCGCCATGCGTCCTTGGTTAAGGAAGCATGGCGGAAGGGGAGGGATTCGAACCCCCGGAGCCTTGCGGCTCAGCGGTTTTCAA
>CAYZGG010000104.1:0-13974 GCA_964477955.1 uncultured Opitutaceae bacterium
CCGCGAACTCATACGGGAATTTTAATTTTCACTCCTCGCCAGCACTTGTGCCGATAACCATTCTAACTTCCACCGTGATCCACCGCATCCGCCACCTTTTCGCCGTCATCGTCCTTGCCGTCGCCCCGGCGATTTTTGCCTCCACTCAGGATCAGAATTACACGACCACGCCGCTCATGGGCAACGAGACGCGCACCCTGGTCCGGATGCTCGACTATTACAGCTACAACAAGGACGCCACCGACAAGATCGACTACACCCAGCTCGTGTCCGATTACATGAGCGACCTCGATCCGCAGCATCTCTTTTTCACCGCCCAGGACGAAAAGGCCCTGCGGCAGCAGTTCGGTCCGCGCCTGATGACCGACCTCGTCTACCTGGGCAACATCGATGCGGCCTTCTCGATCTTCCGGGTCTACGAGCAACGCGTGCAGTCGCGTGTCAGCTGGATCTTTGGCGAACTGGGCCAGGACTTCGATTTCACGGCCAAGGAAACGCTCGTGACCGACCGCACCAAAAGCCCGTGGCCCGCCACCAACGCCGAGGCCGACGACCTCTGGCACAAACGGCTCAAGTACGAAATGCTGCCTTACCTGCTCGATGGCAAGAAACTCGACGAAGCCAAGACGTCCGTGCGCAAACGCCACGAACGGCTGCTGAAAAATGTCACCGACATCGAAGCGAGCGAGGTCCAGGAAACCTACCTGACCAGCCTCACGAAGATGTACGACCCGCATTCGTCCTATTTCTCCGCCGACACTTTGGAGGACTTCAGCATCCAGATGCGGCTGGCCCTGGTCGGGATCGGGGCGGAACTCGGCCTCGACGACGACGGCTACTGTGTCGTGCGCAAAGTCGTGCCGGGGGCTCCGGCCGACCTCAGCGGACAAATCAAGGTGAACGACAAGATCGTGATGGTCCAGCAGGCCGAAGGTGACCCGGTCGAAGTCACCGGCCTGAAACTCCGCCGCATCGTGGACCTGATTCGCGGCCAGAAGGGCACCAAGGTCGTCCTCTCGATCTTGCCTCACGACAATCAGAACAGCACCAAGACCAAGCCGGTGGCCCTGATCCGCGACAACGTCCGCCTGAACGACCGCCGCGCTTCCGGGTTCATTTACGACGTGCCGGCTGCTCCCGGCGGTGCAGCCAACCCGGTCGGCGTGATCGTGCTCAACGAATTCTACGGCCCCTCCGACGATGCCGCCGCCGCCGCCGGCATCCAGAGCAGCACCACCAAGGATGTGGCGGAACTGCTCGGCAAAATGAAGACCGCCGGCATCAAGGCCCTCGTCATCGATCTGCGCCAGAACGGCGGCGGCATGCTCTCGGAGGCCGTCGGACTCACCGGACTCTTCATCGGCAAGGGCCCCGTCGTCCAGGTGCGCAGCTACGACGGCCACGTGAACGTCGACAACAACGTCGATACGCCCGTCACCTACGACGGCCCGGTCGCGGTGCTCACTTCGCGCTTCAGCGCCTCCGCCTCGGAGATTTTCGCCGGAGCCCTGCAAAACTACGGGCGCGCGGTGATCATCGGCGACAGTTCCACCCACGGCAAGGGCACGGTGCAGGCCGTGATGGAGATGAAGAACTATCTCCCGCCCCAGGCGCAGGGACCGGACAACCGCGCGGGAGCGGCCAAGCTCACCATCCAGAAATTCTATCTGCCCAACGGCGCGTCCACCCAGATGAAGGGCGTGATTCCCGACATCACGCTCCCGTCGATCGACGACTATCTTCCCTACGTGGGCGAATCCAGTCTGCCCCATGCGTTGTTGTGGGACGAAATCCGCTCCACGCCTTTCGCGGGCCGGCCGCTGGCGCCCGCGTTCGTGCAACCGCTGGTGCAGGCCAGCCATGATCGCCAGGACAGCCTGGAGGAGTTTTCCTTCCTGCGCCAGAGTGTCAGCCGTTTCAAGGAGCAGGTGGAACAGAAGGTGATCTCCCTGAACCTCGAGGAGCGCCGGGCCCAGAAGAAAGCCGACGGGGAATTCAAGAAACACCTCGACACCGATCTCGCCCGCCTCGCCAAGGGCGACTATCCGCATCGCGAGGTCAAACTCGATGCGGTCGCCGCAGCCGAGGCCGCGGGTCAGAAACCGGCCGCCCCCACCCCCGAGGACGGCGATACCGACGGCCTGGATGCGGATACCGCGGCCAAGCTCGACATCCATCTGCGCGAGGCGTTGCGCGTGGTGCTTGACGCCGCCCGACTGGCTCAGGACCGGCAGTACTGGGCCAATGGCGAGCCGCCCCTCGCTCCGGCCGATTTAAACCACACCTAGGAAAAAGCGGTCGCGGCCGGTCAGGTCGGGAAGTGATTCCACCCGTGCATACCCGCGGGCAACCGCCAGTTCCCGCAGCCGCGCATGGTGCGCGATGCCGGTCTCAAGGGCCAGCATGCCGCCGGGCAGCAGCCAGCCCTGGGCTTGGTGCAGGATGATTTCCAGAGCCGCCATGCCCTCCGGGCCGCCGTCCAGTGCGCTCACCGGCTCGAATTCCCGAACCTCCGGCTGGGCGGCGACAACCTCCGCCGTGGTCAGATAAGGCGGATTGGAAACGATCAGCCCGAATTTCTCACCCGCCGGCAGCGCCGCGAACCAGTCCGATTGCCGGAACTCAACCCGCGCGTCCAGCCCGAGCGCCTGCGCGTTCTCCCGCGCCAGAGCGAGGGCCGGTTCGCTCCGGTCCATCGCGACCGCCCGCACTTCCTCCCAGGCCCGCGCCAACGCCAGGGCAATCGCACCGGTGCCGGTGCCCAGATCAAGCATCCGGCCGGGCGGCGGCAGGCACCGCGTGCGCAGCAGTTCGACCAAATACTCCGTCTCGGGCCGCGGAATCAGCGCCCGGACGTCAACCTTGAGGGTCAGCCCGGAAAATTCGACCGTGCCGACGATGTATTGCAAGGGCTCGCGCGCCCCCCGGCGCCTGACCAGCGGACGGATTTTTTCCAGCTCCGGCTCGGCCAGCGGCCGCTCGAACTGCAGATAAAGCTGCATGCGCTTCAATCCGAGGGCGTGCCCAACCAGCAGCTCGGCATTCAGGCGCGGACTTTCGATCTCCTTCTTTTCGAAAAACTCCGTCGTTTTTTTGATGATCTCCAGAATCGTCAGCATGCTCATTCCTCGTCGTCGGCCGCCCGGCGGTGCACCGGCAGCGGCCCGCCCGTCAGCTCCGCGAGCTTCTCCTCGAACTCCGCCCGTTGCAACGCGGCAATCAACGTCTCGAGGCTGCCCTCCAGCACCGCCGGCAGGCTGTAGAGCGTGAGGCCGATGCGATGGTCGGTGACCCGGTTCTGCGGAAAATTATAGGTGCGGATGCGCTCGCTGCGGTCGCCGGTCCCGATCTGGCTGCGCCGCTGCGCGGCGTAACGGGCGTGCTCCGCGTCCTCCCGCTGCTTGAGCAGACGCGACCGCAGCACCGCCATCGCCCGCGCCTTGTTTTTCTGCTGGGAGCGGTCGTCCGCGCAATACACCGTGAGCCCGCTGGGCTTGTGCACGATCCGCACCGCCGAATCGGTGGTGTTGACTCCCTGCCCGCCCGGACCGCTCGCCCGCTGCACCGTGATTTCCAGGTCCTGCGGGTCGATTTGCACGTCCACCTCCTCGGCCTCCGGCAGCACCGCCACCGTCACGGTCGAGGTGTGAATGCGGCCGTTGGCCTCGGTCACCGGGATACGCTGCACGCGGTGCACGCCGCTTTCGTACTTGAGCTGCCGGTACACCTGGTCGCCGGTGATCAGGAAAATCACTTCCTTGAATCCACCGCGGTCCGAAGCGCTCGAACTCAGCGTCTGGATCTTCCAACCCCGGCCTTCGGCGTAACGGACAAACATGCGATGCAGCACCGCCGCAAACAGGCTGGCCTCGTCCCCGCCCGTGCCGGCGCGGATTTCCATGACCGTGTTGCGCGAGTCGGAAGGATCCGGCGGAATCATCGCCAGCAGCACCGCCTGGCGCAGGGCCGTGGTCTTTCGCTGCAGCTCGGGCAGCTCCTGGCCCGCCAGCGCGCGCAACTCCGGATCGGCCGACTGGTCCTTGAGCAGGGCGGCATGCTCGGCGGCCTCCCGCTCGGCGCGCTGGTGGGCGTGATAGCCGTCGACCAGTTCGCGCAGGCGCTGCTGCTCGCGCGTGACCTCGGCCGCCTTCCGCGGGCTGGCGTAGAACGCCGGCTCCGCCATCTGCGCCGCGAGTTCGTCGAGGCGAAGCTGAAAACGGGTGATGTCGGGCAATTGGTCCATGGGAAGACGGGAAGCAGGGAAAATGTGAATTGCGTCAGCCGCGACGGGCAGCTTTAACTCGCCGGCAGTACCGGCGGCGGTGCCGCCTAATAGAATTTATTCGCGATGTCTTCGACGCTCTTCACTCAAAACATCATCGCGTGTATCTGGGATTTTGACAAGACTCTGATTCCCGACTACATGCAGGCCCCGCTGTTCCGCCGTTACGGGGTGGACGAACCGACGTTCTGGGCCGAGACCAACGCGCTGGCGGAAAACTACCGCCGCCGCGGCTACACCATCTCCCCGGAGATCAGCTATCTCAACCATCTGCTGACCTATGTCCGGGCCGGAAAAATGGCCGGCTTGAACAGCAGGATTCTGCGCGAATGCGGCGCCGCGATCAACTTCTACCCGGGTCTGCCGGATTTTTTTCCGCAGGCGCGCGCCTGGGTCAAGGCGAAGCCCGAGTTCGCAAAGCACGAAATCCAGCTCGAACACTATATCGTCAGCACCGGTCTGGCCGAGCTGGTCCGGGGCAGCGCCATCGCGCCGTACGTCGACGGCATCTGGGCCTGCGAGTTCATCGAGAACCCGCTCCAGCCGGGTTTCCTCCGGCAAGAGGAGCTCGGCCTCGACGCCGCCGCGGAAATCGCCCAGATCGGCATGATGATCGACAACACCACCAAGACCCGCGCCATTTTCGAAATCAACAAGGGGACCAATCGCAACCCCGCCATCGATGTGAACGCCAAGGTCACCGCCGAGGACCGCCGCATCCCGATGCAAAACATGATCTACATCGCCGACGGCCCGAGCGATGTCCCGAGCTTCTCCGTCGTCAAGAAAGGCGGCGGCAGCACCTATGCGGTCTACAATCCCGCGGCGCGCGCCGAATTCGAGCAAAACGACCGCCTCCGCCAGGCAGGTCGCATCGACCACTACGGCCCCGCCGATTACACCCCGGAAAGCCCCACCGCACGATGGTTGCACCTCCAGGTAGACAAGATTTGCGAGCGTATCGTCGCCGACCGTGAATCGGCTGTCGCCTCGCGGGTCGCACGTCCACCCCGCCACCTCAGCACCCCGCCCATCGCAGAACCGACGGTCAAGCCGCCCAAACAAACCTCATTTCTGGAGTAAAGATCCCGGGGGCATTTGACCAAACCAACGCCAATTCTCCATGCCCGCTATTTCTTCGCCGTTTCGTAGGAGCCTGCTTGCGGCAATGCGGAACGCCCACCAACGGACCATACGCTGAATCGCCTGCAACCAAGCTCCTACCGCTCAAACCAGCCCGAAGCACGCCTCGGGGTATCGGGCCCACCGCGAACGCCATCCGGGCGTCAATTGACGGCCAGGAGGGGATGAGATGCCGGCGAGGCGATCCCGTTGGCCGGCGCCTCCCCGAGGACGGCGAAATGCAGCCCGTCCATCGAAAGTGAGAAATGCGGCACCTCGGAGGTCGACGAAAAGTCGACCTGAAAGTCGTTTTTCGCCGCAGGAGGCGTGGCCACCGCCGCCACGGCTGTCTGCTCCGCCAGGTGCTGCTGGGCAAAGGATTCCGCCAAGTTGCTGACCTGTTCGGCGTACTGATAGGTCCCTGCCGGAATCCGGCCCGAAACAACCGCGGTCAGGCCGCAATTCCACGCCAAAGCTATATTATAGGAGTTGATCGCAATCCCCGCTTCGTTCAGGCCGCGCCGAATCCACTCGTAATGCAAAGCGGCAACTTCATCGGCCGCGGCACGGTCGTTCGCCAAGCTAAACGCTTTCTGCGTGTGCATGCGCCAGGTGCTGGCCCGGAATTGGTACGGCCCGAGCTCTCCCCGCGGACCGTAGCCGGTCTTATTGCTGGGGTTCTCGACCAGGTTGATCGCGCGCAGGGTTTCGCCGCGGTCAGCCGCCGTCGCGAAGGGCATCGCAAGTCCCAAAGCAACCGTGGCAAGAAGGATGGATTTCACACTCTTCATAGTAACAATAGTCGCGCACCGTGTTCCGTTTTCTTATGGAGTAAAGCCACTTTTCAGAAGGAAAATTTACAATGAGCGTCGCATTGTCCCTGTCTTTACACATGGCTGCGCAAGTCGCTTTTCCGCCGCAAAACAGGTGCGCCGTTTTTGCCTAGCCACCCGCCAACTTTTTTTCCACTCGATGGCGCTTTCTTCCTTGAAATCGTCCCGGCCGCTACGGACTGAGGCCGAAGGCGAAACAACTCTCTGGCTGCCACGAGAAGTCCGTGGGTTGGAGATACAATCCGGAAGTAGACTGCGCGCTTGCCGCGCCACAAGAAGTGGCGGGACCAGCCTGGCACCTACCGGAGCCAGTCCCTTGCGCATGCTCCCGTTTGGGGCATCGCCATGTTCATGAACCCGTGCAGTGGAGGCACTTCTTGAGTGCGTCGAGACTGTCCTCGGTCACGACCACGTATTGATTCTTGTCGTCCGCCCAAGCCGCCGAGGAGTAGCCCTTGCGCATAAGAAACTGCGGCACCGCGCTGGCGGGCATCACGGGGAAATCATCACGGCGTGCAACGAAGAGGTGGTATTCCTTGCCTTCGCCGAAACAGAGCAGCGAGACGTCCTTGCCGCGGTAATCGAGCGTCTTGCAGCCCAGACTGCGCAGCTGGGCGAAACCCTCCGGCAGGTCCTTCGGCAGCGGGGCGTTCTGCGTGGCAAGCCAGGCGCGGAGGTCGTCGACGTTGGCGTTGTGCCGCTTGAGAAAAAATCCCCCGGCCACGTAGTCCGTGGCGAAGACTGGCAGTGCATCACCGTCGCTGGCCTGGGCCCGGCTGGTCCACACCGCCGTCACGCCCACCGCAAAAATGATCAGCACGCTCGCCGCCAGACCCAGCCAGCGCGGCTGGCGCCACCAACTTCGGGCGGTCCGCTGACTCACTCCGGCGCCGGCCAGAATGGCGGCGCGCAAATCCGCAGGCGGCACGATGGTGCGCAATTTGTCCGCCACCGCCCGGTCGAAACTCTGCTGGCCTTCCAGCCAGCGCGCGAGCGCGGGATCCTGCCGCGCCTGTTCCAACGCCGCGCCGAACATGGCATCGCTGGCATCGCCGCCGTTCGGACGATACGCACGCAGGATGAATTTCGCCTCGTCGTTGTTCATGAATGCTTTCGCTCCTTGTGGGAGGCAAACGGCACGACTTTATTCCGGCTGCCCGCCTCCTTTTTCGCCAATGCCGCCCGCAGCTGGGCCTTCCCGCGTGAGAGCCGCGACATCACCGTGCCGATCGGCACCTCGAGCGAGTCGGCGATTTCCTTGTAGGACAGTTCCTCCAGATAAAAAAGCGTCAGCGGCACGCGGTAGACTTCCTCCACCTCCTGCAACGCCTCTACAACCAGCCCGGCGTCCATGCCGGTGACCACATCGACCTCCGGCGCCGCGGGATCGGACTCACCCGGCGGCAGGTCCTCCAGCGCCGTCAGGTGGTCGCCACGCCGTCGTCCGCGCAGAAACTCGCGGTAAAGCGTGGTGAACAGCCAGGACTTCGCCTTGGCTGCGTCCCGCAACTGCTCGCCTTTGCGCGCCCAGATGAAAAAGGTCTGCTGGGTGAGATCGCACGCATCCGACGTGTTCCTCGTCAGACTCAGGGCAAAGCGGTAGAGCGGCGTGTAATGCGCATCCACCAGCTGCGTGAAGATTTCCCCGGCCATGCGCAAATAGGAGACTCCGACCCGCCGGTTATTCCAAGAATTTTCCAAAGCTGTCGGAGGAGCGGGCTCGCCCACGCAGGCGAGATGGGAGGGGCCTCACGCCCCGACTGTTCGCGCAGTCAACCTTGTCGGAGCTTGCTCGCAAGCGACCTTGGCTCGTCGGTCGCCTGTAAACAGGCTCCTACCCTGGCCAGCTAGGCGCATCTCGTCCTCCCGCTTGCCTTCCCGCGCCTTCTGCCCTCTCTTGAGCCGCACCCCGGCCATGTCGCACTCCGTCACCGCCATCAATGCCGCGAGCAAAGCGGAATTCTACGCCTCTTTCAACCGCCAGCTGGCCGCCGTCCTCGAAGGCGAACGCGACTGGATCTGCAACCTGGCCAACACCTCGGCCCTGCTCATGCAAACCCTCCCCGCCCTGAACTGGGCGGGCTTCTATTTGCTCCACGGCCGCGACCTCGTCCTCGGCCCCTTTCAAGGCAAGGTCGCCTGCGTTCGCATCGCGCTTGGTCGCGGGGTGTGCGGCACCGCCGCGGCCCGGCGCACCACCGTCGTCGTGCCCGATGTCCATGAATTTCCCGGGCACATCGCCTGCGACAGCGCGTCGAACGCCGAGATCGTCGTCCCGCTCCTACACGCCGGCCGCTTGCTCGGCGTGCTCGACCTCGACAGCCCGCAGCTCAACCGTTTCGACGCCGACGACGCCCGCGGGCTGGAGCACGCCGTCGGCATTTTGCTCTCCGCCTCCGACTTGCCCACACCCCAAAACGCCGGCCCTTGACCGGCGTGCGGAGCTTGCGGCACGCCCCGGAGCACGCCGTTTTGCCCATGAAATTCTTTTCGCCAAAATTTCTGCTGCATCTCGAAGGCTTGGTCGTGCTCGGCGTTGCCATCGCCGGCTACCATGCCCTCGGCGACTCCTGGTGGAAATTCGCCCTGCTCTTCCTGGCACCCGACCTTTCGATGACGGGCTACGCCTTCGGACCGCGTCTCGGCGCCGCCGCCTATAATGCCGCGCACACTTACCTCGCCCCAAGCCTGCTGGGACTGTTGGGCTACTCCGCCCACTGGCCGGTTTTGTTTCCCCTGAGCCTAATCTGGGTGGCACATATCGGCTTCGACCGGCTGCTCGGCTACGGACTCAAATACCCCGGCGGATTCAAAGAGACCCACTTGGGGCGCGTGTAATCGAGGCGGCTCGACCCGCGCTCGGTTGCCCGTTCACCACCCGACCCTCGAACGATGAGCTGAACTCCGCTCTCGCAACCGTAGCCACCGCCTTGTGCGCGATGTCCACCAGCTCGGCTTGCATTGCCCGCCACTTCTTCCGCGGTCGAACGTCGCCAATCGAAGGTCGGTCTTTGACCTCCTGACGTGGCTTGCCTCGATCGGGTATGGCAAAGGCTTGCGTTCCTTTTCGGGCCAAGGCAATTTTCGTTCGGCTTCCGGAAAGCCTCCCGTCCGCGGAAATGGGCCCAGCCCGAACCGGGTTGGTCCACTTGAATCCCAACCTGTCTTCCTGCCCGAAATGCGGACACCCGGGCGCAACGGAGGATTGGTATGTCTCATGTCACCCGCCGGCTTCCTGACCGGGCTCGTCTCGATCGGCCGCGGCGCGAAGCCCGCGAACTGCTGGCCGATTGGAAAAAAGCGGACCGCGCGGCTCTGGAGCGCATCCACGCCAGGCATCCCCGCCTCGAGCGGCTCGCCTTGGAGGAACTGGCCGCCGCGCCGCCCCGCCTGGCCGATGCGCAGTGGGTCATCGCTCGCGAGTACACCTATTCGACCTGGGCGGAGCTCAAACACCGCATTGAAAAAAATGACGCCGCACTCACCATCGAGGCTGCGATCCGCAAGGGCGATGCTGATCGGACCATCGCCCTTCTTCGGGAAAATCCCACCCTGTTGCACCTGCCTCTGCGCAGCAAAAACTGGGGCGCACCGCTGACCTTCGCGGCCAATGTCGGCCGGCTCGGCGTCCTCCAGGTCGTCGCGGGACTCGGCGCGACCGACCGCCAGCAGGCCTTGGATCGCGCGATCCTCAAAGGCCATCCGGACTGCGCTGCGTGGCTTGCCGGCAACGGCGGTCACATTACTCCGGGCATGGTCATGGGACCCTGCGAGACGCTCAATACCGACGGTCTCTCCTTTCTCGCCGGCGCCGGGGCTCCGCTTGTCGGTGCGGACGGCGACAGGCTGGCGCCGCTTGGGATGGTGCTGACCACCTATACGCGTCAACCCGCGGGGAAACACGAGTGCCTTTCGGTCCTGGAGCGCCACGGATAAACCCTGCCCGACACGCCGATCATTGCCTTTCACCGCGGGCGCATCGATCTGCTCGAAAAGCACCTGCGGCAAGATCCCATGCTGTTGACCCGGCGGTTTTCCCTCGCCGAAATCTACCCGCGCGACCTCGGCTGCCGCGAACCCGGAATGTGCGGGACTCCTCTCGGTGGCGGCACGCTGCTGCACCTGGCCGTCGATTACGGCGAGCAGGAGGTCTTCGATTGGCTGCTTGCGAACGGCGCCGGCGTGAACGCCCCGGCGACGGTCGACGCGGCCGGCTTCGGCGGCCATACGCCGCTCTTCAATGCGGTGGTCGGTTCCCCGCACGGCGCCGCCATGGGCCGCGCGCTGCTGGCCCGCGGCGCGGACCCCTCCCACCGGGCGAGCCTTCGCAAGTTTCTGGACTGGATCGAACGTCCACTCTGGCACGAGGCTTTGGCCGTCACGCCCCTCGAATGGGGCCAAACCTTTCCCAAGCGAGACTGGATCACCTCCGAGCTGCTGGCCCATCTTTCGAAGCTGCACCCTTCCAAACGAGATCGATTGGAGGCGCAGGACCTTCCGCCTCACTGATATTCTCCTCGCTTCCGTTGCCGAGGGTTGAATGCAGGCAATTGCGAGCCTGTCCGGACGCGTCTGATTGACCCCCGCTCCTCCCGTTTGCGCTTTGCCGACTCTGGTCTCATCTTGGCCTGCAATTTATTCCCGGAAAAATCGCGGATCTTTCTTCGCTGGCTGAAATATTGCTCCGCCTTCACGCTTCCCTCTTCCAATACCAAAAACACCACGCCCGAAATCGCCATGACACCCGTCGCCGACCAAGAATTCATCAAGGAAACCTTTCCCGAGCCCGTGCTGCCCGCCTGCTCGGTCATCCAACACCTGCGCGGCCAGAAGGCCATCGTGACCGGCGCCAGCTCCGGCATTGGCAAGGCCATCGCCATCGCCCTCGGCCACGCCGGAGCCGACGTCATGGTCAACTACGTCACCGGCCCCGAAGACGCCGAAGCGGTCGCCAAGGAGGTGGGCGCCTGCGGCTCACGCGTCCTCACCTATCGCGCCGACGTCAGCAAGGAGGAAGACGTCGTGGCGATGTTCGACCGGGCACGCGCCGAATTCGGCACCGTGGACATTCTCATCAACAACGCCGGCATCCAGAAGGACGCGCCCTTCGACCAGCTCTCGCTCGCGCAATGGCAGCGCGTGATCGACGTCAACCTGACCGGACAATTCCTTTGCGCCCGCGAGGCCGTGCGGGAATTCAAACGCCGCGGCGTGCGCAAGGAAGTTTCCTGCGCCGCGGGCAAGATCATCTGCGTCAGCTCCGTCCACGAGGTGATCCCCTGGGGCGGGCACGTCAACTACGCCGCGTCGAAGGGCGGCGTCATGCTCATGATGAAAAGCATCGCGCAGGAAGTCGCCCCGTGGCGCATCCGCGTCAACAGCATCGGCCCGGGCGCCATCCGCACCCCGATCAATCTCGACGCCTGGGATACCCGCGAAGCCTACAACGCCCTGCTCAAGCTCATCCCCTACAAACGCATCGGCGAACCCGACGAAATCGGTCGCGCCGCCGTGTGGCTCGCCTCCGACGAGTCCGACTACATCACCGGCACCACCCTGTTCGTCGACGGCGGCATGACCCTCTATCCCGGCTTCGAAACCGGCGGCTGAAAACACTTGGTGGAGCGGGTTCACCTCGCACACGCCCGCGGCGAGCGGCCAGCCCCGTCCGCCCCCGTTTAACTTCGCACTTCTGCCTTTAGCCTTCCGCATTCTCATGACCCAAGATCTCGAATGGCTCGAAGCCGACGGCCTCGGCGGCTTCGCCTCCGGCACCACCTCGCTGATCCGCACCCGCCGTTATCATGCCCTCCTGATGCGCTCCGGGCCGCCGTCGCACCGCTTCGTCCTCGTCAACGGCCTCGACGCATTCATCACCACGCCGCAGGGCCGCTTCGCCCTCAGCGCCCAACGCTATCAACCCGGGGTGACCATTCCCGACGGACCGGCGCGGCTGGAGCGGTTCGCGCCCGAACCGTGGCCGTCCTGGATCTTCCGTCTGCCCTGCGGCCGGGCCGTCCATCAGGAAATCTTCATCCCGCACGGCCGCGCCGCCACGGTGCTCAGCTGGAAACTCGAAGGCGACCCCGCCGGGTGCACGCTGGAGGTGCGGCCGTTTCTTTCCGGCCGCGACCCGCATTCGCTCCAACACGCCAACGAGGCCTTCAACTTCGCCCCGACCCAGTCCGGCCCGCTGCTGGTTTGGAACCCGTACGCCGGCGTGCCCGCCATCGCGGTGAACGCCAACGGCGACTACCGGCACGAGCCGTACTGGTACCGCGATTTTCTCTACGAAACCGAGCGCGCCCGCGGACTCGACGAAAACGAGGATCTCGCCGCCCCGGGCGTGTTCACCTGGAATTTCTCCGCGTCCGAAGCCGTGATGATCCTCGCCTCGCCGACTCCCGATGAAGATTATGGCGGGTTCGCGACCGCCCCGGCGCTGGAAGTCGCGGCTCGTTTCCGGACGGAAGAGACGCAGCGACGCGCCGCCTTCGCCAGCCCGCTGCACCGCGCCGGCGACGCCTACCTCGTCCGCCGCGGTCAAGGCCACACGATCATCGCGGGCTATCCGTGGTTCACCGACTGGGGCCGCGACACCTTCATCGCCTTGCGCGGACTCTGCCTCGCCACCGGCCGCCTGGACGTCGCCCGCTCCATTTTGCTCGAATGGTCCGGAGCGGTCTCGGAGGGCATGTCGCCCAATTTTTTTCCCGAAGGCGGCCGGCCCGCGGAATACAACTCCGTCGATGCCTCGCTCTGGTTCGTGGTCGCGGTGCACGACTATCTCGAAGCGCTGGCCACCGGCGGCCACAAAATCGCGCGCGCCGACTCCCAGCGCCTCGGCGCCGCCGTCGAGGCGATCCTCGACGGTTACTCGCGCGGCACCCGCTATGGCATCCGGGCCGACGCAGACGGCCTGCTTTTCGCAGGGCAACACGGGATGCAATTGACGTGGATGGACGCCAAAGTCGGGGATTGGGTCGTCACGCCGCGCCTCGGCAAGCCCGTGGAGGTCCAGGCTCTCTGGATCAACGCCCTGCTCATCGGCGCCCGTTTCAATCCCCAATGGATCGGCCCCGCCGCGCTCGCCCAGAAAAACTTCCTGCCGCTTTTCTGGAACGAGGAGCGCGGCTGTCTGTATGACGTCGCCGATGCGGATTTTGTTCAGGGCCAAAAGGACGACAGTCTCCGGCCCAATCAGATCTTCGCCGTCGGCGGCCTGCCGTTTCCTCTGTTGCAAGGATCGCGAGCGGCCGCCGTGGTCCGCGCCGTGGAGGAGAAACTTCTCACCCCGCTCGGGCTGCGCTCCCTTTCGCCCGACCACCCCGATTACAAACCGTTTTACCGTGGTGGCGTCCGGGAACGCGACGGCGCATACCACCAAGGCACGGTCTGGCCCTGGCTGATCGGCCCGTTCGTCGAAGCCTGGGTCCGCGTCCGCGACAACACCGCCGTCACCCGCGCGACCGCCGCCGAACGCTTCCTGACTCCGTTGCGTGCCCACATGAACGAAGCCGGGCTCGGCCACGTGTCGGAGGTCGCCGACGGCGCGCCGCCGCACATTCCCGGCGGCTGCCCGTTCCAAGCCTGGTCTCTCGGTGAGCTGCTCCGCCTGGAGCTCCAGGTGCTGGCTCCCTCCGCCCGACCGTCGCACCCACTCGGCGCAACCATTGGCTCCCCCGCCTCCGAATCCCTTCGCCCATGAGCAAGACCCGCATCCTCATCCTCGGGGGC
>CAYZGG010000105.1:0-13852 GCA_964477955.1 uncultured Opitutaceae bacterium
TTTGCGGAGAAAGCGATGCACGCCCTCGATGCCCTTCGGATTCCACGGCTTCATGGCCTCCAGCGGACCGAGGAACATCAGGTAGAGCCGCAGCGAATCCGCGCCAAAATCGCGGATGACGTCGTCGGGATTCGCGACATTGCCCCGGCTCTTGGACATCTTCTGGCCGTCCTCGCCGAGGATGATGCCCTGATGGAAAAGTTTCTGGAACGGCTCGATCTGCGGCACGACGCCGAGGTCGAAGAGCACCTTGTGCCAGAACCGGGCATAGAGCAGGTGCAGCACGGCGTGCTCGGCGCCGCCGACGTAGAGATCGGGGACATCCCAATATTTCAGCGCCTCCGGGCTCGCGATGGCGCCGGGGTTTTGCGGATCGAGGTAGCGGAGGTAATACCAGCAGGAGCCGGCCCATTGCGGCATGGTGTTGGTTTCACGGCGCGCGCGCACCCAAGCGTCGCCGGCCGGTTTCGGCTCGGTGGCGGGCACCGCGGCACCCGTTTCGACATTGAACCAGATTTCCAGCCATTTGGTTTCGTTGGCGAGAGGGCTTTCGCCGTTGCCGCTGGGCAGGTACGATTGCACGTCGGGTAAAACAAGCGGCAATGCGGCATCGGGCAGTGGGAGCGCGTAGTGCGTGACGCCACCTTCGGCGAACGTGACCGGCTGCGCCGGCAGATCCGGGCGGACGGCGGCGGCACGGCGGTAGTCGGCCTCGCTGACCCAGACGATCGGGAATGGCTCGCCCCAGTAACGCTGACGCGAGAAAAGCCAGTCGCGGAGCTTGTAGTTGATGCGACGCGCGCCGAGCTGTTTGCTTTCGAGCCACGCGATTATTTTGGCTTTCGCCTCCGCCACGTGCAGGCCGTCGAGGGAAATCTCGGCGTTGGCGCTGTTGATCGCCGGGCCATCCTCGACATAGGCATCGCCCTTGAAATCCGCCGGCGGCTGGACGGTGCGGATGATCGGCAGGTCATAGAGTTTGGCGAATTCCCAGTCGCGCTCGTCCTGCGCGGGCACGGCCATGATTGCGCCGGTGCCATAGCCCATCAGCACATAGTCCGCGATCCAGATGGGTACGCGCTCGTTGTTGACCGGGTTGATGGCGTAGCTGCCGGAGAACACGCCGCTCTTGTCCTTGGCGAGGTCGGTGCGCTCAAGATCGCTCTTGCCGGCAGCTTTCCGGCGGTAGGTGTCAACCGCGTCGCGGTACTCCGGCGTGGTGAGCGCGGGCACGAGCGGGTGCTCGGGCGCGACGACCATGTACGTGCAACCGAAGAGCGTGTCCGGGCGTGTCGTGAAAACCTTCAGGTCGCCGAGCGCGGGGTTTTCCAGTTTGAACCGCACCTCGGCGCCTTCGCTCCGGCCGATCCAGGCTTCCTGCATGCGCTTGGTCGAGTCGGGCCAGTCCACGCCCTTGAGCCCGTCGAGCAACTGCTCGGCGTAGGCCGTGATGCGGAGCACCCACTGGCGGAGGTTGCGGCGCTCCACGGGGAATCCGCCGACTTCGGATTTGCCGTCGATGACCTCCTCGTTGGCGAGGACGGTGCGCAGCTCCGGGCACCACCACACCGGGCGCTCGTCCACGTAGGCGAGGCCTTTCTTGAAGAGCTGCAGGAAAATCCATTGGGTCCACCGGAAGTAGTGCGGATCGGTGGTGTCGACCTCGCGGTCCCAGTCGTAGGAAAAGCCGAGTGCTTTGATCTGGCGGCGGAAATTGGTGATGTTGTTACGCGTGTTGGCGGCCGGGTGGGTGCCGGTTTTCACCGCATGCTGTTCGGCCGGCAGACCGAAGGCGTCCCAGCCGATCGGGTGCAGCACGTTGAAACCGCGGGCGCGCTTGTACCGGGCGAGGATGTCGGTCGCCGTATAACCCTCGGGGTGACCGATATGCAGGCCCGCGCCGGACGGGTACGGAAACATGTCCAGCACGTAGTATTTCGGCTTGGACGACACGTTTTCGGCGCGAAACGCCTTGGTTTTTTCCCAGATTGTCTGCCAGTGTGGCTCGATCTTGAGAAACTCGTATTCTTTGCAATTGGTAGCAGACATCGCTTGAAACCAACCACTTTGAGACATCCCTTTCGCCCGTCAACCTTCCTCCGGTCCACCATCGCCGCCCTGATTCTGCTGGCCGCCGGCTCCGCCCGGGCGGGCATGAGCCGCGGCTTCAACCGCCTCCTCAATGCCGTGGTCCGCATCGACGTGCGCGAGAGCACCCTGGAGGACGGTGCCCAAAGCTTCACGGGCGGCATCGGCTCGGGCGTGATCATCTCCTCCGACGGGCTGATCCTGACCAACGCCCATGTGGCCAGCCCGCGGGCCGTGGAAATCTCCGTCACCCTGGCCAATCTCGAACGCGTCGGCGCCCGCCTCGTGGGTTGGGATCATTGGACAGACATCGCCGTGATCCAGCTCGACCTCGACGAGGTGCACCGGCGCAAGCTCACCTTCACCGCGGCGGAATTCGGCGATTCCGACGAACTCTATCCCGGCGAGACGATCTACGCCGTCGGCACGCCGTACGGCCTCACCCGCACCGTCACGCGCGGCATCATTTCGAACAACAACCGCTACTTCGAGGACACACGCGGTGAGAACGGCTACGAAACCGGCTCGTTCAACACCTGGCTCCAGACCGATGCGGCGATCAACCCCGGCAACAGCGGCGGCCCGCTCGTGACCGAGGACGGCAGGGTCGTCGGCATCAATTCCCGCGCATACATCGGCGCCGAGAACCTCGGCTTCGCGATTCCCCTCAATGTGGCCCGGCGCGTCGAGGCCGCCCTCGTGCGATCGGGCCCGATCGTCCGGAGCTATCTGGGTGTCGTGCCCGGGGCGTTGCGCGATCTGGAGCACTTTTATTCGCTGGCGGCCAACACCGGCATGCTGGTCAACAGCGTGGACCCCGGCTCGCCGGCGGCGCGCGCGGGCGTGCGTCCCGGCGACATCGTCCTCACGCTCAACGGGCACAAGATCGACGGCCGCTTTCCCGAGCAGCTGCCGCCGATCCAGAACGAGATCGCAAGCCTGCCGGTCGGGTCGACCGTGAAGCTCGGCGTGAAACGCGAGAACGAGGTCCTCAATCTGAGCGCAGTCACCGAAATCCTTGAAAGCCGGGTGGGCGAGGAGCGGGTTTTCGAGAAATGGGGCCTGAGCGTGCGCAAGGTCTCCCGGACGTTCGCGCGGGAAAACCAGCTGGACAGCGATTCCGGCGTGCTCGTCATCGGTGTGCAGCCGGGTTATCCAGCGGCCCAGTCCGGCGTGGAGCCGGGCGACATCATCACGAAGGTCGGCGGGGAACCGATCGCCACGATCATGCGTCTGAAGGAACTGTACCAGGGCTTTGTCAGCCAGCCCGCGCCCGTCCTGGTCGAGGTCCGGCGCGACCGCAGCCTCGCCCTCCACGTTTTCAAACCATGAAGTCATTCCGCCTTTTTCTGGCCCTGCTCGGGCTCGTTGGCGCCGCCCGGGCGGCCAGTCTGCCCGCCTTGCTCAAGGAGCGGCTCGCCGCGGTGGTGACCGTGGAGTTTGTCATCCAGACGGAAACCGACCGGCACCCGGTGACGGTGCTGGGCACGGTGATCGACGAACACGGCACGATCATTCTGCCCGGCAGCGCGATCCCGGCCACCGTCCCGCCCGATCAGTTGCATGACTTCAAGGTGTACCGGCCCTCCAGCAGCGAGGAACACGCCGCCACCTACCTCGGGCAGGACGTGCTTACGGGCTGGCATTTTGTCCGGGTGGCGGACGAGCTGGCGAAGGACCTCGTGCCGATCACCCGTTTCGCGGCCAAGGATCCCGTCGCACCACAGCTCGGCGACGATGTCTGGGGCATCGGCCTGCGTGGCAAGGACGAGGATTTCGCGCCCTATCTGCTGCGCACCCAGATCGCGATCGTCTCGCGCCTGCCCTATGCGACCGCGATCACGGCGCAGGATGTGGCGGGACCGGGCCTCCCGGTTTTCGATCCGGAGGGACGGCTGGTCGGGTTGACGGAAAATTCCTTCGGCCAGAACTACCTGCTCTTTGTCCGCAACCAGAGCGCCCAGCCGGTCATGCTTGTGAACGTCGAGGAAAGCAGCGTCGTGCGACTGGCGGTGGATGTCCTCCCGTATTTCGGCCGGGTTCCGGTGAGTGTGTCCGGCCGGCCAATTCCGTGGGCCGGCATCTACGGCCTGCAGCCGGTCGATCCCGAGGTCGCCCGGTTGCTCAAGCTCGAGAAACAATCCGGCGTGGTCGTGAGCGACATCATGGCCGAAAGCCCGGCCGCGCGCGCGGGCCTGCAGGAGGGCGACATCGTGCTGGCCATCGACGGCCAGCTGCTGCCGCGCCTCAAGCCCGACCATATCGTCGCCGATTATTTCGGCCAGGAGATCCTGCGTCGCCTTCCCGGGCAGGAGCTGACGCTCGCGATTCTGCGCGGCACCGAGCGGAAGGAGATCAAGATGACGCTCGGGGACGAACCGAAGATGGTCCGCGAGGCGGCGCGGAAGTATTTCGAGCGGCTGGGCCTGACCGTGCGCGAGTTTTTGAAAACGGACAGCATCGCCAACCGGACCAAACCCGACGAGCAATCCGGAGTGGTGGTCGGTTTTGTCAAACCCAACGGCCCCGTGGCGACGGCGGGCCTGCGTCCGGACGATTGGATCCGCGAGATCGACGGCGTGCCCGTGAAGGGATTTGCGGAGGCGGTGGCCCGGCTGGAGAGCGCGGAGGCGGACCGCACCCGCAGCGAATTCGTGTTGCTCGCGAGCCGCGGCGGCGAGACACAGGTGATCCGCGTCAAGCTCAACTAACCGTGCGCTGCCTCCGCCAGTCCCCCCCCGGCATCCGGTCTTTTCCCGAACCCTGAAGCAGGCCCGCACAATCATGTTCACCGGAATCATTGAAGAGGTTGGCCGCGTGGTGGCCTTCGCCCCGGCGAAGGACGCCTGGGCGTTGCAAATCGGTGCGCGGACCGTGCCCGCGGATGTCGCCATCGGAGACAGCGTGGCGGTCAACGGCTGTTGCCTGACCGTCACCCGCTTCGATGCCGGGCACCTGTGGTTCGATGTGTTGGAGGAGACACGCCGACTGACCAATTTCGGCGACTTGCAAGCGGGCGCCGCGGTGAACCTCGAGCGCAGTCTCAAGCCGGACAGCCGGATGGGCGGGCATTTTGTGTCCGGTCACATCGACGGCCCGGGTCAGATGGAAGTCTGGGAGCCTCGCGGCAAAGATCACTACCTGCGCGTGCACGCCCCGGCCGGCGGCGGTCGCTACCTGATTTACAAGGGCAGCGTGGCAATCGACGGGATTTCCCTCACGGTGGCGGAGGTGGAAGGCGATGCTTTTGCCGTCTGGATCATCCCGCACACGTTGGCGGCGACCAATCTCGGTGAGAAAAAAGTGGGGAACCGGGTGAACTTGGAATTCGACCTGCTTGCGAAATACGTGGAAAAAATCACGGCCGGCCGGCCGGTCTGACCCATGGTGAACGTCCGCGAACATCTGCTTGCGCTGAACGACGAGCTCCGCCGCCTCAAGGCCGAGGGCAGCCGCAGCCTGGCGGTTTCCGAAGACAATCTGGTGTCGTTGCGCCGGGCCGTGCGGGCCGTGACCGCGGCGGAGCCACCGGCCGCGGCGTTGGTGCCGGCGTCCGAAACGTCCGACATCGCGGCGTCCATGGAGGCGGATATCCCGGTCGCCGTTGCGGTCGCGGCCGCGGCACCGACGACGGCGGCTCGGGCCGTGCCACGCGCCCCGTCGACCGCGCCGCTGCCCGCCGAGACGCCGGTGGTGCGCCTGCCGGAAGGCGACAAGCCCACGCGCTGGAACGCGCTGCGCGACCTGGTGCTCTCGCATCCGGTCTGCCAGGCGCATGTGCGGCCGGGGAAAAAGATCGTGCTGGGGGTCGGCAGCCTGGACGCGGGGATATTTTTCTGCGGCGAGGCCCCCGGGGCCGAGGAGGAGGTGCAGGGCGAGCCGTTCGTCGGCCCGGCCGGCCAGCTGCTGACCAGAATGATCCAGGCGATGGGACTCAGGCGCGAGGACGTCTACATTGGCAACATCATGAACTGGCGGCCGGAGCTGCCCGTCACCGGCAACGGCGAGCAGTACGGCAACCGCCCGCCCACGCCGGAGGAGATGAATTTCTGCCTGCCGTTTCTCCGGGCGCAGCTCGACATCGTGCAACCGCGCATCATTGTGGCGCTCGGGGCGACGGCGGCCGGCGGCCTGCTCGGGCCGGGCACGTTCAAGGCGCTCGGGGAGGTCCGCGGGCGCTGGCACACCTTCAACGGCTTGCCGCTCATGATCACCTACCACCCGTCCTACATCCTCCGCAACCAGAGCAACCGGTCAAAGCGGATGATTTGGGAGGATTTGCTCAAGGTCATGGAACGTGCGGGATTGCCGCCGACCGAAAAACAGCGCAATTACTTTCTCGGATGAACCGTTTCCTCGCCTGTTTCATTTTCCTGATCGCGACGGCGCCCCTGCTGCGGGCCGCCGACGCGCCGTTTGATTTCGAGGTGCTGCAGTTTCGGGCCAAGACGCTGGCCGCCCAGCCATACAAGCCGCATCCATCGCGCGTGCCGGACTGGCTGCTTAAATTCAACTACGACCAGCACCGCGACATCCGCTTTGATCCCGCGCGGTCCTGGTGGCACGAGGCCAAGCTGCCGTTTCAGCTCCAGTTTTTCCACCCGGGCTGGCTCTTCAACCGGACCGTCCAGATCCACGAACTGGTCGGCAAGAAGGAGGAGCTGATCGACTTTTCCCCGCGGCTGTTCGACTACGGCCACAACCAGCTCGGCGGCCGGGTTCCGCCCGACATGGGCTTCGCGGGATTCCGCATCCATTATGCGCTCAACCACCCGGAGTATCTGGACGAACTGGCGGTGTTTCTCGGCGCGAGCTATTTTCGCGCCCTCGGCAAGGACATGCGTTACGGGCTGTCCGCGCGCGGCCTGGCCGTCGACACCGCCGAGCCGGGCGGGGAGGAATTCCCGGTGTTCGAGGAGTTCTGGATCGAGCGCCCGGCGCCGATGGCGACGTCCCTGACCGTTTATGCGCTGATGAACAGCCCGAGCGTGACGGGCGCCTACCGTTTCGTCCTCACGCCCGGCGTGGAGACGGTCATGCAGGTGCGCGCGGCGGTCTATTGCCGGAAAAACCCCGCCGTGCTCGGCCTGGCTCCGCTCACCAGCATGTATGCCCACGGCGAAAACACCGGGTGGTCGCGCGACGATTTCCGGCCGGAGGTGCACGACTCCGACGGGCTGCTGTTGCAAACCGGGGCGGGCGAGTGGGTCTGGCGCCCGCTGGTCAATCCCACGAAGATGCGCGTGACGGCGTTCATGGACTCGGCACCGCGCGGTTTCGGGCTGATGCAGCGCGACCGGGAATTCGAACACTACGACGATCTGGAGGCCTTCTATCACCTGCGTCCGAGCGCTTGGGTTGAGCCCATCGGCAACTGGGGGGCGGGCTCGGTGCGGTTGGTGGAACTGCCGACGCCGGACGAGACCAACGACAACATCGTGGCCTTCTGGGTCCCTGCCAAACTTCCGCCCGAGGGCGAACCGATTGCGTTCGAGTACCGCCTGCACTGGCTGCTGGACCCCGCGGGGCGCCCGCCCGCCGGCTTCGCCTCATCGACCCGGCAGGGTGCGGTCTTCGGGCATCCCGACCAGCGCCGTTTCGTCGTCGAGTTTGAAGGCGCCTATCTGAAGGGCGAACCGGCGGATGGGGACATCAAACCCGTGGTGACGATCGGCGACAGCGCGAAGATGGTCGGCGAGCCGGGGATCCAGAAAAACAGCTTCAATGGCGCCTGGCGGGTGGCCTTCGAGATCAAGCCCGATGGCTCCGGCCGGCCGGTTGAAATGCGTTGCTTCCTCCAGAAGGGGCCGCATTTCCTCACCGAGACATGGAGCTACCTCTGGAATCCCTGACGGCGTTCCGTCCGCGCACCGGCACGGCCGAACAGTGGAATGCCGCCTTTGTCCGGGTGGAGGACTACCTCCGCGCGCACCGCGTGCACAACCGCCTGCAGCAAAGCCGCGTGCTCCAGGAAGTGCTGGCCCGCGCCGCAGTGCGGCATGCGCAGAATCCGGTCGCCGAGCCCACCACGCTCGCAGCGGAGGAAATCGACCGGATGATGGACGGCTGGTTTGGCGAGATCCTGGGCGACCGGGAACTGCCGCACGAGCGCATCGCCGTGGAGGGCCGCGTGGCCCTGATGCTGTGCGACGGCGTCGAGCGCTGGCCCTACGCGTTTCTCGATGCGAAAAATGCCCCGGTGGAATTTGTGGACGAGATGAAGCGGCGTTCGATCCAGGCCGGCCCGGACATGACGGTCTCCAACATGGTGCCGCGCCCGATCGAGCTCGGCACTTTCACCGAGGTGGCCGGGCAGACCTTCGAACAGATCGAAAAATGGCCCATCCTGCGCGTCACGCTGCTCTGGCTTCTGTTCCTGTCCGTGCTGGCCATGGTTTTCTACGCGACGCGCTGAGCCCGCATGGCGACCGTTTTTCCAGTCGAGCCGTTGGAAAAGTCGCGGGTGGCGCGGCGGCGGGCCACGTTTTTCACGCTGATTTTCCTGCTGACCAGCCTGGCGACCTGGTTCATGGCCGACCTGATCTGGCGCGGGCCGCTGAATTTTTTCGGCGTGTTGGTCCTCGGGCTTTTCGTCATCCTTTTCGCCCACATCTGCACGGGTTTCTGCACGGCGTTGCTGGGCCTGTACGTCCTCAACCGCGAGGACCATGCCCGCATCAGCCGGAGCATCGACGGCCTCTCGCTGGAGGAGCTGCCGCTGGGCAGCACCGCGGTCGTCATGCCGGTGTTCAACGAGGATTCCAGCCGCATCTTCGAGGGCCTGCGCGTCATTTATCGTTCCATCGAGCACACGGGCCGGCTCGCCGATTTCGATTTTTTCATCCTGAGCGATTCCAACGACCCGAACAAATGGATCCAGGAGGAGGTGGCGTGGGTCGAGCTCTGCCGGCAGCTGGGCGGCTTCGGCCGGATTTTCTACCGGAAACGGCGCATCGCGATCAACAAGAAGAGCGGCAACGTGGCGGACTTCCTCCGCCGGTGGGGCCAGAGTTACCGGTACATGGTGGTGCTCGACGCCGACAGCATCATGACGGGCGAGTCGATCGTGAAGCTCATCGCGATGATGGAGCGCAACCCTGGCGTGGGCATTTTGCAGACGGCGCCGCGGGTGGTGAACGGGGTCACGCTTTATTCGCGCCTGCAGCAGTTCGCCAACCGGCTCTACAGCCCGCTGTTCCTCGCCGGGCTGAACTACTGGCACCAGGGCGAGAGCAATTTCTGGGGACACAACGCGGCGATCCGCGTCGCGCCGTTCATCGAGCACTGCTGCCTGCCGGACCTGCCCGGCGTGGAACCCTTCGGCGGCCGCATCCTGAGCCACGATTTCGTGGAAGCCGCGCTGATGCGCCGGGCCGGCTGGAAGGTCTGGCTGGCCTACGACCTCGAGGGCAGCTTCGAGGAGGGGCCGCCGACCCTGATCGACAGCGCCAAGCGCGATCGCCGCTGGTGCCAGGGCAACCTCCAGCACAGCTGGCTCCTTTTCGCCCGGGGCTTTCATCCGATCAACCGCTTCCATCTCCTGCTCGGGATCATGGGTTACGTGGCCTCGCCGCTCTGGCTGCTGTTCATGCTCGTCAGTACGATCCACCGGTTTCACGACGTCATGCACGGTGCGGCCGGCGGCTACGCGGCTGAAAATTACACGCTGATCTTCAACTATGCGGTCCCGTTTCCCGAGGCACTGACGCTGTTCGGTTTCACGATGCTGCTGCTGTTTCTGCCGAAGCTGCTCAGCGTGGGGCTCGTGCTCAAGCGCGGGCGGGCGGCGGCTTACGGCGGCCGCCTGCGCCTGCTGCTCAGCGCGGCGCTGGAGATGATCGGCTCGGCCCTGATCGCGCCGATCAACATGATGTTTCACGCCAAGTTCGTGCTCTACATTCTCCTCGGCCAGGGCGTGTCATGGGTCACCCAGCAGCGCACGGCCAGCGAGGATTCCGACTGGCGCGAGGCGATCATCACGCACGCGCCGCAAAGCCTCTTCGGCCTGGTCTGGGGCGCCTCGGCCTACGTGCTGGTGCCGTCGTTCTTCTGGTGGCTGCTGCCCGTGCTGCTCGGGCTCGTGCTGGCGGTGCCGCTGTCGATTTTTCTCGGCAAGGCGAATTTCGGCCGCCGCGCCCGCGAGCTGGGACTTTTCCTCACGCCCGACGAGACCGAACCGGCGCTCGAGCTGCCGCTGCTCGAACGCCATCTCGAGGAGTGCTACCGGCACATGCAGCCGATCCCGGAGCTGCGGCAGGACTATGGCCTGATGCAGGCGGTCCTCGATCCGTACATCAACGCCGTGCACGTCTCGCTCCTGCGCCAGCGCCGGCCCGCCAGCCACTCGGTCCGACGATATTTCGTCGAGCTGCGCCGGCGATTGCTGGCGGAGGGCCCCGCCAAATTGTCGCAGCGTGAGAAGATGGCCCTGTTGCTCGATCCCGAATCGATGAACTGGCTGCACGAGCAGTTGTGGAAGCAACCCGCTGACCAGCTCTCGGCCTGGTGGCAGCTCGCCATGCGTCAGTACAATGTCCTCACCGCGACGCCGGTGACGGCGCTGTACCGGTAGCACCCTCCGCTACAAACTACAAAGCCTGACCCGGTGCGTCCCCTCCCACGACAGCGCATTTCAATTTCTGCCGTCGGCATTCGTCACTTGAAAAGGCTACGCCTGCAATGGCGGCAGGCATCACGAATCATGTTTGGAGCGTGGAGGAGTTGCTTGGCCTAAACTCCTCGGTCCTGAAATTGGCCGCATGATATTCAATCTATTGCATTCCTGCTGTTTCGCTGACACAGAAATTTCATGGCTGTTGAATGGCTTGCTACGGTACTTCCGTTTATCAAGGACGCCAAAGTGTCTGATATTCTTAGAGAACAGGTCACTTTGCTTAATATGCAGCGCGACGATGCTATCCGTGAGCTTGATAAGGCGGATGCGGCGCTTGTGGAGGCGACTCAGCAAATAGCCGTTTTGAAGACGGAGAACACAAATTTGTCTGAGCAAATTAATCGTCTCAAACCAGCCAAAGACTTGCTGGAGGAAACTGTCAAAATACTCCTGCACTTCTATAACGAAAGCGCGTTGCTTTCTGAAGAAAACATTGCGCAGATATTTAATCTGCAGCCAAGCAAAGCGGCTTATCATATTGATATTTTAAGGAAGAAAAAATTTATCGGAATAGCTGAAAGTAGAGGAATCCCTTTTGCGCGTCATGCGCCTCTATATTTTGAGATAATGGCTCCTGGTAGGGCATATATTGTAGAAAAAGGGTTGGGCTGATTTCATAGCTAAAACGGGTTTGTAATTTGTAAGATCAACAATCCGCTGTCTCATCACCGATAGTATTTATGCACCTAAAAATATTAGCATCTTGTGTCATTGCGTTTTTTGTCGGGGGGTGCGCGTCCTCCGAAACTGGAAAAGTATCACCCAGCGAGACGTTGAAGACTGCGTCTCCCAGCGCATTCTATTGGAAGGGCGGGCCTGGCGCGCATGACCGAACTCTTCTCGAGTACGATGTGGATAGGAAGGGTGACGTTGTCGACGCACACTTGGTCGAGGCGCCTGCGAGTAAATTTGAAGTAGCGGCACTCAGTGATCATTCACTGGAATTCTTTGCAAAATGTTTACCGGATGAGGTTTTTGTCATTGATTCGGCCGGTGCAGCTAGACTGACAAAGATTCTATCCGCGCATGAAAAAGCAGGCGCGGGATCGCCGATCAAGGTTTCCACCCTTCTGCGCGGTGACACAATGTGCTCAGTTACGCATGCAGCGAGACCGATCCACGTATCGTCAGCTGCAAACTGTACTCTGATGCTGTTTGTCGATCAGACTGGTCGCGTGGGGGGAATTTACACGCTGTCTTCAGACGACAAGACTTGGGCTGCACATTGCATCCTAGCAGCTTCGCGGTTTCGGTATTCTCCAGCAGTTTCAAACGGAAGGAAGGTTCCGATTGTGGTGCTTGAGCCTTTCGCCCTGACGTTCACCCAAGAGTAGGACAGGTCGCGAGATGGACCGACGAAGTCAGGCTTTGTAGTTTATGGTATAGCCGCCGGCCTCGCCGGCGATTACGGCAGATCGGTCGAGCCCATCAGGTAGCGGTCGCACTCGCGCGCGGCTCCGCGGCCTTCGTTGATCGCCCACACCACCAGGCTCTGGCCGCGGCGGCAGTCGCCGGCGGCAAAGACGCCCTTGAGGCTGGTCGAATATTTCTCGTGCTCCGCCTTGATGTTGCTGCGGGGGTCGGTTTCGACCCCGAGCTTCTTGAGCAGAATCTGCTCCGGCCCGAGGAACCCCATCGCGAGGAGCACCAGCTGGCCGGGAATGGTCTTCTCCGTGCCGGGTTGTTCCTTCGGGATGAACTGGCCCTTCTCGTTTTTCTCCCACTTGATCTCGACGGTCACCAGCTGCTGCACGCGGCCTTCGGCGTCACCGATGAATTTTTTCACGGTTGTCAGGTAAACGCGCGGGTCGGCGCCGAATTTCGCGGCGGCCTCCTCCTGGCCGTAGTCCATCTTGTAGACTTTCGGCCACTCGGGCCAGGGGTTGTCCGCGGCGCGGTCCTGCGGCGGCTTCGGGAGAATTTCAATCTGGGTGATGCTTTTCGCGCCGTGACGCATCGACGTGCCGACACAGTCGGTGCCGGTGTCGCCGCCGCCGATGACGACGACGTCCTTGCCGTTCGCGTTGATCGGGCAGTGATCGGCCCCGCCGTTGAGGACGGCCTTCGTATTCTCGGTCAGAAACTCCATCGCGAAGTGCACGCCCTTGAGCGCGCGGCCCTCGATGGGGAGATCGCGCGGCTGCGTGGCGCCGGTGCACAGGACGGTGGCGTCGAAGTCCTTCAGGAGGGTCTGCGGGTCGAGCGTGCCGCCGACGGCGGTGTTGCAGACGAACTTGATGCCGGCGTCCTCCATGAGCTTGATGCGGCGCAGGACGATCTCCTGCTTGTCCAGCTTCATGTTGGGGATGCCGTACATGAGGAGGCCGCCCGGGCGGTCGGCGCGTTCGAAGACAGTGACGGCATGGCCGGCCTTGTTGAGCTGTTCGGCGGCGGCGAGGCCGGAGGGGCCGGAGCCGATGACGGCGACGCGTTTGCCGGTGCGGTTCTTCGGCGGCTCGGGATTGACCCAGCCTTCGGCCCAGCCGCGGTCGGTGATGGCGGCCTCGATGTTCTTGATCGTGACGGGCGGGCTGTTGATGCCGAGCACGCACGAGCCCTCGCAAGGCGCGGGGCAGACGCGGCCGGTGAACTCGGGGAAATTGTTCGTCTTGTGGAGGCGGTCGAGGGCCTCGTGCCAGAGTCCGCGATAAACGAGGTCGTTCCACTCGGGGATCAGGTTGTTGATCGGGCAGCCGGAGGCCATGCCGCTGATGAGCTTGCCGGTGTGGCAGAACGGCACGCCGCAATCCATGCAGCGCGCGCCCTGGCTACGGAGCTTTTTCTCCTCCATGTGGTGGTGGAATTCCTTCCAGTCGCGCACGCGCTCGAGCGGCGTGCGGTCGACGGGAAGTTCGCGCATGTATTCGATGAAGCCGGTTGGTTTGCCCATGGGAGAAAAAGAAAGAGTAGCGAGTAGCGAGTAGTGGGTAGCGAGTAGAAAAGTGGAGGGTGCGGTGGTCAGGGAATGCTCGCTGCTCGCTCCTATCTTCTCGCTGCTTCGGATGATTAGTTGCCGCCGACGCGCGAGGTGTCGTGGGCGTTTTCCTCGAAGGCGGCCATGATGGCCTCGTCGCCGGTCAGGCCCTGCGC
>CAYZGG010000106.1:0-13733 GCA_964477955.1 uncultured Opitutaceae bacterium
AGCCTTCAGCCTTCAGCCTTCAGCCTTCAGCCTTCAGCCTTCAGCCTTCAGCCTTTCACTTTCCCTCCGCATGTCCTCCCCCGCCGAATCCAGCAACCTCATGGAAGCCCTCGTGTCGCTCGCCAAGCGCCGCGGCTTCATCTACCAGTCCTCCGAGATCTACGGCGGCCTCAACGGCTTCTTCGACTACGGCCCGCTCGGCGTGGAGTTGAAACGCAACATCCGCGACTGCTGGTGGCGCGACATGGTCCAGCGCCGCGACGACATCGTCGGCATCGAGACCTCCATCATCATGCACCCGAAAGTCTGGGAAGCCTCCGGCCACGTCGCCGGTTTCACCGACCCGCTCGTGGACTGCAAAGCGAGCAAACAGCGGTACCGGGCGGATCAGCTGTTCTTTGCGCCGGTGGTGGTGGACGGCAAAACGATCGGTTACGTCTCAGCGTTGGAAAACGAGAAAACCACCGAAGACCTGCAGACCGCCGCGGATAGCCTCAAACGCAAGAAGGCCGTCCAAGGTGCGCTCGAACCGGTCAAGCCGCGCGACTTCACCGAGGCCACCGAGGCGGAAATCCCGCTTATCCCCTCCCCCGCGACTGGCGAGCCCGGCAGCCTGACGGCGCCGCGCTCGTTCAACATGATGTTCCAGACGAACGTGGGCGCGATGAGCGATGCCTCGTCCGTCGCCTACCTGCGCCCCGAAACCGCCCAGGGCATGTTCGTGGATTTCAAGAACGTGGTCGACACCAACCGCGTGAAGCTGCCCTTCGGCATCGCGCAAATCGGCAAGTCGTTCCGCAACGAGATCACCCCGCGCAATTTCATCTTCCGCTCCCGCGAGTTCGAACAGATGGAGATGGAGTACTTCATCCACCCCGACGCCGACTGGCTCGCCTGCCACGAGGAATGGCTGAAGTGGTGCCAGGATTGGCTCAAGTCCATCGGCCTGCCCGAGTCGCACCTCTCGCTGCACGAGCACCCGAAGGAAAAGCTCGCGTTCTACTCCCGCCGCACGGTCGACATCATGTTCAAGTACCCCTTCGGCGTGCAGGAACTCTGGGGCATCGCCGCGCGCAGCGACTACGATCTCCAGCAGCACCAGAAATTCTCCGGCGTGCCGCAGACGTATTTCGACGAAGCCGCCAAGGCCCGCGTCGTGCCGCACGTGATCGAACCCGCTGTCGGCGTGGACCGCATTTTCCTCGCCGTGCTCGCCGCCGCCTATGCCGTCGAGGACGTCAAGGACGAGAAGGGCAACGTCGAGCAGCGCACCGTCCTCCGGCTCTCGCCGCGCCTCGCGCCCTGCAAGGTCGCCGTGCTCCCGCTGCTCAAGAACAAGGAGCAGCTCACCGGCCGCGCCAAGGCCCTCTACACCAAGCTCCGGAAGCGCTACGCCGTGCAATACGACGATGGCGGCGCCATCGGCAAACGCTACCGCCGCCAGGACGAGGCCGGCACGCCGTGGTGCGTGACCATCGATTTCGACACGATCGAGAAGCCCGGCGACACCTTCACCCTCCGCGAGCGCGATTCGATGCAGCAGCGCCGGATTACCGAAGCGGAACTCTTCCAGCTTCTCGAAGAATATGTGTACTAAAACGCATCTGCCCAGCCGAACCCTCCGGCAGAGGCTGGTCACGGAACCCGAACTCTTCGCCCTGCTCGAAGAACAGATTTACTGAAAAACCGGTCTGCGGGCGAAGCCGCCAGCGCCCTTTCCTCATGGCTGCCAAACAACGCCTGCCGGTCACGCGCAGCGTCAAACTGCCCGAAGCCCTCACCGAACTTCGCGCCTGGCTCGACACCTTCGATCCGGTCACGCGTGAGCGGGGCGAGAGCTATTTCACGGGCTTGCACGTCGAAAAAGTCTGGGCCGACGCCGACCATTTTGTGCAAGCGTCTGTGCGGGGCCAGGAACTTTATGCCGTCCGGCTTTTCCTCACCCGCGGGAAATGGAGCTCGCGCTGCACTTGTCCGGTGGGCGTGAGCTGCAAGCATGCCTACGCGGCTGGGCGCGCGTGGGTGCAGCAGTGCGAGCAGGATCCCGTCGCGCCCGGCCTGACCGACGACGCGCCGCCGCCGGTGGCGTTCAGTCTGGGCGACGAACCGTTCGTCGCGGAGTTCACCGCGGCCACCGGGCAGCCACCGGATAGCCGTCAGCTCGCCTTCCTGCGCAATCTCGCGGCCGTGCTTCGCTCCCTGCGGCAATCGAGCCACGGTTGGTTCGACCACGCCGCGCTGGCCGCCCTGGTTCCGCTGCCGGACCGCCCTCTTCTCCGACAGGATTCCGTCAGTCCGTTTCAGGGCTGGTGGCGCACGCCACCGGCCACGCCGCTCCAGCTCTGGCCCTTCGTCGCGCTTCTTTTCACCGAGCTCGGCATCCCGCTTCCCGCCTTCACCGCCCCGTTCGACCGGCTCGCCGCGGCCCGCGAAACGCGCGAGGCCGCACGACGCGACGCGCTGCTGCAGGCCTGGAGCCAGCGCTTCGCCGAACTCGATCAGCTCGTCGCCCCTGCGCCGACCCCCGCCTTGCTGCAAGCCGTGCGCCTGCGTCTGGGGCCGAAGAAATGCCTGTGGGAAATCTCCGCCAGCGGACCCGCCGGGCCGTTCAACCCTCTGTCGGCCGGCGCGCTGCGCAGCCTCCTCGACGATCCGGTGGGTTGCGCCCAGACCATGGACGACGCCAGCAACGCACTGCTGACCTTCCTGCGCGCCAACCTCGCCGCGCGCGGCCGGTCGGTCGTGTCGCTGGCCGACACGGAGGATCGCGTCCTCGTCGGCCATCTGCTGGGCCATCCCCGCACCCGCGAGTCGGTGGTCGCCGACGACGGGAGCGCCATTGCCGACGATCCGCGGTCGCTGACCTGGCAGATCGAGGACCACCCTACGGATCCGTCCCGCGTGGTGGTGCGGCTGGTGTTCGCCGACGGCACGCCCCCGCCCGGACCGTTGCTCTACCTGCCGGCCCGACCGGCGCTCTATCTGCTGGGCCACCGCACCCTTTTCCGCGGGCTGCCTCCGTTGCAGGAACCGCCCAAGCCGCTCGACCCCGACTTCGCGACCGAAATGCCGCGGTCGGTCCTGCTGCTGCCTGAAGCCGGCCGCTTCGCCGCGCGCACCGGCGTGAAACTGCCCGGCGACACCGCCGGCCGTTTTCGCACCGAACCCTTGCGCGCCCGCTTGCGCGCGACGCTGGACTCCCGCTCAAACCGCCTCGAAGACGAAGCGCTCGTGATCGAACTGCACGCGGTGTCTTCCGAGGGTGAACCGCGCGCGCGCTGGCAACCGGAAGGTTGGAACACGCAGGCCCCCGGAGTCGTCCGGCCCGCCGAGGCGGCGTTTCTGCTTCATGATTTCGCCGGGCTGCAACCGGTGGCCGACCACCTGGCGCATCTCCCCGGCCTGGCCTGGAATGGCTGGGCGCCGGGCGGCGGACGCTACGTCTCGGACGTTTCCACCGGGGCGTTCGCCGATAATTTTTCGACCTGGCTGGCGGGCGTTCCCTCCGGCACATTGGTCGAGCTGGATCCCGCACTCGCCGGTTTTTCCGACCAGCCCACCCGGGCGCATTTCGCCCTCGAAGTGAAGGAGAGCAGCATCGACTGGTTCGACGTGCGCGTCGCGCTGCGCGTCGAGGACACCACGTTGACCGAGGCCGAGATCCAGCTGCTGAGCCGGGCCCGCGGACGTTTCGTCCGCCTCGCCGGACGCGGCTGGCGGCGGCTCGAACTGGCGGTCAGCCCGGAGGAAAGCGCCCGCTTTGAACGCCTCGGGCTCGATCCCGCCGTGCTCACCGAACCGACGCGGGAAGCCCCGCGCTTTCATGCGCTGCAGCTCGCGGACGAAACCCTCGGTGAAGCCCTCCCCCAGGAGCTCTGGCGGCAGATCCGCGACCGCGCGGCCTCGCTCCGCCAAATCGCCAGCCCGCCGCTGCCAGCCGGAATTCGGGCCGAGATGCGGCCGTACCAGCTCGAAGGTTTTCATTTTCTCGCCCACCTGACCGAAAACCGTTTCGGCGGCGTGCTCGCCGACGACATGGGTCTCGGCAAAACCCTGCAGACCCTCGCCTGGCTGCTCTGGCTCGCCCGCCGCCCCGCCGTCTCCCGCCTCGAGGAGAATGTTCTCAATAAGAACAAAATCCCCGGACCGGGCGCGCGGGTCGCGGAAGAATTTGTTCTCAATAGGAACAAACTGGTTCCGTCCCCGCGTCCGTTTCGGGCGCTGGTGGTCTGCCCGAAATCCGTGGTGTTCAACTGGCAGACGGAGACGGCGCGGTTTGCCCCCGGGCTCTCCACGGCGCGGCTCGTCCCGCGCGCGACCGAGCCGGTGCCGGCGGACGTGGACCTCGTCATCGCCAACTACACCCAGCTCCGCCTGAAGGCCGACGCGTTGAAGGCCATCCACTGGGACGCCGTCATCCTCGATGAAGGCCAGAACATCAAAAACCCGGCCAGCGCCACCGCCCACGCCGCGCGCGCCCTCCGCGCGGATCACCGTCTCGTGCTGACGGGCACGCCGGTGGAAAACCGGCTGCTCGACCTGTGGAGTCTGTTCGCCTTTGCGCAGCCCGGGCTGCTGGGCAGCCAGACCGCGTTCAAGCGACTCTACCACGACCAGGAAAATCCCGCCGCCGCCCATGCGCGGCTCGCCAATCGTGTCCGCCATTTTCTCCTGCGCCGCACCAAGGCCCAGGTGGCGCGCGACCTGCCCCCGCGCACGGAGGAGGACATCGTCGTCGAACTCGAGGGCCCGCAGCGGGCGCTGTACGACGCGGAGTTGAAGCGGACGCGCCAGATGCTGCTCGGGGTGGAAACGCCCCGCCAGTTCGACGCGCAACGCTTCAACATTCTCCAATCACTCCTTCGCCTCCGCCAGATCTGCTGCGATCCGCGCCTGATCGGGGCGGAACTTCCGCCGGGCATCCGCCCCGGCGCCAAAAAGTCGGCGGGCGAAGCCGCGAAACCGGGCACGAGCGCGAAGCTCGACGCCCTGCTCGACACGCTCGAACCATTGCTTGAGGAGGGTCACCGTGTGCTGGTTTTTTCCCAGTTCGTCACGATGCTCGATCTCATCCGTCCCGAGCTCGTGGCGCGCGGGATCAAGCACCTGATGCTGACCGGGAAGACCGAGAACCGGCAGGAGCTGGTGGAATGGTTCCAGGCGCCGGATGGACCACCCGTGTTCCTGCTTTCGCTCAAGGCCGCCGGCGCCGGGCTCAACCTGACCGCCGCCAGCTATGTGGTGCTCTACGATCCGTGGTGGAATCCCGCGGTCGAGGCGCAGGCCATCGACCGCACCCATCGCATCGGCCAGACGGCGCACGTGATCGCCTACCGCCTGCTCGCACGCGACACCGTCGAGGAAAAGATCCGCGCCCTGCAAAAGGAAAAAGCCGCCCTCGCCGCTTCCGTCGTCCAGGAGGAAAGCCTCGCCAGCGTGATGGACTTGGAAAGCCTGAAACGGATCCTGTCCTGAGCCGACCCGAACGCTGTTGCTACAGGAAGGCTTCTGGCAATAGGGCGCGGGCTGGATGCGCCGGGTCGTAGAGCACGAAAACCGGCTGCTTGGACGCGAACCGCTCCTGCGCCAGCGCCACCTGGGCCGGTTGGTATTTTCGCAACAGCAGCGGGGCGGTACTGCCCGGATCCGTGCGCTGCAGGGTGATCCGGTAAAGCGGCTGGTTGTTGATGCGCACGTTGGTTTGTTCCAGCCCCGTCACCAGGGCTTCCGCCACCACGCCGTTTTTCAGCAAAGCCCGCACCCGCCGGCGCCCACCGGCAACCCAGGTCATCAAGGCGATACCGATCAGGGGAAACAGGATCACGAAAGCGACCGCCGCCGAACCCTGGCTCAGCCGCGCGCCGTCGAGGCAGCTGACCGCGGGATCTTCCGGGCGGTATCTCACCGGCACGATGGCACCCCGACTCCAGCGCTGGCCGGTGGTGAAGCACTCGCCGCGCATCCGCCCGCCGGCGGGCGGTTGAAACTCGTAGCCGTAACGGTAGACGTACTGGCGGTTGATGCGCCAGTTGGTGCGGTCGACAGACAATACGTGACCGGACGCGACCGGGGCATCGGCCAGTTTCCAGTCCACGAACAGGGCCCACGGGAAAAACTGCCAGACGAAGAACAGCCCGAACCCGCCAAAAATCAGGCCAAACAAGGCGAGCGCAACCGAAGGACCCTGCGCTCCGGCGGCGCGGAGCAGCTCCGGCGGCACTTTCCTCGGCGGCGGTGCCGCCAGCAGCGAAGCCAGCAGGTCGGCGCGCGGAGACGAGGCGGGCTCGGGGGGCACGGGACGGATTATCGCCGGCCGCCCCCGGCGCAACAAGCGCGATTTTCCTCGTCGCCGCCGTCGTCCCACCCCGCCCGCCCGGGCCGCGTTCGCCGTTGCCCGGGCGGAAAAAATGGCGACACTGGCGGGATGCGTCTCCTGCTGCTCCTCGCCCTGCTGCTTCCGGTGTCGGTCCTGGCGGGCGCGCCCGCGGCGCCGATCCCGGTGATTTTCGATACCGACATTGGCACCGACATCGACGACGCCTACGCCCTGGCGCTGATCATCGGCAGTCCGGAGTTGAAGCTCATCGGAGTGACCACGGTTTCCGGCGATGCGGCGGCCCGGGCGCGGTTGGCGGCCAAACTGCTCGCCGCGGCGGGCGGCCCGTGGCGCGACGTGCCGGTGTACGCGGGGACTTCCACGGCCCCGCAGTACATGGCTCAGACCAATTGGGCGGCGGGGTTTTCCTCACCCAGCCTGCACCTGTCCGGCGGGGTTGAATTTCTGCGCACGCAAATCAACGCGCATCCCGGGGAAATCACGATCATCGCGGTGGGAGAGCTGGGCAATGTCGCGGCGTTGCTCGCGTCGGAGCCGGGCATCGCCGCAAAAATCAAACGCATCGCGCTGATGGGCGGAGCCGTGATGCAAGGCTACGCCCCGGGCTCGACGCCCGAACCCGAATGGAACATCAAATCGAATGTCGCCGCGGCGCGCGCCGTTTTCACGTCGGGAGTCCCGCTGGTGGTCGCCCCGCTCGACGCCACCACCCCACTGAGCCTCGAAGAATCTTGGCGCGTGACAATCTTTTCCCATGGCACACCGCTGACCGACGCCCTGGCCTCGCTCGATTTCATCTGGCGCCACACGAACACCTGGAAGGGAGACGTGCCGATCCTCTTTGATGTCCTGGCCGTGGCGCTTGTGTCTGCGCCGCAACTCGCCCGCGCAGAGCCGATGCAGCTCAAAATCGAGGACAGCGGCCTGACCCGCCCGGTGGTAGGGGAGAAACCGAACGCCACCGTCGCGCTGGCCGCCGACCCGAAGACGTTTATGGAGTATTTCACAGACCGCGTCGCCGCGAGCGGCCGCTAATGCCTGCACGCGGCAGGTGATTCTCCCTTTCGCCAAAGCCGTTTGCCGCCTGCTCCGGCCTCCTCGCCTCCCTCGCACGGACCAGATTCAGGCTAGGACATACGCCAGTGTGAAGCCGTCGTAGCCCTTGCTGCCGACCGTCTGGATCGTCGTCGCGCTTACGCGTGACTCGGCCGCGAGGAGCTCGTTGAGCCGGCGCACGCCCTGCACGGCGGGATCGACGCTGGCGGCATCGACCACGGCGCCCTGGCGCACGACGTTGTCCACCACGATCACACTGCCCGGCCGCGTCAGGCGGAGCGCCCATTGAAAATAGCCGGGGATGCCGGCCTTGTCGGCATCGATGAAAACAAAATCGAACGGCCCGCGTTTCTCCTCGGCCAGCTGCGGCAGCGTCGCGGCCGCGGGCCCGAGTCGCAGTTCCACGATCCCCTCCAGCCCGGCCCGGAAAAAATTCTCGCGGGCGACGGCGGCGTGCCGGGCGTCGATCTCGAGCGTGATGAGCCGGCCGCCGGCGGGCAGCGCCCGCGCCAGCCAGATCGTGCTGTAGCCACCGAGGGTGCCGATCTCGAGGATGTTCCGGGCGCCCTGCATCCGCGCCAGCAGCTGCAGCAGCTGGCCCTGGGGCGGCGACACGGCGATCGCCGGCAGGCCCGCCGCCACCCCCGCGGCGAGCGCCGCATCCAGCACCGGGTCCGGCGGCAGCAGCAGATCGGTCACATAGCGGTCAACGGCGGTCCATTGCTCCTGATTCATGCCGCGATGTTTCACCGCGCGCGACCGCTGTCAACGCCACCGGACCGCACCGGCCACGCGTTCCACTCTAACGAATGCGATCTCTTGGCCTTGCCTTCCGGCGGGCGGGCGCTGTGCTGTTCCGCTCTGCCCCGCCTGCTTTTTCTATGAATTCCCCTACCCCTGCCGTCCGTAACCCCTGGTCGTGGGTGACGACTTCATACTTTGCCGAGGGCATCCCCTTCGCTCTCGTGATCTGGGTCGCCGGCACCATGTTCAAGAATCTGGGCCACAGCGACAGCCAGATCACTCTCGCGACCGCCAGCGTCGGCATCGCGTGGTCGCTGAAGCCGTTCTGGGCGGCGTTTCTCGACATGTTCCGGACGAAAAAATTCTTCGTCCTGGCCATGGAGTTCCTCATGGCGGCTCTGCTCATCGGCATCGCGGTGGCGCTGCCGCTGCCCAATTATTTTCAAATTACGATCGCGGTGCTCTGGGTGCTGGCGTTCGCCTCCGCCACGCAGGACATCTGTGTGGACGGCATCTATATCACCACACTCGACGAGAAGAAACAGGCGGCGTTTATCGGTGTCCAGGGCGTGTTCTGGAATGTCGGTCGGATTTTTTCCACGGCCGCGATCGTCTGGGTGGCGGGTTCGTTGCACGACCATCACGATTTGCCGGCCACGACGGCGTGGAGCTGGGCCCTGGGACTGGGCGCGGCCACGCTGGTTGCGTTGGCGGTCTATCATATTTTCATGTTGCCGCCTGGTTCGATTACAAAGCGCCCGCAGAGCGTGGGCGAAGTGGCCGGCGAGTTTTTCGATACGTGGGTGGATTTCTTCCGCAAGGACAAGATCTGGGGCATGCTATTGTTCGTCTTCCTGTATCGGCTGGGCGAGGGCCTGTTGCTGGTGGAGGGTCCGTTGTTCCTGCAAGCAGCGCCGGCGGCGGGCGGCATCGGCCTGTCTCTGCAGGAGAAGAGCATCATCGACGGCACGATCAGCACCTTTGTCAGTCTGTTTGCCGGCCTGCTGGGCGGGGCGTTCATGTCCAAATACAGCCTGAAGCGTAACACCCTGTTTTTCATGGCGCTGTGCCTCAACGTACCGCACATCACCTTTGTGATCCTCGCCCAGCTGGCCGGGCCGGGCGTCCACGTTCCGCTCTGGGTGGTGGCTTCGCTGGTGACGGTGGAGAAATTCGGCTACAGCTTCGGCTTTGTCGCCAACATGCTGTATATGATGCAGCAGATTTCGCCGGGCAAATACCACATGACCCACTACGCCTTCGCCAATTCGTTGATGAATCTCACGCTGGTGCCGACGCAGATGATCAGCGGTCCCTTGGCGGACCATTTCGGATACAAAATGTATTTCATCGTGGTGATGTTTGCCGCGATCCCGTCCCTGATCGGCGCCTGGTTGGCCCCTTTTCCGCGCACGGTGGCGGAAAAAAACCCGGTTCCCGCCTGAAACGTGCACCACGCTTTGCTTTCGGATTGAGCGCGGATTTGCCTGAGACGATGCGCTCCACCCGGCATCACGCCCTCGGCTTCCTCGCCCGCTGGTCGATCACAGGTTTGATCTGCGCGCTGCCCTCTCTGTCCGCCGGGGTGGCCCCGGCGGAACACCTCGTCCTCAACGACCGCGGCTACTTTGAGATGACGGGGCTCAACGTCATGCTCGCGAGCGACTATTACGCCGAGGGCCACCAGGGTGGCGTGGGCATCATCCAGAACGGCCTGCGCACGGCCACCAATGGCGACCTGCGACTCGAGCCGACGCCCGGCCAGTGGCAGCCCATCCCGAAGGTCGGGCCCCGCAAGACCGACAGCGAGCTGCAGGAAATCAGCGTGCGGATGCAGTATCCCGACGAGGCGAACAACCGGACGGGTTTCAATCCGATCAACTATCCCGACCTGAACCTCGCCTACACGGTGCGTGTGACCGCCGCCGAGGCCGGGGCCTTCCGCATCACGGTCGATCTCGACGCTCCGCTGCCGGCCACCTGGGTCGGCAAGGTGGGCTTCAATCTCGAGCTTTTCCCGGGCCTTCTCTTCGGCAAAACCTTCGCGCTCGGACCACAGGCGGGCATTTTTCCGCGCCAGCCCAACGGTCCCGGCGCCATTGATCCCGTTTCCCAAACGTATCAACTCGCCCCGCTGGCGGCCGGCGGACGCCAGTTGGTCATCGCCCCCGAATCCGAGGCGCAACGGCTCGCCATCGAAGCCGTCCGCGGCGGCGATCTCCAGTTGCTCGACGGCCGCGGCACGCACAACAACGGCTGGTTCGTCGTCCGCGCCGTCGTCTCCGGAGGCGTCACCAAGGGCGCACTGGAGTGGCTGGTCACGCCGCATGCGATCCCGGGCTGGCGCTACCCACCGGTGGTGCAGACCTCGCAGGTCGGCTATCATCCGCTACAACCCAAGATGGCCGTCATCGAGCTCGATGCCCATGACCAGCCGCAGGGCGACGTGGTGCTGCTGCGCGTGGCCGCCGCCGGCGGCTACCAGGCGGTGCTGACCAAGCCCGCCACCGAGTGGGGCCCGTTTCTCCGGTACCGCTACGTGCGGTTCGATTTCAGCGAGGTCACGGTGCCGGGCATGTACGTCGTGCGCTACGGCACGAGCCTGTCCTCGCCGTTCGCCATCGATCCCGCCGTCTACCAGCACGACGTCTGGCAGCCCACGCTCGAAACCTTTTTGCCCGCGCAGATGTGCCACATGCGCGTGAACGACCGCTACCGGGTCTGGCACGGGCTCTGCCACGCGGACGATGCGCTAATGGCTCCGGTGAACCACAATCATTTCGACGGCTATGAACAGGGCCCTTCCACGCTGACGAAGTTTCAGTCCGGCGACCACGTCCCCGGGCTCGATCATGGCGGCTGGCACGATGCCGGCGACTACGATCTGCGCGTCGAGTCGCAGGCGGACACCGTACACGGGCTCGCGCTGGCCTGGGAGCTGTTTCATCCGACGATCGACGACACGACGGTTGACCAAAACCTGCGCATCACCGACCTGCACCGGCCCGACGGCAAACCCGACTTGCTTCAGCAGATCGAGCACGGGGCGCTCTCGATCGTCGGCGGCTACAATGCGATGGGCCGGCTTTACCGCGGCATCCAGGATGCCTCGCTGCGCACCTACACGCACCTCGGTGACGCGCATGACATGACCGACAACCAGGTTTTTCACGATGCGAACGGCGCGGCGATGCGGATCCTGGCTGACGCCGCGGTCCACGGTTCCCAGGCCGAGCCAAAAATCGGCACCCTGCCGCCGCTCGGCTCAACGGGCGCGGCGGACGACCGCTGGGTGTTCACCGAGGACAATCCCGACCGCGAACTGCAGGTCGCCGGGGCCCTGGCCGCCGCGGCTCGCGCTCTGCAGGGTTTCAACGACCCTCTGGCCGCCGACTGCCGGCGCATCGCCGTGGAACTCTGGCAGACAACGAAAACCCCGCGCTCCCCCCTCTCGCGGCTGGAGCCGGCCATCGAGCTGCTGCAAACCACCGGGGAGAAACAATACGCCGACGCCGTCATCGGGCTGGCCGACGAAATCGTCACCCACTCGGACGCCGCGGTCGACGCCTCGGAGCACGCCATTCATGCCGCTTGGTTGGGCGCCCGGTCACTGGCCTTGATCAAGGACGATGCCTACACCGCGAAGATCCGCGCCGCGCTCCGCGTTTATCGCGCCCGGGTCGACGCGCTTGAAAAGGAGACACCGTATGGCCTGCCGTACCGGCCCGCGATTTGGGGCGCCGGCTGGCAGGTGGAGCGCTTCGGGGTGGAGCAATATTTCCTGCACACCGCCGCCCCCGATCTTTTTCCCGCCTCGCTGGTCTACAACGCGCTTAACTTCATGCTCGGTTGCCACCCCGGTTCGAACACGGCGTCGTTCGTTTCGGGCGTTGGCGTGAACTCCGCCACCACCGCCTACGGCAACAACCGCGCCGACTGGTCCTACATTCCCGGTGGCGTCATTTCCGGCACCGCGTTGATCCGCCCGGACTTTCCCGAGCTGCTGACCTGGCCCTTTCTCTGGCAGCAGACGGAATATTGCCTCGGCTATTCGACCTCGGACTATATCTTTCTTGTCCTTGCCGCCGACCATCTGCTGAACCAATGAACCTCCCGCGTTTCCCGCGCCTGCTCCTCACGCTCTGCCCCCTGCTCATGCTGTTGACCGCAAATTTGCCAGCGGATTCCGCCCCGGACCCCACCTGGCAGGCCGTCAACTGGAATGGCGAAAGGGCCCTGGCGTCCTCGTCCGCCGGCTGGAAGGCCGTCGTCTCGCTGCAACGCAGCCGGCTGATGTACTTCGGCCCGGCCGCCGCCGAAAACAACCTGTTGCTCGCCCCGCCGACGCGGGCCAACCGCAATCTCCTGGGCGGGCACCGCCTCTGGCTTGGTCCGCAAAACACCTGGGCCAAAGGCTGGCCTCCTCCGGTCGCGTGGGAATACAGCGAAGCGGACACCGTGTCCTCGGTGGGCGCCGAGCTTCGGCTGTTGATGCCGGATGCCGGCGACGGCTGGCCCCGGCTCACCCGCACATATCGCTGGGACGGCGACCGGCTGATTTGCGGCGCGGAAATCGCCGGCGGCACCCGCCCCGCCCAAATCGTCCAGATTGTGCAGACCCCGGCGTCGACCGGCGTCACCGCAGAGGCCCGCGCGGAGACGGATTTCCCCGCGGGGTATGTCGAGTTGCCTTCCACGGCGGGTCCTTTCGCAGCGCGGTTCGTGGAGCCGCCGCACGTGCACCGCACCGATGCGCAGGTGTCCCTGCAGCACATGCCCCCCGTCGTGAAACTCGGGTTCCGTCCGCAAACCCTGCGGGCGGACTGCGGATCCTACGCGTTGCAGGTCGGCCGCGGCGAACAGACCGGGACGGTGGTCAGCGGACCGGATGCCGGGTTTTTCACCCAGGTCTACTTGGGCGGGCCGGAAGCGGTCATCGAATTGGAACAGCTTTCGCCGCTTTTTGCGGCCGGCCGGCCGGCGAGGTTTGAAATGGTGCTGAAAGCCGCCACTCGCTGAACGGATCGGCGGCCCGGCCGAATTTCTTCCTTTCCGTGGCGGGGGTTTCCGGTGTTTCGTGGCGGGAATTGCGCCATGTCTGCTCCGACCCCTTCCTCCGCGTTCCACCGCCATGTCTGGCCGCTTTTCCTGCGCCACCGCTGGCTGCTGATCGGGGCCCTGCTGCTGAACGGCCTGCACGGCGCCGCCATCGCCCTGCAGAACCTCGCGCCCAAATGGCTGTTCGCGGAGGTGCTGGAAAAACCCGGTCTCACGCTGGCCCAGCGCTGGCAAAAACTTCTCTGGTTGATCGCCGGCTACCTGGTCATCTCGCTGATCGTGCGCATGGCGGCCTGGCACGCCGGCTACCGGCTTTTCACCTGGACCCGCGAGCGCGTGGTCTTCGCCCTGCGCGGTCAGTTCTTCCGCCATGTCAACCACCTCTGCCTGCGTTTTCACGGCGAGCACCCGTCCGGGGAACTTTTTAGCTACCTCTTCGGCACGCCACTCGGCAATGTCATGGCGTTCTTCCAGCACACGTCGATGTCCGTGCCCGGGGCCATCGTCACGGTGCTGACAACGCTCGCGATGTTCTGGC
>CAYZGG010000107.1:0-13728 GCA_964477955.1 uncultured Opitutaceae bacterium
GAGCACGGACACGACCGGCAGGCGGCCGATGAACTCGGGAATCATGCCGAAGCGGATGAGATCCTCGGGGGCGACGCCCCGCATCATCTCTTCGGGCGAGAGCTCGTGGTCGCTGGAATTGACGTGGAAGCCGAGCGAGCGCTGGCCGAGGCGTTTCTTGATCACCGTATCGAGGCCGACAAACGCGCCGCCGCAGATGAAAAGGATGTTCGAGGTGTTGACCTGGATGTATTCCTGATTCGGGTGCTTCCGCCCGCCCTGCGGGGGAACGTTGCAGACCGTGCCCTCGAGAATCTTCAGCAACGCCTGCTGCACGCCCTCGCCCGAAACGTCGCGCGTGATCGAAACGTTCTCGGTGGTCCGGCGGATCTTGTCGATTTCGTCGATGTAAATGATGCCGCACTCGGCTTTCTTGACGTCGTAATTGGCCGATTGCAGAAGACGAAGAACGACGTTTTCGACGTCCTCACCCACGTAACCCGCCTCGGTCAGGGTCGTGGCGTCGGAAATCGCAAAAGGCACATCGAGAGTCTTGGCCAAGGTGCGGGCCAGCAGGGTCTTGCCCGAGCCGGTGGGACCGCAGAGCAGGATGTTGCTTTTCTCGACCTCGACCTCGCTGAATTCCGCCGGCATGGCCGCAGCGTCGCGCGCGCTCGCGCCGGCATCGAAATTCAGGCGTTTGTAGTGATTGTAAACGGCGACCGAAAGGACCTTCTTGGCGTGATCCTGACCGATGACGAAATCGTCCAGCACCTTCTTGATCTCGTAGGGCTTGATCAGGCGGAAAGCCGGTTTGGCGGTGGCCGGGTCGGCCGGCTGCGACTTCACCTCACGGTCGATGATGGTCTTGCAGACGTTGACGCAAGAATCGCAAATATAGACGCCGGGACCCGCAATGATCTTGCGGACCTCCGCCTGCGATTTGCCGCAGAACGAGCAGAGCGTCATGCGTGAGGATTTGGCCATGTGCGTAGTTTTATCGGTCCCCGGGACCGCTTAGTCGAGGGCTTTTTTGTAACGTCGGTTATGACACAAAGCAAACTCAGGCAGCGCTCTGGCCTGCAATCTGTTGTGCATCCCGCGTGGAGGCGACCACATGGTCGACAATTCCGTAGGTCTTGGCTTCCTCCGCGCTCATGTAGTTGTCGCGATCCGAGTCTTTTTCGAGTTGCGCCGCCGTCTTGTTGGTGTGCTTGGCGATGGTCTCGTTGAGGGTCTTGCGCCAGCGGAGGATTTCCTTGGCCGCGATGGCGATGTCGGTGGCCTGGCCACCTGCACCGCCGCTGGGCTGGTGGATCATCACGCGGCTGTTCGGCAGCGCGAAACGCTTGCCCTTGGTGCCGGCCGCCAGCAACACGGTGCTCATGCTGGCCGCCATGCCCAGGCAATAAGTGACGAAATCGCACTGGAGGAAATTCATCGTGTCGTAGATGGCCATACCGGCCGTCACCACGCCACCCGGAGAGTTGATGTAAAGCTGGATGTCCTTCTTCGGATCCTCCATCTGGAGGAAAAGCATCTGGGCGATGACGACGTTGGCCACTCCGTCGTCGATTGGCGAACCGATGAAAATGATGCGGTCCTTCAGCAAACGGCTGTAAATGTCCATCGACCGCTCGCCGCGACCGGTATTTTCCAGAACGATGGGTACGTAGTAGGAGCTCATGAAGTGGCCTGGGCCGTCTTCACGGTAGCCCTTGCGACGAGGAAATCAAGGGTCTTGTCGAAAAGGAGCTGCTGCTGGATGCCGCGCAGGTGGTCGCGGTCCTTGCCCAAGTCCTTGGCGAGCTTGTCGGGCCGCTGACCCGAGCGCATGGCTTCGCGCATGAGCCAGTTGTTCAGATCCTTTTCCTCGACCTGGATTTTCTCGGCCTCGGCGATCCTGGCCAGAATGAGCTGCACCTTGACCCGCGCCACGGCGGCCTTCGATGCGCTTTCGTGGAGCTCCTTCTTGTTCTTCTCAAATTCCTCCTGGGGCACGCCGCGACGCATGTTTTCCTCGATGAACTGGCGGAGCACGGAGTCGCGCTCGCCTTCCACCAGGCTTTCCGGGGCGGCGAAATTCGCCTTGGCGAGCAGGGCGTCCGTGATCTGGCGGCGCTGGGCGCTGCGGTTCTCGTGGTCCTTGCGCATCCCGAGAGTCTGCTTCACCTGCGCCTTCAACGCGTCGAGCGTTTCGACCTGGTTGGCCTTGAAAAAGGCCTCGTCGAGCGGAGGCAGCACGCGTTCGCGAACTTCCTGCACGTCGATCGCGTAGGCCACCGTCTTGCCCGCGAGCGCCGGCACGGCGGCAAAATCGGCTGGAAAGGTCACGTTCACGGTCTTCTTTTCCCCGGCTTTGAGACCGCCAATCTGCGCGGCCACCCCGGGGAGCAGCCCCTCGTTGGCCCCCTCGACCTCCTCCCAGGTCTGCGGCGCCTTCGCGTAAATCTTCTTGTCGCCCACGATGTCATCGAGGGGCTGGCCATCAAGCGTGCCCTCGTAGCCAAAGCGGACGTAGTCGCCCTTGCCCGCGGCGCGGTCGGCCGCCTTGAAATCCGCGCGGTCCGTCCGCAGGCCCTCGATCACGGCGTCGATCTCCGCCTCGGTCGGTTCGGCGGAGAGAATCTCGGTCGGCAGCCCCGCATACTCCGGCAGCGCAAACTCCGGACGGACGTCCACCGTGAGCTTGATCGCCGCGGACAAACCGGGCTCGACCGTGCCCTCCTCGACGTCGACGAGCGAAAGCACGGAGAGCTTGGACTGCTCCAGACCGTCGCGATAGGCCTTGCCGATGACGCGGTTCTTGAACTCGTCCTTGAGCTCCTTGCCAAAACGGCGCTCGACCAGCTGGGTGGGCGCCTTGCCCGGACGGAAGCCGGGCAGGTTCACCTGGGAGGCAAATTTGACGAGGATCGTCTTGTACTCGCCGTCGACCTCACTTTTGTCGAGGGTGACGGTCAGGGCCTTGCGGGTTTCGTTGATGTCGGTTATTTGGACGTTCACGGCGGATTTTCAGAGGGGGGAATGGACGGAAAAGAGGTCGAGGTAAGTCTCCCTGATCGGTCCGGTCAAGGTCTCTTTAATCGGGAAGCCCTTGCGATCCATCTTGGACTTTTGGTTTTTTTGTCTCAGACTCTGCTTGTCGATGTCCGCTCTCGTTCAACTCCTTGCCAGTCATTCCAGTATCCTAGTCCTTGATGCCGCCTCCAGCACCGTGCAGGTCGGCCTGCTCCGCGTCGGGGCCGCGCCCATCTGGCACAGATCGAAAGAGGAGGCCGGCCAGGCCGTGTTCCCCTTGGTGGACTCCTGCCTGACCCAGTCCGGCCGGGAGATGACGGAAATCAAGGCATTCATTTATTGCGAAGGCCCGGGGTCGATGCTGGGCATTCGCACCGTGGCGATGGCGATCCGCACCTGGATGGCCGAGCGGCCCCGCCCCGCGTACTATTACCAAAGTCTCACCCTGCTCGCGTACGAGCTGCGCCGCACGGGCCAGATCCCGCCTTTCTCCGTGATCGCCGACGCGCGGCGCGACACGTGGCATTGTGTGACGGTGGGGGATGCCGTGTCGCCTCTGCTCCGGGTCCCCACCGCGGAACTCGCCGGCGGCACCGAGCCGCTCTGGCAACCCGCCGCCTTCCGCGCCTTCGTCCCGGCACCGCGCCCGACGCAGGATTGCTCTTACGACGCGTCGACTCTCCTCGCCGCGCACGACGGGGTCGACCTGTTCACCGCCACTGACGCGCCCGACGCGTTCCAACACAGCGTGCCGGAATACAAAAAATGGTCCCCGCAGGTGCACCGCGCTCCCTCTTGAGCATGGCCGCGCCGACGTCTTTGCCGCGCCCGCGAGCCGCGTTCCCTGCCAGCGTGGATTGAGCGCATGACCGCCTCGGCGCAACTCCCCCTCCGCTGCTGGGCCGAGATCGACCTCGCCGCCTTGGAGCGCAACCTGAAGCTCATCCGCGCCTCGCTGCCGCCCCGGATCAAATACGTGGCCGTGGTGAAAGCCGACGCCTATGGCCACGGCCTGCCCCAGACCGCCGCGCGACTCATGCACGCCGGAGCCGATCTGTTCGGCGTCGCGAGCGTGGCCGAAGCCATGACCATCCGCGAATTGAGCGCGGACTGGCCGGTGCTGCTGCTCAGCGCCGTGCTGCCGGAGGAAGACCGTTATCTCGCCGAATATTCCCTGGCCGCCACCGTTTCCTCCGCCGAGGAGGTGGCGCGGTTTGACGCCACCGGCCGCGCGGCCGGCCGGCCGGTCGAGGTGCACTTGAAAATCGACACCGGCATGGGCCGCCTCGGAGTCTGGCATGAGCAGGCCGCCGCCCTGCATGCGCAGATCCGCGCGGCGGCCGGCGTGCGGCTCGCGGGCGTGTTCACCCATTTTGCGAGCGCCGACGAAGACGCGGCCTTCACCGCCGAACAGCGCCGGCTCTTCCTCGCCACGCTGCAAGCACTGCCGGGCCTCGACCCGGCCGGGCTTTTCATCCACGCCGACAACAGCGCCGGCTTGGAGACGACGCCGGGCGAAAGCGTGTTCAACGCCGTGCGCATCGGCCTCCTGCAGTTCGGCGTGCTGCCGCATCCCAATTCACTGCTGGCCCGCGTCCACACGGAACCGGTGTTCAGTTTTCACACGCGCATCGGCCTCGTGAAGGACCTGCCCGCCGGCACCGGCGTCAGTTACGGCCGCACGCACACGGTGAACCGGCCCACACGCGTGGCTGTGCTCACCGCCGGTTATGGCGACGGCATCGCCCGCGCCTGCAGCAACCGCGGCGCCGTGCTGATCCGCGGTCGCCGCTGCCCGATCCTCGGCCGCGTCTGCATGGACCAGACCATCGTCGACGTCACCGACGTGCCCGGCGAAGTACGCAGCGGTGACCCGGTTGTGCTGGTCGGCAAGCAGGGAGCCGGGGAGATCGGCGTCACGGAATTCAGCCACTGGTCCGGCACGATCCCCTGGGAAACACTCTGCTCGGTCACGAAGCGCGTCCCCCGCCTCTACCGCAACGCCGCGGGAGTCTAGGCCGGTTGGAGGCGGATCAACCACTACGTCGGTAGAGCGCTGGATCTTCGATCGAGCGCACCGACCGCGAGACAAAAAGCTTGGAGGGCCCGTTTCCCGACGGGCCGCGGTCCGTCAAGAGACGGATCCTTCCTCCGATCAATGCGTCGGTAAAAATCCCCGGAGCAAGCCCCGGGGCATTCCCGGCAAATACTTTCCATTTGTGCGAACGAGCTTGCTCGCAACTCGTTCGACATCGCGCGCAAGCCCGCTCCCACATTCTTAAAGCAAGCCGAAGCAGGCTTCGGGGTCTTAGACCCAATGGGAATAAACTGAGCCGCACCCTCGGTGGAGGACGTCCGGAACCGCGGCCAGCAAATTCTTGCGGATTTCAACCGCCGGTGCATCGTGCCCGCACAAGCCGTGCATGTATTTCCGGACATGCGGACCGTTTTCCTGGTCTGCTGCATTGCGAACCTGGTGCCCAGCCTGGGCCTGCTGCTGGTGCATGCCACCAACCGGACCTACCCCGGCTTCCGGCAGTGGGCCATGGCTTCATCGACCGCCTTTGTGTCGCTGCTGCTGCTGGCGAATCTGAACCTGCTGCCCGAACGGCTGGGCATCATTCTGATCAATCTGACGTTCTTCGGCTATCCGCTCTTGCTGGCCCGCGGCTTCCGGGCCTTTGCCGGCCGGCCGCCGCAAAACTGGATCGCTTTGCTCGTCCTGCCCGCCGTCGCCGCCATCGCCATTTTCTTCACCTACGTCCGCCCCGACGCCAACACCCGCGTTTTCCTGCTCTCCTCGGTGCTCGTGCTCCTCTTTTTCGACTGCGCCCGGCTGGTGCGGAGTGTGCGGCTCTTCGCCCACCCGGCCATCAAGGCCAGCCTCATCGGCACTTTCGGCCTGCTGGTGTTGTGGAATCTGCTGCGCGTGCCGCTCACCGTCGGCCTTCCTGGCTGGAGCGCCGCCCAGCTCGCGCCGCCGCTCGTCCAGGCCATCACCCTGATTCTGACGACCGCCGCCAACATCGGCATCAGCCTGAACGTGATTCTGCTCAATTTCGCCCAGGTCTCCGCCTCGCTGCGCGAAAGCGAAGAACGCTTCCGCAATCTCGCGAACGCGGCCTTCGAAGGCATCGCCATCTGCGAGAACGGCCGCATCGTCGAGGTGAACGAGCAGGCGCTGCGGATGCTGGGCTACCTGCGAGCGGAACTGATCGGACGGGAAATCGTCTCCCTCACCGCCCCGCCCGGGATGGCCCCGGGCCCAACGGGCCGCGAGACCGCCGGCGAGCAGATGCTCGTGCGCAAGGACGGCAGCAGCTTCCCCGCCGAGGCCCAGAGCAAAACCATTTCGCTGGGCGGGCGCCCCGTCCAGATCACGGCGTTGCGCGACCTGACCGAACGCCGGCGCATGAAGGAAGCCCTCGAGGCCAGCGAGGACCGGTTCCGCTCGGCCATGCAGAGTTCGCCCATCGGCATGGCGCTGGTCGGGCTCGACTGCCGGTGGCTGGAGGTGAATCCGGCCCTGTGCCAGATCGTCGGATACACGCCGGAGGAACTGCTCCGCACCGATTTCCTGTCCATCACCCACCCGGAGGACCGGGCGGCCAGTTTGGAAATGGTCGACCGCCTCGTCGCCCGGCAGGTGCCGCGGGATCAGCGGGAGAAACGTTATCTGCATAAAAACGGACGCGCCATCTGGGTGCAGGTCGATGTTTCCCTCGTGTTCAATCCGGACGGCACCCCGCGGCACTTTGTCTCCCAGGTCATGGACGTCAGCGGGCGCAAGCAGACCGAGCAGGCGCTGCACGAATATCAAGCCAGGCTCATGATGGCCATGGACACGGCGCGACTCGGCCACTGGGAATTGGACATCGCGACGGGACGTTTCACCTTCGACGAAAATTTCTACAAGCTGCTGGGCACGTCGGCCGCCCGCGAGGGCGGCTTCGTGATGAGCGCCGAGGAATATGGTCGGAGGTTCATTCCGCCCGAGGAAGCCGCCGTCGTCGCCGAAGAGATCGGTCGCGCCCTTGCCGCGACGGATCCCAATTTCAAGCGGCAACTGGAACACCATTTCCGCCGGGTGGACGGAACCACTGGCGTGATGTCGGTGCGTTTTGCCATCGAGAAAGATGCGAAGGGGCGCACGACGCGGACCTTCGGCCTGAACCAGGATATCACCGAACAGACCGAAGCCGCCCACCAGCATCGGATTTTGGAGGAGCAGTCGCGGCACAAGCAAAAGATGGAGGCCCTCGGCACGCTGGCCGGCGGCATCGCTCACGATTTCAACAACATCCTCACGGGCATCCTGGGCAACCTGCAGCTGGCCGAGCTGGACCTGCCGGGGGACCATCCCGCGCAAGCGAAACTGCTGGAGGCCAGCCGGGCCAGCCGGCGCGCCCGCGACCATGTGGCCCGGATTCTGGCCTTCAGCCGGCGTTACCCCGGGGCCCGCGCCATGGTTTCCCTCGGGCCGATCGTGCAGGAGGCGGTGCAATTGCTGCGGGCCAGCCTGCCGGCCACGATCTCGATCGCCACGAACATCGACCGGGATTGTCCCCCGGTGGTGTGCGACGCAACGCAGATCCATCAGCTGGTGATGAACCTCGGCACCAATTCCGCCCACGCCATGCGCAATGGCCCCGGAACTCTCACGGTCGAGCTGAAAGCGGTCTCACCCGGCCCCCGCCTGCTCGAGCAATTTCCGCAGGTCAAGGCCACCCACCGGGTGCAGCTGACGATCTCCGACACCGGCTCTGGCATGGAAAAGGCCGTGTTGGCCCGCATCTTCGAACCTTTCTTTACGACCAAGCCTTCGGGCGAAGGCACCGGCCTCGGCCTGGCCATGGTCCACGGCATTATGGAAGACCACGAGGGTGCGATTGTCGTGACGAGCACCGTGGGGCGCGGCACGACGTTCGACCTCTATTTTCCCTCGGCCCCGGATTCGTCCGGCAAACGCGCCACGGCGGGGCCTTTCCCCGCCACCGTGTTCGCCGCCCCTTTCGGCCAAGGCCGCAAAATCATGCTGGTCGACGACGACGAGGCGGTGCTGGGCGTGGCCCGGACCGTTCTCGCCCGGTTCGGGTTTGTGCCCGTGCCTTTTCTCAACGCTTCCGCGGCCTTGGAAAGTTTTGCCGCTGCTCCCCATGACTACGCCGCCGTGATCAGCGATTTGACGATGCCAGGCATGACCGGCATCGAACTCTCCCGCCGTTTTCAGACGCTCCGCCGGGGCGTCCCCTTCATCCTCGCCTCGGGCTATCTGCCCGCCGACGTCCATGAAAGTGCGCAGGACTCGGGCGTCACCCACTACGTCAACAAGCCGTTCGACCTCGAGGAATTCGTCGCCAAGATTCGCGCCGCCCTGGAACCGCCGGAGTAAGGCCAACCGGTCGTAGGATTTGGCCTTTGGCGCGGCAGCGCCGGTAGGGACGGACCGCCGGGCCATCCGCTCTGCTGGCCAGCAGAATCCTGACGGCGCGCCCGCCGGTCACGCCCTACCGGTCAAATCGGACGCGTTCGTCCAAAGGCAAAGGTCGTCTGGTAGAAAACCGGCGGCTGCGCGAAAACGTACCCGGGCGCGGAACGCTTCAGGCCGGCTTGCCGATACCGGAGGCCTGAAAACCGATTTTCCGGAGGGCGGCGAGATCGAGGATGTTGCGGCCGTCGAAAATGTGCGCGGGTTTCGGCATGTCGGCGAAAATCCTCCCATAGTCGAGCGTCTTGAACTCGTCCCACTCGGTCACCACCGCGATGGCATGCGCGCCGGCGCAGGCTTCATACGCGTCCTTCGCCACGGTCAGCCGGGACTGGTCGGGACCGCCGTTGAGCACGTCCTTGCGAATCTCGTCGGCGGGCACCTTCGGGTCGTAAACGCAGACCCGCGCGTGTTCGGCCAGGAGCTCGCGACAGACGTTGATCGCGGCGGATTCGCGCGTGTCGTTCGTGTCCTTCTTGAAGGCGAAGCCCAGGACGGCGATTTTTTTTTCGGCGACGGTGTTGAAAAGCTCCTTGACGATGCGCGCGCCAAAGCGGCGCTTCTGCCAGTCGTTCATCGCCACCACCTGCGTCCAGTAGGCGGCCACGTCGGGCAGGCCGAAGCTTTCGCAAAGGTAGGTCAGGTTGAGGATGTCCTTCTGGAAACACGAGCCGCCGAAACCCACCGAGGCCTTCAGGAATTTCGGGCCGATGCGGCTGTCCTTTCCGATGGCGTTGGCGACCTCGTCGACGTCGGCGCCGGTCGCCTCGCAGAGGGCGGAGATGGAGTTGATCGAGGAAATGCGCTGGGCGAGGAAGGCGTTGGCCACGAGTTTGGAAAGTTCGGACGACCAGAGGTTGGTCGTGAGAACGCGGTCGCGCGGCACCCAGCGGCCGTAGACGCTGGCGAGGGTCTCGACCGCCTGGTCGCCCTCGGGCGTGCGTTCGCCGCCGATGAGGACGCGGTCGGGGTTCTCGAGATCCCTCACCGCCGTGCCCTCGGCGAGAAACTCCGGATTGGAAAGCACCGAGAATTTCAATCCCTTGCTGTTCGAGGCCAGGATGGATTTGATCGCATCGGCCGTCTTCACGGGAATGGTGGACTTCTCGACGATGATCTTGCCACTGTCCGCATGCTCGGCGATGGAGCGGGCGACGGATTCGACAAAGCGCAGGTCGGCCGCGCGGCCGGCGCCCACGCCGTAGCTCTTGGTGGGGGTGTTGACCGCCACGAAAATGATGTCGGCTTTTTTGATGTGTCCGGCGACGTCGGTGGAAAAATGCAGGTTGCGCCCGTGGGCCTGCCGGACGACCTCGTCCAAGCCGGGCTCGTAAATCGGCAGTTTGCCGCTCTGCCACGCCGCGATCCGGGCGGCGTTCATGTCGACCACGGTGACCGTGATGTCAGGGCATTTGAGGGCGATCATGGCCATGGTCGGCCCGCCCACATAACCAGCGCCAATGCAGCAAATGTTCATAAAAGGAAAGAGGCCGGAGTTTGCCGGCCTCTGAGGGAAATCCAAGGAAGTTTTTGAAGCGTTCCGGCCTCACGCAGGGCTCGGCGCCGGAGCCGGGCCGCCCACGGAGTCGGACTTGACCGGTGCGACCGCCTTGGCCGACGGGTCTGAGACCGGCAGCTTCGGCGGCTTGACGGCGATCACGGGCGATTTGATTTCGCCCTGACGGATGATCTCGAGGACATGCCGGCCCTCGATGGTCTCATACTCAAGCAGGGCCTGTGCCACCTTGTCGAGCGCCGCACGTTGTTCCGCGAGGATCCCTTGGGCGCGCTTGTATTGGGTGGAGATGATCTCGGAAACCGCGTCGTCAACTTTCCGCGCAGTGTCCTCGCTGATGTGCTGCGAGCGGGTGATGTCGCGCCCGAGGAAAACCGTGTCCTGATTTTCGCCCATGGCGATCGGCCCCAGCTCGCTCATGCCGAAATCGCAGACCATTGCGCGGGCCAGCTTGGTGGCCTGCTTGATGTCCCCGGTGGCGCCGTCGCTGATGTCGGCCGTGACCAGCTCCTCGGCAATCCGGCCGGCCATGGCGGTGCAAACGCGGTCGCAATACTGCTTCTTCGTCCGGCCCAGGATGTCCTTGGTCGCCAGATAAGTCGTGCTCCCCAAGCTCTGTCCGCGCGGGATGATCGTCACTTTGTGCACCGGGAAGGTGCCGTCGTCGAGGACCGCGCCCACCACGGCGTGCCCGGCTTCGTGCCAGGCCAGGGATTTCTTCTCCGCATCGTCCATCACGCGGCGGCGTTCGCGCCCCCACAGAACCTTGTCGCGGGCGTCGTCGACATCCGTCATGTCGACCTTCTTCTTGTTGCGCCGGGCGGCGAGGAGCGCGGCCTCGTTGAGGAGGTTGGCCAGCTCGGCGCCGGAAAGTCCCGGGGTGCCGCGCGCGATCACCGCGAGGTCGACGTTGTCGGAAAGGGAAATCTTGCGGGCGTGCACGCGCAGGATCTGCTCGCGGCCCTGGATGTCCGGCAGGTCGATGTACACCTGCCGGTCGAAACGACCCGGACGCAGCAGCGCGGTGTCGAGCACGTCGGGGCGGTTGGTCGCCGCAATGATGATGACGCCTTCCTGGGTGTCGAAACCGTCCATCTCGACCAGCAGCGAATTCAGCGTCTGCTCACGCTCGTCGTTGCCGCCGCCGAGTCCGGCGCCGCGCTGGCGGCCGACCGCGTCGATTTCATCGATGAAAATCAGGCAGGGGGCGTTCTTGCGGCCCTGTTCGAACATGTCGCGCACGCGACTGGCACCCACGCCGACGAACATTTCCACGAAGTCCGAGCCGCTGATCGAGAAGAACGGCACGTCGGCCTCGCCGGCGATGGCCTTGGCGAGAAGGGTTTTTCCGGTGCCCGGCGGGCCGACCATCAGGATGCCCTTCGGAATGCGGCCGCCGATCTTCTGGAACTTCTTCGGATCGCGCAGGAATTCGACGATTTCGCTGACCTCCTCCTTGGCTTCGTCGCAGCCGGCGACGTCGGCGAAGGTGATGCGGTCCTTCTCGCGGGTCAGGAGCTTGGCGCGGCTCTTGCCAAAGCTGAGCGCCCCCTTGCCGGCGTTGCGGAGCTGGCGCACGAAGAGAAAATAGAGCAGGCCGATGACAATGACAAAGGGCAGAATGTTGTAGACCAGCTGCGTCATCACGGTGGTCGCCGGTTTTTCGACGAAGACCTTGGATTGCTGGAGGGCCTCGAGGTTGCTGTCGGTCAGGCGGCCCGTGGCGATGAAGCGGTGGGTGGTTTTGCCCGGCTCGCCCGTCGGCAGGTCGGCCTTGGTCTCGCCGCTGAGAATGTTCCAGTCGCGCCCGCCGGAGGAATCGCTCCGAATGTCGCCTTCGACGACGTTCTTCTGCTTCGCCAGTTCGACGACCTCCTGGATCTTGAGCAGGGCGGGCTGGGCCGTCGTCCTCGGATTGAAATAGTACAGGGCGACGATCGCGCCGAGGATTGCCAGCCAGATCAGGATGACCTTGGGTTGGAATCCTTCGGGCGGAAGGCTTTTGAGCGGGCGGCGCTTCTTAAGTTCGGGTTTTTCAGACATCGATGAATTGGACTACCGGGGCAAAGTGGAGGTTCCGCGCCGAGAAGTCAAACGAAGCGCGGGTGGAAATTGCTTCAAACATCGGAACAACCTTACTCTTTCTTGAACGTCAATTTCCCACCGCGGACGACGGCGAAGCCCTTGGCCCCTAGACTGAAACGCGTGTCCCGCCCGCGCTGCACCGCCGCGAGCAGACTTTCGAATCCCTGGCGGGAGAGGTCGGTCTCGGGCCGGACGGCCAGCAGCCAGCGGTGCAAGGCCCGGCGCCAGACGGCCCGCGGGACGCCGGCAAGTCGCGACAAATCCAGCCCGCGACGGCGCACCGGCGCCAGACGGTCGAGCCACGCCTCCAACGCCCCGTCGTCCTCCTCCAGCCGCTCCCGCGCGAGCGCCGCTCCCGCCAGGGCGTCGCGACCCGACGCCCGCACCCAGGCCGGCAAAACGGAACGCCGCACCCGGTTGCGGAAAAAATCGTCCGTCTCGTTCGTCGCGTCCTCGCGCCACGACGCGCCGGCTTTCCGCAGCGCCGCGACCAGCTCCGCTTTCTTGAATGTCAGCAGCGGACGCAGGTGCAGACGTCCGCCCGGATGGACCTGCACCGGCCGCGGAGCAGCGAGGCCGGCCGTGCCGCTGCCGCGAGCCAGCCGCATGAACAGCGTTTCGGCAATGTCGTCCTGCTGGTGCGCCAGTAGAAGGACGCGAATCTTCCGCCGGTTCATCTCCCGTTCGAAAAACGCGAACCGCGCCGTCCGCGCGCCGGCCTCGCTCACACGCGGCCGGACCGCGTGCCAGCGGGCCGCGACGAACCTAACGCCGAGCGCCGCGCAGACCGTCGCGCAAAATTTCTCGTCCGTGTCCGCGGCGCGGCCGCGCAACCGGTGATTGAAATGCAGTGCCACCAGCCGGGCGCGCCTTTCGGGCCGGTGGGTCCACAGCAGCATCAGCAACGCCAGCGAGTCGGCGCCGCCCGAGAACGCCACCGCCCACCCCTCGCTTTTCCGGCTGCGGTCCAGCCGCGCCACCGCCGCCGGGTGGAACCGTTCGATCGGGAGCAGTCCCCCCACCCGCGCGGCTTTCGCCGGCCAGTTCGGGGCGGATTTGGACCGGCGGTGCATCGGCTTGCTTGGTTGACTTGTTGTGGGCGGGGTGCCCTCACCCCGCTGGTTGGGGGAGGCGCTGCGCACATCTCGCGGGGTGAGGGCACCCCGCCCACAAGGGAGACTATTTGAAACTCAGAAATTCCTTGCCGAAATACGGCACGAGGGCGGCCGGGATTTTCACGCGGCCGTCGGCCTGCAGGTTGTTTTCCAGCAGCGCGGCGAGCACGCGGGGCACCGCCAGGCCGGAACCGTTGAGCGTGTGCACCAACTCGGGCTTGCCGGTGGCCTGGTTGCGGAACCGGATCTGGGCGCGCCGGGCCTGGAACGACTCGAAATTCGAACAGCTCGAAACCTCGAGCCAGCGTTTTTGACCAGCGGCCCAGACTTCGAGATCGTATTTCTTTGCCTGCGAAAAACCGAGGTCGCCCCCGCACATCAGCAGCACGTGGTAAGGCAGCTCCAGTTTCTGCAGGAGGCGTTCCGCATCGGCGCGGAGCTTCTCCAGCTCGTCGTAACTCGAGGACGGGTGCACCCACTTGAGCAGCTCGACCTTGTCGAACTGGTGCACGCGGTTGAGCCCG
>CAYZGG010000108.1:0-13685 GCA_964477955.1 uncultured Opitutaceae bacterium
CGAATCATGGCACAAAGTGTAAACGAATTATGGCACTGTGCCAGGGCACCCCGCGAGGCGCCATAATCCGAGGCGGGCCAGTCCTTTGGCGGACGCGCCGTGCCGCCGGAACCAATGTACACCCTGGTAAACCGGGATAGAGTCACGCGTAATCCGGAAAGCGTTCGCCCAGCCGGCACAGAATATCCTCCTGGTTGCCACCGGTTTCGAAGGCGATTTTACGGGCCAGCGAAAACAAAGTGTCCTTTTCCCGCGCCTCGTGCAGGGCCAGCGCCATGGCTTCGGTCGGACTGATCAAAAACCCGCCCGCCAATGCCTTTTCGGCCCGACGCAGGGCAACTCCGATGGCGTACGACGTCCCCGGGTCGGGATGGATGTTGCAGGTCCGACCGGTAAATTTACGTCGTTGGGATGGATGTAACTCTTCCATGGAAGGGTCACCTTTACTGTTCGGCACCGCCGCCGGGATTCTTTAGCCCGGTGAGTTATGAGCGAAAGTAATCTGCATTTGCGTCGATTATCTGGGGGTGCGACCTCATGCCTCTTCTCCGCCCTTCGGCCTGTCGGTTACTCCCGACGAGGTGGTGCGGCAGTTGCGGCAGCTGCCCTCGGCTCCACGGGTGTTGCCGCAGTTGAAGAAACTGCTGTGCGATGGCAATTCCTCGATGTACGAGGTCGTTTCTCTGATCCGGATCGATCCCGGAATTGCCGCCCGGGTCCTGCAGATGGGCAACAGCGCATACTACAGCCACGGAACCCGCTGCTACACCGTCGACGAAGCCGTCAACCGCGTCGGCTACGACCAGGTGTACGAGCTGGTTTCCTATGCCGTGGCCTCGCAGGTCCTCATCCGCCCGCTCGGGGTCTACGGGTTGGACGCCGACGACGTTTGGCGCCGGTCCGTTGCCTGCGCCCTTTCCGCGGAAGTCCTGGCGGAACGCCAGCAGCTTGATCGCGACGTCGCCTATACCATCGGGCTGCTGCACAGCGTCGGCCAGGTGGCGATCGACGACTGGGCCTTCCGCTTCCGACCGGAATTGAATTTCGCTCCCGGCAACCTGCCCCTCGAGACCTGCGAAGCCGAACGCAAAGCCCTGGGTTTCCACAATGGTGAGGCGGGCGCTGCGCTCCTCCGCCACTGGGAGTTCCCTCCCGTCATGTCCGAGCCGGTGCGCTGGCAGTATCTCCCGCGAGGCACCTCCGCCCATTTTCAGCTCGCCGGCCTGCTCCAGGTGGCCAAATGGCTGCGCACCGCAACCTGCACGGGAACGGCAGACCTGCCGCAACCCGACGCCACCCTGCTCCGGGCGCTCAATCTCACTTTCGCCCAGCTGGAAAAGCTCGTGGAGGAGGTTTCTGCCCGGATGGCAAAAGTCAGCTCTCTCCTCGAAGCCGCCGCCCCCGATCGCGCCCAGATCACTTTCCCCGGTGGCCAGCGCGTAATCGACAGCCAGCCTGTCACCCGGAATTTCATCGACCAGTACGTGTGAGAAATCGGACGAGCGGATGCGTTTCACGGGCATGATCCCGGCTTCGCGACGGTCATAGGGAAGGAATCTCGAGCGCAAGCCGTGCGCAGTAACGTAACTTGCGGTTTGGCACAAGACCGGCTAAAAATAGGCCGAGGCCCGGTCGCCAGACCGTCGGCCCAACCAATCCTCTCATGAGCATGATCGCCACCCGCATTCGCCAGAAGGACGCCTTCTTCTACTTCGCCTCGTACCCCTCCGAAACGCTGCTCGGCAAAGTCCGTTTTCTGAGCCGATTTTATGCGGAGGAAGGCGGCGGCATCGCGCCGGAGGCCGGAGCGGAGGACGACGACGTGGCGCAGTTCATCGCGCGCATCGAACGCAGCGACAAGGCGTTTCAGCGCGAAATGTCGCGCTCCAAGGTGAAAGCCATCCGCAATTTCTACGAGACCGCCGTTTCCCAGCCGCCGATCCCGGGCACCGTCCTGCTTTTCACCCCGCAGAAACTCAACTTCGAGGCCTGGACCGACAACAGCGGCGTCGGCCGCCTGCAGGAACCCGGTGAAAAATTCTTCATCATCGACGGACAGCACCGACTCGCCGCGCTCGAATTCTACGCCCGCACCCATCCCGACGACGCGCGCAACATCTCCGTGCCCTGCGTCATCTTCGACGGCGGCAGCGAGGATTTCGCCACCGAAATGTTCGTCATCATCAACTCCACGCCGACCCGCATCAACAAGAGCCACCTCGTCGACCTCTACGAACGGGTCTCGTGGGCCGAACCCGACCGGCGCTTCGCCGCCACCATCACGGAGCTTCTCTACCGCTCCGACGACAGCCCGCTGCAATACCGCATCAACCGTCTCGGGGGTCGGAGCAAACAGGAAAAATGGATTCTCCAAGCCGAGCTTTTCAACGAGGTGCACCGCTGGGTCCGGCGCGACTGGACGAAAATCCAGGCGGCTGGCGCCGACAAACGGCACGCCGAGATCTACTACGGCTTGGTTCGCGACTTTCTCAAAGCCGCCGCCCGCGTCTGGGGCGAAGCCTGGGGCAACGCCGCCTTCATGGCAACGAAACCGGTCACCCTCAAAGCCATGATCCGCGTCTGCGCCGACCTCGCCAAGGCCGACGCCGATCCGGCGGACGGACGCGTGGACCGCTGGACCGCGAAGCTGGCGCCTTGGACGGACCAGCTGCGCGAGTTCCGCAACGAAGGCTTCTACGAACGCTTCCCGGCGAAAGGCCAGGTCGAACGCGTCACGAAGATCCACCGCGAACTCGCCCGCTACGCCGGCATCCCGGTCAAAGGCCGCGGCTGACTCCGGGCGCAGAACGGGGATCTGAAAAATACGCAGCGCGAACTTTCGCGCTCGCGCAGGCGCCCGTGGATTTTAAACATTCCCGCATGGCCAGCTCGCTCCGCGGCAAGTCCATTTTCCTGCTTGCCGTTGGGCTCTGCTGCGCTCTGCCCGCTCCGGCGACCATCGTCGGACTGAACCAGATTGTCACCCCCGAGATTCAGCCGGCCGGCGTGCTGGCCCTCAGCGCGCAAGTGCAGCACCCCGCCATCGGCAACAGTGAACAGCTCCAATTCGAGCTCGGCCTGACCCCGCGGTTCGAGCTGGCGTGGTTTCAGGGATTCAAGCCGGACGAGGGCTCGCTCGCCGCGGAACTGAATCTGTTCTCGCGCGGCCCGCACCTTCTGACCGCCGGCGCGATCAACTGGTCCACCCGCGGCGGGGCGGCACAACCCGTCTTGGAATACGGCTACTACACCGACACCGACCATTTTGTCGTCGGCGGCATCGTCGTCGCCGGCCACGACGAACTGCTGCTCGGCTACCGCCGTCAGTTTACGGAGAAATTCCAGTTCGCCGCCGATTTCCAGTCCGGCCCGGGCAACGCCACCACGGTCGGCTTCACGTGCAACCTCACGCCAGCACTTTCGATCAACCCCGCGCTCTACTGGACCAACTCCCACCGCCACCACCTCCTCGGCTATGTGGTCCTGACCTGGAACTTCACGCTGTGGAAATAAGACTCGGGCCAGCCGAGACCGACCGTGCGATTGTCAGCGCGGCGCTGCCTTGCGGCTGTGCTTTTTTAACCAAAGCGCATAATCCGCCTCGCCAACCTCTCGCGCGGCGAGCGCCAGAGTCTGGAGAGCCGCATCGGCCTCGGTCGCGATAAAGGCATAGCCATTCAATTCGAGGAACATGATGGCGACGGTGAAGCCGATGCGTTTGTTGCCATCGAGAAAAGGGTGATTTCTCACCAAGCCGTAAGCATAGCAGGCTGCGAGTTCGTGCAGTTTAGCCTTTCCATAGGCGCGGCGGTTTAGCGGACGCGACAGCGCAGAATCGAGCATGCCCTCGTCCCGGATACCGGCAATTCCGCCGAACTCATCCAACAGCTCTGCCTGCGCGACGAGGACAACCTCTCGCAACACCCAAACCGGTTCCTTCATTTCGCCAGTTCCCTAAGGGTGTTCCGATACCGGCGTATCACCTCTTTGGCCGCGGTCATCTGCCGGTCGAACTCCTCCTGCCCCGCGGTTACGCGCAAACTACCATCAGTGGCCTCGGCCAGATAAATCTCCTGGCCTTCCTCCACCTTCAGGTGCGCCACCATTTCCTTCGGCAAAATGATCCCAAGGGAATTTCCGATGCGGCGGACTTTGGTTTTTTGCCCCATGTTGCAACAGATGTTATAACATCCGTGTTCTGTCAAGATCGCGGTGAAGCCGCATTCGAGCCCCGCGCGCCGCTCACTGCTTCCCGCTCACCGCTCACTCTTCCCTTGCTCCCGGCTTGTCACGCGCGCTGCGAGCCGTCGTTGTGGACGGAATGTCCGCGCCCGCCACCGCTCCCCTCGCCCCGCTGACCGGGTTTCCTCACCCGGATGCGGTTCTCGACCGCTTCCTCGCAGCGATGACCGCGCGCGGCCTGACGCTCTACCCCGAGCAGGAGGAGGCCATCCTCGCCCTCTTCGAAGGACGGAACGTGGTCCTCAACACCCCGACCGGCTCCGGCAAATCCCTCGTCGCCGCCGCGTTTCACTTCAAGGCCCTCTGCGCCGGCCAGCGCTCCGTCTACACCTGCCCGATCAAAGCGCTCGTGAACGAGAAATTCCTCGGCCTCTGCCGCGACTTCGGTCCGGAACACGTGGGCATGATGACCGGCGACGCCTCCGTCAACCCCCACGCTCCCGTCCTGTGCTGCACCGCCGAGATCCTCGCCAACATCGCGCTGACCAAGGGCGAACACGCGCAGGTCGGGGCGGTGATCATGGACGAATTTCACTACTACTCCGACGCCGAACGTGGCTACGCCTGGCAGGTGCCGCTCCTCACGCTGCCGCAAGCGCGCTTTCTCTTGATGTCAGCCACACTGGGCTCGACGGAATTCTTCGAGCGCGAAATGACCAAGCTCACCGGCGCACCCTCGCTCACCGTGCGCAGCGACCGGCGGCCCGTGCCGCTGAGCTTCGAATATTCTGAAACTCCTCTGACCGAGCGCATCGGCCAGCTCCTGCTCGAACGCCGCGCACCGGTTTATCTAGTCCACTTCACCCAGCGGGCTGCCTCCGAGGCCGCCCAGTCCTTGATGAGCCTCAACGTGAGCACCAAGGAGGAGAAGGCCGCCCTCGCCACCGAGCTGGAACGCGTGAAGTTCAACAGCCCGTACGGCCGCGACATGAAACGCTGGCTGCGCCACGGCATCGGCGTGCACCACGCCGGGTTGCTCCCGAAATACCGCATTCTCGTCGAACAGCTCGCACAAAAAGGCCTGCTCAAGCTGATCTGCGGCACCGACACCCTCGGCGTCGGCATCAACGTCCCGATCCGCACCGTCGTCTTCACGCAGCTCTGGAAATATGACGGCCAGAAAGCGGCCGTCCTCAGCGTGCGCGACTTCCGCCAGGTCGCGGGCCGCGCCGGCCGCGCCGGCTACGACGACAAGGGCTACGTCGTCGTCCAGGCCCCGGAACACTTCATCGAGAACAAGCGCGCCGAGGCCAAGGCCGCCGCCGACCCGGCCAGGAAAAAGAAACTGGTCAAGCAACAGGCGCCGGAAGGGTCGGTCGGCTGGGACGCGAAAACCTTCGAGAAGCTCATGACCGCCCCGCCCGAGGAGCTCAGCTCGCGCTTCAGCGTCTCCCACGGCATGCTGCTCCTCGTGCTGAGCCGCGACGCCGACGGTTGCCGCGCGATGCAGAAGCTCATCCGCGACTGCCATGAGACGCCGTCGAAGCAACAGGCGTTGCGCCGCCGCGCCTGGCAGCTCTTCCGCGCTCTGCTCGACCGCAAAATCGTCGAAGTCATCCCGCGCCAACCCTCCGGCCGGCGATTGCAGGTGAACGTCGAATTGCAGGATGATTTTTCGCTGCACCAGGCGCTGTCGCTCTATCTGATCGACACCCTGCCGAAACTCGACGCAGCCAGCCCCGACCACCCGTTCGATGTCCTGACGTTGTGCGAAGCCATCGTCGAGGATCCCGACCAGATTCTCCGCCGGCAGGTCGACAAGCTGAAGACGCAGAAAATCGCGGAACTGAAGGCCGCCGGCGTGCCGTACGAGGAGCGGATGGAAAAACTCGAGGAGATCACTGAGCACCCGAAACCGCTGCGCGAGTTCCTCTACGAAACCTTCAACACTTTTGCCGCTGCGCACCCGTGGATTGAGCAGGAAAACGTCCGGCCCAAATCCATCGCGCGCGAGATGTTCGAACGCTACATGTCCTTCGCCGACTACGTCCGCGACTACGGCCTCGAACGCAGCGAGGGCCTGCTCCTCCGCCACCTCATGCAGACCTGGAAGGTACTCGCGCAGACCGTTCCCGACAGTATCAAGACCGAGCCAATTCTCGAAATGGAGGAATACTTCCGCGAACTCATCCGCGGCATCGACTCGAGCCTGCTCGAGGAATGGGAGCGCCTGCGCAATCCGGAGTTCGTCGCCGCCGATGCGACCGACAAGCCGTCCCGCCCCGCGACGTTCGACGTGACCCGCGACATCGCGGCTTTCAAGCGCCTCGTCCGCACCGCCGTGCTCGGATTCCTGCAGGACGCCGCCGCCCGCGATTGGGACGCCGCCCGTCTCCGGTGCGCCGCTCTGGGCGACCCGCCCGCGTCGATGACCCTGGAGACCGCCGCTCTGGCCGAATCGCGCCGGATCGAGAAGGCGTTCACCGCGTACTTCGATGCCCGCGGTCGTTTCCGCCTTGATCCGGAAGGCCGCTCCGCCTTGAACACGCACATCGCTGAACAGGAAGCGATGAGCGGCGAGCCGGGAAAGACTTGGAGCGTCGCGCAGGTGTTGATCGACCCCGAAGGCCTCAACGACTGGGAAGCCCGCTTCACTTTGTCGCTGGCCGAATCCCGCACCGCCAGCGAACCGGTTCTGCGCTTCGACTCCGTCTCCGCCATCGGGACCTGAGCCCGCGTCTCCGCAACCCGCGGGCTCCAGCCGACGTTGTTCCTATTAAGAACATCCTCCTCGTGGTCAGTTGTCTGTTCCACCGCTGTCTTCGGCGTTTGCCCGTCGACCGACGATGTTCCTATTAGGAACAATCTCTCTGCGCGGGCAGGCAGCTTGGTCCGGCTGGGAGGGGCGGTTGCCCTCAACCGTCCAAGACAGGACCGTTGGGGGCAACGGCCCTGCCCGGCCAAACGAGCAGTTGAAAGCCATCGCAATCATAAACAGGTCGCGAACCAATGACACCAGCGACAACACCCTCCATCTTTTGCGCGTTCTGCGCTTTTTGCGGCCAGGCTGCTCGTTCGAACCGAGTTTCAGGTCTCAGCTTACCGCTTACCGCTCACGGCTGATTTTGCCTCCGCCTTGTCCGCGACATAAATCATGTAGGCGCTGCGCCTCGCATTTTCATGCAGCTTGGCCGGCACGGTCTTAACCTGAAAACCCGCCTTCACGAGACGCTTCTCGATGATCGGATCCGCACAAGCCGACCAGATCGCGGCGCGCCCGCCCGGCTTCAAGGCCCGCCCGATTCGTTCCATGCCGCCCTGACTGTAAAGCTCGTGGTTCTCCGTCATCACCATTGCGGTCGTGCCGTTGTCGATATCGAGCACGACGGCGTCGTACGGCGTCCGCGCGGCGTGTTGCAGAACGCCGCGCACGTCCCCGGTGAAAATCGTGACGCGACGGTCGGTCAGCGCCTGCCCGTTCAACGCGGCGAGATGCGTCCGGTTCCAGGCGACGATCTCCGGAAAAAGCTCGGACACATGCACCACCGCTCTGCTCCCGGCATGTTGCAGGACGCTCTTCAGCGTGAAACCGAGCCCGAGTCCGCCGATCAAAATCCGCGCCGCGGTCTGTCCGGCCGTGAGCCGCTCGCACCCGAGTTGACCGAGCAGGAGTTCCGACACCGACACCGATGAATGCATCAGCTGCTGCCCGTTCACCCGGATGCAATAGCTTCCGTCGTGCTCGACCAACGTCATGCGGGCACCATTCGGCGTCTTTATCTCGGCGAGGGTGATGTTGGGTTTCATGGGTACCGCCGGACTTCGGCGCAGAATGGGTCACAAAAGGCACAAAAAGTGCAAAAGTAGAGAGGCAATTTGCCTCATGGTGCGCGACGACCTGCTCGCAAAGGCTGCACGAAAAAGACGGGAGCTGCAGCCCCGCATGCTAGTTTTTGCGCCTTCTGCGCTTTTTGTGGCGATGATTACTTCGCCCCGGAATTCGGGAACAACCCCTCGAGGACTGCCGTGCCGTTCCCGTCCCGTCCGCGCACGCCAAAGCTGTCTTTGTAGTCCCACACCGCCCAGCTCCAACCGCGTTTCTCGCACTCGTGGACAATAGTCCCGAGCCAGTTGCGTTTCGAGGCGGCGTCAGCCGGGTAAAACACGCCGAACTCGCCAACATATACCTCCAACCCGGGGCGATGCGTGGCGACCCACGCGGCGACCTTTTCAAAGGGGGCCTGCACCTGCTCCACCGTCAGCTTGTCGCCGGGTTTGCCAAATTCAGGGTGCGGCCGGTCGACGTGCCCGGTGAGGTCCGGCACCACGCCGGGAAAGGTCACCGCCGGCATCGTGCGGTCAAAGCCAGCCCAAGGCGCGCGCTGATGCGTGAAAACCATCGGCTGGTAGTTGTGGATCGTCAGCGCAATGTATTTGTCGTCGGGCAGGACCACGTCGGGCACGGTTGAGAACTGGCTCCATTTGTTGGAGGTCACGTAGACGATGCGGGTCGGATTGCTTTCGCGGATGGCGGCGAGCATCCGGTGCATGAACGGATTCAGCTGTTCATTCTTGTCGGCCACGGGCTCGTTGAGAATTTCAAATCGCACGCCGTCGTCCTCCTTCGCGAACCGCCGGGCCAGATCGCGCCAGACGCCGGCGACTTTTTCCATCAGGGCGGCATCGGTGTACACGCGCTTGTCCCCGCCGACGGAATTGAAATCCGCCCCCGGCAGGAAGTGCGCGTCGAGCACGAGGCCGAGGCCGCGGGCACGGGCCCACGCGATGGTGTCAGCGATCGGCTTGAGCTTCGCCTCGTCGAGCGTGCCGTCCGCGGCCAGGCACTCCCGCACGTCCACTGGCAGCCGGATGTGATCGAAGCCGTGCGCGGCGATCCAGGCGACATCCGACTCGTTGAAGTAGGCCGGGTTCGCAAAAATCTCGCTCCCTTCGTTCTGGGAGATCCAGTGGGAGATATTCACTCCTCGCTTGAAACTGTACGCCGGTTCGGCGGAGCGGAGCAGACCGGGAACAGCCCAGACCAGCCCGAGGACAAGAAGACGCAGAACAAGCGTAGTCGATTTCATAAGGGTAGAAGGTCACCGTCGCACATTTTTTCTGTAGGTTCAAGCCGGCACCCATGAGGTTTGACGATTCGGGCGAACGGGTAAACAGTGCCGACGTGAAACTTCCCCGCCTCCTCCCCACTCTCGTCTTCCTCCTCCTAACCATGACCGCCACCGCCGCCGGCCCCGACCTCTACGCCATCGCCCTCAAAAACATCGACGGCGAGCCCGTCACACTCGCGCCGTACAAGGGCAAGGTGCTCCTCCTCGTCAACGTCGCTTCCAAATGCGGCTTCACGCCCCAGTACAAGGAACTCGAATCCGTCTACCGAGCCCACCGCGACGCCGGTCTCGTCGTCCTCGGATTTCCCTGCAACCAGTTCGGCCAGCAGGAACCGGGCACCAACGCCGAGATCAAGCAGTTCTGCTCCGTCAACTTCGACGTCAGCTTTCCGCTCTTCGACAAACTCGACGTCAACGGTGCGAACCGGCACCCGCTCTACACCTTCCTCGCCGGCGCCGACTCGCCCTTCCCCGGTGACATCGGCTGGAACTTCACCAAGTTTCTCGTCGGTCGCGATGGGCGGATCATCGCCCGCTATTCGTCGAAGGTGAAGCCGGACGCGCCCGAGGTGCTCGCCGCGATCCAGGCCGCCCTCGCCGCGAAGTGATCCAGGTGGAGCCCGACCTCCGGGCGGGCTAAGAACAGTCGCTACCGAAACCGCCTAGGAGATCCGGTTCCACCTTTGCGTCGCCAACGGTTAGGATTTTCTTCTGCGCTCTCCCTTAATCGTCGGAGGTGGAGCAGATTGCCCCAATCCGCTCCGAACGCGTTGAGGTCAACGCGTTCCACCTTTCGTTTTCGTGAACTTCGTGACCATTTCATTTCACAGGAGCTCGCAGAGGACGCGGAGAGTTGGGGCTCCCGGGATCAACCCTTTCCCTTATCCTCGGTTCCCTCCTGTAAAATCGTTCCGGTTGGAAACCAATTCATTTTCTCAGGAGATCACCGAGGCAACAGAGGTTGGATTTTCTTGGATCAACCTTTTCTCTGCGCCCTCCTGTTGAATCGCCCTGATAAAACCAAAACATTTGTACAAGAGCGCGCTGAGGTAGCAGAGAGTCAATTCACCCAGATCGAGTTTATCCTCGGTCCCCGGCGTCTTCCTGTGAGATTTATTCATCTCCTCCGTTCCCTTCGTTTCCTCCTGTAAAATCCATCCGCAAGTCCAATACATTTGAACAGGAGGTCGCTGAGGTATCAGAGATTTACTCCACCCGGTTCGGGTTTTCCTCTGCTCCCTCTGCGTCCTCTTGTTAAAATCGATCCGCCATCCGTCACGCCACGAAACTGTAGTCGTACGGCTTGCGCATTTCGCGCCTCAGGTAGGTGTTCGCCTCGTCGGCATGCGGCCCGGTGAACCTCTCCGCCTGTGCGTCCCATTCGAGTTTGCGCCCGGTGCGGAGCGCGATCGCACCGAGGTGGCACATCGTGGCCGAACGGTGTCCCGTCTCGACATCGCAAATCGGCAGCGCGCGCGTCCGCACGCAGTCAAAGAAATTGCCCATGTGATTCTTGCTGACGTAGAGTCGCACCGCGGTTTCGGGCAGCGGGGCGCGGAGCAACTCCCGGTCGCTGGCCAGGATTTCGTCGCGGCTGACCCAGATCCAGCCGTCCGGACCCTCGAAACGGATCCCGTTGTGCTGGCCCTGCGGATTCAAGTGCTCGCCGTAGATGGAATCGTCCTTCGTCGTCCGGATGTTGAGGATCACTCCGCTCGCGTAAGTGTACTTTACCTCGTATTCCGAAATCGCGGTGTAGCCGCCCGGGATCGGCGCCGTCAGCGTGCGGGCCTCGACCTTGTGCGGCGCGAGCTCGCCGATCGCCCAATAGGCAATGTCGTTGTGGTGCGCCCCCCAGTCCGTCATCGTGCCGCCGGAATAGTCGTACCAGAAGCGGAAGTTCGCGTGGCAGCGCTCCTTCACGTAACTCACCGCCGGCGTCTGACCCTGCCAGAAATCCCAGTTGAGCCCGGCCGGCGCCGGCGAAGCCTCAAACGGGCCGCCGCGCAACCCCGCCGGCAGCCAGACGTTCACCTCGCGCAATTTTCCGAGCCGGCCATTGCGCACGAGTTCACAGGCCAGCCGGAAGCGTTGCGCGCTCCGCTGCTGCGTGCCGGTCTGGAGCACCGCCCCGTGGGTGCGCACCGCCTCGATCACGTGCCGGCCCTCGTCCACCGTCAGCGTCAACGGCTTCTCGCCATACACGTCCTTGTTCGCCCTGGCGGCGGCGATGTTGACCAGGGTGTGCCAGTGATCAGGCGTCGCGTTGACGATCACATGAATGTCGTCGCGCTCGAGCACGCGCCGGAAGTCTCCATACATCTGCGGAACGCGGCCGTCGACCGTCAGCTTTTCCGCCGCGAGGCGCGCGTGGGCCTCGTCCACATCGCAGACGGCGAGGACGTTGCCGTGATTGGCGGCGTTCAACGCGTCGCTTCTCCCCATGCCCCCGCAACCGATCAGGGCGATGCCGGGACGGTCGTTGGGCATGGGCAGTGGCGGTGTCTCGGCCGCGGCCAGCTGCTGGCGCTCGAGAAACCAGGCCGGAAGCCCGGTCATGGCGGCGAGGAGGCCGCAGTGCCGGAGAAACGCGCGGCGGGAAACATTGAACGACTCGACCGGACCCTGACCCGGCGGGCCGCTGGTTTGTTTTTTCATGGGGTGGATGAAACTGACCGCCCCCGATACTCCGGCCATCGCCATCTGCGAGCAAGGCAGAAGCGGGAAAATATGGACGCTCGCTCAACAGACTGCGAAAGGATCGCTGGTAGGGGCGGTTGCCCTCAACCGTCCGTTCTGGTGTTGCGCGGTCGACAGGGCCGTTGAGGGCAACGGCCCCTACCGAAATACCGTGCGAACGTAACCGTCGTCTATGGTGCTGTTCTCGACAACACCGCGGGACCCGCCCATCCAGTAGCCCGGCTTCACGCCCCGCGCAGGCGCCGATGAATCACGCTTCACAACCCTCCAGGGCACTCGAATTGCTTTTGACCGTCAGGGAACGCCGCTTTTAGATCGTGGATGATGGCTGGCTTTAAACGGTAAGCGGAAAACTGTTAGCTTACGGCTTCCCGCTCTCAGCCCCCGACTCTCCACTCTCAACTATCTGTTCTCACCAGCCGCTTTCTGCTCCGATCACACCCCCGCGTTTATCCCCACCCGCCTCCCGCTTTTCTGAACTCCGACATAGGTCCCCCGATCTCCTCGCTTTCCGCCGCACTTTTTTATAGTTTATCCTTTCGCCTTCATTATTTCCGCTCCGCTCTTTTCGCTCCCTGCTCACCGCTTACTGCCTGCCGCTCACTTTCCTTCCCCCCCCATGTCCGCCAAACCGACCATCATCTACACCAAAACCGACGAAGCGCCCGCGCTTGCGACCTATTCGCTCCTGCCGATCGTGCAGGCGTTCACCAAACACGCGGACATCGCCATCGAGACGCGCGACATCTCCCTTGCCGGTCGTATCCTGGCGCAATTCGCCGACCGCCTCCCGCCGACGCAGCACATGCCGGACGACCTCGCCGAGCTGGGCGCCCTCACCTTCAAGACCGAGGCCAACATCATCAAGCTGCCCAACATCAGCGCCTCCGTCCCGCAGCTCAAGGAAGCCATCGCCGAACTCCAGGCTCACGGCTACGCCATCCCCGACCTCCCCGAAACCGCCAAGACCGACGCCGAGAAGGACATCAAGGCGCGCTACGCCAAAGTCATGGGCTCCGCGGTCAACCCCGTCCTGCGCGAGGGCAACTCCGACCGCCGCGCGCCGAAGGCCGTCAAGGAATACGCCCGCAAGCACCCGCACTCGATGGGCGCCTGGTCCCCCGACTCCAAGACCGCCGTTGCCACCATGGGCAAGGACGACTTTTTCTCGAACGAGAAATCCGTCACGGTCCCGCTGACCGAAACCGTGCGCATCGAATTTGTTCCGGCCGAGGTAGGGGCCGTTGCCCCCAACGGTCCTGCGCCTGAGGTCGTCGTCCTGAAGGACAAGCTGACCCTCAAAGCCGGTGAAATCATCGACGGCACCTTCATGAACAAGAAGGCCCTCGGCGCTTTCTTCGCGCAGCAAATCGCGCGCGCCAAGAAGGAAGGCGTCCTCTTCTCGCTGCACCTCAAGGCCACCATGATGAAGGTCTCCGACCCCGTCATCTTCGGCCTCGCCGTGCGCGTGTTCTTCAAGGACCTCTTCACCAAGCACGCCGCCACCCTCGCCTCGCTGGGCGTCGACCTGAACAACGGCTTCGGCGACCTCGTCGAGAAGATCCAAAAGCTCCCCGCCGACCAGCGCGCCGCGATCGAGGCCGACATCGCCGCCGTCTTCGCCTCGCGCCCCGGCGTCGCCATGGTCAATTCCGACAAGGGCATCACCAACCT
>CAYZGG010000109.1:0-13545 GCA_964477955.1 uncultured Opitutaceae bacterium
CGGTAGACGTCGACGCGGATCTCGCTGTCGGGAATCTCGATGTCGATGTCCTCGGTGATCTCCGCGATTACGTCCACCGCGCAAAACGAGGTGTGGCGGCGTTTGTTGGAATCGAACGGGGAGATGCGCACGAGCCGGTGCACGCCGCGCTCGGCCTTGGCATAGCCGTAGGCGTTTTCGCCCTTAATGAGAATCGTCGCCTTGGTGATGCCGGCCTGGTCGCCCGCCTGCACGTCCTGCACCTCGAGTTCGAAGCCCCGGCGCTCGGCCCAGCGGGAGTACATGCGGAAGAGCATGTCGGCCCAGTCGTTCGACTCGGTGCCGCCCGCGCCAGCCTGGATGGAGAAGATGGCGTTGTTGCGGTCGAACTGGCCGGTCAGGAAGGAGGAAATTTCCAGCTGGTCGAGCTCGGCGACCATGGCGGCCACCGCGTGGTCGAGCTCCTTGGCGTAGGCTTCACGCTCGGCGGGTTCGGCCGACTCGATCAGCTCCACCATGACGGCGGCGTCGTCGAGCTTCTTGTTGAACGCCACCACGCCGGCGATGGCCCGCTTCAGGCCGTTCAGCTTGGCGATGTGTTTCTGGGCGCGCTCGCTGTTGTCCCAGAAAGTCGGGGCGCCCATCTGCGCCTCCATGGCCTCGATCTCGCGCTGCTTTTGTTCGACGTCAAAGAAACCTCCACAAGTAGCCGGCGCGCTTCTTGATATTGTCGAGATGGGAGAAGGTTTCGGGAGCGATCATGGAAAGGCCCCTACCGTTGGCAGGGGCCGGGGCGTCGCAAGCGGAAAAGTCAGGCCGGGGGCGCGTTTACTCGAACGCGTTGCCGAACCATTTCTGGAAGTATTCGCCGAGGACCGGCACCGGTTTCATCTGGCCGTTGATCGCCGAGATCAGGCCCATGACCCAGAGCACCAGAATGAAGAGACCGACGAACGGCATGGCGATCCAGCCGAGAACGGGAATGACGACCAGAAAGCCCATCGCGACGCCGCAGAGCACGAAACCGAGTGTCTGCCGGAGGTGATAGGCGCCGAGTTTGGTTTTCTTGCTGTTGTGAACAATGATGGCGACGATGAAACCAAGGAGGGTGAGGTAACTCACGATCGCGGCGGTCTTGTCTTCGGTCGAAGTGGCGGGAACGGCCGCAGGGGCCGGGACGGGGGTATCTGTACTCATGGTCGGGGGGAGGTATGGTTGTGTCCGAACCGGCAAATCGCCGGTCCGGCCAGCTTGGACGATTGGACCGCGCTTGGCCAGCGCCATTGTGCGGGTGCCCCTCCGGAGAGCGGCCCCGGGCTCCGCCCCTATTTTTCGATGAAAATCGCGCGCTGGTCGCCGATCTGCAGCCACATTTTCGCCATGGGCACGAAATTGATCAACACGCCGTTGTGGCCCATCATCACGCCTTTATTCCCGATGAAAAGCAACAAGCCCCCCTGGCCGTCCGCGATCGGAACATAGATGGCCACGTAAGCGTTGATCGTCTCTGGCTTGTAAGGGGCCACGAGCTGCCGGCCGCGCGCAACGGCGGCTTCAGTCTGCTTGCCGGTCGGAGTGAAGGCTCCTTGCACGGTAATCTCGAAAGGAACGTCCAGCGGAAGCTTGTAAGGCCAGGAGATCTTCACGTCCTTCGGATCCTCCGGTTTCTCCTCTTTCTCTTTGGAAGGGGAAAACAAATGCTGCCAGGAGGTCAGGTGGGCGGTCCACACCGGCGGGTGCTCGATTCCGCGCCAGACACTTCCGACCGAGAGCAGCGCCACCGCCAGCCAGCTGGCCAGCGTGGCTCCCCAAGTGGCCAGATGCAGCGGTGGCCACGCCACCGGCGCGGCGGCCTCGGGTCCTCGGAGCTCCTTGATTTCCCGGTCGATTCTCTGCAAGCCCGCCACCACGCCCACCCTCGTAGCGGGCAGACCGCGTTGATCGGCCAGTCTCGCCCCCTCTGCGTCGCAACGTCCCGCGGAGTCGCGCCAGGTCCACGGTTGCACATCACCGGCCCAATGCCCGACCAGCCGCATCTGCCAGCGCCATGCGCCCAGCCGCAACAGGAGCAGCGCGATCACCGGCACCAGGCCGAGCGCGACGCCGGCCGGCCCGGGGACGTGCACCGCGAGCAAAAGCACGATGGTCAGCCAGGCGGCGGTCAGTTTCCAGCGCGGGCTGAAGAGCAACGGTCCGGCCCGCAGGGCGCGCCCCAGGCGTCGCCAGAACAGCACGCGGGCCAGGGCGCGCCCCTCCTCCGCGAGCGCGGCCAGCCGTTTCCGCCTGACCTCCGCGTGGGTGACGTAGCCGAATCGTTCCGGGTGGCGTGCGGTCCAAGCCAGCACCACCAGCACGCCCCGCGTCGGATGGGGAGCCTTGAAGATTTTTTCCAACGCCACATCGGCCGTGCAGGCATAAGCGTCCATCAGCGTCTGCCGGGCTGCCAACAGCCGGGCCTCGGCTTCCATTGCCAGTCGCCAGAGGGCCGTCCATTCGTCCTTGGATCCGGACTTGTTCCAGCCTTTCTGCGCCACGAGGGCCTCGGCTTCGGTGGCGCCTTTGACGGTCTCGGCGATGAATTGCGCGGCGGCCGGATCGTGCGCGTTCAACAGTTGCACGACCACGGCGGTGCCGAGCGCGCGCATTTCGCGGGAAACGGCGTCGATCTCCGCCACCGTTTCGACCCGGTGGCGCATGAGTGCGGCGACCGGTTGGCCGCGCCAGAAAAATTCCCCGCCGCTCAGCGCCTGCAGCGCCACGGCCGCCGCCACCTCGCGACCCAGCTCCTCGGGGAGTGCCTTGAAACCGACCGCCTGCATGAGCTGCGTGGCCTGCTCCAGCCGGTCGAGCAACGCGTCGTGATTCCTGACATTCCGGAGAAAATGGGCCAGCGTACCGGGTTTGCCCGCCTCGAAAACCTGGGTGACCGCCTGCGCGAAGTGCTCGGGGTCGCTCAACCGCCGGGCGGCCTCGGGCACCGTGTATCCCCGTCCGTCGAGCCGGAAAAACCGTTCGTGGATGGGGTGGTCGTAGCGTTCCTTCGGCGTGCCCCCCGCCAGCCATTCCTGCACGTCCACCCCGGCCCACCGGCCTTCCCTCGGCCCCGTCAGCAGCCCGCGCAAGAGCAGGTCCGTGCGCTTGTCGAGCGCCGTCATCAGCTCCACCGCTCCCGCCCGCAACAAACCCGTTTCCCGCTCGAACAAAAGCGCCTCGGCCTTCGGCGCCAGGTCCCGCGGCAGCTTGGCGGCGACGTCATCCGGCAGCCGCATGACCACCGGTTGTCCGAGAAACAATTCCTGCAGGACGCGGCCGAGCGACCACCAATCCCACGCGGACAGAACCTCCCCGGGCGAATGCTTGAACAACCCCGCCGCCTCCGGTGGCGCGTAGAGGGGATCGACCGTGATCGGAACCAATTCGTCCTGCTGGAAGGTTTCGACCGCATCGAAGCCGCCGAGCACGAATTCGGGTTCCCCGGGGCCGGACCGCACGTAAATCGTATCGGGAGAAAGAGAAAAGTGCCCGATCCCACCGGCATGCAGCGCGCTCAGCGCGGCGGACAACTGCCGGACAAAATTTTTCATCTCTGCCGGGCCCGGTGCCGCGCGTCCCGCTCGCCAGGACCGCAGGGTAAGCGCTCCCGCCGGTTGCCAGATTTCCACCCGCTCGGCGGCGTCGCCGTGGGCCTCGAGCGGGCGTTGCAAGTGGGGGCACTCGAGTGTCACGAGCCGCTCGAAAAGCCGGGCCCGGTGCCGCGCGACCGACAGGCTGCCGACCCGCAGCCACACGTCCTGGCCGGTGCCCAGATTGAGAGCGCTGAACCAACGTCCCTTGAGTTCGCCAAAGCTGTCGATCACCTGGTAAATCCCCCGCCAGCGCTCGCCGCACGCCACCCGCGCAGACGACGCCGCAGCGGGACCTCCCGCAGCCGGGGACGGGACACGTTCCGAAGTTTCTGCGGGAGATGTTTCGGCAGGCATAAAGAAGGACTGCCCGTTTCATCGGCACGGAGCCGGCGGGCTTGAGGCCCAAGCGCGGGAAACCCCTGACCGGAATGGCACGGTCGAAACGGCGTTTTTTGCCCGGTACGACGCATGTCCGAAGGTGGAGCGCGACCTCCGGGGGCTGACGCGGTCACGCACGGAAAACCGGCCGTGGAGGTCAATCCACCCCACTTCGACGGCACGAACCCCGCTCAAGCCGCCGCCTGCTGGCGCCGTTTCTTGCGGTCCCAGTACCAGGCGATCCAGATGCAGCTCTCGTAAAGGAGATAGAGCGGCACCCCCATCGCCACCTGCGTGATGACCTCGGGGGTCGTGAGCACCGCGCCGAGAATGAACGACACCACCACGGCATGGCGGCGGTACTTGGCGAGGAACTTGTAGTCGATCAAGCCCACTTTCACCAAGGTCAGCAACACCAGCGGGAACTGGAACCCAAAGCCCATGCCGAGCAGGAAATTCGTGACAAAGCTGATGTATTCCTCCGCGCGCCACTCGTTCGAATCAAAGCCGAGGAGCCGGGAATACTGCATGGAGGCACGCAACGCCACCGGCAGCAGCAGAAAATAGGTCAACAAGACGCCGGTCATGAAGAGCACCACGCCCCACCCGAGCCAGGTGAACAGGAATTTCCTCTCCCGGATGTGCAGGGCCGGCAGAATGAACTGGCCCATGAAATACAGCCAGAACGGGGCCGCGAGGATCAGGCTGGCGTAGAGCGCCACTCGGAACGCGATAAAAAACGCTTCCGCCGGACCGAAATTCCGGAGGCGCACCGGCAGCGGCGCGTTGCCGGCCGGCTGCGGCTCAAGCTGGAGCGTCACCACCTGCTGTTCGCCCACCTTCGCCGCGCCGACCTTGAACAGCACCTGCGGCGCCTGCCCCGGCGGCAAACCGGCAAACTGGTCGCGCGACACCTCATACGGCCCGAGCCTGGCCTCACCGAGCTGGAAGCTGACCGTCGGCCTCGGCTGCTCGAACATCTGCAGGTGGCGCAACGGATATTCGTAGATCCACATCAACTTGTCGTCGAGCAGCAGGCAGCCCACCAGGGCGATGCCGACCACCATCGCGCACCGGACGAGCGCCTTTCGCAGGTCCGCCAGATGCGCCCAGAACGATTTGCGCTCGGACTTCTCCTCTTCCACCGGTTCGACTGTTTCGGCTTCAGCCATGGCAGATGCCCGCGGGTGCGGCCGGATGGGAAAAAGTGTTCATTGTCTGTTCCCCGGCACAAAAAGGGGCGCGCCGCCTCATCGCAACCGAATAGACACACTCGGTTGAAGACCGGTAAATATCCCCGATCAAGCACCGAGGCATTCCCGGCCATGATAATCCATTTTGTGGGAGCGAGCCGGCTCGCGACTCGTTCGACGTCGCGAGCCAGCTCGCTCCCACATTTTCAAGGCAAGCCGAAGCTGGGAACAAACCCGGGCGAGAGCGCCTCTGCCACCCGCGAAATTCCCTGGAAGCTCAGACTCGGAAAAAATGCACGACGCCAAAACGGTCCAGACGTCTCTCCTCCTCGGATTTCGTGTCCGCCGCCCGCGTCGATCCGAAACTCACGGCCCCGGCCTGATCGGTGTCGCAGGCGCCGGCGGCCGCGCCGGCGTCGAGAGCCACCTGCCCCGCCGGGGCTTCCATCCGCGTCCGAAGCCACTGCGCCCGCCGCAGACCCAGGCGACAATTGTAGCCGGCATCCGGTCCGTCCATCGAGGCAAAACCCAGGAACATGACCCGCGCCTTGGGATCGCCCGCGAGTGCGGACTGAACCCGCTGCTTCGTCGCGGGCACCTCGTCGCCCAGGCCGGATTGCAAGACGTTGTTTTCGGCCGGCGCTCCCGGCAGCGGGCGGTCCAGCAGGAAGAAAATTCTTCCGTCCACCGGCAGCGGCGGCGGCATGGGCGGCTGGCCGGCCGGCTTGGTTGCATCGCCGGAATCCTTCACCGGTCCGTCGGGGGCCTTCTTCGCGCTGTCCGGGTCGTCTGGTTTTGGTTTGGGCGGGTCTTTCGGCGCGGGCTCGGGATCCGGGATCGGCACGGTGATGTTTTCCGGCGGCGGAGGCGGAGCCGGTTTGGAGCGCTTCACCGCGTCGAACGAAAGCTGCACCCCCGCGCTCACCTGCCAGGTGCCACTTGGCGAATAGGAGGAATCGGACGGCGCCCTGGACCACTGCGCACCTCCTGCGGCGGAGGCGGCGCCCTGCAGCTTGAACCGGTCGTGGGAGAAGATCTCGTAGGTGACCTGCCCGCCGCCCGTGAGGCTGAACTGTTTTCCCGCGACCATCGGATCCGTTGAAGTGGTCGCCCCGCCACTGCCCTGGCCAAAAATGGCCACCTGCCATTTCCCCGAATTCACGATGACCCACGATGGTTGCACGACTGCCTGAAACTGGTCGCCTCCCGCCATCACGTGGCTGTCCCACCGCATGACGCGCCCGTATTGTCCGAACAGTCCCAGCTCAAAGCCTTTCTTGCCGGCGTGAAACTGGATGTTGGCGCCAAGCTGTCCGCCGAGCAACCACGGCGGAGGCTTCGGCGTGGTATAAACCTGCGAGAACTGCGCGAACCCCTGACCCTGGAGCGTCAGCCACGGGGTCGGCTCATCATCGTCATCCTTGGACGCTCCCGCATCCTTGCCGCTCTGGTCGTTGTCCGTCGTCTGGTCCGGCGTCGCGTCAGGTTTCGGCTGGCGCTGCAGCACCGCCCCGCCCGACAGCGCCGCCGGTGTCCGCCCGCCGCCGGACAGCGCCGCGTCGGTGGCGTCCCGGGCCGCCCGTTCGCCCGGGGAATCGATCTCGCCGATGGGCAGGTTCCGGGGCGGCGCACCGGCATTCCGCTGCTGCAGCGTATGCGCAAGTTCGTGCGCGAGGATGCGGTCGTCGCCCGCGGCAGTTTTTTCCGAGGCGGTCCGGCCCATGACCACATGCCGGCCGACGGCGTACGCCAGCGCGCCCACGCGGTCGGCGGAACCGGCGGCCTGCGCGTCGTCGTGCAATCGGACTTGGGTAAAGTCGTGTCCGAACCGCGACTCAAAGCGTTGCCGGGGCTCCGGCGCCAGTGGCCGGCCCGGAGTGGCGAGCACCTCGTGCACGCCCAGCGGAGCGCAGGGCTTCGTGGCGACGCCACGCGACGCCGGTGCATTTTGCGGCCGGGCCGACGGAGCTTCATGCGGGAGCGTGGTACGCATAAGGAAACCCGGTCTCTCTTTCCCGGGGATTCAATCCGGGGACACCCGGTCGATCGAGCCAAAAAACGCAGGGGCCAGGCCGACGTCAGCCGCGCAGGGTGCCGGCCGATTTTTCTTCCAGGAAACTCCGGTAGGTGCGCGCGATGCCCACGCTCAGTCCGATGCGCGCCGACCAGCCGAGGCTGGTGAGTTTGGAAACATCCATCAATTTGCGCGGCGTGCCATCGGGTTTGGTCGCGTCCCATACGATGCGCCCGGTGAATCCGACCGCCTGCGCCACCAGCTCCGTCAGCTCCCGGATGGTCACGTCCGTGCCGGAGCCCACATTGATCCAGTCGGGTGGATTGGTCGCATGCAGTAAAAACGCGCAGGCATCAGCGAGGTCGTCGACGTGCAAAAATTCGCGGCGGGGCGACCCGGTGCCCCACGCGGTCACCTCTTCGCGGCCGGCTTCCTTTGCCTCGTGAAATTTGCGGATGAGCGCCGGCAGCACGTGGGAATTCTGGAGGTGGTAGTTGTCGGCCGGGCCGTAGAGATTCGTCGGCATGGCGGAGTGGTAGCGGACGCCGTACTGGCGGCGGTAGTATTGCGCGAGCTTGAGCCCGGCGATCTTGGCGATGGCGTAAGCCTCGTTCGTCGGTTCGAGTGGACCGGTCAGCAGGCACTCCTCGGGCATCGGCTGCGGCGCGTGTTTCGGATAAATGCACGAGCTGCCCAGGAAGAGCAGCTGCTTCACGCCGGCCCGGTGCGCCCCGTGAATGCAGTTGGTGGCGATTGCCAGGTTCTCGTAGCTGAACTCGGCCGGGTAGGTGTTGTTGGCGAGGATGCCCCCGACCTTGGCTCCGGCCACGATGACCGCATCGGGTTTCTCCGCCGCCATGAATCCGGCCACCGCCGCCTGCTCCGTCAGGTCGAGCTCGCTCCGCGCGCGCAGCAGCAGCGCGACCTCCGGCTCGAGTTCAAAGCGCCGCACCAGCGCGGATCCCACCATGCCCTTATGCCCGGCGATGAAAAGTTTCATGGATTGGACGACCGTGCACGCATCGATCTACTTTCACGCAAACGGCGCCTTGGTGGGGGCGGCCAGCTGGGCGATCTGGGCCTCGCGCTTGGCCAGGTCGAGATCGTGTTCGACCATGATCTTGACGAGGTCCTTGAAACGGACCTTCGGTTCCCAGCCGAGCTGCCGCCGGGCCTTCGCCGGATCGCCGATGAGCAGATCGACCTCCGCCGGACGCTCGTAACGGACGTCGTGTTTCACGTATTTCTGCCAGTCGAGTCCGAGCAGCCCGAAGGTGACCTCGCAAAATTCCTGCACGCTGTGCGTCTCGTTCGTGGCCACCACGTAGTCGTCGGGTTTTTCCTGTTGCAGCATCAACCACATCATCTCGACGTATTCCTTGGCATAACCCCAGTCGCGCTTGGCCTCCAGGTTGCCGAGATAAAGGGACTCCTGCAGCCCCACCTTGATGCGGGTGGCGGCGCGCGTGATCTTGCGGGTCACGAACGTCTCGCCGCGGCGCGGACTCTCGTGGTTGAACAGAATGCCGTTCGACGCGTGCAGCTGGTAGCTTTCGCGGAAATTCACCGTCAGCCAGTAGGCATAAACCTTGGCGCAGCCGTACGGCGACCGCGGCCAGAACGGCGTGGTCTCCGTCTGCGGCACGGCCTGCACCTTGCCAAACATCTCCGACGACGAGGCCTGGTAAAACCTGGTTTTCTTCACCAGCCCGGCCTCGCGGATCGCCTCGAGAATCCGCAGCGCGCCCTGCCCGTCGATGTCGCCGGTGTATTCGGGAATGTCGAAGGACACCCGCACGTGTGACTGGGCCGCCAGGTTGTATATCTCGTCGGGCTGAAGCTCGTAGAGCAGTTTGACCATCTGCACCGCGTCGGCGAGGTCGCCGTAGTGCAGCGTCAGCCTCGCCCCGTTGGCGTACCGGTCGAAATTCAAATGGTCGATGCGGCCCGTGTTAAACGACGAGGCGCGGCGGATCACGCCGTGCACTTCGTAGCCCTTTCCAAGCAGGAATTCTGCCAGATAGGATCCATCCTGCCCGGTAATGCCGGTAATCAGAGCTTTTTTCATGAAAGGGAATATTGGTCTTGGTTTGGAATGCCGGTGGGCCTTTAGCAGGAACCGGACCGATCTCCCGCCCAGAAGCGGAACGACCGGGGCTGCAATAAAGCGTCAGACCGTAGGAAGAATCGCGCGGGCGAGGCAAGCGCCGAGAAATCGTCCCGCAATTTGACCTGCTAGCGCGCGGTCTCGGCCAGCAGTTTCGCCAGTTCGTCCTTCCAGAGCGCCGCCAGCGTGTGGCTGCCGTGGCCGCGGGTGTGCTCGCTGAGCGGCAGCACGAGCGCGCGACCGTGCGGGACGCGGCCGATCTCGTGCTCGAGGATGCCGAGCTCGGGGGGGTTGATCAGATCGTCGGCCGTGTTGATCGCGAGCAACGGAACCTTGATTTTTTCCAGGCCGGGGTTGGGGTCGTAGTCCTGCGAAGCCTCCAGGGCATACAGGACGTCGTTGGCATCGCCCGTTTTGAAGTAGCCCGCCACATAGGCTGCCAGCGTCGCGTCCGCCTTCGCCAACGTGGGCGACTCCGCCTGGCGCAGCACCGGGTTGCTGCCCATGAAAAAGAGGATTTCCGCAGCGGTGCCGAGCGACTGGGGTTGCGCCTTGTAGTCCCCGCCCGCCCACTCGGGATCGTGGCGGATGGCGTCGATGATCGTCCGCCGCCAGACCCGGTTCCGTCCGGAAATCTGCACCGGCAGCGAGGCCAGCGGCAGCAACGCATCCATCATGTCCGGGTAGGTCTCGCCCCACAGCCAGGTGTGCATGCCGCCCATTGATGTGCCCATCACCAGCCGAACGTGCGTCACGCCCAGCCCTTCGACGAGCAACCGGCGCTGGGCCTCGATCATGTCGAGATATCCGTAATGCGGAAACCGGGCATGCAGGCCCTCGCTCGGCCGGGCCGATTGGCCGTGGCCGATGCCATCGGGCAGGACGATGAAATAGCGGGCGGCATCCAGGGGCTGGCCCGCGCCAAAAAGTTCGCCCGCAAACTCCGGCCGGATGAACTGACCCCCGCTGCCGGTCGTGCCATGCGTGATGAGCACGGCGTTGGTCACGACGCCCTCTGCATTTTTCTTCGGAGCCCCGATGGTCCGGTAATGGATCCGCAGCGCGGGCAGCGATTCGCCGTCGTGAAACTTGAAATCCTTGAGGACGAAATCCCCTTCCACGGGCGCGGGATAGTCCGCCGCCGAAACCCTGGCGGCCGTCATCAACGCCACGCAGAGGCAAAACAGCAGGTCTTTGGGTTTCATGCCAGGAGTGCTTTTGGTTTTGTCGGAGGCACTGCGGCGGAATGTCGCTGCGCCCGGCGGACGCCAGTCCACCCTGAACCTCTCGAGGAAACGCCTTCCACCCCGATCCGTCAACCGGCGAATCCTCCGGCCAATGGTCCGCCTCAACCCAGCCCGGTCAACAGGCGCTCCACTTCGGCCCGCTTGGCCTTCTGCTCCGCCAGTTGCCGTCTCGCGCCCTCGATCACCGCCGGCGGGGCCTTGTCGGTAAAGGCCGGGTTGGCCAGCCGTGCCTCGGTCCCGGCAATGTGCTTGGTCAGCGCCTCCAGCTCCTTCCCCAGGCGCGCCTTTTCGGCCGCGGTATCGCCCTTGAGCTGGCGGACGAGACTCCACGAGCCCAGCGCCGTGGCGCAAGCCGAGGCTCCAGACGACATCGGCCCGCGGGTGATGGTTTCCGCTCCGAGCATGCGCTTGAGTTTCGCCATGTTCTCCTCGATGACCGCCCACTGGGCGTCGGCTGCCTCGACCACAAACACGGAGGCCTTGCTCGCCGCCTCGCCCTGCTCGGCCTTGAGCGCGCGCAGTTGCGAAACCGTCTGCTTCATTCGCTGGATGATCGCGGCTGCGTCATAGTCGAGCGATAGGCCGAACGGCGCGGCCGTGCTGAGCACGTGCGAGGCGGTTTCCAACCGCGCTTGCTCGATGAAGCCATTGGCCGGGCCGTAACCAAGCTCGTGCCAGAGCTCCTCGGTGATGAACGGGATGAACGGATGCAGCAGCAGCAAAGTCTGCCGCAACACCAGATCCTGCATCGCCAGGCAGTTGTCCTTAAGCTCGGGCGTCTGCAGCTTCGTCTTCGAGACCTCGACGTACCAGTCGCAGAAATCGTTCCAGAAAAAGCCGTAGATCGCCTGCACCGCCGCGCTGAACTCGTATTCGCCGAAGCACCGGTCCACCTCGCGGGTCGTGGCCAGCAACCGGTCGAGAATGGCATGGTCGTCGGCGTCGAATTTCGCCGGCTCCAGCCGCGCGTAGATCACGGCGCGCGACGAATTGTCGGACATCGGCCCGCTCATCTGGCGGAAACGGGCGGCGTTCCAGAGCTTGTTGCAGAAATTCTTGCCGGACTCGATGCGGTCCTCCTGGAACCGGATGTCCTGTCCCTGCGGCGCGATGGAAATGATGCCGAACCGCAGGCCATCCGCCCCGTATTTCGCGATCAGGTCGAGCGGATCGGGCGAGTTGCCGAGCGATTTGGACATTTTGCGGCCCTGCGCATCGCGGATGATGCCCGTGAAATAAACGTTCCGGAACGGCACGCATTCCGCCAGCGGCTGGCCCGGACGCGTGTACTCGAGACCGGCCATGATCATCCGCGCCACCCAGAAGAAAATGATGTCCGGACCGGTGACGAGCGTGGTCGTGGGATAGAAATATTCGTAACCCGCTTCGGCCATCGCGACCTGGTCGGGCCAGCCGAGCGTGGCAAACGGCCAGAGCCATGACGAGGCCCAGGTGTCGAGCACATCGTCCTCCTGCACCCAGTTCGCCGTGTCCACCGGACCCTCGAGCGAAACGTGCACCTTGGTCGGATCGCCCAGATCGGCGACCGTGAGTTTTTCGCGGTCGAGACCCTTGCGGTACCAGACCGGTATGCGGTGGCCCCACCACAGCTGACGGCTGATGCACCAGTCCTGGATGTTGTCGAGCCAATGGAGATAAACCTTCGACCACCGTTCCGGATAGAACTTGATGTGACCCTCCCTGACCGCCGCCTTGGCCTCCTCCACGCGCGGGTATTTGAGCCACCACTGCCAGGTCAGGCGCGGTTCGATCGGCACGTCGGCGCGCTCGGAATAGCCCACGTTGTTCTCGTAAGGCTCCTCCTTCGCCAGCGCCCCGGAGGCGCGCAGAAGCTCGGCCGCCCGCTTGCGCCCGGCAAAACGATCGAGGCCCGCCAGCTCGGGGCCGGCGAGCTCGTTCAGCTTGCCGTCGGCGTTGAGCACATCGAGCACCGGCAGCAGGTGGCGCTGGCCGATTTCAAAATCCACCTTGTCGTGGGCGGGCGTGATCTTCAGCGCCCCGGAACCGAATTCCTTGTCGACCGCCACGTCGGCGATGATCGGGATCTCCGCCGCCGGCCCGAGCGGCCGGCGCACCTTTTTCCCGATCAATCCGGCGTACCGGAGATCGTCGGGATGCACCGCGATCGCCACGTCCCCGGGGATCGTCTCCGGCCGCGTGGTTTTCACCTCGATGAAACGGCCGGGCTCATCCGCCAGCTCGTAGCGGACTTGGTAGAGAAACCCCTTCGTGGGCTTCATGATCACTTCCTCGTCGGACAGCGCAGTGAGCGATGCCGGGCACCAGTTGACCATGCGCTTGCCGCGGTAGATGTGGCCTTTGCGGAAAAGATCGACGAACACCGTGAGCACGGCCCGCGAATAATGCGGATCCATCGTGAACTGGGTGCGACTCCAGTCGCACGAAGCGCCGAGGGCCTGCAACTGCTGGAGGATGATGCCGCCCTTCTCCTCGCGCCAGGCCCGGACCTTTTCCAAAAACTTTTCCCGCCCGAGATCGTGGCGGGTTTTCTTTTCCTTGCGCAGCTCGCGCTCCACCACCGTCTGCGTGGCGATGCCGGCGTGATCCGTCCCGGGCACCCACAGCGCCTCGCGCCCGTCCAACCGCGCCCGCCGGATCAAAATGTCCTGGATCGTGTTGTTCAGCACATGGCCCATCGTGAGCACGCCGGTCACGTTCGGCGGCGGGATCATGATGGTGTAGGGTTCCTTGGAAGGATTGACCCGACCCTCGAAGGCACCGGCCGCCAGCCAGGCGGCGTACCATTTCCTCTCAACTACCTGCGGTTCGTAACTCTTGGTGATTTGGGCCATGTGGGAATCGAAGCCCGCCACTCAAAACCTCCCCTCCCCTGCTGACAAGCCTGCTTAATGTCGCAAATCGCCAGTTGCCGGCGCCCGCTGGTGAAATCGGTGAAAATTCTTGGTGGGCGGGGTGCCCTGGCGGTGTGCCATAATTCGTTTACAGTTTGTGCCATAGT
>CAYZGG010000110.1:0-13540 GCA_964477955.1 uncultured Opitutaceae bacterium
CAGATCGGCGCCAAGATGAACGTCGCCTTCCTCGAAAAGGCGGAGGGATACATGGTCCGGTGGATCGCCTTGATCAAGAAGCCCACGCCCGAAGGTCTCCTCTTTTACGCTTCCCTCCTGTACACCCACGCCACCCTGGATGCCGATCACGCCGACCCGGTCCTTCTCAAAAAGACCCTCGAAGTCGTCGAGCAGGGACTGCATCTCGCCGCCCACCCGAAGGACCAGTTCTATGTGCTCAAACTGGCCGCTTTCCAGCAGCTGGGCCGGGACGCCGAAGCCTCCGAACTCCTCGAGCTTCTGGTCGCGATCAAACCGGACAACAAGACCTACTGGCAGCAACTCGCCGGCCTCTACCTCCAATCCAACCAGGAAGTCCGCGCCATCACCGCCATCGAGCGCGCCCAGGCCCGCGGCTACATGACTTCGCCGAAGGAGAACTACACCCTCGTCGGCATCCATTTCAATCTGCAGCAATACGGCGTTGCGGCCGATCTTCTCGAAAAAGGCCTCCACAACCGCTCGATCGAAAGCGACGAGCAGAAGTGGCTCCTCCTCGCCTCCGCCTATCAACAGCTGCACCGCGATGTGAAGGCGATCAGCGTCCTCGAGGACGCCACCAAGTTCTACCCGAAATCGGGCCAGCTGGAGTACTTGCTCGCGCAAAATCTCTACTCCCTCAACAACAATGAAGAAGCGCTGAAGCACGTCCAGCTCTGCGTGGACAAGGGCGGCGGCAACAAGCCGGCCCAAGCCTACCTCTTTCTCGCCTACATCGCGTTTGAACTGAAGAAATTCGACATCGCGCTCAAGGCGACCGAACACGCCATGACCATGCCCGAAGCCGCCGACCGGGCCGGCCGCATGAAGAAGGCCATCGATGCGGCGATCCTCGATCGCGAGGAAAAGAAAAAGCAGATGTAACCCCCTTTTACGAACCCCGACTCATGAACAAAATCTACATTCTCGTTCCGCTGATTGGCGTCCTGGTTTTCGGCGGATTCTACTGGAACTTCACCCAGAAATTCGACGCCCAGGTGGCCGCGCGCAAAGCCGTCGCCGAGGCGGAACTGAAAGCCAAGCAAAAGCACGACCAGGACGCGCGGGCCCAGGCCTTCCAGGCTGCCACCGACGCCGCCGCGAAGCGGAAGCTGGAGCGGGAAGAGAAGGAGCGCGTCGAAGAAGCCAAGAAAAACGCCCAGCTCGAGGCCGAGGACAAACGCCAGCGCGCGTTCGACGAGCGCCGGCGCCTGCGCGACCAGACCGATTCGCTCAAGAAGGATCTCGAGGTCGTCAAAACCGAGATCGCCAAGCTTGAGGAGGAGAAAAAGCACCACCTCGACGAACTCGGCTTCCTCCAGGACTTCGTCAAAAAGACCGAGGCCAACCAGAAATATTATTACGATCTGCTCGACAAGATCGCCGCGGCCGACGCCGCCAGAACCGCCGCGGAAGCCGCGGCCAAAGCCGCCGCCAGCAAGGGCTGACCTCCACCCCCCTCTTTCGCACCATGAACAAATATTACTTTATCGTCCCGACCGTTCTCCTCGTCGGCTTCATCTTCGTCTACCGCGGCGCGGTGAATGATATGGAGGTCAAGGAAGCCCGGATCAAGGCCGCCGTTGAGGCCAAGAAAGTCGAGGAGGATGCCCACCGCAAGGAAATCGAGGCCAAGGCCCAGGAGGACGCCATCAAGCGCCAGCAGGAGAATGAGGCCGCCGAACGCGCCAAGGTCGAAAAGAAGGAAAAGAAATACCAGGACGACATGGCCCTGCTGAAAAAGGAGACGGATGGCTACAACGCCGAGTGCGACCGTTACACGAAAGACAGCGCTGAACTCGACCGCAAACTGGCCGATGCCCGGCAGCTCAAGGAACGGACCACCCGCGAAGTTTTCGATCTGGCCAAGCAGGTGGAGCTGGCGAAGGTCAGCCGGCGCAATGCCGAGATCGAGGTGCAGCGGATGGTCGAGATGGTCGGCCAGAAGGCCGTCGTCCTCGCCTCCATGCCCCCGGTCGCGCCGCCCCCCAAGTAACCCGCCGCACCTTTCTGCCCCTCGGCCGCGTCCCCCGACGCGGCCTTTTTGTTTCCCCAAGCTATTTGGTAGGGGCCGTTGCCCTCAACGGCCCTTTCCGCCGCGAAACACCAGAGGCTGCGGTTGGGTGCCAAGGTGCCCGCACCCCTCTCCGGTAGGGCGGTACCGCCGGGACCGCCGCGGTTTGGGAAAGCCAAGATCGCCGCAGATGCCGTTCGAGACATCTGCCTCTCTTTCGCGGAAGATTTTGTTTGCGCTGCACCTGCGGCCGGCCTTTGTTGGCCCTTCTCCGGCACAGGCCGGGGTTCGATGGATCGGGGCGTAGCTTAGCCTGGTAGAGCGCTACGTTCGGGACGTAGAGGTCGTGAGTTCGAATCTCACCGCCCCGACCACTTTCGAATTACGCAACGCATTCCGACACACGCGCTTGTGCTTCCCTGCCGGCTGCGGCGGGTTTTGGTTCGGCATCTCAGGAGCGCGCGGTTCTGCAACAAACCTCGAGCCTGTTGCCACACGGATCCTCGAAAAACATGCCATAATAGGTCGGGGAATACTCCGGACAGTACATGGGGCCTTCGACGTTGCGAGCTGCCGAGCCGGCAATGGCGGCAGCGACCCGATCAACCTCCTCCTTTGTCTCAGCCCAGAAGGCCAGTCGAGTCGCATTGGGCACGTGTCCGGCATCCTCAATCAAACCGATAAATTCGGGCTTGGGATGGTCACGTATTGCATCATACGCGATGCCCATGGGTGTTTCGCAAAAATCGGGAAACCCAAGCGCCGGCAGAAGCACCGCATAGAAAGGCTTCGCCTCGGCCAAGCTGCGCACACGCAGGTCAACGTGGTCAAAGAGTCGGCGAGTCATGGAATTGTCTGGCGAGCGTTCTCAGTGAACCGCGCCCGGTGCAGGTTCCGGCGAGTGGTTAGCCTCGTTTGTGTACCGTCTTAGAATTTCCCCCGACTCTTTTAGGATCGCATCCGTGTCAGGCTTCTCCAGTCGATTCCCGGCCAGCATGTACTTGGCGCGTAGCATCCGGATCTGATGCCCGATAAGAATAATCTGCCGCGGGGTCAGCTTCGAGAAAACCTTCAAAGAAGCTGGTTCCCACTCAGAATCTGAAAGTCGGCAATCCTCATGCTTTAGAGGCTCAAGTAGCTCAGGCCAAGCGGTGATAAACGCATAGTGGTCGCCATGGCCGAGCTTCCCTTCCACAACCCGGAAGCTTTCGACCAACGCTTGCATCGATGCGACGGGAGGCAGTGGCTCGTCGAGTGGCGCGGTCGCGCGAGCGGCGGAAGCTAATACTAAACCGAGGCTGATGACGATCGCTCGCATGCTTTGCTTTTGGGACTAACGTTGAGGTTAACCGATCAGGCCACTGGCCTGAGTCGGTTTCGGCGACTGGTTCGGCGTTTGCATTGGAGATAGTCGTGGCTTTCTGATGAACCCCATGACCACGAGACCAATACCGACCGCAAAAGGAAATGACGTTCCGACGAATGGAGAAATATAAAGCAGGAGTGCCCCACAAATGCCTGTCACGAAGGATAAGGGAAAGAACGCCACAGCCCCCAACATCGCGCCATTTATGGGGCAGGTCGTTTTCCCGAGGCCCGAACCGATTCCTGCAGAAGCAAGAATTCCCAGAGATAGAAGAAAAGCAAAGCTGAGTAAGCTGAGACCTCCGGCAACATCGCCGTGATGCCCACCATATAGTCCCGCTTCATGATGAAGTATAAAACTCTCGGCGAGCATCGCGACCTCAAGAAAGCCCACGGTGACGAGAAACCAGCCCATAGTGTCTCTAGTTCGCAAGTACGCTCCACTACGCTGGAGAAGGGCTTTCATTTGGTCTGCGCCGAACAATTGGTTAAACCAACCCAAGTTGGCTTATCAAAAACTACACCTCATTGACTGAAAGAAGGAAGCCCAATTTCATCGTGTAAAAACGTCCCGGGTCGCGTTTCTCGTGTTAAACCGAACGGCATTTCCACTGGGCCATCCCTCCCGGCCCGCCACGGCAAGTTCGGGCACCACGCAAACCGCGGCAGCAAGCGGTAGGTGGCTGACGTCAATGCGGCATCCGCCCGCTGTGATCCGACGTGGACGGGATACGCCAGGTTCAAGGGCCAGCAGCCACGGCGAGGTACCGCTGGAATGCTTTAGCCAATCAGCAACAATGTCCTTCGGATTTGGGCAAAAGTGCCGATGTTCCGGAATGCAATGAACGCCCACGTCACAGTCCGCGGGCCCCTCGGTCGTTTGCCGCCCAACGGCAAAACCGCCCCGGGCCCCACCGACGCGTTTTTGCGCACGATCCTGCACTCGCTCCCCCTCGGCGTCTGCTGGCAGCGCTACGGCCGGGGCGCCGGCTGCTGGATCAGCGAACCTTTTGCCCGCCTGGCCGGACAGCCGGCCGCCACGTTCACGTCGGTCGACAGCTTCGACGCTTCCCTCGCTCCGGAAGACCGCGCCGCTTACGCCGCCAGCCTCGTCCAATTGCGAACCAAGCTGGCGGACCGGCTGAGCCTTGAGCTGCGGTGCCGGAACGGGGAGCAGACCAACTGGTGCGAACTCACCCTGCAGGCCTACCGGACGCCCGACGGGACCCTCCGCGACCTGGTCCTGACACTGGCCGATATCGGCGAGCGCAAGCAGCATCAGGAGGAAATGCAGCGCGCCGTCGAAAGCGCCGATTCGCTCAACCAGCAGATCGAAATCGCGCTCGACCGCGCCCAGCGGTCGGCCGTGGAAGCGAACATCGCCAGCGAAGCCATCCAGCAGCTCGCTGTCCTCGATGAGCTGACGCGATTGTACAACCGCCGCGGTTTCCATACCCTCTATCCCGATGTGATCCACCAGGTCAAAAACACGGACGGACGCGGCTACCTGTGCTATTTCGACCTCGACCGGTTCAAACAAATCAACGACGAACTCGGCCACGCGAAGGGCGACGAGGCCCTCGTGGAATTTTCCTCCACCTTGCGCGGCACTTTCCCCAAGGGCACCCTGCTGGTGCGGCTCGGGGGCGACGAGTTTGTGGCCATGGGCGCGGAGCGGCTGGCCGGCCAGATCGATGAGACCTTGCGCAACCTGCAGGCCGCCCTCGCGGCGCGCAACGCGACGGCTTCCTCCGGATTCAACCTGGAATCAAGCGTCGGCGTGACCTATTTCGACAAAACCGGGCCCCAGACCATCGACGAGCTCACGACCGCAGCCGACGCGGAGCTCTACAAAAACAAAGAAAGCCGACGGCACGCCCGGGCCTCTTTGCCGACAGCTCTGCCGTCCAAAGATCGGTCCTGAACCGGACTCATGCAGTTCAGAATGATTTCCGAGCGAACCTGCTCTGTTGGAAGGTGGAGCCCGATCTCCGAGCGGGCTGATTGGGGCCCGCAAGTCAAACCGGCCCGGAGGTCCGGTTCCACCTCATTTCAACTGCCTGATCCCGGCTGAGTCCGGTTTTTTGACGATTTTCCCGTCAGCCATCGGGATTTTCCCGGACGACGGGCTTGCGGGATAGCTTGACGCGGTCGATTTCGGCGACGGAAAAGCCCATCTTCGTCAGTCCGGGACGAACCTCGCGGTCGAAACATTCCGGGCAGACACCGTGGCTGAAAAGGGCCTCCGTGTGCGTCTCGATATATTCCTCGACCATTTGCCAATAGTCCGTGTCGTCGCGGATTTTCTTACAATATCCGCAGATCGGCAAAATCCCCTTCAGTTGTTTGATTTGCGCCGCCGCGGCCTCGAGTTCGTCCACCCGCCGGGCGAGCGATTCCTGCAGTTCAACCATCCGCGTGCCAATCCGCACCCGGGCCAACAGCTCGGTGTTGTCAAACGGCTTGGTCATGTAGTCGTTGGCCCCCGCCTCCAGACCCGCCACGACGTCCTGCGAACTGTCCCGCACGGTCACAATGATCAGGAAGAGCAGATTTGCGTTCGGCTGCTTCCGGGCCGCGCGACAAACATCGATCCCGGGGAGCACCGGCATCTCCCAATCGATCAACGCCACACACGGCCCGCTCACCGCCTGCAAAGCCGCGAGGGCTTCGCCCCCGTCGCTGGCCTCCTGCACCGCATAGCCCTCGGCGCGTAAAATCGCCCGGAGCAGCTTGCGGTTCGTTTCGCGATCGTCGGCAATAAGAATGGTCATGGAAATTCAGGAATGGCCACCGACCGCGGCGATCAAGGCCGGCAGCGCCCGCGTATCGATGGGCTTCGGAACAAAGGCCGCAAATCCGGCCTTCAGTTGAGGCCCGCCCCTTTGAAATCGATCGGCATAGGCAGTCGTGGCGACAATGGGTATGTGGGCCGTCTCCGGCGCCGCCTTTATTCGCATCGCCAGGGCAACTCCATCCAATTCCGGCAAAGCCAGGTCGGTGACAATGACATCAGGCCGGCTCTCTGCCAACATCGCCAGGGCCTGTTCCGCGCTGCGGGCACCCACCACGCTGTGACCTTCCGCCATGAGCACGGAACGGACCAGCTTCAGGTCGGTGGGGTCGTCTTCAACCACGAGGACATTCATGGGCGGAGGGACGCTTGAGACGCTCCGTTGAGGTACTTGGCCACCAATTCCGGAAATTTCCCCACGTCAATCGGCTTCGCGATATGCCCGTCGCAACCCGCGTCGAAAGCGCGCTGCTCATCGCTTTTCATTGCAAACGCGGTCAGTGCGACGACGCGGATGTGCCTGAGGGTTTCGTCGGTCTTGATGATCCGCGCCAGAGTCAGTCCATCCATCACCGGAAGCTGGACATCGAGCAGCACCAGCTGGGGCGGCCTCGCCCGGATCAGGTTCAAGGCCGATTCGGCATCACCCGCCTCTTCAATCGCGTAGCCTTCAAACTCAAGCAAAGCCGCCGCCAGCTTGAGATTGGTCGGGTTGTCGTCGACGATGAGAATGCGCGGCTTCATGCGACAGGGGAAACAATCGCCCGGGGCAGGACGACGGTAAAGGTTGTGCCGTGGCCGACCACGCTCTCGACCTCTATCGTTCCACCGTGCAGGCTGACGATTTTCTTGGTAAGCGCCAGTCCCAAACCGGTGCCCTGGTAGAGACGGGACGAACCTGAATCGAGCTGCTGAAATTCAGTGAACAGCCGCGCAAAGTCCGCCGGCTTGATGCCGATGCCCGAATCAATCACCACCAACTCGATTTCCCGGTCACCGCGGGGCCGGGCCAGCAGGCGGATCCGTCCGCCCGCGCGGGTGAACTTGATCGCGTTCGACAGCAAATTGTAGAGGACCTGCTTGATTCTCTGGGGGTCGAGATTCACCCCGTCGTCCTCGAGTTGCACCAGGGCCTCGAAATCCAGCTGTTTGTCGTGAAGCAGCGGGCTCACGACGCCGACCACCTCGGCCATGACGGTCCGCAGGGAAAAAAGCTCCGTCGCCAGTTCGACCTTGCCCGCTTCGATCTTGGCCAGATCGAGCAGGTCGTTGATGAGCCGCAGGAGATGCTGGCTGCTGGCCAGCACGTCACCGAGAAATTCCTTCTGTCGGGCATTCAGCGGTCCGGGTTTTTCGCCGGCCAGAAACGAGGAAAATCCGATGATTCCGTTCAGCGGGGTTCGCAGTTCATGCGACATGTTCGCGAGGAATTCGCTCTTCAACCGGTTCGCTTCCTGGGCCCGCTGGGCCTCGATTTCGAGGGCCGCATTGCGCTCGACCAACTGATCCTGCAGCCCCTTGCGGGTGGTGACGTCGCGCGTCACTTTGGAAAAACCGACGAGGGCGCCCTGCTCGTTGCGCAACGCGGTGAGGAGCACGTTCGCCCAAAAGCGCGAGCCGTCCTTGCGCACCCGCCAGCCCTCGGTCTCGATTTGGCCGCGTTCGCTCGCCGCGGCCAGCATGCCGGCCGCGGAGTTCGAAAGTTCCGGGGGAAAGAAAACCGAATAATACCGCCCTATGATTTCCTCGGCCAGATAGCCCTGCGTGCGCGCGGCGCCGGCGTTCCACGAGGCGACGCGGCCGTCCGCGTCCAGCAGGAAAATGGCGTAGTCCTGCACGGTTTCCACCATCGCCCGGTAGCGTTCCTCGCTCTCGCGCAGCGCCGCCTCGACCTTCCGGCGGTCGGTGATGTCCTCGATCTGCGAAACCAGGTGCGTGAAATTCCCCAGCGCGTCGCGCACAATCGAGGCCGTGAGTCGAATCCACACGATGCTCCCGTCGCGGTGAATGTAGCGCTTTTCCATCTGATAGTGATTGGCCGTGCCGGCGATCAGCTCGCGCATATGGTGCAGATCGGTTTCCAGGTCGTCGGGGTGCGTGATGTCCTGAAAGGTTCTTCCCAGCAGATCCTGCTCGGTGTAGCCGACGAGATCGCAGAGCGCGCGATTGACCCGCAGCCAGCGGCCGTCGAGCCCCACCAGCGCCATGCCCGTGCCGGCAAATTCGAAAGCCATGCGGAATTGCTCCTCACTGGTATGCAGCGCCAGCGTGCGCTCCTGGACCCGTTGTTCGAGCAGTGCTGAAACTTGCTTCTGGTCGTGGATGTCGGTGCAGGCGCCGATCCACTTGATGATCTGGCCGGCGGTGTCGCGCTGCGGAAACGCCCGGCCGAGGTGCCAGCGGTACGTCCCGTCGCTGGCGCGCTTGAAGCGATACTCGACTTCGTAGCCGCTGCCGGTGGCGAACGCCCGGGTCCAGCGTTCGCCGTAGATCGCCAGATCGCCGGGATGAAGCACCGATTGCCAGCCCCAGTCCTTCGTCTGCTCCAGGGTGAGGCCGGTGTAGCCCAGCCAGCGCTGGTTGCAATAGTCGAGACGGCCGTCGGGCTTTGCGGTCCAGATCATCTGCGGCAACGCGTCGGCGAGAAATTGAAAATCAACCTCGCGCGCCAGCTTGAACGCCTCTTCGTTGCGCTTCTGTTCCGAAATGTCCGCCCGGATGGCCACATACTGGCGTGGCTTACCGTCCTTGTTGAAAAACGGCACGATCGTCGTTGCGGACCAGTAGAACGACCCGTCCTTCGCCCGGTTCTTGATTTCGCCGTGCCAGACCCGGCCCTCCTTGATCGTCGTCCAAAGGTTCGCGAAGAACTCCTTGGGGTGATAGCCCGAATTGACGATCCGGTGGTCCTGGCCCAGCAACTCCTGCCGGGCGTACTTGGAGGTCGCGCAAAACTTGTCGTTCGCGAACGTGATCATCCCTTCCGGATCGGTGATGGCCACAATCGCGTGCTCATCCAGCGCGGTGCGAAGTTCCGTGACCTCCCTCAGCGACGCCCGCAGCGTTTCGTCCGTCCGCTTGCGTTCGGTCACGTCACGGATCGCGGTCATCCTGATCTTCCGCCCCCCAAAATGCATCACCTTCGCCCGTGCTTCCGCGTCAAGGACGGTGCCGTCCTTGCGCAATAACCGGTGCTCATACGAAGCCTCGCGATCCGTCCTGATGCTCGCGTCGACGAGCGCCCGGCTTCATGGATCGATCAGGGTGACGACCTCGCGATCGAGAAGTTCGGCCCGCTCATAGCCCAAAAGCTTCAACGCCTGGTCGTTTGCGTCCAACACCCGGCCGCCTTCGGTGAGAATTACGCCCTCGTAAGTGGCGGCGCTCAGATTCCGGAAGCGCTCCTCACTGTGGCCCAATCGCCGCACCAGCAGGTTCCGCTCCTCGATCGCGATCGCCGGGATGAGTCCGATCAGGGCATTGATGGCCAGAAACAGCTGCACGGTCTGGAGGTAGGATCCGGAGGATACCTGCTCCGCCGACAAGCCCTTCAAATAGTGCGACGTCAGAAAGGTGATCAGCAACCCAAACAGGAGATTTATGGCCGATGCTCCGCGTATTCCAAAACGGATTGCGGCCCAGAGAATGAACAATGCGAGCGCAGATTTGTACGGGGCCACAATGCCGCCGCCCAAAACCAGCATTTGCCAGGCGCTAACCGTCACTCCTGCCACGAGCCCGGCTATTTCTGCGAGCCGGCGCGATTCGTTCCGCCAGCGAAACTCCTCCTCCCGGGGGGAAGCCCAGACCAACACGAATGGCGTCACCAGGAGAATCGCCATCGCATTGCCAATCCACCAGGTCGTCCAGGAATCCCAAAACGAATTGCTGTAGCCCGTTACCACCAGGGCCGAGGCGCCGATCGTCGCCCCCAACGCCGCGCCGAGAACGACTGCATAGGTCACCAGACCAAAAAACTCCCTGAGCGTCGTCAGACGTGGATTCCGCGACACGAACCGGCGAAACAAGAATGCTCCGGCCATCGCTTCGGCCGTATTCGCAGCCACCAGCATCAGAGTCAATGAAAGCGGAGTGCCAGTTTGCAGATCCAATCCAACATTCACCGCGGCCACCGTCAGCACGAGCGCAAGCCAATCTCGCACCTCCGCCCGCAGCAGACCTGCCACGTATATTCCCGCCGGCAGCCAAAAGCTTATGTAGGTGGTGGTCGGGCTCTGGTGGGACAGGAGCCGGCTTAAAAGGATGGAGCCCAAGTAGGCCAGACCGATGGCCAGCGTTCTTTGCCACCGTGGCCACGGCATGATTTTCACTGATGACATGAGTGGGACTGCGTCCAGTCAGGGCCATACGGGGAATGCCCATGTTTCCGAGGTGTGGATCGCCCAAGTGTCCTGCCGACTCCAAGGACCGTTGGCAAATGAACTCGGCGGACGGTAGGGTATCGGTTTGCTTCTGGAAGGGGCTCTCTGCCCGGCTCGTCGGGGGGTAAACCCGCCCCCACATTGGCCTGCAGAAGCAAACTCATACCCTACTGCGGACCATTCCCGGCGAATAAACTTCATCTTGTGGGAGCGAGCTTGCTCGCGATGTCGAGCGAGTCGCGAGCAAGCTCGCTCCCACAGTTTCAAGCCAAGCCAAAGAAAAACCCGGAGCCTGAGCCGGGATCTTGCAGTTGAAATGAGGTGGAACCGGACCTCCGCGGCCGGTTTTCCTTGCGCGCCCGCCTCAGCCCGCCCGGAGGTCGGGCTCCACCCTCCAGCCGAGCAGGTTTGCCGGAAAATCAATCAGAACAGCATGGTCCGGCTGGCACCCGCCGGCAATCACTCCAGAAACGGATTGAAACGCCGTTCGATTCCGACCGAGGTCAGGGGGCCGTGCCCCGGCGCGATGATCGTTTCCGCCGGCAGCATTTCGAGCACCCGCCGGGCGTGCTTCATCTGGCGCTGGCAGCAAAAATAGCCTCCACCCAGCGACCCGGCGAAAATCAAGTCGCCCGAAACGAGCACCCGGACCGGTTCGCTGGCCCGCGCCAGCCCGACCGTGTAGCAGTTGTGCTCGGCCGCATGCCCCGGCGTCCGCAACGCCGTGATGCGCAGCCCCGCCGCCTCGACCGTCTCGCCCTCACCCAGACCCACGCATTGCGGCCAGCGGCCGGTGGCCGGACCGTGGAAGACGGGCAGGCCCGACTCCCGCAGCACCACCTCCAACCCGCCGATGTGCTCGGCCTCGTAATGCGTCACGAACACCGCCTCCAGCCGCTCGATCTGCGCCGGCCAGGCCCGGTGCAATTCTGCATGACTGGCACCGGTGTCGAACAACACCGCCCCGTCACCTCCTGTGCTCATCAGGTAGGCATTGGCCACCCCCACACCAAAGGGCATGTGCAGCGGATGCAGGGCGAAGGGCAACGCGCAGACCGCCGGCTCCGGGTAGCGGCCCTGCGCCAGCGCCGCCAGACCGACCTCGTTGAGATGCAACACCCGCGCCAGCCGCGCCAGTTCCGGCAACGTCAGTTCCGATCGGTAGTCCAACGCATCCTTGATCCGCCCCACGTCCACTTCCGCGGCCACCGCGATCTGTTCGTAGCCCAGCGTGGTGTGGCGCGCGGCCTTTTCCAGCACGTCGCCCAGTTCGTCTTCCATCGCAGGTGCGGTCGGATTCATGGGACGCGAAAATAAATTACATTTTGCCCACAAATGCCACAGCTTTTCGCCCCATGGATCCCGTTCAGCAGGAAGTCACCGACATCTTCACCCGCACCCGCGCACTCTTGCAGGGCCATTTCGTTCTGCGCTCCGGCCTGCACAGCGGCCATTTTTTCCAGTGTGCGCAGGTCTGCCAGTACATGCCCGAGGTCGAACGCCTCGGCACTCTGCTCTCGGCACGCCTCGCCGGTTTGCAGTTCTCCACCGTTTTCTCCCCGGCCATGGGCGGACTCGTCATCGGCCAGGAGGTCGCCCGCCAGGCCAAAGCCCGGTTCATTTTCGCCGAAAAGGACAACAACGTGCTCGTCATGCGCCGCGGTTTCACCCTCGCGCCCGGCGAACGGGTCCTCGTGGTCGAAGATGTCATCACCCGCGGCGGCCGGGTGCAGGAATGCCTCGACATCATCAAGAAAACCGGCGCCACCACGGTCGCCGTCGCCGTGTTGGTCGACCGCAGCCAGCGGCAGGCCAAATTCGACGTGCCGACCGTCTCGCTCCTCGAGATGAGTTTCCCCACCTACCCCGCCGACCAGTTGCCGCCCGAGCTGGCCCGCCTGCCGGCGACCAAACCCGGCAGCTGAGCCGGGATCGTGCCGTGACGCCAAGGTGGAACCGGACCTCCGTGACCGGTTTTCCTTGCGCGATCTCATCAGCCCGCTCGGAGATCGGGCTCCACCTTCCAAGGGTAGGGCGTGACCGCCGGGCGCGCCGAGGGACGTTCGCGGGCTTGTGGGCGGGGTGCCTTCACCCCGCGGGTTTCAGCTTTCGCAGCTTGCAACTCGCGGGGTGAGGGCACCCCGCCTACATCAGAATCCGACCGACCCGCCCTCGCGTTGCCTAGTCCGCGGCCCGCAGCTTCACGATGAGGTCCTTGGCCTCGACCACGTCGCCCACGCCGGCGTTCACCTCGGCGACGATGCCGACCGCCGGAGCATATACGGTGGTCTGCATTTTCATCGCTTCCATCATGAAGAGCTTGTCGCCCTTGGCCACTTTCGCGCCGACAGAAGCGGCCATCACCACGATCAGGCCGGGGATTGGCGCCGGCACCTGCAGCTGGTCGGCCAGGTCGGCCTTGGAACGCGCCTTCGTCTTCGGCGCCACCCGCTTGTCGAGAATGAAGGCCTCCCGCGAAATGCCGTTCAACTCGTAGCTGATGGTGCACCGGCCATCTTTGTCGGGCGCGCCCACGCTGACGAGCCGGATGATCAGGACCTTGCCCTCCTCGATCTCGACGGAGATTTCCTCGCCGGGTTTCAGGCCGTAGAAAAACGCCGAGGTCGGCAGCACGCTCACGTCGCCGAATTCGCGCTGGTGCTTGGCGAAATCCGCAAACACCGCCGGGTACATCAGGTGCGAATAAAGTTCGTCGTCGCTCGGCGCGTGCTTCAATTTTTCCCCCAGCTCCGCCCGGAGCTGCTCCAGCCCGGCCTGGCCGGCGGCCGCAGCTTTCGCTGATTTCCTGGCCGGCTGGGTCCGGGTCGAAGCCGCGTACTTCGCCTTTGCCTCCTTGAAACGCTTCTCGCCGAGCACCGCCCGCCACATCGGTTCCGGCCAGCCGCCCTCGGGCCAGCCGAGACCGCCCATCAGCATGTCGATCAC
>CAYZGG010000111.1:0-13490 GCA_964477955.1 uncultured Opitutaceae bacterium
CCTCACCCCGCGAGGCATCCACTGCGGGGTGAGGGCACCCCGCCCACAAAGGAAAGGGCTCAAACCGAATTGTGGTTGGTATTGTGATTATTCGGCGCGCAGGGCGGCGTTGGGTGCGACTTTGACGGCCCTGCGGGCGGGGAGGTAGCAGGCCAGGAGCGTCGCCAGCGCCAGCACGGAGGCGGCAATGCCGAGCGCCACGGGATCCCTCGGGCTGACCTTGTAGAGCATGCTCGCGAGGACCTGCCCGGCCAGGAGCGACAACCCCACGCCTGCGCCGAGGGCCACCGCAATCTGTCCGGCACCCTGGCGCATGATCAGCGAAAAAATGTCGCGACGGTCCGCGCCCAGCGCCATGCGGATGCCGATCTCGCGCGTGCGGCGCCCGACCGCGTAGGCCTTGACGCCATAGAGTCCGATGCTGGCGAGGAGGAGGGCGATGCCGCCAAACACGCCGAACAGCGTGGCGCCGACGCGTACGACCCACAGTCCGATGTTCTTCTCGATCAGAGCCGTGAACGGGACGAGCCGCAATACCGGCAGATCGGGATCGAGGCCCCGGAGCGCGGCCCGCACCGAGCCGAGGCTGACGGCGACCATCGCGGGGTCCTTCGTTGCGAGCCGCGCGTGCAGAAAGACGTTGGCATTATAACTCTGGGCGAGCGGCACAAACAGATGTCCGAGTGAGCCCTGATCGAGCACGTCGTGGCGGAGCGGGGCGCACAGGCCGACGATCTCCATTTCGGCGGGCGAACCGTCCGCCGGTGGTTCCGTGTAGCGGATGCGCTGGCCGAGGGCGTCGCCGCCGGGAAAGAGTTTTTTCGCCAGGTCCTCGTCGATGATCGCCACCCGTCGGGAGGCCTTGTCAGCCGCCTCGGTGAAGGTGAAGTCCCGGCCGCGCCGCAAGCGCACCCCGACGGTGTCAAAATAACCGGGGGTAACGGCGGTCAGATAGGCGTCGGCCCCGTTGTCGGGCGCGTTTTTGTCCACCGCCTTCGCGGACGGGGCGGCGGTCGCGGGAACGATCCGGCTGGAATTGGTGATGTTGCCGTAGGGCACCTGCGTGGCCAATGCGGTGTTTTGCACTCCGGGCACGGCGCGGACGCGATCGAGGGCCGCGAGCATCGTGCGTTTGGCGTCGGCCTCGCTGGTGTCGCCGAGCGAGAAATCCATTTCGGCGATGAGGCCGCCCGTCGGTTCGAAGCCGAGGTCGAGCGCCCCCGCCTTCAGCGCGCCGCGGAGGAACAGGCCGGCGGCGAAAAGCAGGACCAGCGACAGGGTCATTTGCGCCATCACGAGCAGGTGGCGCGGGGCGAAGAAGCGGTTCCAGCGTCCGCGGACGGCGGGGTCGCCCGCCTGTGCCTTCAGGTCCTGGACCAGGTCGGCGCGCGAGGTCCGCAACGCCGGTCCAAGGGAAAACAGCAGCGTGGCCAGCAGGCAGAAGAGGAGCGTGGCGCCGAGAACCATCGCGTCCGGACGCGGGTTCATCACGAGCGAGAAATTCATCGAACTGAAGAGGGTGCGCAGCGACCCGAGCAGGAGGCTGTTGGTCCAGACGGCGAAGAGCAAACCGAGGGCGCCGCCGGCCAGGGCCAGGACGAGTCCTTCGACGAGCAGCTGGCGGACCACCTGCCAGCGTGTGGCGCCGATCGCCAGGCGCACGGCCATCTCGCGGGCACGGGCCGTGCCGCGGGCCAGCAGCATGTTGGCCAGGTTCAGGCAAGCGATGAGCAGCACGCAGCCGGCCATGCCCAGCAAGGTGACGGCGAGCACGGTGGGCGACCCGTCATGGCTCGGCGTCGTGCTCAGACTGAAACGCGACGGGTGTTCGATCTGCAGCTCGCGCGCGCCGGTGGCGTCGGGTGGCTGGAGGGTGGTGAGGCGCCGCGCCAGGACGGGAAGGCGGCCTTGAGCGGCCTCGAGGGTCAGGCCGGGCTGGAGGCGCGCGGTGAGATTGAGCGTGTAGTTTTTCGGACTGTTGAGATCGGTGACGTTGGTGTTGCCGCCAAACGGTGCGGCAAACTGCGTGAAGACGCCAAGCGGCAGCCACAGCTCAGGCGCAATCAGGGCGTGGAGTCCGCTGAAGCCTTCCGCGGTGACGCCGATCACGGTGTAGGGGCGGCCGTTGACGCGGAGGGTGCTGCCTACGAAATCGGGCCGGCCTCCCTCATGCTGCCAGAAAGACCAGCTGGCGACCACCACCGGAACGTTGGAATTCGGCCGGCACTCCGCAGCGCTGAAAAAACGGCCGGCGGCGGGTGCGGTGCCGACCAGGTGAAAGAAGTTGTCCGAGACAAAAAAAGCAAAGCTGCGGCGCATCGACTCGTCGCGGCCGATGCCGGCGAGGGCGAACTGTACGGCGGCGACGTCGGCGAAGAGGTCGTTGTTTTCGCGTAGCGCAAGGAACTCGCCGTGGGAGAACTGGCGGTAGTCCTTGCTCGCGCCTGCCCGGGCGGTGAAAACGTTGACCACTTCCGCGGGCCGCAGGGGCACGACGGGGCGCAGGACCACGCTGTCGACGAGCGAAAAGACGGCGGAGTTGACGCCGATGGCCAGGGCGAGGGTGACGATGGCCACGGCGGCGAAGCCCGGGGCGCGGGCGAGGGTGCGGAGGGCGAAGCGGAAGTCGCCGAGGAGGTTGTTCATGGCGGGGCGGGCAATGCGTTGCCGCCAAGAACACGGCTCCCGGACCGGCAGTTGCAAAAATCTTCCGGGTGGGTGCATGGGCTCCTCGACAAGTCCCGGGAGCAGCTGCTCCGCCTCCGGGTTTAAAAATTCCAAAAACGGCAGTATTGGCTGGGAGGTTCCAGCTCTGGCTTGCGTTTCACGGGTCGCCGACGTGGTGCCTTGCGTCGAGCCATGCCCGGGCCATAGTGGGCGAAGTGAAGAACTGCCTGATTGGAATGCTCGCGCTGATTCTGGCGGCGTGTACCTCGCCCCCGGCGAATGAGGCGCCCGGCAAGGTGTTTTCACCGGTCGTTACCTGGACCGGGGCGGTGACGACCACCTTGCCGCTCGAGACCATCACCTGGGATGGCCGGCTGATATTTTTCGTCGTGAATGTCTCCATGAACGGAGAAGAAGGTGCGTTCATGGTGGACTCCGGCAGCAACGTGACCTGGTTGACCGACGAATTCTCCCACGCCGTCCTCGCGAAGGGTTTGGTCGTCGCAAGCCGCCAGGCGACCATCAATGGAGTGGGCGGGGCGAAGCGACAAAACACCGTTTTGCTCGATTCCCTCGACCTCGGATTTGCCCGTCTGCATCCTGTCCTGATTGCCACCGGCGATACGCTGCGCCTGATCAATGCAACGCTCGCCAAAAAGAAGGAACGCCCGCTGGCCGGAATTCTCGGACTGAATCTGCTGGTGCCGCTGGGGGCGTCCCTCGATTTGCAAAAGTCCACTATCACTTTTCAAAAGTTGCCGCAACCGGAGCCAACAAAATCATCTGTCACGAGAGAGCAACCCGGCCGTTCGTAACGAAATTTGTCCAGCTCTCATGGTTTTGTGTTCGCGATGCCGGCCTGGTTTTCGATCGCCCGGACCGCGGCGGCCACGTCGTCGCTCCGGGTTTCCCGGCCGGCCAGTCGCACCAGGAGGTTTCCCGCCGGATCGAAAATCAGGACATTGCACTGGTCCGCCACGGGCGCGTAGGTTTTCTTGAACCAGCCGTCCCAATCGAGCAGCGCTCCCTGGTTCTTGTCCTGCGGAAAATAACGTTTCACGAGGCCGTGCATGAAACCCGGGACCGAATGGACATCGGCGACGCCGACAAATTGAACCTGCGAACTGGCGGGTGGCTTCAGCGCGCCGGCGATGGCCGCCTGCCAGGCGCCGTTGAACTGGCTGCCCTTGCGATCGGACACGATCAGCACGAGGATTTTTCCCGGCCAGTTTTTCTCGGTGTAAGTGCGGTCAAACTGGTCCTGCAGCGAAAACGCGAGCGCTGGCGAACGCTCTTCCGCGAGCACGGCCGGCGCGCCGACAGCGACCACGCAGGCCAGCAGGAATCCGGCCGCCTGGCGGCCGGATTTCGTTGGCGAGCAAATGGTCAGGCGGAGATCGGAGAGCATGGGATTCGAGGAGTGAGAGGGAGAGTGAGGGTGAAAAGGAAGGCGCGCGGGAATTCAGGAGCGATTGCGGTTCGTTATACTTTCATTTTTCACCTTCACCTTCACTCGGCGCGCAGCGCGATCATCGGGTCGACTTTGGTGGCGCGGCGCGCGGGGACAAAGCAGGCGATGAGGGCGACAGCGAGCAACACGAGCGCGACGGCACCCAGCGCGATCGGGTCCAGCGCCGCCGTGCGCGGCATTTCGGAGGCCAGCAGCAGGTTGAGGGCGACGGCCAGGAGTCCGCCGAGAAAGAGGCCGAGCAGGGTGAGTCTCATGCCCTTGCCCAGCACCAGACCAAAGACGTCGCCGGGTTTCGCGCCGAGCGCGATGCGGATGCCGAACTCGCTCATGCGCTGCGCGACGAGGTTTGAGATCACGCCGTAGAGACCAACCGCGGCGAGGACGAGGCCGAGGAGGGCGAATCCCGCGAGGGTGTCGTTGATCACGACGAAATTGTGTTCGAAACGGTCGAGGGCCTCCGGGATCGTGAACATTTCCTGCACCGCGACATCGGGGTCGATATCGTTCACCGCGCGCCGGATTTCGTTTTTAAAGCTGGCGGGCGAGGCGCCGCGCACGACCAGATGCAGGTAGCCCCAGGGCTCGTTGACCAGCGGTTTGTAGAACTGCAGGTTCGTCTGCGGGTTGGCGGTGTTCAGGGCGAACTGGATGTCACGGACGACGCCGATGATTTCGCGCCAGACCACCTTGTCGCCTTGGCGGTCGCCGATGCGTTTGCCGATCGCGCTTTCCTTGGGCCAGAATTTGTGCGCGAGGGATTCGCCGACGATGATGACCGGTGGGTGATCCGCCTTGAGGTCGGGCGAGAAGGAACCGCCTTCGAGGAACGGGATGCCGAGGGTTTCGAAGTAGCCTGCGTCGACCAAGGTGTAGCCGGCGACCGGCTGTTTGGCGGGATCGTCGGAGGTCTGGCCTTCGACTTGGATGGGCACGGTCTTGGAATAGTCGAAAAAGGGCATGGTCGAGCAGACGGCGGTGTGCTCCGCCCCGGGGATGCGGGCCAGCCTTTGTTCGAATTTTTCGATCACGGCGCGCCGCTGGTCGTCGGTTTTGTAGGTCGATTGCTCCGGGACGTGGACGTTGGCGGCCACCACGCGGTCGGTGTCCCAACCGTTGTTCTTTTTGAGCAACCCGTCGAAGCCGCGGATCATCACGCCGGCGACGCCGAGCAGGGCCAGGGCGAGGGCGACCTCCGCGACGATGAGGGCGTTGCGGGCGAAGTGGTGACCCTTGCCCGAGGTGGAGCCGCGCGACTGTTGCTTGAGTGTGTTGACCAGATCGGTGCGCGAGGCCAGCCACGCCGGCACGATGCCAAAGACTACGCCGGTGAGCAGCGAGACCAGCAGCGCCACGAGGAGGACGCGGAAATCGATCGTGAGCGGGAGGCCGCCCGCGTCGCCGATGCGGATGGCCCGGCCGAGCAGGTCGTTGATCCAGGCCGCCAGAAGCAGGCCGGCCGCGCCGCCGGCGCCGGCCAGCACGAGGCTCTCGGTGAGTTGGTGGGCGATCAGGCGTGCGCGCGAGGCGCCGAGGGCGGAGCGGATCGCAAGGTCCTTGGCGTTGGTCGTGGCCCGCGCCAACTGGAGATTGGCCAGATTGGCGCAGGCGATCAGCAGAATTGAGCCGCTGAGCCCGAACAACAGCCACACGATCAGGGTGCTCGTGCTGTCCATGGTCGCCTTCTGCAGCGTGAGCGTGTTGAAGCCGCGGCCGGTGCTCGTGTGCGGATAGTCCTTGGCCCAGCGGGCGGCGAGCGGCGCGAGCTGGGCGGTGACCTGCGCGCCGGCGATCCCGGGGTTCAGCCGGGCGATCGCCCCGAAGAAGTGGGTGTTCCGGTCGTCAACAATGTGCCGCGGAATGGTGATAGGCCGCCAGAAATCCACTTTGCCGAAGAGCAGCGGATAGCCGAATCCGGGCGGCATCACGCCGATGACGGTGACCGGTTCGGCGTTGATCCGGAGGGTCCGTCCGACGATGGCGGGGTCGCCGCCAAAGTGCGACTGCCAGAGGGCGTAACTCAGCAGGGCGACCTGGTTCCGGCCGGGCACTTCCTCCTCGGCGGTGTAGGCGCGGCCAAGGACGGGCTGGACCCGAAAGGTTTTGAAGAAATCAACCGACGCATCGACCGAAGCCAGTCGCTCCGCCGGCTGCCCGGGTTCCGACAAGGTGGCCGGCCAGCCGGAAAAGGTCGTGAGCGAATCCAAGGTGGCGCCTTGGCCGGTGGTTTGGGCGCGCATTTCCTCGAGTTCGGCGAAGGCGAATCCATCCTGTTTCGTCTGCGGCGTCGTGCCAACGATCATGACGAGCCGGTCGGGCTCGGGGAAAGGCCCGCTGCGGAACAGCAGGGTGTCGACCAGGGTGTACATGGAGGTGTTCACGCCGATGCCGAGGGCCAGCGTGACCAGCGCGACAATGGTGTACCCGGGAGTTTTGAGCAGGGAGCGGAGGGCGAATTTCATGGAAGGGAAGGGAAGTGAGCGGTAAGCCGCGAGGGGCGGGAATTGAGCGGCGAATGGTGCAAAATCGTTCCAGTTCTTGCTCGCTCAATCTTCCTCTCGCCTGGCCGTTTCCGAGTCAGTTCGAACTCGCGTGGATTGGCCGAAGAGAGGAGAACTGAGGAAAGAAGGAAGGATCGGGCGCTAGAATCGCCGCGGGCGAGCTTTGGGTTGGAAATGCTTGTTACCTGGTCCTTGTCACTTGTTGCTTCGCGGCGCGCTATTCCGCGCGGAGGGCGGCGATGGGATCGGCGGCGGTGGCGCGGCGGGCGGGAAACCAGGTGGAGAGGAACGCGACGGCGAAGATCGCCACGCTGGTGCCGGCGAGGATGGTGTAGTTCTGGGCGATGAGCGGACCCAGGCTCTGCCGGAGTCCCAGGCCGAGCAGGAAGGACCCGATCGCACCGAGGACCAGTCCGATCAGGGTCAGCCACAGGCTCTGGCGCAGCACGATGAACAGGATGTCGCCCGGCCCCGCGCCCAGCGCCACGCGGATGCCAAACTCCGCCATGCGCTGGCTGACGTTGTTGGACACGATGCCGTAGAGACCGACGCTGGCGAGCACCAGGCCGAGCAGAGCGAAGGCGAGGAGGACGCCGTTGATCACCGTGAGATTATGGAGGTACTGGTCGCGCATGTCCTCCAGCGTCCAGACAAAGCGGGCCGCGACATCGGGGGACACATCCGCCACCGCGCGGCGAAGGTCGTTGCCGAAACGCTTGGGATTGGGTCCGCGGAGCGCGATCTGAAACCACGCCCACGGGCCGAGCGTCAGGGCCGTGTAGTACTGCAGGTGAGTGGCCGGCTCGCTCACGGCAATGGCATCGTCCGCGTCGGCGACCACGCCGATGACCTCCCGCAACGTGGTCTTGCCGTCGGCCGCCCGCGTGCCGAGGCGCTTGCCCACCGCGCTTTCACCCGGCCAGAGATGCCGGGCCAGCGATAGGTTGACCACGGCCTGATCGGCGGAGGTCGCCGAAACGTCATCCGGAAAGGTCCGCCCTTCGAGCAGGCGGATGCCGAGGGTTTTGAAATATCCGGGCGTGACCAAAAAGGTGTTGCTCTTGGCGAGACTCGGGCTGGCGGAATCCTGGCCCTCCTTGAAGATGTCCTCGGTGCCGGCGCCGCCGCCGGTCGGCAGCCGGGATGACAGCGAGCAGGCCTCGACGCCCGGGATCGCGGCCAGGCGAACCAGGAGCGCGTCGTGGAAGGCGCGGAGCTTTTCCGGACTGCCGAAAGTCCGCTCGTCGACCGACACGTTGGCGGTGAGGATGGCCTCGGTGTCCCAGCTCGGACGGTTGTGGATGGTGTGGTCGAGTCCGCGCACCATCATTCCTGCGACGGAGAGCAGGGCGAGCGAGAGGGCGACCTGACCGATGACGAGGAGACTTCGAATCCAGCCCTGACTCCGGCCGCCGGTCGTGCCGCGCGACTGTTGTTTGAGCGTCTCGTTCACGTCGGTGCGGGAGGCGAGCAACGCGGGGATCAGCCCGAAGCCGAGGCCGGCGAGGATGGAGATGGCGGCGGTGAAGCCGAGCACCGGGCCGTCGATGGGCAGGTCCAGTGTGGCGCTCAGGCCGAGCCGGATATTGCGGCCGATGAGATGATTGCTCCAGTCGGCGATCAGCAGTCCCAGGCCGCCGCCGGCGGTGGAGAGGATCAGCGCTTCGATCAGCTGTTGCTTGACCAGCATCCAGCGGGTGGCGCCGAGGGCGGAACGGATGGCCAGGTCGCGCATCCGGCCGGCGGCGCGGGCCATCTGCAGATTGGCGAGGTTGGCGCAGGCGATGGCGAGAATCGCGGCGGCCAGCCCCAGTTGCAGGGTGAGGATGGCCACGTTGGCGGACCCGCCGACGCGCCCGGCCCTTTGCATCCGCAGGTGGTACTGCGGATAAAGTCGCGGATAATCCTTGGCCCAGCGCTCCGCCAGCGGGGCGAGGCGGGCGAGGGCTTGCGGGGCGGAGACGCCCGGGGCGAGGCGGGCGAGGAGGCCGAATTCCCGGCGTTCGCGGGAGGTCTCCTGGTTCGGCGCATAGACCAGGGGGCGGAAGAACTGACTTTCGCCGAACATGAAGATCGTCGAATATTCCTTTGGCAGGACGCCGATGATGGTGAAGACGCGGCCGTTGATCCGGATGGTTTCGCCGACGGCGTCGGGCCGCCCGCCGAACTGTTTCCGCCACAGGCTCTCCGTGAGCAGAACCACGGCGTCGCGGCCGGCCACGCATTCGTCCGCGGTAAAAACCCGCCCGAGCAGGGGCGGGACTTCCAAGACCTTGAACAGGTCGGCATGGGCGCCGGTGCCCTGCATCGATTCGGGCAGCTGCCCGGGCAGCGTGACCGTGTCCAACGTCGTGGCCTGGGCGGAGAGACTGGTGAAGGATGCCGCCGCGGCGGGCCGGAGTTCATCGATTTCCTGGGAGGAAAAATTCATGAATTCGCTCTGGGGAGCCTGCCCGTTGAGGTTGACCAGCGATTGCGGCCGTGGAAACGGAGCCGTCGCAAAAAGCACGGTGTTCATCAGCGAATACATCGATGAATTGACCCCGATGCCCAGGGCCAGGGTCAGGATGGCGATCGTGGTGAAGGCGGGTGCGCCCAGGAGCGAACGGATGGCGTATTTCATCAGAGGGAATTTGGCTCGGGAAACAGGACGGTCGGGCGAATGGTCATTCGTCGCGGAGGGCCTCGATCGGGGAGACGCGCATGGCCCGGTTCGAGGGGATGAACGTGGCGAGGAGCACGACCAGCGCCATGGTGGCGGCGGTGGCCGCCAGCACACCGGGGTGCAGGGAACCCACGCCGAACAGCACGCTTTGCATGGCGTGTCCGGCGAGCCACGCCCCCAGCAGGCCGAGGAGCACGCCCGCCAGGAGGAGCTTGGCGCCGAGCGTCAGGAATTGTTTGAGCACCTGTTGGGGCAGCGCCCCGAGCGCCATGCGGACGCCGATTTCGCGCCGACGCTGGCTGACGGCGTAGGCGAGCACGCCATAAGTGCCGATGGCGGCCAGCAACAGCGCGACCAACGCAAACGCGCCGGCGAGCAGGGCGGGCGAACGCCGGGAGACGAGGGTGTCGTCGACGACCGTCGCCATCGTCTTGATGTTGTCCACCGGGAGCGCCGGATCAAGGGAGAGGACGGTCTTCTGCAGGATCGAGGTCAGGGCCTCGGGGGGCAGGGCGGTGCGCACGATCACGGAAAAGCCGGTGCTCGAGTAGTCCTTGTACGAAAAATAAATCGCGCCCAGCGCGTTGGTGTCGGCCAGATCGGTCTGCTTCACGGTGCCCACGACCCCGACGATGGTGGTGGCGTTTTCCTCGGTGACCTTGACGTCGCTGGCGAGGCGGTGACCGAGGGCGCTGCCGTTGGGCCAGTAGCGCCGGGCCACGGAAACGTCGACGACGCAGACCTTCTGCTTGCGGTGATTGTCGGCCTCCTCGAGCAGGCGGCCCTCGACCAGCGGAATGTGCAAGACCTGCCAGTAGTCGCCGAGGGCAAAGGAAGTGTAGTGAGTGCGGATGGATTCGCCGGGCGCCAATGCGACGCCCTCGGCCACCACGGCGTTGTTGTTCAGATTGCCGTTGAAGGGCAGGCTGGAGGTGAAGCCCACGGCGGTTACGCCCGGCTGGGTGCGCAGCGCGGCGTAGAGGCGCTCGAGGAAGGCCTGGCGCACCGGGGGCTCAGGGTAGGTTTTCCACGGCAGTGAAATCGCGCCGGTCAGCACGTGATCGGGCTGAAAGCCGGGCGAGGAGGAGAGAAGTTTTTGCAGGCTGACCCCGAGCAGGCCGGCGCCGGTGAGCAGGATGAACGCAAGGGAGATCTGGGCGACGATGAAGCCATGGCGCAGGCGCTGGGCCGCGCGGCTGACAGTGCCGCTGCGCGATTCCGAATGCAGCACGGGTGCGAGTTGGCTGTGCAGGTTGAACAGCACCACCGGGAGGGCGAGGAGCACGCCGACGGCCAGCGAAGCGAGAAGGGAAATGACCGCGATCCGGCCGTCGAACTCGATGGCGCCCCCCAGCGGCAGGCGGTCGGCGCCCATCCGGGAAAGCAGGTCGATGCCGAAGGCGCCGAAGAGGAGACCGAGTACGCCGCCGCCGAGGCCCAGCAGGACGGTTTCGAGCATGACCTCGCTGATGAGGTGGCGGCGGCCCGCACCAAGCGCCTGGCGGACGGCGAATTCCTTGGCGCGGCCGTTGGCGCGGATAAGGAGAAGGTTGACGAGGTTGATGCCGCCGATGAGGAGAAGGGCCAGCACGCCGGTCTGCAGCAGGAGCAAGATGGGCCGGACTTCGCGCACGTGATCGGCGTGCAACGGCGTGACGTTGGTATGATAGCCGGCATTGCGGACCACCTCTGAATAGGGGTCGTCGGTGAGTTGCTGCCGGTTGAACGCGTCGATCTGCGTCTGAGCATCGGTGACGGAGGCGCCGGGAGCCAGGCGGGCGAGCATCAGATAGCCATTGCTGTGGCGGTTGCCGGGTTTGATGTCGTCCGGACCGTGGGATGCAGGGCGGAAGAACTGGGCCTTGCTCGACAGGAAATGGAAATTGGGCGGTAGCACGCCCACAATTGTGATCGAGAGTCCGTCGTTGAAAAACTTGTGGCCGACGATGTTCGGGTCGGCGTTGAAGTGCGTCCGCCAGAACGCATCGGTCAGCACTGCGACCTGGTCCGTCGAGTAAAGCAGTTCGGCGTCGGTGAACATGTGCCCGAGGGCCAGTGGCACGCCGAGGGTGGTGAAAAACTCCGGCGTGACTCGCGCCATCTGAACGCGGTTCGGCGAGCCGGTGTCGCCGACGATCACGCTACCGTCCTGTTGCAGGGAAACCGAGGCGAACGCCTTGATCGCATGGCGCCGGTCGTAGTAGTTGGTCGCCGAGGCCCCGGACCGGTCCGCGCCGGCGCCGGGATAGGAATTGAAAACACCGACGAGCCGGTCGGAGTCGGGAAAGGGCAGCGGACGGACGAGAATGGCGTCCACGACCGCGTAGATCGCGACGTTGGCGCCGATGCAGAGGGCCAGCGTCAGCAGGACGGTGGTGGTGAAGCCGCCTTCGCGGGCGAGGCGGCGCAGGGTCTGCGTCAGGGCGGAGAACATGGTGGTATTTTCGATTTTTGATTGCTGATTTTCGATCGACTACACCGCCCGACCCGCGAGGCAGCATCGTGAACTTTGGTGACAGCCACGATGCTCGTGGCGAGGGTCGGCGCCCGCCACTTTCATTTCCCCCTCTCCCTTTCACCCGGCGCAGTGCGCTGTCAGGCTTCGACCTGTTCCTCGACGACGCGGCCGTCGAAGACGTGGATTGTGCGTTCGGCGTGGCGGGCGAAACGGGTGTCGTGCGTGACCATCACGATCGTCGATCCGGCCTTGTGCAGGGCATGGAGGAGTTCCATGACGGCGTCGCCGTTTTTCGAGTCGAGGTTGCCGGTCGGTTCGTCGGCGAGCAGGACGGCGGGCGAGCCGGCGAGAGCGCGGGCGACGGCGACGCGCTGCTGCTGACCGCCCGAGAGCTGCGAGGGCAGGTGTTTCGAGCGATGTCCCATGCCGACTTTCTCGAGCGCTTCGGTGACGCGCTGCTTGCGCTCCGTGGCAGGCAGGCCGCGGTAGGTCAGGGGCAGCTCGACGTTTTCGTAGACGGTGAGGTCGCCGATGAGGTTGAACGACTGGAAAATGAAACCGATCTCGCGGTTGCGGATGCGCGCGCGCTCCGGGAGCGTGAGGCCGTGCACCGGCCGGCCGTTGAGGTAGTAGGTCCCGTCGCTCGGGGTGTCGAGCAGGCCGAGGATCGACAGCAGCGTGGATTTGCCGCAACCCGAGGGTCCGGCGATGGAGACATATTCGCCCTTGCGAATCTCCAGGTGGATGCCGGACAGAGCGTGGGTTTCGACCTCGTCGGTCAAGAAGACCTTGGTCACGCCTTCGAGCTTGAGCAGGGAGTTGTTATCGGTGGTCATAGGGAAGCTTTCGATCGTGAATGTTGGGTTCTCGGTGGGGGCGAGCCGGCTTGATAACACGCCGGCGTTGCGGAAAGTTACGGGGAAGTTATCTCTTGTTGGCGATTTGTTATTGAAAGAACGGCCCGGAGGCTGACCAACGTCATTCCGTCCCGGGGTGGTCGGTGGCGACCAAAATGGCCAGGGCGGCGAGGACGATGACGACGGCTAACATGGGGCGAAGCACGGTGGAGGCGGGTTGGGGTCGAAAATCGAAAATCGAGAACCAAAAATCGAAAATCAGTTGAGGCGGATGCGCTCGTTGGCGTCCCACTGGGACATGTCGGAAAGGATGACCTTGTCGCCGGGCTGCAGGCCGCCGACGATCTCGATGGTGTTGACCGAACTGCGGCCGAGCTGGACCTGGGTGCGGAAGGCGTCGGAGCCGTTATCGGCGAGTTTGAAGATGCCGACGGTGCTCTTTTCCTGACCGAAGGCGGGCCGGCCGACGTAGACCACCTCGTTGAGACGCTCGAGCTCGATGGTGCCGTCGACCGAGAGATCGGGGCGGGCGCCCTTGGGCAGCGGGGACGTGATGAGGACGTCGACGGTGACGGTGCCGTTTTGCACGGCGGGATCGATGCGGGAGACATGGCCGTCGACGAGGCCGTTGCGGGTGTCGATCTGAGCCAGCTGGCCGATGGCGATGTCCTTGGCCTGAGTTTCGGCGATGCGGACCTCGGCCTTGAGCTTGGTCGGGTCGGCCACGCGGGCGATGTTGTTGCCCGGCTGGACAAGGGCGCCCACTTCGACGGGGAGGGCGGAGAGGACGCCGGACATCGTGGCGCGGACATGCAGGGCGTCGAGTTCCTCCTGCCGCAGGACCTCCAGCGAGGACAGGCGTTCGACCTCGGCT
>CAYZGG010000112.1:0-13439 GCA_964477955.1 uncultured Opitutaceae bacterium
GACCTCATTCCGGAAAAGTCACCGAGAGTCGACATTAAGGCCGCCTTGATCCTAAATTCCTGATAGCCTGCAATCTCGGAACCAAGCTGAAGTTCGTGAATTCTTCACACTGGTTATTTTCACAATCGTGACGGAGCGTCGCCTTCAAAACCGGCGGCAACCAGTCTCGCCGGTCCGCTTTCTCCGTCGAGAACCAGAGCCACCTGCAGAGCACGTGCATTGGTGAATGGAGGCCGCTACCGGGGATCATGACGTATTAGAACCTATCCATTAATATCTTATGCTGCAAAAAATTCACCCCAAGGCGGCCTACCGGGTGATTTGCCTCCGGTTTATGGAAATTATCCATCCACGTCGCGACCTGGAGGCAATTTCGGTCGATCGCCAAGCCCGTGCCCGGCCCGAGAGGCTCCAGCTCGGGCGTCAGCCTTTGCCAACAAGTTATTCACAGCCTCCCGACACGCTTTTCAGAGCGGCATGTTGTCGGTCAGCTTAACTTCGTCCATCCAGTAGGAAACGGCCAGCAAGCTCTGCCCCGGGACAACTTCCCGTAATGCCTCCATGGTGTCGCGATTGACCACGGCGATGTAAACGACCCGCAAGCGCCGCTTGGCGGCCAGGATGTGCGTCGCCTCGGCCACGAGGCGGTCGGCATTTTTCACCCCGGAATCGAACATCTCCTTCACGCGGCAGAGTGCATGATAAACCGCCAGCGCCTCTTCCCGCTGCGAGGGCGAAAGGTAGGCATTGCGCGCGCTCAGCGCAAAACCACCGGCATCGCGCACGGTCGGACCAACGACCAGTTCCACCGGCAGCTGCAGGTCCTGCACGGTTTTGCGCATCACCGCCACCAGTTGCGCATCCTTTTCGCCCATCAACAACACCGCCGGCTGCACCACGTTGAGCAGCTTCAGCCAGCATGTGAGTGTCCCGCGGAAAAACGCCGGACGCGACACGCCGCAAAGCGGTTTGCTCACGTAGTCCTCGTGCAGGTAGGTCGAGTAGCCCTTGGGCAGCATCTCCTCGGCCGACGGCGCAAAGAGGACGGCCGCGCCCTCGTGCTCGCACAGGGCCGCGTCAGCCTGGGGTGTCCGCGGGTACTTGGCGAAATCCTCGCTCGGCCCAAATTGCAGCGGATTGACGAAGACCGAGACGACGACAGCGTCGCCGCGGGCCCGGGCCAGCTGGATCAGGCTGGCGTGCCCGGCGTGCAACCCGCCCAAGGTCGGGAGCAGCGCCATCCGCCGTTTCTCGCGCAGCTTCGCCGCGGCCGCGCGCATCGCCAGAACAGTCTCGATTTTCTGCATACGGAACAGACCCGAGTAACCAGAGCGCGTTGCGTTTATCAAGCCTGCGCCTTGCTTTCTTTCTCCGCACGCCCTGACTTGCCTTTCCCCGGACCGCTCCTTTTCTCTCCCATTTCCGCTCCCGCTCATGGTCCGCATCAACGAAAATTATACCAAGCTCAAGACCTCCTCGCCCCCGCTCTGCTGAGGACGAGCCGCGTCGCAAGCCCGCGGGCCAAGGCGGCGGCCCACCTCATTTCCTCATCCCATGATCCGAATCAACGAGAACTACACGAAGCTCAAAGCCTCCTACCTGTTCGCCGACATCGCCCGCCGCGTGAATGCGTTTGTCGCCGCCAACCCGGCGAAGCCCGTCATCCGCCTCGGCATCGGCGACGTCACCGAGCCGCTGCCGCCGGTCTGCGTCGACGCCCTTCATGCCGCCACCGACGAGATGAGCCGGCGCGCCACGTTCAAGGGCTACGGCCCCGAGCAGGGCTACGCCTTTCTCCGCGAGGCCATCGCGCAGCATGATTACGCCGCCCGCGGCTGCGCGATCGAGCCCGACGAAATCTTTGTCTCCGACGGCTCGAAGTGCGATTGCGGCAACATCCAGGAAATCTTCGCCGCCGACCTGCGCCTCGCCATTCCCGATCCGGTTTATCCGGTTTATGTCGACACGAACGTCATGGCCGGCCGCACCGGAGCCAACGTCGACGGCCGTTACGAGGGAATAACCTATCTCGAGTGCACCCCGGCCAACCACTACGTGCCCGCGGTGCCCTCCGTCGCCACCGACCTCATCTATCTCTGTTTCCCCAACAATCCGACGGGCGCCGTCGCCACGAAAGCCCAGCTCGCCGCCTGGGTTGACTACGCCAGAAAGAACCGGGCCATCATCCTGTTCGATTCCGCGTACGAAGCCTACATCCGCGACCCGCAGATCCCACGGTCCATTTACGAAATCGAAGGGGCCCGCGACGTCGCGATCGAATTCCGCAGCTTCTCCAAGACCGCCGGCTTCACCGGCACCCGCTGCGCCTACACGGTCGTGCCCAAAACACTGATGGCCGCCGATGCGGCCGGCCAGACCCACCCCGTCCACGCGCTCTGGAATCGCCGCCACACGACCAAGTTCAACGGCGTCGCCTACCCGATCCAGAAGGCCGCCGCCGCCATTTTCAGCGACGAAGGCCAGCGCCAAACGCGCGCCCTGACGGATTTCTACCTCGGCAACGCCAAGCTCGTCCGCGAAGCCATGACGCAGCTCGGCTTTGCCAGCATCGGCGGCGACAACGCCCCGTACATCTGGGTCAACACGGGCCGCGATTCCTGGGAGTTTTTCGACCTGCTGCTGAACCGCGCCCAGGTGGTCTGCACTCCCGGCGCGGGGTTCGGCAAATGCGGCGAGGGCCACGTGCGCATCAGCGCGTTCAACTCCCGCGAAAACGTCGAGGCCGCCCTCACGCGCATCGCCGCCGCACTCCGGTAAAGCCCGTCACAGCCCGGCCGCACCGCAAAAGGCCGGATCATACAGTTGTGATCAGGTGGAACCGGACCTCCGTGGCCGGTTTTCCTTGTGCGACCGTATCAGCCCACGCGGAGGTTGGGCTCCACCTTCCAGGAGCGTACGTTTGCAGGAAATCGGCCCCAACTGCATGAGTCCATCTGACTCGGAAAATCTCTGCCGTCGCGTAAGCCTCCGATTGCAATGCCGCCCGCAACGCCGCGGAAAAATCACACCAGCGCCGCGGGCTCGCCGTCGTGGACCCAGTAACGCGTCACCACGAGGTGGTCGCGCTTCAATTCGTAGCCCCACTCGGTGTCCTTGATCCGGATTTCACGCACCTGGCCGGATTCCGTGTCCGTCTCCTTGACCGCCTCCTGCCACTCGCGGATCGCCGCCGCCCGCGCCGTGTCGAACGCCTGTTCCACCGACTGGAATTTCCCGCAGTGACTCACCCGCTGCGTCAGCTGTCCCTCGCTGTTTTTTTGGAGGGTGAAGCGAAGGACTGAAAACGCGGGATTCATGGTCAATCTAAGGTGATTCCTCTAGAGCCGAAACTATGCCACTAATCTGCATCATGTAAACAAATTTTTTAAACCAATCGGAACCCACTGACTGTAAACAACTAATTTCGCACGCTCTTTTCCGGAAGCGCCGTCACCAGCGCGTCCCCGAGTTCTCCGACCGCCTGGCGGATCAATCCAACCAAGGCCCCGTAGTCCTTGCCGTCCCAGACCCGGGGAGTGGCGGCGAAAGCCCCGCGTTTCGCCCTGCTCGGATCGCCACCCGGGGGCGTGATTTCGTACGTCGCGGTCAACTGGACTTGATTCCCCTCGAAACGCACCAGCTCGCAGCGCTGCACCTGCACGCTGATGGAACAACCGCTGGCCACCCCGCCGAGCCGGGCCCGCAGGATCTGGGTGACACCCTCGTCGAGCGGTTCCGCCCAACGCACATCCTCGAGGTAGGTGACTTCGTTTTCGGCGACGCGCACCGCCATGGTGCGACGTTGCAGGTGCGCGGCCAGCTGTACGGGTCGCACCATCGTACCTTCCGCGACCGCCACGGCCGCCGCCGGACCGCTCAGCGTGAAGTGTCGGGACGTGTCGGCCTCAGGTTGCGGGAGGTTGCATCCGGCCAGCAAAAGAACGGCGGCCGGCAGCAGGTGACAAAGAGAGTTGGGGCGGCGAAGCATCATGGGGGGCTTTCCGACGATTCAGGGGGATTTCTTTTTGCCAACCACCAGGACACTCGGATTGCGCTCGATCGTGTCCGCCAGCCGCTCGAGCGCACCGGCTGCGGCGGCGATCTGCCGCAAAGCCGTGGTGACTTCATCGCCCAATCCGTCCTGGGCCCGCACGAATTGCCGCGTCGTCCGGGCGGCGTCGTCGAGCGATTTGAGCGCGACCTGGGCTTCGGCCAGCGTTTGCTTCAAATCGGCGCCAACCGGGCCGACCTGGGCGTCGATCCGCTCCAGGGTGGCGCGCGCCTGGGTGATCGTCTGGTTGAGATTGGCGAAAGTCTGTTTGGCCTCGGGCGTGTCGATGAAGGCCTCGACGGCGTCGGCCGCGCGGCCGACCTTTCCGCCCAGTTCCTTCAGGTCCAGTTCGGCCACCTTCTTGTTGGTGGTGGCGAGCAGTGTTTTCAGCTCCTTGCTCAGGCCGGCGAAGTCGACTTTTTTGACGTCGGCCACAATCTCGATGATGCTCTGCTGCACCTCCGAGATCGGCGACGGAATGCCCGGAACGACCGGATAGGGCTCGGACGGGAACCGCACCAACGCGGGATATTTCGCCGGATCCTCGAAATCGAGCTCCACAAACAAAAGGCCGGTGATGCCGGTGAGACTGAGCCGCGCCCGCATCCCGCGATCGATGAGATCCTGCAGCTGCCCGGGATGCGCGAGATCGAGCACGCGGCCGGAGTTGTCGGTCAGGATGTTCCGGTCGATCTCGCAAATGGTCTGGACCAGGGCCTTTTTGGTGGCGGCATCGTACCGCACGTTGATCGCCGCCACCCGCCCGATGCGGACGCCGTCCACCTTCACCGCCGCCCCGGGATCCAACCCGCTCACGGATTCCTCGAAATAAATCGAGAAACGCGTGGGTTTTGAGAAGACGTTGGTGCCGCCAAACGACAGAAAACCAACCACGGCGAGCAGCAGCGCGCCCAGAATGAACATGCCGACCACGGCGGGGCTGAGTTTGGTTTTCACGCGGGCTGCCCCATTTCTTGCCCAACCGTGCCTCCACGTCTATTCAAAAAGTCCGCCACCCGCATGTCCTCGCTGCGATCGCGCAGGTTGCGCGGGTCCCCCTCGGCGATGATGCCGCGGGTCGTGCGGTCCAGCATCACCACCCGGTCGGCCACCGCAAAGATGCTCGCCAGCTCGTGCGAGACGATGACCATGGTGGTGCCCAGCGTGTCCCGGATCTCGAGGATGAGCTCGTCCAGCTGCAGCGAGGTCACCGGGTCGAGGCCCGCGGACGGTTCGTCGAAGAAAACGATGGCCGGATCGAGCGCGAGGGCGCGGGCGAGACCGGCGCGTTTTCTCATGCCGCCGCTGATTTCCGCCGGATAGTAGTCCCCGTAGCCGGCGAGCCCGACCTGCGCGAGTTTGAGTTCCACGATCTCCCCGCGTTCCTGGCGCGACAGCCCGGTATGAAGCTCGAGGGGCAGCGCCACGTTTTCGCGTAACGTCATGGAGCTCCAGAGTGCGCCGCTTTGGTAAAGCACGCCGAAGGTCCGCAGCAGCGCCTTGCGCTCCGCCGCGGACGTCCGGGTGAAATCCCGCCCGAAATATCTCACCACTCCTTTCGTCACGGGCCGGAGTCCGATCAGGTGGCGCAGCAGCGTGCTTTTGCCGCAGCCGCTGCCGCCAATGATGAAAAAAATCTCCCCGCGCTTCACCGCAAACGACACGTGGTCGAGCACGACCCGGCGGTCGTATCCGCATTCGAGGCCTTCGACTTCGATGGCGAAACCGGCCGAGGGAGGAGAGTCGGGCGAGTTCATGTGCGGATCACCAGCCGAGGATGTTGAAGACCACCGCGTACAGTGAATCCGTCACGATGATGAGCAGGATGCCGGTGACCACGGCCCGCGTCGCCGCGGCCCCCACACCGGCCGCGCTGCGATCCGCCTGCATCCCGCGCAGGCAGCCGGCCAGCCCGATGAGCAGGCCGAACGTCGCCGCCTTGATCAAGCCCGTGCCCAGATCCGAGAGATCAATGATGGTCTTGGTTTCCGCCCAGTAGAGACTGGCGGGAATATCGAGCGTCGCACGGGACACCATGAGCCCGCCGGCGATTCCGAGGCAGTTCGAATAGAGCGCCAGGAGCGGCATCATCACGAACAGCGCGACGATCCGGGGCATCACCAGGAAATCCACCGGCGAGACCCCGAGGGTTTCCAAGGCGTCGATTTCCTCGTTGGCCTTCATGTTTCCAAGGGTGGCCGCAAATGCCGCGCCCGTGCGTCCAGCCAGCACGATCGCCGCCATCATCGGCCCCATCTCCCGCACCACCGAGAGGCCCACGAGATCGGCCACGTAAATGTCGCCGCCGAACTGCCGCAGTTCCACCGCCGACTGGTAGGCCATCGTGACGCCGACCAGAAAGCTGATGAGGCCGACAATCGGCAGCGCCATGGCACCGCATTGCTGCATCTCCGCCAGGCAGTCGCGCCAGCGAAACTGGGCCCGGCCTTGGAAAAATCGCGCGATGCTGTAAGCGCATTCACCCACCAGGCGGGCGAGGTCCTTGACCTCCGCCCAAAGATTTACCGTCGTGGTTCCCACCGCGGTGAAAAGATCTGGCAGGCCCGCCGGGGGCGCGGCCGCCCGGTCCGGCTTCTGGACCAGCAGACCGGCGAGCTTCAGGACGCCGGCCGGAAAATCCGCGGTTTCAACCGGCAGGTTCAGCGGCTCCGCCCAGGTCAGAACCTCGCGGACAAACAATGCCAGCGAGCTGTCCCAAGCCCCCAGCCCGCTGGCCGTCAAGCGCACGCGCGCCGGCCGCGGCTGCTCGCCCCGCACCGCGCCCCACGTCGGCCGGGGAGCCGTGATGCGCCAGTCCCCGCCCGCGCGCACCACCAGAGTGTCACCGTCCCATACGGTTTCAGCCCGGGCCTGGAGTTCGGATCGACTCATCTCCGGGCCATTCTCGGCCGCCGGCGCCGCAGGCACGAGGATTTTCTCATCAAACTCCGCCCACCGGCCTTCGTGGCAGCCCGCCGGAATCCTTCGCCCGCGGCGGCCTTGCCCGCCTGGCCGGCCCAGGACACGGAAAAGAGGAGGCTTGCTCCGGTTGTCAAATTTGTTTCGCATCCCTTTCCACCTCTTGATTCGAACGCAATTTCGTTGCCGTTCCCAACCACCTCCCCACATGAGAAAATGTTCCTTCTTCCTCCTGCTCGGTCTCGCCTCGGTCCTCTCCGCCGCCGATCCCGCGCAGCTGCAACTGGCGCGTGACGTCGTCATCGCGACCCAGGGCGACAAGAATTTTGACCGCCTGACCGCCCAGATCACCCAGCAATCCGCCCAGGCCCTGAATCTCACGTCGGTCAGCCTCACCCCCGCCCAGCGGGATGCGGCCGTGAAGGTGCAGGAGCAGATCATCGCCCTCCTGACGGAAAACAACAAGGCGTCGGTGGAGAAATTGGTGGCCATCTATGCCGAGGTCTACACCGAGCCCGAGCTGAAGGCGCTGAAAACCTTTTTCGAGTCCACCGAGGGCAAGGCCTTTTTTGAGAAACTCCCGCAGGTCGGACAGCGCATGCAGCCGGCCCAACAGGCCATGATGGCTGAACTCATGCCCAAGCTGAAGAAAATGATCGAGGATGGCCGGGCTGCCCAGACGGCCGCGGCTCCTGCGCCCGCCGCCCCCGCCGGCGCGCCTGTCTTCACCCTGCCCTCGAACAAGCCGTAAGCCGGGCCGTCCGCTTTTCTCCCGCCCGCGCCCGAAACGGCGCGGGTTTTTTTGCGCCGTTTTCGCCTGCCCGCGTCGCCCGTCGTTCGCCCGCCTCCGCCGGAGCCGCCCCTCTCCGGGCTTGTCCCGCGTCGCTTTCCGCGTAACAGAATGAACCGTGGCGTCCTCCTCCTCCGCAGAAACTCTCACCGGCGTGCTGGAGCGGATCATTTTCTTCAACGACGAAAATCACTACACCATTGCCGAACTGAAGCCGGAGGCGGGCCGCGCCAGCCCGGGCACCTCCACCGCCGCGGTCACCATCGTCGGACCGCTGCCGGGGGTGCAGTGCGGCGAAACCCTGCAGCTCGCCGGCGAATGGACCCGCCACGCCCAGCACGGCGCCCAGTTCAAGATCGCCAGTTTCGAGAGCCGCCTCCCCTCCTCGGTCTACGGCATCCGCAAATACCTCGGCAGCGGCCTCGTGCCGGGCATCGGCAAGGTCTACGCGAACAAGATCGTCGACGCCTTCGGCACCGACACCTTCCGCGTGCTGAGCGAGGAATCGGGCAAGCTGCGCAAGGTCCCCGGGATCGGCAAGGTGCGCGCCGCCTCGATCAAGACGGCCTGGGAGGAGCAAAAGGTCCTGCGCGAGGTGCACATCTTCCTCCAGACCTACGGCGTCACGACCTCGCAGTGCGTGCGCATCGTGAAAAAATTCGGCGCCCAGGCCGAACAACTCGTCCGCCGCGAGCCCTACCGGATCGCCCGCGAGATCGACGGCATCGGCTTCAAGACCGCCGACCGCATCGCCATCAACCTCGGCTTCGCCAATGACGCCGCCCCGCGCCTCGACGCGGGCCTCATTTACGCGCTGCAGACGCTGGCCGAGGAGGGCCATACCGCCTACCCGCGCGGCGACCTGGTGACCTACACCGCGACGCTTCTCGAAACCTCCTCCGACCGCATCGAAGCGCGCATCGACGCGCTCGTTGCCGCCCAGGATCTCATTCAGCATTCATCGGCCGGCCTCAGCGCCGAATCAGCAGTGCCTGAAAATCGAGAATCGAGAATCCAAAATCCAAAATCGTTCATCCAGCTTCCCGTCCACGATCGCGCCGAACGCAAGATCGCCGAAGCGGTCGCCCGGCTCGGCGCCGTGCCCTCCGGCCTGCCCGCGATCAAGATCGACCCGGCCATCGCGTGGGCGCAGGAAAAAGCCGGCTTCGAATTTCACCCGGTCCAGAAAACCGCCCTGCAACATGCCCTCGCCCACAAATGCAGCATCCTCACCGGCGGACCGGGCACGGGCAAAACCACCATCCTGCGGGCCCTCGTCGAAATCCTGAAGGCCAAGAAAGTGCGGGTCACGCTCGCCGCCCCCACCGGACGCGCCGCCCAACGCCTCGCCGAAACCACCGGCGGCTTCGCCTCCACCATCCACCGGTTGCTCGCGTACGACGTGGTCCACGGCGGCTTCGAACACAACGAATCCAAGCCGCTCGCCACCGATTTCCTCATCGTGGACGAGTCCTCCATGCTCGACGCGCGGCTGGCCGCCGCGCTCCTCCAAGCCGTGCCGGTCCGCGCCCATCTCCTGCTGGTCGGCGATGTCGACCAACTGCCAAGCGTCGGCGCCGGCAACGTGCTGAAGGACTTGATTTCCTGCAGCCCTCAGCTCTCAGCCCTCGGCTCTCAGCTTTCCTTCCCCATCACCCGCCTGTCGTTCGTCTACCGCCAGCAAAAGGAAAGCCTCATCGTCACCACCGCCCACGCCATCAACGAGGGCGTCAACTCCCCGCCGCCGGTCGTGCACGAGGTCGCCAAGGCGCAGGCTTGGAGCGATCTCAATTTCATCGCCGCCTCCAGCGCCGAGGACTGCCTCGCGAAGGTCATCGAGTTGTGCACGCATTTCATCCCGCAACATTTCAAGTGGTTCGATCCCGTCGCCGACGTGCAGGTGCTCGCCCCCATGCACAAGGGCGTCGCCGGCGTGGCCAATCTCAACACGCAGCTCCAAGCCGCGCTGAATCCCGTGGCACGGGTCTCCCGACCCGTGAATCAGAGCTACACGGGTCGGGAGACCCAGGCCACCGCCGGCATCAAGACCGTCAGCGGCGAATACCGGTCCGGCGACAAGCTCATCCAACTCCGCAACAACTACGACAAAAACCTCTTCAACGGCGACATCGGCACCGTGGTCAGCGTCGACCTGACCAAGGGCACGCTCGTCGCCGAGTTCGACGGGGAGCGGCATGCCTTCGAACGCGGCGAGTTCGGCGACGTGGCCCTCGCCTATGCCATCAGCATCCACAAGTCCCAGGGCAGCGAATACCCCGTGGTGGTCATCCCGCTGCTCAAGGCGCACTTCATGATGCTGCAGCGGAATCTCATCTACACCGCGATCACGCGCGGACGGAAAAAGGTCTTCATCGTCGGCGAGCCCGCCGCCTACGGGATGGCCGTGCGCAACGCCGAATCAAAACTGCGCTGCACCCATCTGCGCGAGAAGATCTTGAGCCCCTCGGCCTGACCGGCCTGGTCCCGCGCCCGGCCGGCCGTCTATCCGCGTTATTCTCCATTTGTCCTATTGGCAGCCGGGCGAAGTCGCTTCATATGGTTGGCTCAGGCCACGCAACCCCGACTCGTCATGCTGAAACGTTTTCTCCTCCCGCTCGCCTTCGTCCCCGCCCTCGCGTTCGCCGTCCCGCCGCCGCCGGAGGGCTTCTCCTACGTCAAGTCGCTCGGCGGCATTGACGAGTACCGCCTCGACAGCAACGGCCTTCAGGTGCTCCTCATGCCCGAGCATTCCGCCCCGGTCGTTACTTTCATGGTCACGTACCGCGTGGGTTCCCGCAACGAAGTCACCGGCACGACCGGCGCGACCCACCTGCTCGAACACTTGATGTTCAAGGGCAGCCTGCATCACACCGATCCGCAGGGCAACAGCGTGAAACAACTCCTCGAACGCACCGGCGCGCTCTACAACGCCACCACCTGGCTCGACCGCACCAACTACTACGAAACCCTCGGCAGCGAGCACCTGCCCATGGTCGTCGAAATGGAGGCCGACCGCATGCGCAACCTCCTCCTGCGCGAGGACGACCGCCGCCCCGAAATGACCGTCGTCCGCAACGAATTCGAGCGCGGCGAGAACTCGCCCTTCCAGGCGCTGATCAAGGAAATCTACGAGTCCGCCTTCGTCGCCCACCCGTACCACCACGCCACCATCGGCCACCGCAGCGACATCGAGCGCGTGCCGATCGAGAAACTCCGCGCTTTCTACGACACCTTCTACTGGCCCGACAACGCCACCGTCACCATCATCGGCGACTTCCAGCCCGACGCGGCGCTCGGCCTGGTGAAAAAATACTACGGCGTGTACCCGAAGGCGCCGCAGCCGATCCCTGTGCTCTACACCGAGGAGCCCGAACAGAGCGGACCGCGCCGCGTCACCGTGAAACGCGCCGGCCAGCTGGGTGTCGTCGCCATCGGCTACAAGAGCCCCGCCGGCCTGCACGACGACTGGGCCGCCGTGAACCTGCTCGCCGACATCCTGACCGACGGCAAGAACAGCCGCCTCTATCGCGCACTCACCGACAAGGGCCTGACCAGCGATGTCTCGGCTTACAACGGCTATTTCCACGACCCGTCACTCTGCATCCTTTTCGCGGCTCTGGCGCCGGGCGCCACCCATGAGCAGGTCGAGAAAATCATGCTCGAAGAGATCGAGAAACTGAAGAAGGACGGCGTCACCCAGGCCGAGGTCGAGGCGGCGACCGCAAAGGAGCTCACCGACATGGCGTTTCACCGCGACGGCTCGTTCGCCATCGCCGGCCAGCTCAACGAACACATCGCCACCGGCGACTGGCAGAATTTCGTGCTCCTCGGCGACAAGTTCAAGAAAGTCACGCCCGCCATGGTGCAAAGCATGGCGAACAAGTATTTCAACTCCGACCAGAGTACCACCGGCTGGTTCATCCCGCTGGCCCCCGGCGCCGCTCCCGTCCGGACCGCCAAGTAAACCTCCTGTCATCCCGCCCATGAAAACATTTCTTGCGCTCGCCCTTCTCGCGCTCCTGGCCCCGGCGCTCACCGCCCAAATTTCCCAGGGCGTCGTTCGCACCCGGGTCAACGGCATCGACGTGATCGCCTACAGGACCGGCGTCAAGGACGTCGTGTATCTGCGCGGCGCCTTGCCCGCCGGCGACGACAAGGATCCGGCCGGCAACCCCGTCATCGCCGGCCTGGTCGCGCACATGCTCGACCGCGGCACCACAACGCACAGCAAGGAGCAGATCACCGAGCTGCTCGAGGCCGTCGGCGCCTCGATCGAATTCACCGCCAACGACCACGTCAGCGAGTTCAACGCGAAGTGCCTCGCCCGCGATGTCCCGCTGGTCGTCGGCCTGCTCGCCGAACAGCTGCGCACGCCGGCGTTCCGCGCCGAGGAACTGGCCAGCCTGAAACAGCAGCTCGCCGGCGGTCTCAAGCGCGCCCAGGAAAACACGGACTTCCGGGCCACCGACGAATTCACCCGCGCCGTCTACGTGTCGGGCCACCCGAACCGCCAGGCACCCGTCGACGAAAAACTCGCCGGGATCCAGGCCGCCACTGTCGATGATCTGAAAAAATTCCACGCCGCGCACTACGGCCCGGCCCATTTCACGATCGTGGCCGCCGGCGACATCGATCCCGCCGCGCTGCAGAGCGATCTGAATCAAGCCTTCGCCGGCTGGACCGGCGGCACCGCCGCTCTGCCCGCCCCGCGCAATGGCGCAACCGATGCCCCGGCAGAGAAAACTGTGTACATGGCCGACAAGACCAGCGTCAGCATCGCCTTCGGCCAGGCCACCGGCCTGCACTACGGCGACCCGGATTATTTTGCCCTGCGCACCGCCACCGCCATCCTCGGCAGCGGTTTCACCGGGCGCCTGATGGCCAACGTCCGCGACAAGGAGGGCCTCACCTACGGCATCGCCTCCGTGCTCAACCACGACGCCTTTACCGACGGCGACTGGTCGATTACCGCCACCTTCGCCCCCCAATTGCTCGACAAGGGCATCGAGTCGACCCGCCGCCAGCTGACCAGCTGGTACAACAATGGCGTTACCGCCGAGGAATTGGAAAAACGGAAAGACAACCTTGTCGGCGCCTTCAAGGTCGGCCTGGCCACCACGGACGGGCTCTCCCAGTCGCTGCTGCTCGCAATCGAGCGCGGCAAGGACGTCACCTGGCTCGATGAATATCCCGGCGTGATCCGGTCCCTGACGCTGGACCAGGTCAACGCCGCCGTGAAAAAGCATCTCGATCCGGAGAAAATGCACCTGATCAAGGCCGGCACCGTGCCGGGTGTCCCGCCGGCCGAGGAGAAGAAATAAAGATCCCCGGGGCATTTCCGGCCAAGACAATCCATTTTGTGGGAGCGAGCTTGCTCGCGACCTCGGACGAATCGCGAGCAAGCTCGCTCCCACATTTTCTAATCAAGCCGAAGCGAGTTTCGGGGTATGAGGCACTCTGGAAAAAACCAGAGTCAGAACCGCCCCACCGCGTTCGAGCGTCTTGGGGTCAAGCCGCTCCACCTTGCACCGCGGCCCGGAGTGTGACTCGGCCCCGCTGCAGTCGGTCGCATGCAAAAACTTGTCGCGGGATAAATCCGCTCCTACATTCGAGCCCCTTCCCGCCCGCATTCCGCATTCCGCATTCCGCATTCCGCATTCCGCATTCCGCATTCCGCAT
>CAYZGG010000113.1:0-13380 GCA_964477955.1 uncultured Opitutaceae bacterium
AAATCGACGTCGTCAACGCCACCAGCGGCCGCGGCGTGCTCAGCCATCTTTTCAAAGAGTACGGTCCGTACGCCGGCGAGGTGCTCACCCGCATCACCGGCACACTCATCGCCACCGAGGCGGGCGAAACCACCGCCTACGCCCTGGTCATGTGCCAGGAACGCGGCAAGCTCTTCGTCAACCCGGGCGAGCTGGTCTACGAAGGCATGATCGTCGGCGAGAATCCCCGCAACGAGGACATCGCGATCAACGCCGTGCGCGAAAAGAAGCTCACCAACTTCCGCTCCCAGGGTGAAGGCGTGGCCGCCGGTCTGACGCCCGCCACCAAGCTCTCGCTCGAGCGCTCCATCGAGTACATCGCCGCGGACGAGTTCGTCGAGGTCACCCCGAAGAACCTTCGGCTCCGCAAGCGCATCCTCCGCGAGGTCGAACGCCGCAAGGTCGAACGCAGCTCCCGCCGCGACTGAGCCGGGATCACGCCGCCGAGAAAAAGTGGAACCGGACCTCCGGGCCGGTCGCCTTGGCGCGTCCAGCGTTCAGTCCGTGGCACGGGTCTCCCGACCCGTGATTCTGTCATTTCACGGTCGTGAAATCCGTTCCATTGGCATAAATCAACGCCAACCACAGGTGTCGGTTGCTTCCTCTTTCTTCTGTAGGAGCTTGCTTGCAGGCGATCCGAAACGCCTGCCATCAGACCACGTCCTGGGTCGCCTGCAAGCAGGCTCCTGCCGCTCGACCAGGCCGGAACAAACACCAGGCCATCCGACCCATCGCAAATGGACAAACCAACGTCTCGGTTGAATTTATCTGCAGATTGGTTTATCTGCCTGCCAATGGACCCATTCACCGGCCGACGGAATTTTTTTGTCCCTTTTTCAGGAGCGCTGATTTTGTTCCTCGCGGGCGGTTGCGGCAAGCACGTCGATCAGGCTCCACCACCCGTGGAGGTCCAGGTCGCCGCGGTGGAGCAACGGGACGTGCCGGTCGTCCGCGAATGGACCGGAACCCTCGACGGCTCGGTCAACGCGCAGATCCGCGCCCAGGTCAGCGGCTATCTGCTCAAACAGGATTACCAGGAAGGATCCGTCGTGGCCAAGGGCGACCCGCTCTTCGAAATCGATCCGCGGCCCTTCGCGGCGACGCTCGCCCAGTCCGAGGCCCAGCTCGCCCAGGCGCGGGCCCAACTCGGCAAGGCCGACCTCGATTTCAACCGCGACACCCCGCTCGCGGCGGACAAGGCCATCAGTCAGGAGGAACTCGACAACGCCGTGCAGGCCCGCCTCGCCGCCCAGGCCCAGGCCGCCGCCGCCCAGGCCGCGGTCGACGTGGCCCGGCTCAACCTCGAATTCACCCGCGTCGTCTCCCCGATCGACGGCATCGCCGGGCTGGTGCAGACGCAGATCGGCAATCTGGTGGGACCGACCACCGGCACCCTGACCACAGTCTCGACCGTGGATCCGATCAAGGCGTATTTCCCCATAAGCGAACAGGCCTACCTCGCATTCCGCCGACGCGGGCCCGACGCGTCCGGCATCCCGGCCGGCATTGAGTTCGAACTGGTGCTGGCCGACGGCTCCGTCTACCCGATCAAAGGTTCGTTCTACGCGATCGACCGCCAGGTCGACGCCAACACGGGAACGTTGCGCGTGGCGGCGCTGTTTCCCAACCCCAACGCGCTCCTCCGGCCCGGCCAGTTCGCCAAGGTGCGCGCCGTCGTCAGCGTCGAAAAAGGCGCGTTACTCGTGCCGACCCGCGCCTTGAGCGAACTCCAAGGCGGCTACCAGGTGGCCACCGTCGATGCCGGCAACCACGTCCACATCGTCAGCGTGCAGGTGGGTGAGCAGATCGGTCCGAAGCGGGTCGTCAGCTCCGGCCTGCATCCCGGCGACCGGGTGGTCGCCGAGGGCATCCAAAAGGTCAAGGAGGGTGCGACCGTGAATCCTCAGGCGTTTGCCCCCGCGGAGGCCGCAAGGTAACCGCGCCGTGTCAAAATTCTTCATCAACCGCCCGATCGTCGCGATCGTCATCGCGATCCTCACCGTCATCATCGGCGTGGTGGCCTTCCTCGGCCTCCCGATCGCCCAGTTCCCGAAAATCGTCCCGCCCGAGGCGCGCATCACCTCCACCTTCGTCGGCGCCGACGCGCAGACCGTCGAGCAGTCCGTCGCCACCCCCATCGAGCAGCAGCTCAGCGGCGTCGACAACCTGAACTACATGTACTCGATCAACGGCAGCGATGGTTCGCTGCGGTTGACGGCCAACTTCGACGTCGCCACCGACCCGAACACGGACCTCATCCTGACCCAGATGCGGGTCACGCAGGCGAATCCGCAGCTGCCCGCCGACGTGGCCGCGTTCGGCGTCACCGTGCAGAAGCAGCTCACGGCCCCGCTCATGCTGGTCGCGCTGTATTCGCCGACGGATTCCTACGACAGCACCTTCCTCGCGAATTACGCGTACATCAACATCAACGACCAGCTCACGCGCGTGCCCGGCATCGCGAGTGCGACGGTCTTCGGCGCCGGGCAATACGCGATGCGCTACTGGGTCAAGCCCGACCAGCTCGCCAAGCTCAACATCACCGTCCCGGAGATTCTTCAGGCCATCCAAAGCCAGAACACGGTCAACCCAGCCGGCCTGATCGGCGGTGAACCCGCGCCAAAAGGACAGGAGTTCACCTATTCGGTCCGTGCGCAGGGACGCCTGGCCACCCCCGAGGAATTCGGCGCCATCATCATCCGCGCCAACCCCGACGGCTCGACCGTGCGCCTGCGCGACGTGGCCCGCGTCGAGCTCGGCGCGCAGGTCTACAACGTCATGGGACGGTTCAACGGCAAGCCTTCCGCCATCATCGCGATTTACCAGTTGCCCGGATCCAACGCCCTCGACTGCGCCAATGGCGTGAAGAAGGCGCTGACGCAGCTCAAGACGCGCTTTCCGCAGGGCCTGGACTATCAGGTCGGTCTCGACACGACGCAGGCCGTGTCCGAAGGCGTGCACGAAATCTCCAACACGATCTGGCAGGCCCTGGTGCTCGTCATTTTGGTCGTCTTCGTCTTTCTGCAGGGCTGGCGGCCCACGCTGATTCCCCTGCTGGCGGTGCCCGTGTCGCTCGTCGGCACGTTCATCCTTTTCCCGGCCTTCGGGTTTTCCGTCAACACGCTCTCGCTCTTCGGCCTGGTGCTGGCCATCGGGCTCGTCGTCGACGACGCCATCGTGGTCGTCGAGGCGGTCGAGCATCACATCGAGGAGGGCATGACGCCGCGCGCCGCGACGCTCAAGGCCATGGAAGAGGTCGGCGGGCCGGTCGTGGCCATCGCCATCATCCTGGCGGCGGTGTTCATCCCGACGGCGTTCATCCCGGGCATCACGGGCCGGCTCTACCAGCAGTTCGCGCTGACGATCGCGATTTCGGTGATCATCTCTGCCTTCAACGCCCTGTCGCTCAGTCCGGCGCTCTGTGCGATGCTGCTCCGCCCGAAACAGAAAACCCGCGGGCCGCTGGGCTCGTTTTACGCCTGGTTCAACCGCGTTTTCGGGCGCGTGACCGACGGCTACGTCGGCATTTCCCGCCACCTGATCCGCAAGAGCTTCGTGAGTTTCACCGTTCTCGCGGGCTTCGCCGTCCTGGCGCTTCTGCTGGGGCCGGGGCTGCCGGCCGCCTGGCTCCCGCACGAAAGTCCGGGAGCGAGCGGAGTTGGGCATGCCGCCGCGAGCGTGATCAATGCCTTGGGAAAAGGGTTGCCGACGTCGTTCCTGCCGGAGGAGGACCAAGGTTATGTCTACGTCGGCCTGCAGCTGCCGAACGCCTCCTCGCTCCAGCGGACCAGCGAGGTCGCCCGCAAGGTCGAGGACGTCCTGAAAAATACCCCGGGCGTCAAGTCCTACACTTCCGTCATCGGCTTCAGCCTGCTGAGCACGGTCTACAACACCTACAGCGGATTCTTCTTCGTGAATTTCAAGCCCTGGTCGGAGCGCACCAAGGACGACGAACACTACGAGGCGATCAAGGCCCACCTGAACGCCGAACTCAGAAAAATTCCCGAAGCCAACGCATTCGCCTTCTCGCCGCCGTCGATCCCGGGCGTCGGCACCGCCGGCGGTTTCACCTTCGTCCTTGAGGACCGCGCCGGCCGCGATGTCGCCTTCCTCGCCGGCAACGTGGCCCGGTTCATGGAAGCCGCGCGCAAACGGCCGGAACTCACCGGGATTTCGACGACCTTCCTTCCCACCATCCCGCAGATTTTCGTCAACGTGGACCGGGACAAGGTCCTGAAGCAGGGCGTGGCGCTGGCGGACGTCTACAAGACGCTCCAGACCTTCATGGGCGGCGCGTTCGTGAACTATTTCAACCGCTTCGGCCGCCAATGGCAGGTCTACGTCGAGGCGGAAGGCGAGTACCGCGATACGCCGGAAAAACTCGGCAGCTACTACGTGCGCAACCGCGACGGCGCGATGGTGCCGCTTTCGGCCCTGACGACCGTCGAGCGGCGCCTCGGCCCCGAATTCACGATGCGCTACAACCTGTACCGGAGCGCGCAGATCAACGGAGCGGCCGCCCCGGGCTACAGCTCCAATCAGGCGAGCCAGGCGCTGGAGGAGGTCTTCGCGCAGACGATGCCCCGGGAAATGGGCTTCGACTACATCGGCATGTCGTACCAGGAAAAGAAAGCGCAGGAAGGCGTCCCGCCCGCCGCGATCTTCGGGCTCTCGGTCCTTTTCGTCTTCCTGATCCTCGCCGCGCTCTACGAAAGCTGGTCGCTGCCGTTCAGCGTGTTGCTGGGCGTGCCGGTCGCCGTGTTCGGCGCCTACGCGGCTCTGCTTGCGCGGCACTTGAGCGACGCAAAAATGGAAAACGACGTCTTCGCGCAGATCGGCCTGGTCATGCTCATCGGCCTGTCCGCCAAGAACGCCATCCTCATCGTGGAGTTCGCCCGCACGCGCTACGAACACGGCGTGCCGCTGCTCGACGCCGCCCTCCAGGGCGCGAAGGTCCGGTTGCGTCCGATCCTGATGACGTCGTTCGCCTTCATCCTCGGCTGTGTTCCCCTCTGGGCTGCCGACGGCGCCGGCGCGGTGGCGCGCAAGGTGATGGGCACGACCGTCATCGGCGGCATGCTGGCCGCCAGCGCCCTGGCCATCTTCCTGATTCCCGTCACGTTCTATGTGATTGAAATGTGGGCCACCAAGGGCCGGCCGCACAGCACCCACGCCTCCGCCCTCCATCCCACCGTCCAGCCCGGCACCAGCATCTCCGGCGACAGTCCGGAGGTCTCCAGAGGAATCTGATGACCGCCGTGAAATTCTCTCCGACCTCAGGCGCGATCCTCGCCCTCTTCTTCCTCGCCGGTTGCGCCATCGGGCCCGACTACAAACGCCCGGCTGTGCCGACACCGGCCACCTACCGGGATCAGCCGGCGGCCGGCGAACGCTCGCTGGCTGATCTTGCCTGGTGGGACATCTACCGCGACGACCGCTTGAAAGAACTGATCCACACTGCGCTGGCCGACGGGTTCGACGCCCGCATCGCCGCCGCCCGGGTCGAACAGTTTCGAGCGATCGCCGCGGAGGTCCATGGCCTGCGTTTCCCCGGAGTGGGCTACGCCGCCAACGCCGATCGCGGCCGCAACGCCCAGCTGGGCAACGCCTACACGCAGGGCGCCGGCGCCATCGCCAATGGATTCGACGGCTACCTGGGCGTGGCCTGGGAATTCGACCTCTGGGGCCGCGTCCGCCGGCTCGACGAAGCCGCCCGCGCCCAGTACCTGGCGTCCGAGGAGGCCCGGCGCGGTGTCCTGCTCAGCCTCGTGAGCGAAGTGGCCACGACTTATTTCGAACTGAGCGAACTCGATGAGGAGCTGGCCATCGCGCATCGCGCCACCGACTCGTTCGGCGACAGCCTGAAATTGTTCAACCAGCGCCTCGAAGGCGGCATCGCCTCGCGACTCGAAACCTCGAGCGCCGAGGCCGCCGCCGCGACCAGCGCCGCGCGCATACCCGCGCTGGAAAGCTTGATCGCGCTCAAGGAGAACCAGCTCAGTGTCCTGCTCGGACGGAACCCCGGCCCCGTCGTCCGCGGTGCCCATCTCGCGGACCAGACCCTCCCGCCGGAGGTTCCCGCCGGTCTGCCCTCGGCCTTGCTGGAACGCCGCCCGGACATCCGCCAGGCTGAAGACGCGGCCCGCGCGGCCAACGCCGGCATCGGTGTGACCGTCGGCGGCTTTCTTCCCCGCATCGGCCTGAGCGCGATCCTCGGCGCGGTGAGTCCGCAACTGGACCACCTCACCTCCAGCAAGGCCGGCCTCTGGTCGGTCGGTGCGCAGGCGACCGGTCCGCTTTTCCAGGGCGGCGGTCTCTACGGACAATACCAGCAGTCGAAAGCCGCCTGGGAGGAGGCGAAGCTCCGGTACCAGCAGACTGCGCTCAACGCCTTTGCCGAGGTCGCCGATGCGCTGACTCTGCGCCAGAAACTGGCCGAAACCCGGGTGCAGCAGGAACGCGCCGTGCGCGCCTACGAGGACGCCGTCAAATTCGCGAAGGAACGCTACGCCTCGGGCAACACCGGCTATTTTGAACTGCTGCAAACCCAGCAGCTGCTTTATCCCGCTCAAGTCGCGCTGGCGCAAACCCGACGCGACGAGCTCACCGCCGTCGTCCAACTCTACAAAGCCCTCGGCGGCGGTTGGAACCTGCCCGACGCCGCCGCGTGGACCGGCTCGGGTGTGAAAGGGAAATAACCCGAAACCATCCCGGCCATTGGGCAGCGAACTCGGCGAGCAGAAAACTAGCCGTGCGGCCGCGCCTCGAAGTTGCCGTCGGCGCGCTTCACGACGAGCTTCTTCAACTCCAGCATCATGAGCGCCGCGGAGACTTCGGGTGCGCCTAGTCCCGTCGCCGCTGTGACGGCATCGATGCCCAGAATCTCGCCGCCGCGAAAGCACTCGGCCACCTGCTTCTCTGCCACCGACAGATCCCCGGGCCATCCGGCCTCATCCGCCTCGCCCGTTTTCGGCGGGATCGCCGCCGGACGCAGGCCGTCAAGGTAGCTCAGCTCATTGAGAATGTCGTCCACGCTGGTCAGTAGCGTGGCGCCGTCACGAATGAGCTGGTGACACCCTGCGCTGGTCGGCTGGTCGATGCGACCCGGCACAGCGTAGAGCAACCGGCCCTGCTCGCCCGCAAAACGCGCGGTGATCATCGCCCCGCCGTTGACGTCGCTTTCCACGACCACCACCGCATCGCTCATGCCCGACACGATCCGGTTGCGCATCGCGAAGCTCTGACGGTCCGCCTTCCGCCCGAACGGAAACTCCGACAGCACCGCGCCGGTTTCGGCTATGCGCCGGTAGAGACCGAGATTCTCCGAGGGATAAATAATGTCGATGCCTGTGCCGAGGACGGCGGCGGTTTTGCCGCCCACCGAGAGCACGCCCTCGTGCGCCGCCGTGTCGATGCCGCGCGCCAGCCCGCTGACCACGCAGAAGCCGAGGCGGGCGAGTTCCGCGCCGAATTTCTTCGCGATCGATTGCCCGTAGAGCGTCGTCCGCCGGCTGCCCACGATCGCGATGCACGGCTGGCCGAATTCGTAGCTCCCTTTTCGGTAGAGACCGATCGGCGGGTCATGAATTTCCTTCAACATCTTCGGGTAGCCGGCGTCCTGTTTGGTGACAAACGCCGCCCCCGCCTTCGCGAGCCGCTCCTCTTCCCGCGTCAGATCGAAGTGCGTGCGCCAGGCGAGCAGGGCCGCGCTGGTTTCCGGACCGACGCCGCGCACCGACTCCAGCCGCCGCCGGTCGGCGCTGAGGATTTCCCGCGGATCGCCGCCAAACTCCTCGAGCAGCCGGTTGAGGCTGATGGGCCCGATGTTGGGCAGATCGTTCATGATCATGAACGCCTGACGTTCCGTTGGGTTTCTACAACTTTCTCCACTGGAATCGGGTTGTCGCTGCATGGAGTCACCTCTGACGATTGGACTGGCATGTAGGCCAGCTCTATTTCGATGGTTCCGTCGTTTCCTGTACCGATGGTGATTTTTTCCGTGATGCTTTCGATGACGCTGCGCCGCTCTTCGCGGGTGAGTTTCGGCCAGCGTCCGTAGAGCGTGCCAGCTTCCGAGACGATCTCGTCAGCCGACATCCGGTTGACCTTCATGAAGTCGAGCTCCCCTTCCGCGCGGGCGGTCTCGTCTTCGAGGCTCTTTTTACGATCCTGGAGCGGCTTGAAGAAGCCGGCAAAGTCGTCCCCGGTCAGCTTTTCGTCGACATAGAGGCGGTACACGCGGTCTATCTCTTTTTGCAGCTTTTCCAGCTCCCGATGTTTGACGGCGATAAGCTGCTCTTTCTCGACGAGCGATTCGTTCGCCTTGTCGAGGTGAGAGGAAATCTGATCGCTCGAAGTGAAGAATCCCTTGAGCTGTTCCACATACACCGCCTCAAGGTCATCTGCCGGGATTTTGTTACGGCACGCTTGGCAGGTATATTTCGGGCTGTTTGAAAGCACGTACATCTTCTGCCCGCATCCGCAGTGGACGAGGCCCCCAAAGAGATGGACGGGGCGCTTTGCCCGTGGCCGTTTCTCTTTGGCTCCTAGAACCGCGTTACAGCGATCCCACACCTCAGCAGCGACGATAGGTTCAACGTCGATATACTCCCAGTCTGCTTCCGGCTTAATCACCCAGCTTTTCTCGTCTCTCGTCGTATAGTTAAGCCGATGCCGGCCTTTGAATGTCGGGTCCTGGAGGAGTCTCCCGACGGTGGTGTCGCTCCACTCGGCCCCGACGCGCGTCCGGAGTCCCTTTTCATTCAAAATCCGCGCGACTGTCCCGACCCGCTTGTACTCGGCGAAAAGGTCAAATATGAGCTTCGCTACCGGCACTTCGTCAGGGTTAGGGATGAACTGCTTGTCTTTCCACTGGTACCCAAAGGGCGCACGGCCGCCGAGAGACTTCCCCATTTTGGCGCGGATCGGCACTGACGCAGCGACACGCGAGGCGATCTCTTCTCTTTCCCAGGTCGCCATCGCAGAATTGAGGGTGTAAAATAGGCGACCGGCTGGCGTTGACGTGTCGATAGATTCCTGGAGGGAGATGAGGTCAGCACCGGCCTTCTGGAAGAAATCCGCAAACGTGAGGAGCTCGGAAGTATTTCGCGCCAGGCGCGCGATCTTTGAGAAAATGAGCCCGGTGATGCGCCCCCTCTTTATGTCCCCCATCATCCGTACCGCCTCTGGGTGCTCGATGACTGTCTTCCCGGAGACGCCTTCAAGGTGGTAAATCTCCCTCACCTCCCAACCTTTGGCTTCAGCGTAATAGCGGGCGCGCTTCTCGTGGTGCTGCGGACTGTCGCCCTTTGCCTGATCCTCAGTTGAAACACGAAGCCAGATACCAACCGGCTTCGCCGTCAGATTGTCGACTATAGGTTTCCTTGTCACCGTGTGTCCCTCCGTTTCGCCTACGATTAGAAGAGTCTTGGGTAAGTCAACGGAACACTTGCACTGGTTCCATTGTCTTTTTGTAATCGCTACCCGCGAGGCATGATCAGGACGCTTTCCCCTTTTTGATTCTCCGCAGTGATTTGGCCACTATCGCAGACACCTCTTCGGTCCTCGCCAGACGATCCGCGGTGCTCACCGGCTTGTATTTTACTTTCACCTTGTACCCTTTGACCGTCGTTTCTTTGGCCGCCCCTTTGGCATCCATCTCTTGGACGAATGCGAATAGCTGCGCGGGCGTGAGGAACCGTATATTGGCGAGCCCCTTCTCCCCGAGTGCCCGTGTGGCAGCCGCTTCGATCTCGCGCACCCGCTTCTCGTCGGCACATATCGAAACGACATGCGTGAATCCGGCGGCGGCGCATTTCCCCAAATTGCCCATCTCATGAGCCGTCGACGTCGTGATCGAAATCTCACATGCGACGGTGAGATCACCTTTCGAGAGGAGAACATCGACGCTACCTGAGCCGCCCGGCACTGGTGCCTCGATTGTCGTCCGCCAGCCCATGCCTTCCGCCCATTGCTTCACGAATGTCTGCAGGTATTTGTGCTCTGGGCCTCCCCGGCCAGGCGACGGCGGCGCTTTGATCGGAGCCGGCTTCTCGGCCACCGGCATGGGTGATGGCGCGACGACAACCGGCTTCGAGGCCGCAGAAGGCACCACAACCGGCGCAGTGGGCTCTCTTGGCATGGGAGGCGGCTCTTCCCGAACGATGGGCACCGGCGGCGGCGTAGGGGCAACCGGCGAAGGTTTCTTAACCGGTCGCGCCAGCCCGAACGCGCTCTCCACGTCTGCGCGAGGCCGGCCGTACGTGATCCGCGATGCTTCGATCACCTCGTCGCGGCGAGCTGCTGCGTCCGCCTCATTCGGATATTCAGCCCTCGGCACCGTGAGGTTGAAGTCGTAATCGCTCCGCTCGACCCGGCATACCGCCTCCCCTGTCCCAAGGTTCTGAATGTCTTTGGCACCGAAATGGCTGAACCCAGCTTCCAGTGTCCGTGCATCCTGATCCCCTACCCTGAAGCATACGCGTGAGTACGCATTCGACATAACGGCGCTTGCCACCTCGCGATCTTTCTCCAGTTGCCGCAATTCGTGATGCGCCAGGACAAGCCCCAAGTGGTATTTGCGCGTGCCGTCCAGGATCTCCGCCATCGACGGCGTGATGAAATTACTGAATTCGTCGACGTAGAGAATGAAGTCCCGGCGGTTCTTTTCTGCTTGGGCCTGCCTGGCCATGGCGAGCTGCTGAAACTTTGACACCAGCAGTGTCCCCAAGAGATGCGAGTTTTCCCGACCGATGGCCCCGTGCGAAATTTTCCCCAGGAATATCTTCCCCGAATCCATCACATTTGCGAGGTCGAGACGGTTCTCGCGCTGAGCAACCATGTACCGGATCGACTTGTGCGTGAGAAACTCCTCCAGCCGCGTCAGGATGGGACCAATCGACCGGTTGCCGGTAAGGTGGGAGAAGCCTTTCTGCCAGTAGTAGACGACCTCCTGATCGCGGACGGTTTCAAGAAATGAAGCCCGGAATTCGGGCTCCAGGAGGAATCGGCGCAGGTCAAGGAGCGAGCCGCCTGTATCACTCTCCAGAAACGCTAGGACTGCATGGCTCAGGACTGAGTCCATTTGATCACCCCAGGATGTACTCAACCGCCGAAACACCGACACCAGGTCAGAGGCGAGCAGCGTTTTCTCCAGTTCCGAGTGTGCCTGAAGGATGTTGAAGCCGACCGGAAAGTCTAAATCAGACGGATCAAGAAGCACCACGTCGTTGATCCGTCCCGGCGGGATGATGCCGAGAATGTGGTCAACAAGGTCCCCGTGAGGATCCAAAACACCGACCCCGCGCCCGTTCTCGATATCCTGTTTGATGAGATTGAAGAGTAGCGTACTTTTCCCGGTGCCTGACGTCCCGATGACGTGCATGTGCTGCAAGCGCTGCTCGGGGCGTAAGTAAACCGACGTCGCGACGCCGGCATGCATATTCTGTCCGAGGTGGACCCCGTGCATTCCAGCAACGATGTCGGGCGCTGCTCGCGTCTTCACATCGTTCCGAACGAGCTTAGCGGACTGCACCTCTTCAGAGGGAATATGCACCAAACCGATGAGTTCGTCGGCATTGAGGATCATCCCCGAGCGCCGTGACGTGCGCCACAAAACGTCTTCAAGGTGCGCAGCACCTGAATACTCCCCGCAATCAACCGGCACCAGGCTATTCCCTTTCAGGTTGTCGAAAACGCCAAGTGCTCCGGCAATGTTCCCAATGATCTCGTCAACCCGTCCCGCTGTCTCGCTTCGCGCCAATGTTCGCAGGACTGCAGCATATAGCGGGAGGGCCGTTTTCTGCTCCGCGCAGGAAAGCAGCTCCGGGGCGTTCACGAAGAAGGGGCCGCCAGATGCATCGCTCACAGTGCGCAGTGCATGCTCTGCCCATGGATGGCGTACCGGCTCAAAGATGACCTGCAGCAGGCAAAACTCCCCTTCTCTTAGTTCGCCCAAGGCCCCGACTATCGCACAAAACGCATCAAGGTTGACCGAGAGCGAGCACCTATCGTGATCCAGGCCTTTGAACGCTACGCGACCGGCTCGGAGACCATCGACAGCATCAAGTCTTTCCTCGCCAACAACGGAATCCGGTCACACACCGGCAAATCGGTTGGCACCAATTTGGTCGAAAACCTGTTTTCAAATCCACTATACTTTGGACACTTTCGGTATGCAGGGGAAATATACGAAGGCGTTCATGAACCTCTCATCTCGAAGAGGCTCTTCGATGATGTTCGCGCTGTGTTTGCCGAGCGGTTCCGATACTCCACCAAGAAGCCGAACCGAATCCCCAAGGCCTTCACCGGCCTCATGCACTGTGCAGATTGTGGATTCAGCATCACTGCCGAGGTCCAGAAGGGACATACCTACTATCGATGCACCAAGCGAAACAAAGCTCAGCTTTGTTCTCAACCGTACGTCCGCGAAGAGGTTCTTGAAGTCGAGATTTCGAAACACCTATCCACCTTCGCTCTCCATGAGACTCCGGAACTCACCACCTTTCTTGCGGATCTCGACGCCACAGAGAAACTGGGGGCTCGCGATTCGACCGTTCTGATCGCTACAAAGCGGAAGCAAATTGAGAGCATCAATCTCAAGATTCGGCAGCTTCTTGATATGCGCCTTGACGGTGAAATTGACAGTGCGACTTACGTCGAACGGAAGGCGAAACTCATGAGCCAACGGAAGACGTTAGATGAACAAATCACGGCGCTGACACGAGGGCGAAGTCCGTGGCTCGAACCATTCAAAGAATGGCTCAATGAGGCCAGAGCGGTTGGCGAAATCGCCTGTAAAGGCAGCCTCACGGAGAAACGAGTTCTCGCCAAAAAAATATTCGGCTCGAACCTGGTTCTGGACGGGAAAAAAGCCCGAGGTGAAGCCGTAAAACCGTGGGCCTTTCTTGCCGATAACGAGTTGTCTCACGACATGGTGCATATTCTCAATACCGCTCGAACGTTTTTCCAGGAGGGTCACGCCTCTTGAGTGACCGGAGCCTTAGTCCGGGATTGAACCGGCACCGTGCGGAGCACCAGGATCGAACTGATCCCGTGGGCATTGGGAGACTCGAACCGTGTGCCCTAAGTAGGAATCGAACCTGCGGAGACGCAGGGATTCGAACCGAGCTTAAAAGACACCCGTTCTCTACCGTCCGTCCTCTTGGATTCGAACCCTGTTTTGCTCTACGAGAGGGGTTCCCCACACCCTTCCCCGCAGTGGGGATACCCAACGATTCTAAAATACGCTGCCAGACTTGGATTCGAACCAGTTTTCCACACCCGTTTGCACCCCCGATGTCGGTCGGTTTTTGGCTCGCGCGGCGGAACCCAGAGCGCTCC
>CAYZGG010000114.1:0-13221 GCA_964477955.1 uncultured Opitutaceae bacterium
CATCCAATCGGTCATGTCAGTAGCCCAGCGGGCCGAGGTGGAACCGTTCACATGTACGGTTGTATCCAAGAATCCGGCTGTGGGGCCGGTAGTGTTGTCGAGCGCGTAACTGAAATCCTGTTCGACGACGGACGTGCCAGAAACTGAAAGCGGTCGTCCGTCGATCTGGGCCGCCTCGACCCGCGTTCCACTGTCCGCATAGGTCGTCGTGCGCGCATACGCGGCGTTGGTCACGCCGGCGGCATTGGTCCCATAGCTGTAACTGTAGTTAACTACACCGAGACCGGCCGGTGTTTCGCTTTTCACCCGTCCGGCGTCATCGTAGACGGTGGTCATCACAATTGCGGTATCGACCCCAGCATCGGAAAGAGTCCGACTGAGAATCTGCCCTTCAGAATTGTACGCGTAGGTGGTTTTGGGGCCGGTGCTCTTGGCCTGGGTGGACACGCGACCTGCGTGGTCGTAGGTATAATTCACGGTGATGCCCGAGGAGTCGGTCGAGGACTGCGCTTGTTCACCCAAGTAGGCCGTGCTCGTCGTCGCCCCGTTCATGGCGACGGTACCGGTCAACTGGCCGGAGGCATCGTAGGTATAGCTGGTGTAGCCCACCAATACCCAAGCGCCGCCGACCCAAGCGTAGGACTGGACCTGCCGCACGAGCGCTTGGGAGTCGCGCAGAGTGACCAGCAGCGTGGACTTGCCGCTCACCAAATAGACCGTGTCGAGCGGGTAGCCGTTGTAGGTGGCATATGCGGTGCCGTTGGCGGAAATCGAACTGCCGGTAATCTGAGCAATGCTGGAGCCGGTGCCGGTGGTGCTCGCAGTAAATGCGGCCTGGCCGGTTTGGCCCGCATTGAAAGTACCCCGCTGGTAGGCGTAAGAAACCCGGACCCCATCGGGTTGGTCGGTAGAGCGAATCTGGCTGGTAAAGAAGTCATCCGGGACGGTTTCAAGATAGTACCGGGTAACGGAAACCAGCGTGTTGGACGAGGACGCGGAGTCGGTTCGGGTGGCAGTCTCGGTCGCCTGGTTATCGGGCGCGGGCGCGGTGCCACTAAAGTAGGTGATACTTGCCTGGGCCGTGGTTGTCCCATTGATCTGGGTGACGCTGGAGGTCACGCGGGTAGGCGACCCGAATGCATCCAGGGCATACTGAAACGCGGTGACCTCTCCCTGAGCGGTGTTGAAAGTCGCCGGTAGAGCCTGATTATTGAAGGGCCGATACTGATGGTTAACGACCCACGACCAACGGACATCGGATGCGGCGTAGTAGTCAAAGCCTGTCCAACTGCCACTGGCGGAAACGGTCGAGAGCGGCAGACCATAGCTGGCGCTAGTGTTGTCCGTCACAAAATTGACAGTACTAGGCGGAGTGGTGTTGGTGCTCCCCAGGGTCGCAGAGACCGACTGTTGTCCCCAGTTGAAAATCCGGTAACCGTTGTTAATGGTCAGGTCAGCGGCGTTGCCCGGTGTGTAGACGGTAACCGCTTCGGTCGGATTGCCAGACCCGTTGACGCCCCACACCCGCTTTTCCTCGCGGACTTGCTGGCCCGCGGTGACGTTGCCGTTGACGTCGCAATCGTTCCAATCGTCAAGCACCCATACGTAGTTGCTCGCAGCCGTGCCAGTGCGCGTCAGAGTTGTCACCGCGTAGCGGGCAACAGAACCATTGCTCACGTTGTAGGCCGTGCTGAGGATCTGCAGAGTTGTGGCGCTCCCACCCTTTTGGATGAGGTAGGACACATATTTGGTTCCGCTAAAAGCATACGGGAATGACCCGGTCAGCGTGCTCGGTGAATAGAAATCGAGACGGTAGGAGGTGGGCGAGACGGTGACGACGTCGACGTAGGCTTGATTGGCCAGAAGCTGCCGCAGGTTGCCGGAAGAGTCGTAGAGGGGTATGATCTCGGCCGAGGGAGACAGATACTGCAGGGCGGCGGGAGTGAAAATGCTACTCCACGGCGTCGTACCGGTTTCGGTGGCAATATCACCAATCACAAGCGCCCCGGCGGAGTTACCGTTCTTAAGCGAGCCGATGGACACCTGCCAGCGGATCTGGCCGCTGGTGATCGAAGAAGCCGCACCAGCACGCGCCGCAGCGGTAGATTGCGGTGAGACGATCCGGAAGGTGAAATTGCCGACGGTGGCGAAAGGGGGGTTTCCGGCCGTGTAAGAAAGGTTGTAGGTGTCGGTAAATTGATGATTGATCTGCATCCGGTAGCCAGGCGGAGCCTCGAGGGCGACGAATCCGCCGCCGCTGCCGCCGGTCGAGTTGGTGGTATTGATGTCGTAGGTGACGTAGTAGTCGGTGTCGGGAAGAAACTGGGCGGTCTTGTTCCAATATACAGAGGAATTGGAGCTGTTGTACTGGCCATAATTGAATCCACCCGGATTGTCGGCCGAGTTCATGCAAGGCATGGTCATCTGGAAATACGTCGTCTGCGTCAGCATGCCGCCGATCTTCACAGTGACGCCGACATTTTGGGCCCGCAGGCCGGTGGCGCCGAGAGCGAGCAAGCTCAGGGTGCAGAGCAGAGAGGAAAGGATCTTTTTCATCGGGGTGGCGGGTTACTGGCCGGGGACGTAGTTGCGCTTCTTGGCTTCCTCCGCCTCGCTCACGAGGATGGCGGCCAGCAACTCGGCAGCGTGTCCACTTTTGGGGGAGAGATTGACGGCTGCTTGATAGTAACGTTTTGCCTGAGTCCGATCACCAAGTAGGTGTTCACAAAGGTAGCCGGCCATCTCGTTTTCGTTGGCCAACTCGGCGGGATCGGTCTTGGGACCAAACCCCTGTTCGGCCTGCTTCAGATGGGCTAGTGCCCGCTGCGCGACATCCGTGGCGGTCACCGCATCGAACCGGGCCCGGAATGCGAAGGCCACGCGCATGAGCGCAGCGCCTGATTCGCAATGCCACCGTGGTGTGCCGCTGGGGGATTGGTTGGCGGCAAGGAGCGTGGCCTCGGCCCGTGCGTAATTGTGCGCCCGGAAGTCCGCATCGCTGTCGGCGACGGCCTGAACTTTCTTCGTGAATCCGGGAGGCAACGAATTTCCGGCCTGATTGATCGTCGGCGCGCCGGGGTTGGTTTGCGCCTGCGCCGTCGCGATCACGGCGAAGAGCGTGAGTGAAGCCAAAATTGTTTTCATGGAAGGGGTGGCGGGGTTCAAAGGGTGGGCACGAGGATTTTCAGGGCGGGGTCGGTGTAGCCGCTGGCGTAGACGTTGACAGTGATCGAGGCGGTTTGAACCAGCCCGTTGGAGCCGGTGTTCGTGACCGTGACCGTATAGGTGCCGGCGGTGGGAAAATTAACGGTAGCGCTCTGCCCTGTCCCCGAGGCCGCCCCACTCCAGGTGTAACTCGTGGTGCCGAGTCCGCCGGCGGCGGTAAACGTCACGCTCCCGCCGGCCGCGACCGAGGTGCTCGAGGCGGCGAGTAGGACGGGTGTCAGCGGGGTAGCACTGATCACCGCTTGGAAGTTGGATCCGGAGACGGCCTGAAATCCGGGCTGGAGGGTGATGCTGTTGCTCGCCTGATAGACCACCGTGGCGCCGGAGGAGACGACCACTGTGTTATTGCCGGTGGAGATCGAGGTTGAACCAGAGACAACGGCCGTCTGTCCGGAGGGATAGGTGGTGGTGGGGATGATCGTCAGGCCGGAGGCGGCATTGTCGACGAGGATGTAGGCGTACTTGGTGGGCGGCGCATCCCAGTTGTTCCACGCGGTCCAGTTCATTGGGTTACCGCTGAAATCTACGTCACCGGCGCTGCCGCCGCGGAAGGCGATCGCCGCCTTGACCACGACGGCGGTGCCCGCGGCGCCGGCGGTGATGGTGGCATTGCGGGTCGCCGAGGCGCCGACGTTGGAATCGGCGCAGACGGCGGTCCAGGTCACTCCGCCGTCGACAGAGTAATCCAGGAAGAAAAAGCCGATCTGCTCGCCGTTGGCGCCCTGGTCGGTGCTCGCGAAACAGGGCACGGTGAAATTCTGGCCGGGAGCCACGGCGACCGGGACGGTGATCGTGACGACGCGGTTGGCCGCCAGCAGCGCGGCTGGCAGGGCGGCCACTCCGAGCACGAGGAGCAGAGGGGATAGACGAAGAATTTTCATCGGAGAAAGTAGGGCCGCGTATAGCTGCGCACGCGGTTGGTAGGGGGTTGGTGATCTTGGGTCTGGGCTTCTTGTCACTTGAAACTTGCCACTTGGCCCTTTGACCGCGGTCTGAAATTTCGTTGGCTTGGATTCGCGGTTTAGGGATCAGGGCTGGGACGCGGCCTTGAGTTCGGTCACCTGCTGGCGCAGGGAGTTGATTTCTTTTTCCTGGGCAATCATGTGTTTTTCCTGGGCGATGAGGTGGAGAGTCAGCTCCTCGACCTTGGCGAGAAGCTTGGACTCCATGTCACCCACGCTCACGCCGTGCTCGGCCACTTCCTGCGCCGAGGGGATGCCGGGCAGATGCTTGTCGGCCTTGATGTGCTGTTCGACCTCGCTCAGTGGCGCGAGGCGGTAGTCCTTGTCGAAAACGTAGTCCGACCAACCCGTGTTGACGACCACGGCGTAGGCTTGGATCGTGCCGGCGACGGAGAGCTTTTGTGTTGGGTTCGACGTGCCGATGCCGACGTTGCCGGAGGGATCGATACGAACCCGCTCGGTGCCATTGCCTGTCGTAAAGGTCGTATAACCCCCAGAGGTGCTTGCGCCCCGATAGAATTCGATCGAATTGTTGAGGACCCCATAGAAAGTGCTTTCGATAGAGAACATCTTGGCATTGACAGGTTGAGAGGCCCAGGCGCGAACCCCCAAAAACGTTCCCGATCCGGTTCCGTTACCCTCTCCGAGTCTCCCTACGACTGTCGTCAGCGCTCCATTTGCCGCAGCGACACCGCCAACATCGAGTGATGCTGCCGGCGTCGCCGTACCGATGCCGACGTTACCGGTTGCGGCAATGGTCATTTGGGGGGCGGTCGACGCGAGATTGGCGTACGTGGCACCGCCGCCCATCATGTATAGTCCGGAGCCATTGGTCGGCAGCCAGATTGCGGCGCCCGCCGTCGGTACCGGGCCGACGTCAAATCCGATGGCTGAGAAATTGGAGGATCCTGCGGTGTTGATTCTGATCAGGGAATTTTCAGCTGCTGCACCGTCATCGCGGCCAAAGACAGCTTTGGTAGTGGCCGGCGTAAAGACGTGCAATTTGGCCGTCGGGGTGGTCGTGCCGATGCCAACGCTGCCGCCCGACAGGTACATGAGGTTAGCCGTTGCGTTAGCGGCAATCCCCAGAACGCTTCCATTCGGGTTGTTGATGTAGAAGTTATTGTCGGAATATGCGTATAGATCCCAATTGGTGCTAAGCCCTGAATTCTTAAGCCGAATTCCCACGTTCCCTCCGGAAGGGTCCACCTCGAGTTTTGCGCCTGGCGCGTTCGTCCCAATGCCCACGTTGCCATTGTTCGAAATGACGAGCCGGTCCGCTGAGTTCGTAGTGTCGTAAATTCCGAACCTATTAGACGCTTCGTAGAGCTCGAACTGGTCGCCTCCACTCGCGCTATCAAACAACATCGCGTTTTGGCTTGTGCCACCAGCCAACTCCAACTTCACGTTGGCGACATTGCTCACCGTCAAAGGTGAAGTCGCATTTGTCGTGCCGAGGCCAACGTTGCCAATCGGACTCACATAAAGCCGGGCCGCGCTATTGACATTGTCGAACAACGCAAAGTCCCCGGGCGTGGCGTAAGGGGATACAATCGAGTTATAGACCGTGGCTCCGCGTTGAAACTGAATGAAGTTCGATCCGTCGACAGTTTCGAGCCGAAGATAGGTGTGACCGGTGGTCGGTTGTTTGACATCGAGATTGGCTCCCGGTGCGTTCGTGCCGATGCCGACGAAGCCGGTCGATTTGATGCGAGCACGCTCGGTGCCGTTGGTGTTGAAGATAATGTCACCGGTGCCAGTTGGCGTGGTAAACGAGATGTTTTGGTTGGCACTGCCGGCGTTGAGCGCCAAGCCGGCGGCACCGCCGGTCAGCGAGCCGGCGGTGTTGATGATATTGCCGCCAACGGTCAGAGGACTGTTGGTCGTCAAGACCCCGCTGACATTCGTCAGGGAGGCGCCGCCGAGGGAGAGAGCGGGACTCGTCGCCGTGGTGGCGGGTGTCAGGGTGATTGATGCCGCGGTGCCCGACGTGCTGTTGGACGGATAGAGCAACAGATTGTGCGAACTATCCAGACGCATCACGGGTACCAACGCCGTTGAGGTGCCCTGCTCCCACAGCCACGACGAGGGGTTGCGATTGAGAATGTTGCTGAGCGTGTCCGTTGCGCTGGCCGTGTAGATCCACGTCGCAAAATCCGTGGTGGTCGGACCGAAAGTGAACTGGCTGTTCGTCATGCTCACGGAGCCCGTGAGCGCGGTCGGGCCGGTGACGGTCAGGCTGGTGCCGGTCAAGGCCTGCCCGAAGAGCGGACCGGAAATCATCAAGCCAAGACTGACGACGGTCGGCGCGGTCAGTCTGCGGATCAAGGTGTGGGTTGAGTTCATGGGGTGTCGGAGATTGGAGTTGAGAGATCGGAGATGAGGCGGGAGGGAGGTTAACCACTAATCTTCGCTAATAGACGCTAATGGTGGGATTTGATCGGAAAGTGGCGGTGCGAGGTTTTCGGATGGTCACTGTATTCCGGGAGTGTGATGAGGCTTGAGAGGTTTGTTTCAGGGTTGCACGCGAAGCTGGTGGTTTTCTGTTCGAGCGCGTCGGTCCGGGCCGCCCGGGCGATCAGGTGCAGGGTCAGTGGTCCGATTCGGCGGCGCCGATCGGTCTGGTCGGCCTGCGGCCTCGAAACCTTGACGTTCACGGGCGTGCCTCCATTTGTTTACGCAGTTCGGCATTTTCGCGCTGCAAGGCCTGAATCGCCTTCTCCTGCGCTATCAGGTGGAGGGTTACCTCCTCCAGCTTGGCCAGGAGTTTGGATTCCATGTCGCCCACACTCACGCCGTGCTCGGCGACTTCTTGGGCCGAAGGAATGCCGGGCAGATGCTTGTCGGCTTTGATATGCTGCTCGACCTCGCTTAGCGGCGCGAGGCGGTAGTCTTTGTCAAATACGTAGTCCGACCAGCCGGTGTTGACGACCACGGCATAGGCCTGGATCGTGCCGGCGACGGAGAGCTTCTGCGTGGGGCTGGTGGTGCCGATGCCGACATTGCCGCCGAGGGGATCGAGCAAAAGATTGCGATAGGAGACACCCTGAGACTCAGCTTGCATATAGGCCGAGTTGGCCATCGCCGTTCCGTTGTAGGTTTGGTTGTAGCCTATTGCCAAGCCGGACTGACCGGTTGTTTGGCCGTAGGCATTGAGTAAGACCGCATTGTCGCCGCCGGTCACCGGATAGAACTTGGATCCGCCTGACACTTCGAGTCGGTAAAGCGGGTTCTGTGTCCCGATGCCGACGTTGCCCGAAGCGTCCACAACGAATCTCGTTCCCGGCGCGGTGTTATCGTACAGACCGAAGGCCCCGGCGTTTGCGCCCCCTCCCCCGGAAGAAAACAGAGTCCAGTTGTGCCCGCCCGTGGCAGTGTTGTTCAGACTGAGTCCGACGGAATTCGTGCTGCTGCCTGTGATGACAAGGGCGTTGGGGTTGTTGTTGACGACGGTCAGCGGGCTGGTGGGACTGAACGTGCCGATCCCAACGTTACCGGCAAATCCTCCATTGCCGTTTTGATCGACTGAAAAGAGTTGGGCGGTCCAAGCGCTGTTAACAAGTCGGAATAGCCCGTTGTCATTTTCAAGGAACATATTTGTCCCGGAGTTGCCGCGCAGATTGATGACTGCCCCTTCAGGCGGCTGATTGTACATATCGACATATCCGTTGGCGTCGGCGCCGAACCTGGCCGTGCCCCATACTTGGAGTTTCTGCAGTGGCGTGGCCGTCCCAATGCCGACATTTCCCGAACTCGCAATTCTCAAATTCTCAGCGAAACCACCGCCCGGATGGTTTGAGTCAAAAATCAGCGCACTGTAGACATTGCTACCGCTCGGAGCGGTGTCCGCAACGGCGGCGATGTAGGATGACTGCTGGTAGGTTCCGTTGCTATACCCGTTAAATAACATTGTTCCCAAGACATCGTTGGCCTGAACGGCAGTATTGCCGGCGCGTGCTTTCTCGAAAATCAAATAGCCAGCACCCGTATTGCCTACACTCTCCAAGAGATTTTGCGGCGCATAAGCCGCGGTGGAAAAAATATGCAGGTTGGTTTGCGGGCTCGTCGTCCCGATGCCCACGTTGCCGTTGTCCTGAAACGTAACCAAAGCTCCGGCTGTGCCCGAATCCAAAGCTCCACCCGAAACATCGCGGGAGCGACCAATGTGAAACTTCCACCCCGTGTTGTCACCAAACCGGAGCGCACCTGCATTTGGAGAGATGTTGGCAAATTCGAAGCCTAGTCCAAAAGCGTCGCCACCCAGCTGTAGTTTGCGAAGGGGAGCCGTCGTCCCGATACCCACATTTCCATTGAGGATCGTATTCCCGGTGCCGCTCGGAGTAAGCGTGACATTCTGATTGGTCCCACCCGCGGTAAGGGTCAGGCCGGTCGCGCCGCCCGTGAGCGAGCCGGTGGTGTTGGTGATGTTGCCGCCGACGGTCAGTGCGCCGTTGGTCGTCAGTGCCGTGCCGCTCGCGGTCAAGTTGGCGGTGCCAAGCGCGAGTCCCGGGCTGGATGCGGACGGAGTGAGGCTGATCGTGGGCGCGGAGGCAAGGGTCGAGCCGGTGGCGTAGAGTTGCAGGTTGTGGCCGCTGTCCAGGCGCATCGCGGGGGAAGCGGTGGCTGCTGCGGTCGAGACATTGTGCTCCCAGAGCCAGGAGCCGGGATAGCGGTTCACGATGAAGGTCATGCTGTCGTTGGCTCCAGCATCGCTCCCGATCTTCGGCAGGGCGTCATCCAGAAACTGCAGGGCCAGACCGTAGTTGGTGCCCGCCTGGGTCGTAGTGCGCGTGCCCGCGATGAAAAGATTGTTGGTCGTGCTGACCTGGCCTGTCGCGCTGACCGTGCCTGTCACCGATACGCCGCTGTTGAGCGTGGTCGTACCGGTGACCGTCAGGGTCCCGTTTATGGTCTGATTTTGGCCAAAAACCGAGACGGCGAGGGTCAGGCCGAACAGCGCGAGAAATGGGGTCGCGAAACAGCGCATCTGAGAACGGGGCGTTTTCATAGGGGAGATAGGCGTTGGGAACGGGAAGGTCGGAGATGGGAAGAACCGGAGTTGACCCCTAATTTTCGCTAATAGGCGCTAATGGCTGAGGTTGGTTTGGGGAGGGAGCCAGAGGACGGAGTTCGGAGAACAGAATTGGCCGAGGGCGTGGCCCAGATGGCTTACAGAGTAAAGATACCTCGTGTCGGACTCAGCGTCCCGGCACCAGTCAGCTCCATGGCGGACACCCTGCATGCGATTTTTTGGGCAAGAATGCTGTGCGATTGAAAGCCAACCGCATATTTCCCGCCGTGCGGGAGAAAACGAACAAAGCCGGAATCGGAGCAAGCCTAACTAAACCATATTACACAATTTCCACATAGGCGTCACACGCTCTAATGACACATATGACCATATACCCAGATTAAAGCTGGGGATAATTATTCAGCGCCGATGAATTTGACTGCACGGGGAGATGGCGAGCGGGCTGGAGATTGAAGAAAAGCTCGGAGAGGATGCGGCGGCTGGTCGATGACGCAGGGCCGTCCGCGAATGTCATCACTCCCACGGCGCACCGGGCCGGTACGTCCTACAACCATACAAGGAGAGGAACGGCGCTCGAGGGCAAGAGCCCCTACCTTCAGGCGGATTTTTTTGCCTGGGTCAACGCTCCGAAGCCGGGGCGCTCGGGGCGGGTGAGCATCGCGTTGGCGGCGGCATCGTTGACGAAACGCTCGGCGGACGCGTCCCATTCGAGCGGCCGCGCGAGCTTCATTGCGATCCAGCTCACGATGCACGCGGAGCTGGAGCGGTGTGCGATCGCCGGCGGCGCGAGCGGAGGCTGGCGCGATTTCACGCACTCGAGCCAGTTTCGATGGTGGCTGTCGCTGGGCGGGAAATGCACCGTCACGCCCTCCGGATCGAGCAGCTTGGGATCGCTGGCATCGAGTGGCTTCAGGCCGGATACCTTGATCGCGGGATCGCTCGCGGTGGCGGGCGCGGTGTTTTCGCGGGTGACAAAAATCCAGCCCTCGTCGCCGATGAATTTGATCCCGTTGTTGAATTTGTCGGAAACCGTCATGTGGATGTCGCGCGGATACAGCAGCTCCACGTGGTAGGCGCCATGCACGTTCCAGATCTTGTTCGTCGGAAACTCTCCCCTGCCCTCCACCTTCAGCGGACCGGAGAGCTCCAGGTCCATGCCCCAATGCGCCGTGTCGAAATGGTGGGAGCCCCACCCGGTGATCATGCCGAGGCAATGCGACTCGTTGCGCAGCCAGCCGGCCCGCGAGGGAATATCGGTCTGCGAATGGACGCGCTGCTCCGTGTAATAGGCCTGCGCGGCTGGGCCGAGCCACCGGTCGTAATCCAGATTGGGCGGCACCGGCTGCTCGGGATCGTCGGGCTTGGTGGGATCAACCGGGAGGCCGATCTCGACGCGCTGCAACCGGCCGACCCGGCCGCTGCGGACGAATTCACAGGCGTGCCGGAACTGCTGGGTCTTGCCCCAGGAACGCTGCTGGCTGCCGACCTGGAAGATGCGCCCCGACTTCAGCGCCGCATCGCGCAGGACCACACCTTCCGCGTGAGTCAACGTAAACGGCTTCTGCAGGTAAACGTCCTTGCCGGCCAGCACCGCACAAAGCGCCAGCTCGGCGTGCTGGTGATCGGGCGTGCTGATGACGACCGCGTCGATGTCCTTCCGCGCGAGAAGTTCGCGATAGTCGGAATACGTCGCCAGGTCGGGAGCGGGCAGACCGTGTTCGCGATAAAAACGCGCGACCCAGGCCGCCCCGGCCGCGAGGCGTTTCGAATCGAGGTCGCATAGCGCGACAATGTCGGCGAGGCCGGACTGCAGCACTCCCGGCATGTCGTGCGCCTGGGCGATGCGGCCGCAGCCGATCTGGCCCACGCGCACGCGGTTGCTTGGTGCGTTGGCGCCGAGCAGGCGCGACGGAATGATCAGCGGCACCGAAAGCAGCGCCGCCGCGCCGGCCGTGGTGCGCAGAAATTCCCGGCGACTCAAGAGACGTTGATGCGGCGTTTTCATGCGAGGTGGGTGGGATGCGCAGAAGAGTGCTTCGGCTTGTTTGATTGGTGAGAGCCTGCGTGCGGACGATTATCGGGATGTGGCACGGGTCTCCCGACCCGTGTTCCGATCATCACGGGTCAGGAGACCCGTGCCACATGAATCGCCTGCAAGCAGGCTCCTACAAAAGAATGGGGAAACAACAGGCGTGAGGCGGTGCGCTTGTCTTTGTCCATGGAACCGGCGAATCAGAGTCCGTCGGTGTTGCTGACGAATGCGATGTGGGCGTTGTCGGGAGACCAGGAGGGGACATTGATCGTGCCCTGGCCGCCGAAGACGTAGGCAACGACGCGAGGCTGGCCCCCGCCGACCGGCATCAGGCGCAGGTAGACCTGGCGATAGTAAGGGTGGTCATCGGGTCTCACCTCCGGGCCAAACGAGATGAAAGCGATCCATTTGCCATCGGGCGAAATGTGCGGGAACCAGTTGTTGAATCCGTCGTTTGTCACCTGCTCCTGCTCCGAGCCGTCGGGTTTCATGCGGTAGATCTGCATCAAGCCGCTGCGGGTCGACGTGAAGTAGATATACCTGCCGTCCGGCGAAAACTCCGGGCCATCGCACAAACCGGGCGAACTGGTCAGGCGGACCTCGTCTCCGCCGTCGGCGGGAACCTTGTAGATGTCGTATTTGTCGGTCTTGTCCTCCGGCTTTTCCTTGCGCCCGCCGGTGTAGACCAGCCACTGGGCGTCCGGCGACCAGCCGTGGAAATAGGACGGGGAATTTTTTGTCACGCGCACGGGAATGCCGCCCTGCGACGGGAGCTTGTAGATCACGGAATGACCGTCATCCGAGGCGGTATGGATGCTGGCGCCAAGCATCTTGCCGTCGAAGGTGAGAACGTGGTCGTTGTTGTTGCGGCCGATGTTGCCCGTGTCGAGGTGGGCCGTGGCTTTGGTGACCAGGTCGAAAGTCATCAGCTGACCTTTGTTCTCACCGGGGCCGCTGAGGTTCACGATGAGCGTCCGGCCGTCCGGCATCCAGTTCGGTGCCTCGAACTGTTGGGGCGAACTGTAGACCAGCTCGAGGTGACCCGTGTGGACGTTGAGAATCTCCAGGTGCGCCCCGATGAAGTCGCGGTAAGGCTGGTAGCCGGGCTTGGGCGGACGGACGAAGCGCACGTCCTTGAAAACCGCCTCTTCCTTCACCTTCGGGTTGTGCGCGCAGAGAAACAGGCCGACGTTCACCTCGTCGCCCAGGCTCAGGTCGCCGAGCGTGGCGGATTCAAACGGCTCGCCGTAGCGGGCGCAGGAGAAAATGTAAGTGTTGCCCCGGCGCTCGAGCTGGACGACGTCGCCGCCCGTGAGCTTGAGCGGAATCTGCTCCGTGGTCGCGCCCTTGCTGCGGCGATATTGCAGCGCCGTCACGCCGGAGCCGTGCACGCAGGCGTCGGCATAGGCTGCGTCGTTGTCGGTGGACGAGCGCACCATCCAGCCGAATTTGCGGTGCGGGTCGACCCCCTGTCCGACAAACTCGACGCGGGCGCGGACGATGAAGTCGCCTTTCAACTGGTTCCACGCGTACTGGCATTGATCGGCGGAACCCCAGACATTGATGCCTCCTGCGTTCATGCGATAAGTTTGGGTGCCGGGGTCGTAGGTGGTGGAACCGGTGATCTCGGGCGCGCCGATGTCACCGTGATTGGAGAATTGCCCGACCGGAGAATCGGCCGACGCGGGCAGGGCGAAGGCGAGACATCCGGCCAGCAGGCCGGTGACACGGGGTAGTTTCATACGGGCGGATGGGGTAAAGGGACAACAAACGAACACTAAAGCCCGCTTGGCCCATTTTTCCAGCTTTATGCCAGATCGCCGTAAAATCGTGGACCAAGCCCGGCGACGTTTTTGTCGGACGGTCGACTTGTGGGCGGGGTGGGCCCCCCCCCCCGGGGGGGGGCGGCCGAAGCGGAAAAAAGCAGGGGGGGGGGCCCCCCCCCCCCAACCACACACAAAACCAAGCGT
>CAYZGG010000115.1:0-13161 GCA_964477955.1 uncultured Opitutaceae bacterium
CTGCTCCACCGCGCCACCGGCCTGGCGGGGCTCTCGGCCTGCCTGTTGAAGCCGACCCACCCGCACGAGCTTAAGAAGGCAATCAAAGCGGCCCTCGCGCCGAAGTGATTTTCGCCTGGCGCGATTTTTTCAAGCGCGCGCGGAGATAGGGCGCCGTGGGGCTGCGCGGCACGCGGAGCAGGCCGGCGAGTTCGCCTTGGTAGAGCAGCTCGCCGCCGTCGGGACCGCCGACGGGTCCGAGCTCAACAATGTAATCCGCCTCGGCGAGCAGGTCGAGGTGGTGCTCGATGACAACGACCGTGTGGCCCTGGTCCACCAGCGAGTGAAGCACGCGGATGAGTTTTTCGCAGTCGCTCAGGTGCAGGCCGATGGTGGGCTCCTCGAGGAGGTAGAGGTTACGGGGCTGAATTCCGTGGGAGCGTTCCTTGTAGGATTGCAGCCCGCGGGAGAGCTCGGTGACGAGCTTGAGGCGCTGGGCCTCGCCGCCGGAGAGCGTGGGCGAACTCTGGCCGAGCGTGAGGTAGCCCAGGCCGCAATTGCACATGAGCTGGCAGACCTGCGAGAGCTGCGAATGGAAATCGAAGAACGTGGCGGCCTCCTCGAAGGTGAGCTGAAGGACCTCGCCGATGTTTTTGCCCTTCCACTTGAGGTCGGCGACTTCGGGGCCGTAGCGCAGGCCGCGGCAGTCGTCGCAGGGCAGGTAGGTGTCGGGCATGAAGGCCATCTCGAGCTTCACGCGACCGGCGCCGTCGCACGTCGGACAACGGCCGCCGGCGGTGTTGAAGGAGAAGCGCGAGGCGGTGTAGCCGCGGATCTTGGCGTCGGGCAGCGAGGCGAAGAACTGGCGGATGAGATCGAAGATGCCGAGGTAGGTGGCCGGCGTGGAGCGCGGCGTCTTGCCGATCGGCGACTGGTCGACCTCGACGACGGATTTGAACCCGCCCGCGCCGCGCAGCTCGCCGAAGGGCGGGGAGTCCGTCTCTCCGTCAATGTTCCTATTAAGAACAAAGTCTTTGCCGGTCAGACGGGACTTCCGGCGCTTGATGGCGCAGGTGACGGCGGGGTGCAGGATGTCGCGGAAGAGCGTGGATTTCCCCGCGCCGCTCGGTCCGCAGACCATGACGAGCCGGCCGAGAGGCAGGCGCAAAGTCTGATCGTTGAGATTCCGGAAATTGATTTTCTCCATTTCCAGCCAGGAAATATTTTCGATTTTGGATTCTCGATTTTTGATTGCCGGAACCGTGCGGTATTCTCCGCGGATCGGGTGCGGAATCCCTTTGTCGAGATAGAGGCCGGTGAGGGATTGCAGATTTTTCCGGAGATTGGCCGGTGTGTCGTTCGCGAGCAGCTCCCCGCCGTGAACGCCCGCGCCGGGACCGAGGTCGATGATGCGGTTGGCGCGGGCCATGACGGTGTCGTCGTGCTCGACGACCAGCAGGGTGTTGCCCTTGTCGCGGAGCGATTCGAGCGTGTCGATCAACCGGTCGTTGTCCCGGGCGTGCAAACCGATGGACGGCTCGTCGAGCACGTAGAGCACGCCGGTGAGGTTGGAACCGAGCTGTGCGGCGAGGCGGATTCGCTGGGCTTCGCCACCGGAGAGAGTTTCGGTTGGTCGGTCGAGCGAGAGATAGTCGAGGCCGACGTGCGCCAGGAAGCGCAGCCGGTCGGCGATCTGCGGGACAATATCCCGGGCGATGAGCCTGGTCCGGTCGTCGGCCTTCACCCGCTCAAGCGTGGCGAGCAGTTGCTCCGGCGTGAGCCGGAGCAGTCCCGGCAAGGAAATGGCTGAAGGCTGAAGGCCGAAAGCGGATCGCTTGGCTGGCTTCAGCGGCAACTTCACCGCGCGGGCGATGCGGTTGAGCCGTTCCCCGGCACAGGTCGGGCAGAGCTGGCCGTGTGAAGCCGGATCGTCGGGATCGAAACTGCGGAGGGCATCGGCCACTTCGGGCGACAGCTCCTCGTCGTCCTCAGCCGCTTGCAACATCCAGTCGTAGATCCGACCGTGCCCGCGACAGGTCGGACACCAGCCTTTGGGCGAGTTGAACGAGAAATGCTTCGGGTCGAGTTCGGGAAACGATTCGCCAGATTCCACGTCGGTGCGCGTCGTCGAGAACCAGCTGAGAATCTTCCCCTCCGGCGTAAGGAGGAAGCACGAACCTTTGCCAAGCTTCAACGCCTTCTCCAAGGCGGAGGATAAAGGACGGTAGACAGAGGACGGTTTGCCGCCGCTGATTTTCCCGTTCTCTGTTTTCTGTTCTCTAGGCTCTGATTTGAGGTCACAAACCACCACCTCGATGTCGTGCTCCTTGTACCGGTCGAGCTTGGCGAAGTTCTCCACGCGCAAAAGCCGTCCATCGGCGCGCATCAGCTCATAGCCTTGTTTCTCGATCCATTTGGCGATGGGTTCGTGGTGGCCTTTGCGGCCGCGGATCAGCGGGGCGCAAAGATACAGGTGTTTCGCCTTCCGGGCCGCCGGGGTGGCGAGCGTGCGGTCGAGCATCCGGCGCATCAGGCCCGGCGAAAGCGGGGTGACGGGTCGGTCCGTCTCGGGATGATGCTGCACCCCGGCCCGCGCATAGAGCAGGCGCAGATACTGGGCGACCTCGGTGATCGTGGCCACGGTGGACTTGCGGGAGCCACGGGTGACCCGCTGTTCGATGGCCACGGTCGGAGGAATGCCGGTGAGACGGTCGATGTCGGGTCGCGGCAGCTGCTCGACGAACTGGCGGGCGTAGGGCGACATCGATTCCATGAAGCGTCGCTGGCCTTCTGCAAAAATGATGTCGAAAGCGAGGGTGGACTTGCCCGAGCCGGAAACGCCCGTGACCACCGAAAGCTGGCGGTGGGGAATAGAGACGGAGAGATTTTTCAGGTTGTTTTCGCGGGCGCCGATGACCTCTAGGAAATGCGGAGTGGAGAGTACGGACTGCGGATTCGCGACGTACGCCGCCGGTTCCTCGGCGGCGGCAAGGCCATTCCCGGAGTAACCTGTTGGGTTGCTTGTTCCGAGGGCGGCACGGAGGAAGGGGGAGGTGGCGGTGTCGGCGGCGGAGATCTCCTCCGGGGTGCCGGCGGCCACGATCCGGCCGCCGCCGGTGCCGGCCTCGGGGCCGATCTCGAGGATCCAGTCGGCGGATTTCAGCACGTCGAGGTTGTGCTCGATCACAACGATGCTGTGGCCGTGGTCGACGATGCGCTGGAGCACCTCGAGCAGGCGCTTCACATCGTGGCGATGCAGGCCGGTCGTGGGCTCGTCCAAGAGGAGCAGGGCGCCGGCAATTTTCGGTTTCTGACCTGGCGGATTGTCGCCCGGCCGGCTCGGAACGATTTTCGATTGGGTCTCGACCGAGGCGTAGCCGGAGAGATAGCGGACGAGCTTCAGGCGCTGGGACTCGCCGCCGGAAAGGGTGTTGAGCGGCTGGCCGAGCGGCAGGTAGCCGAGGCCGACCGCGTCGAGGGCCGCAAAACGCGCCCGAATGGCGGGCTGTTCGCGGAAAAAATGCAGGGCTTCGGTCACCGTCGTGGCGAGCAGGTCGGAGATCGAGCGGTCGTTCCACCGGATGGCCAGCACTTCGGGTTTGAAGCGGCGGCCTTCGCAGATGGGGCAGGGCACGAAGATGTCGGAGAGGAACTGCATCTCCACGCGTTCGCTGCCCATGCCCTGGCAGTGGTCGCAGCGGCCCTCGCCGCTGTTGAAAGAAAAACTCGAGGCATTGAAGCCGGCCTCCTGCGCAGCCGGGGTGGCGGCGTAAAGATCGCGGATGGCGTCCCAGGCCTCGCAATAGAGCGCGGGGTTCGACCGCGGCGTCCGGCTGAGGGGAGACTGGTCGACCAAGACAATCTCGGTGAAGTCGAGATCGGTCTCGACGTGCTCGATGGTCGCCGGGTCCTCGGTCATCTGATTGCGCTGAGTCAAGAGGCCCTGGTGGATGACGTTGTCGAGAAGCGTGGACTTGCCCGAACCGGACACGCCGGAGAGACAGACCAATCGTTGTAGTGGGAGGGCGAAACTGAGATTCTGCAGGTTGTGTTTCGAAGCGTTGGTGAACCGGAGCCAAGGGGTCTGGCTAAAGTTGGGAGTGAGGAGTTGGGAGTTCGGATTGACAGAGTTGCGGGGTTCCGTCTTCGCCGAGGCTACGGCGGACGAGGAGGGTACCCCGCCCACATTGGAGGATCGGTCTCTGACCGGCCGCGGCCCGTTGGGAGACGGGCCCTCCACGGGCCGGCGGATCGCCGGTGCGTCGACGTTTTCCCGGCCGGAAAGATAGCGGCCGGTGATGCTGCAGGGCGAGGCGAGCAGGGCGGCCTGTCCGCCTTGGAAGACGATTTCGCCGCCGCGCGCGCCCGGTTCGGGGCCGATTTCGATCACGTGGTCAGCCGCCCGGATCATCGCCTCGTCGTGTTCGACCACGACCACGGAGTTGCCGGCGTCGGTGAGAGTGCGGATGATGCCGATCAGGCGGTCAATGTCGCGCGGGTGGAGTCCGACCGAGGGCTCGTCGAGAACGAACAGCGTATCGACGAGCGAGGTGCCGAGGCAGGAGGTGAGGTTGACGCGCTGCACCTCGCCGCCGGACAGGGTACGCGAGCTGCGGTCGAGGGTGAGATAGCCCAGCCCAACCTGAGTGAGGTAGCGCAGCCGGGTCACGATCGATTCGTGGGCAAGATCGAGCTGGTGAGTGGCGGAAGCATTGCGCGAGGCCGGCGGCCTGGCTCCGTGGGTCTGGACCAGCTCGAGGAGTTCCCCGACGGGCATCTGGTAAAGCTGGGGGAGGGTGCGGCCACGCCACTTCCAGTACAGCGCCTCGGGCTGCAGCCGTGCGCCGCCGCAATCCGGGCAGGGATTGTACGCCCGGTAGCGCGACAGGAAGACGCGGACGTGCATCTTGTAGGTGGTCTTCTCGAGGTAGCGGAAGAATCCCTTCAACCCATACCAATATTTCGGCCAGGCCTTGGTTTCGCCGTCGTAGCCGGGCTCGCCATCGATCACGAACGCCTTTTGCGCGGCGGTGAGTGCGGCGAAAGGCACGTTGGTCGGGATCCCTTTCCGGCGGGCGAAAACCATCAAATCCTTTTTCGACTCGCCATAGACCTCGCCCTCCCACGGTTTGATCGCGCCATCGTCGATCGAGACGGAGTGGTCGGGAACCGCGAGCCGGTAGTCGATGTCGATCACGCGGCCGAAGCCGCGGCATTTCGGGCAGGCGCCGAGGGGTGAGTTGAACGAAAACAGCGCGGGCACGGCCGGCCGGAAGGTGTGGCCGGTCTTGGGCGAATGCAGGCCGCGCGAGAAATGGCCGGCCTCTGCGAATTTTCGATTTTCGATGGCGGATTCCCGATGGCTGAAAAGAAAGACCTCGCCTTTGCCGAAATGCAGGCCGGTTTCGCAGGCTTCCTGGAAGCGCTGCTGGTTTTCGGGGGCGATGCGCAGGCGGTCCTGGACGACGTGGACGAATGAAGTCGAGAGCTCGGAGCTGAGGGCGGAGGGCGACAGCGCCAGCAATTCGTCCACCTTGGCCAGAGCCGGCGTACTCCCCTTGATCGGCGCGAGGACCCTTGTGTAGCCCTGGCCCTTGATGCTGGTCAGGATCTCCGCCCACGGGAGGTTTTCAGGGCGGGTGATTTTGAAACAAAGCAGCAGCGTGGCGGCCGGGTGGGCGGCAAAGCATTTTTCCCAGATGGTCTGCGGGGTGTCGTCCTCCACCTTTTCTCCGGTCTCGGGGTCGAAGCATTCGGCGACGTGGCTGAACCAGACCTTGGCGAAATCGGTCAGCTCCGTCATGGTGCCCACGGTCGAACGCGAGGTCTTGACCGTGTTGGTCTGCTCGATGGCGATGGAGGGGCGGATGTTCTCGATGGAGTCGACCTTTGGCTTGTCGAGCAATTCGAGGAACTGGCGGGTATAGGCCGAGAAGGTCTCGACGTAGCGGCGCTGGCCCTCGGCGTGCAGGGTATCGAAGACGAGCGAAGACTTGCCCGCGCCGCTCAGGCCGGTGACCACGACGTACCGGCCGAGCGGAACATCGAGGTCGAAGCCCTTGAGATTGTTCTGGCGGACGCCGCGGAGGCGGATGCACTCGGGCGAGGGGCTGGGTTGGTCAGGCACGGCGGTACGGATGGGGAGGAACGGCCGGAAAGCAAATCAGCGTGGCCGGACGGCAAGGTCTCCTGACAGGAGGGTGTCAGGAGCAGGGAAACCCGCTCAGCCCCGGGCCGCTTCGGCGAACAGGGAAAGGTACGCGCGGACCTGTTGCTCGGCCGTGAAATGCTCCCGGGCGTGCTGGCGCGAGGCTGCGCCGAACTGCCGGCGCACCGCCGGCTCGCGGATGAGCTGGTCGAGTGAGCTGACAAAGGTGGCCTGGTCGCGGTTTTCGATCAGAAATCCGGAGCGGCCGGGCGCGAAGCATTCGCCCACGCCCACGATGTCATACGCCACCGCGGGCAGGCCGTGCAGCTGGGATTCAATGAGAAAGTTCGAGAGTGATTCGCTCTGCGAGGCCAGCACGGCCAGATCCGACGCGAGGTAGAGCGGAGTGGGGTCGGACTGGTAGCCGAGGAAGCGCACCCGGCCGCCGAGGCCGAGGTCGTGCGCAAGGCGTTCGCACTTGGGCCGGGCCGGGCCCTCGCCGGCGAGCCAGAGCTGCCAGTCGAGGTACCCGGGAAGCTTGGCGCAGAGTTCGATGAGCTCGCGCTGGTTCTTCTCCACGCGAAACATGGCGACGTTGAGCAGGACGGCGGTGCTGGGGTTGGCGCCGTGCAACCGGCGCAGCGCAGTGTTGCGGGTCCCGTCGGGATCGGGGGAACGCAGGGCGGGATTGTGGATCACGGCGATCTTGTGCGAGGGCAGGTGATAGTGGTCGGTGAGCACGCGTTTGGCCACGTGGCTGTTGGCCACGATGTGCCGGCAGCGGCGGAGCGAGCGCAGGAAGAGCCACGGAAGGGATTTGCCCGTGCGCATGGTGCAGATGACCGCGGTGCGCGGGAGCCGGGCCTGAATGAAACCGGCATAGCAGTTGGCCATCCGGCCCATGCAAAGCACCAGGTCCGGAGCGGCGTCGCGGGCCGTGCGCAGCAGGCCGGGCGCGAACCAGTCCAGCCCCGTGTCGAACGACTGCAGCGACTTGAACGCGAACGGCTGGTCCTCGGCGTCGTCGCCCAGCGCGCCGCGGGGGCGGAAGGTCAGGAGTGTGACCGGGTGGCCCGCCTTGGCCGCGGCCGCTCCGAGAAACACGGCCTGGCGCTCGGTGCCACCGCTGCGCAGATAGTCCTGAACGACGAGAATTTTCATTGCTCCGCGGAGGGTCGCGGCAAAAGTCATCAATCAATGAAGCATCCGTTCGTCAATCTGCTCGTGCGCTGGCTGGTGCTGGCCCTGGGTGTGGTGTTGAGCGCACGGCTCGTGCCGGGCATCAATTACGACACCGGCGAGACCCTGGCGGTGGTGGTGGTCGTGCTCAGTCTGTTCAACACCGTGCTCAAGCCGTTGCTGGTGCTGTTCACGCTTCCGTTCATCATTTTCTCGCTCGGCATCGGGGTCTGGATCATCAACGCGCTGTTGTTCTATTTCGCCGGCCACCTCGTCAAGGGGTTCCATGTTGACGGCTTCGGTTCCGCCCTGCTCGGCGCCCTGATTGTGAGCCTGACCAATCTGCTGCTGAACCGTCTGCTGACGCGTGCGGCGACTCCGCCGCCCCCGCCGGCGACGCGCAAGCGGGACGATGTGATCGATATCTGACGGCGCCCGGAGGATGGTCGCCGGGGGCGATGGGGATGGGATAACACGATGGGGTGGCGGCCAGTCCGTCACGCTGTAGGCGGGGGGCCCTCACCCCGCGAGGCACAGGCTGCGAATGCGGGAACCCGCGGGGTGAGGGCACCCCGCCTACAAAGGAGAAGAGGCCGTTGAGGCAACGGCTCCTACCGAAAAGATCGCCGCCTGTTATCGCCGGAGTCGCGCGCCCGTCGTCCTCACACCCCGCCGACTCGATCACGTCCTAGTTTCCGTTTGACGGGGCCTGTCTCCGCGGAGACCTTCTTCCCTCACAAATCCAAACTATGTCCGACACCTACTACGACCTGGTGATCATTGGCGGCGGCCCGGCGGGCTATGTGGCGGCGATCCGCGCCGGCCAGCTCGGCAAGAAAGTTGCCTGCATCGAAATGGAGCGCGCCGGGGGCACCTGTCTCAACTGGGGCTGCATTCCCACCAAGGCCCTGCTCAAGAGCGCCGAGCTCTACCGGACGATGCAGAAGGCCGAAAGTTTCGGCCTGAGCGTGACCGGACTGGGTTTCGATTTCGCGAAGGTCGTCGAACGCTCCCGCGGCGTGGCGGCCCAGATGGCGAAGGGCGTCGAGTTTCTCTTCAAGAAGAACAAGGTCGACTACATCGTCGGCAAGGGCTGCGTGACGATCCCGGGCATGGTCGAGGTGACCTTGGGGGAGCACAAAGGAAAGTTTTTCAAAACGAAGAACATTCTCCTGTGCACCGGCCAGCGCGCCAAGACCCTGCCGAATCTGCCGGTCGACGGCTCGCGCATTCTCACGTCGCGCGAGGCGCTCGGGGCCAAGGTCCCGCCCAAATCCATCGCAATCATCGGCGCGGGAGCAATCGGAGTGGAATTCGCCTATTTCTTCAACGCTTTCGGCACCAAGGTCACGCTCGTCGAAATGCTCCCGCAGATCCTGCCCGTGGAGGACGAGGAGGTGGCGAAGACGTTGCAACGGAGCTTTGAAAAGCAAGGCATCGTCGTCCACACCGGCACCAAGAGCGAAAACATCCGCGTGGGCGAAAAGAGCGTGAAACTCGACCTGGCGAAGGATGGCGCGAAGACCGAACTCGAAGTCGACAGCGTGCTCGTGGCCATCGGCATCGTCTCCAATCTCGACGGCCTGCTTTCGCCCAAGGTCAAGATCGATCTCGATCGCGGTTTCGTGAAGGTCGACGAGCGCTATCAGACCAGCACGCCGGGGATCTATGCCTGCGGCGACATCCAGGGGCCGCCCTGGCTGGCGCACGTGGCGATGTTCCGTGCGATCAACGCGGTCAACGGCATCTTCGGTCATGCCAAGCCCAAGCAGGTGGGCAATTTTCCCGGCTGCACTTACTGCCAGCCGCAGGTCGCCAGCACCGGGCTCACGGAAAAGGCGGCGAAGGAAAAGGGCCTGAACTACAAGGTCGGAAAGTTTCCGTTCACCGCCGTGGGCAAGGCGGTCGCGTCCGGCGAATCCGAGGGTTTCGTCAAAGTCATCAGCGACGGAAAGACCGGCGAAATTCTCGGGGTGCACATTCTTGGCAGCGAAGCCACGGAGCTGATCGCCGAGTACGGACTCGCGATGAATCTCGAGGCTACGGTGGAGGAAGTGCACCAGGTGATCCATGCTCACCCGACATTGTCGGAAGCCTTGGGTGAAGCCGCCGCTGCCACGACCAACGAGGCCATCCACATCTGAATCGGGCCCGGCCGGGTAGCGAACGCAGCCGGAAATCCCGGTTTGTGCCCGGGCGGATTTCGTCCGCATAAACGTTTGTCCGGCAAGGCCGGGCGGCGGAAATCGAAGTCCTGCATGGGCTGGTTTGTCCGATCCGGCTTCGGGCCGGCCGGACCTGTTACCACTATGCGATTGCTTCGACCGTGCGGCCGCACTACGCATTGCCCATCGTCTCCCAAAGGGCTTCCCCACGCCCGGATGACCCAAAAAATGAGCACTTGGCGCAAATGGTTTGAGCCGCGCAAAGACTGGCAGGGAAGCCGAGCCTTGGTCCCGGTCGACACCTGCTACAAGATCGTCGATATCTATTCGTGGGGCTTCACCTTTGTCGGCACAATCGCGGTTGCCTTTGTCGGCCTCAAAAATGCGGGCGTGGCTTTGACCAGCCCCGTCTACTGGCTGGCGACGGGTTCAGTAGGATTGCAATTGCCGACGACGTTTTTGCGCGGGCTGCCTTTTCTGGTGCGCTATGGAGTGCTGACCGGCAACATGCTGGTTTTCACGGTTTGTGCCGCGGTGGTGTTCGGCATTTCTCCCAACTGGTGTTTTCTGGTGATCATGATGCTTTCCTCCACAGGGCTGATTTTTGGCACCAGGATGGGAATGCTGGCTTCGGGAATCCTCTGCGTGATCCATGGGGTGATCGCGTGGGGTTGGGTCAAGGGCTACCTGCCGGTGGCAATCGGGGGTGCGGGCGGCCCGGCGGCCTATGTGAATTTCCATTCGGCGGATGTCTGGGCGCGGGTCCTGGTCATCACCGCCGGATTTCTGGCGATGTTGCAGTTGCTGATGAATTACGTGCTGCGTAATTTGAGCGACGCGCTGAAAGAGGCCAACTCGACCCTGCGCAGCCTCGCGATGGAGCAGGAGTTCCGGGCCCGGGCGGAAGAGGCCCGGCTCAAGGCCGAGCTGGCGGCGCGCGAGGCGCAGAAATTTGAGGCCCTGGGCCGCCTGGCCGCCGGGGTGGCTCACGATTTCAACAACGCCCTGTGCGTGATGAAGTGCTGGAGCAGTTGTTTGCTGGAGGACCTGCGCGATCCGTTGGTCGTGGAGGCCGCGACGGCCATCAAGCTGGCGACCGACAACGCCACGCAGCTGACGCATCACCTCCTGGCGTTCAGCCGCAGCGATACGGGACGGAAGGAGGTGGTGGACCTTGGGGAAGTGGCCCGCCTGGAGGGAAAGACCCTGGCGAGATTGCTGCCCAAGGACGTGGCGGTGGCGGTGGAGGCGGGGGCGCAGGTTAACGTGCGGATTGGCCGCGGGCAGTTGCAGGAGATCATTCTGAATCTGGCGATCAACGCGCGGGATGCGATGCCGCAGGGCGGCCGGTTGAACATTCACGTGACGTCTGTGACCTTGGACGTCTCGACCGAAGGACTGCCGGCGGGGCGCTATGCGCGGATGGAAGTAACCGACACCGGGGCGGGCATGGACCGGGCGACCCAAGCGCGGATCTTCGAGCCGTTCTTCACCACCAAGCCGCACGGACGGGGCACCGGTCTGGGGCTGGCGATGGTTTATGGACTGGTCGCGGCCGCCGGTGGCAGCATCAGCGTGCGCAGCGAACCCGGTCGCGGCAGTTGTTTCACGCTGCACCTACCCTACGCCAATCCCGAGGAACACCAGGTCGAGCCGCCCGCGGAGAAGATCGTGACCCTGACCCGCTGCCGGGTGCTGGTGGCCGAGGATGAACCGGAGTTGCGTTTGCTGATTGAGCGTATCCTCACCCGGGAGGGCTTTCCGGTTATCGCGGTGGCGGATGGCAGTGCCGCGGTCGCGGCCATGGCAGTGCCCGGGAGCAAGTTCGGCATCTTCATCGTGGACGGCATCATGCCGGGGCTCCCGACGAGCCAGGTCATCGGGCAGGCCTTTGTCCGCAACCCCGATTGCCGGGTGATCGTCGCTTCGGCCCACATGGAGGACCAATTGCTTTTGCGCGGCATCGAAACCGGCCTCTACCGACACCTGGCCAAACCATTCGATGCCGGCCAGCTGCGCGAGGCCGTGAACGAAGTGCTCGCCGAAACCAAGTCCGTCAATGGAGCCGCCATGCCCGTGCGCGGCTCAGCGTCAAAACCGGTCTGACCGCGGAGCCGGATATCAGGCCGCCCGGTTGGTGGAATAGGACGGGAGCGTATTGGCCTTCGGTGCCACGGCCTTGCGCTCGCTGCGGGCGTCGCCGATTTGGCGAAGGAGGGCCGGTACCGTCACCAAAATGATCTTCAGATCCAGCCACCAGGACCGCGTCTGTGCGTAGCGGATGTCCAGCCGGATCATCTCGTCGAAGGTGGTGCGGTTCTTGCCGGAGACCTGCCACAGGCCGGTCAGTCCTGGCACCGCCTGGCACCGCCGGCGCTGCCAAGGCAGGTATTCGGCAAATTCCGCCGGCAGGCAGGGCCGCGGACCGACGATGCTCATCTCACCGCGGAGCACGTTGATGATCTGCGGCAGTTCATCCAGTCCCGAGGCCCGCAGGAGCCGGCTGCCGGGGATCAAACGGGAGTCGCCCTGGGAGTCCAGCTTGACCATGGGGGCGTTGGTGGTGATGAGCTCCTTGAAATAATTCTGGTGGCTCTTGGTGTCCGCTCCCGCGTGCATCGTGCGAAATTTGTAGATCCGGAACTTCCGGCCAAGATGACCGACGCGTTCCTGGCAGAAAAAGACCGGACCGGGTGAAACGAGCTTGGTCACCACCGTCATGATGAGGGCGATCAAGGCGAGCAGCGGCAGGGCCAGGAGGCAGCAGACCAGATCGATGGTGCGTTTCCAAATCGGCAAGCGATTTGAGACCAAGACCGTACGGACGTTTTGCGTGGGTGGGAGGCGAACAGGCAGCATGGTGTCTTTGTGAGAGGCCGACTGTAGCAAGAGAATGGCTTCTCCGCCATTGGCCGGCAGGCCAGTTTGACGAAGTCTAGCCTTAGCCGTTCGGCTAAGGTGACCACTTCAGCCGCCTTTGGGAGGTTTAGCCCCTGCCAGCACGAAATTCAAAAATTCAGCCCAATCTGCCTTGGAGAATGGCCGGGTCCTAACCATGCAAAGGATCAGGCATCGTGCGCTTTGTTGACGTAACCGCTTGGGTTGTAGGGCGGGATTTCCAAATCCCGCCTCGGGGCACGAAAAGGCGGGGTTTGGAGACCTCGCCCTCCAACTCGAATCGCTCAGTTCCGGTTAGGCGATTCTCCGCGCCGCAGCCTGGGCCTTGAGACAGAGCTCAGCGGCCTTGAATGCGTGCTCCTGGGTCATCGCCTTCTCCGTGCGATTGAGGCAATCGACGATGAACTCTCCAAAAAAACGGTAGCCGACCCGCCCCGCGACCGGGAGGTGCTGCTCGCCCTGACCGTCGACCAGGTAGACATGATCGGCGGTCTTCTCGCGGCCGACGTCGACATATTTGCGCAGCTCGATGTAACCGGTGGTTCCGAGGATCACCGTGCGTCCGTCGCCCCAGGTGCTGAGACCGGTCGGAGTGAACCAGTCGACGCGCACGTAGTTGGTCGCGCCGTTGTTGCCGAGAAGATTTGCCTCTCCGAAGTCTTCGAACTCGGGATGTTCGGGGTGCGCATAATTGGCGACGGCGGCATGGGAAATGGTCGCGTCGGTCGCGCCGGAGTAGGTGAGGAACTGCTCGAACTGGTGGCTGCCGATGTCGCAGAGGATGCCGCCGAA
>CAYZGG010000116.1:0-12914 GCA_964477955.1 uncultured Opitutaceae bacterium
GAAGGCATCAAGGTCAAGCCCGAGGTCATGATCCCGCTCGTCGGCTTCAAGAAGGAACTCGATCTGCAGGTTGAGATCGTCCACCGCGTCGCGAAGGAAGTCATGGCCGAGAAGAAGGTGAAGTTCGCCTACTCCGTCGGCACCATGATCGAGATCCCGCGCGGTGCCCTCACTGCCGATGAAGTTGCGCAGACCGCGCAGTTCTTCAGCTTCGGGACGAACGATCTCACGCAGACCTGCCTCGGCATGTCGCGCGATGACTCCGGTTCGTTCCTGCCGAACTACGCCGAACTCGAGATCGTGAAGAAGAATCCCTTCGCCACGATCGACCAGACCGGCGTCGGCGCCCTGATGAAGATCGCCGTCGAGAAGGGCCGGTCGACGAACCCGAACCTCAAGATCGGCATCTGCGGCGAACACGGTGGCGACCCGGAGTCGGTGAAGTTCTGCCACAAGCTCGGCCTCAACTACGTCTCCTGCTCGCCCTTCCGCGTGCCCGTCGCGCGCCTGGCCGCCGCTCAGGCCGCGGTCGCCGATGCGAAGGCCACCAAGAAGTAAGCGCTCGTCGTTTCCCCAATCGTTCTCTCGAACCCGCCCGAAACGGCGGGTTCTTTTTTTGCACCGGTGCAGCGCCAGCGGTGGAGGCGGTTGCCCGCAACCGCCCTTCCTTGAAGCATCATTTCGGAAAACACCGCCCGAACGCACGCAACTTCGCGATCGAGCCCCTCACCCGGATCCTCCGGCTCAGCAACGCCCCGAATATGCCCCGCTCCCCGCGGAGAAACTCCAGCCAGGTCCCGGCCTCCGCCGTCACAGTCACGTCGGCCGAACCCTCGAGCCCGTCGCGAACCGTCAGCTTCTGCTCGCGAATCACCACCGTGGCCTCCGCCGGCGCGGCGCCCGGACTCTCGTGCAGACGAAAATGCAGCGTCGCCGCCACGCCCGCCGACAATCCGCGCTGGAAACCGAGCGGCATTCCCCGGAAAAAGTCCCGCACCGTGCGCGGCTGCAGCGAATTCCGCACGGGGCGCACGCGCTTGTGCGGATACCGCTTCCGCACATGCACCTCGGCGTCCGAGCCGGCGACGACATACACCGGCTCCACCTTTTCCTGCAGCGGCTTCACGATTTCGCGGGTGTGCGCCACCTTGTTTTCCCAATAAGCGGCCACGACATCCTCGCCCGCCGGACAGACCGCGACACAATAGGCCGCCTTGTAATTCGGGCCAAACCCGAGACTCTGCCAGAGCGACACGGTCTCCGTCGCAGTCACACGCTTGCGATAATCGGCGCGATTGCGGCTTTCCACGACGTGCTCCACCCAGTCGCCGAAACCGCCCATGAACTCACGGTAGTTGTGGTGATAGCATGCGGAAAAATCAAATGCTCCGTCCGTCCCGATCGCTCCGACCGGGCAGGCCGCCACGCACAACTTGCAGCCGAGACACGGATTGTAGTCGAGCGGCGCGCCCTCCTCCGCCAGCTCGGCCCCGATCAGCACCGTGCCGAGGAGAATGAAGCTGCCGAAACGGGGGTGGATCACGTTGCGATGAATGCCCATCTGCCCGAGCCCCGCCGCCACCGCCACCGGCTTGTGCCCGACAATCCACATTTTCCCGCCCCAGTTTTCCGCCTCCATCGGAAAGCCGGGCGGAGGATTGAGCGCCCGCACCCCCAATCGCTCCAGCGCCGTCACGACCGCTCGCGCCACCAGGCTGACCTGTCCGTTCGTCTCGTGGAACTCCGCATTCGCCACCGACCGGTTCACGCCGCGGATCGGTTCGCGGTTCATGCGACAAACGAGACTGAGCAGGGTGCGCGCCGGCGGAAAACACCGGACGATGTCCGCGCGCTGGTCGGCAATCTCCACCCGGTCGAGCGTGATGCAGCCGGCGTCGTCGGCGCCGCAGTCGAGGGCCAGCTGCCGGAGGCCGGCGGCGGTCAGCGGAAGAGAGGCGGTTATTGTGTGCATATACACATATGGTGGGCGATAAACGGTTTTGTCGGGATCATGGCTCAGTTCTGCTCCAGCCGCCCGGCGGCGGCTTCCATCGCGGAGAGAAAATCGCGCCATCGGGCCCCGCCGAAGGCCGCCACCACCTCCGCCTGCACGCGTTCCCACTCCGGGCGCAGCTCCGCGAGCCGGCGGCGTCCGGCCGCGGTGACCGAAAATTCCCAGCCGCGGCCGCGGGCCACCGGCCGTCGCGCCACGTATCCTTCGTCCAGCAACGGCCGGAGCGTGCGCAGCAGGGCGGTGCGTTCCAGCGCCAGCCACCCGCCCAGCTCCGCCATGGTCGCCGGCCCCGCGGCGAGCCGCGCCAGGATCGGCGTCTGCGTGAACCGCAGCCCCGCCCCCCCGAGACGCCGCTCGTAATATTGCGTGACGAGCCGGCTCATGCGGCGAAGGTTGAAACAGACGCACTCGCCGTAGCGGCGCACCTCCGCCGGAGCCAAAGAGGAGACAGTCATGACATGTGCATATACACACTTCTGGCAACCGGGCAACCGGAATTTTCCGCCCGGCCCGTCCGGCGGGAACCCATTCCTGATTGCCGCGACCGTTCCATCATCCGGGGCGTCGCGTTGTGGGGGAGAGCCCGGCCTGAGTCCGGTATTGCGACGCCGGACCGGACCGTCCCGGTGAGGCCGGGAGCGGACCGGATTACAGGAGGCCGGCCAGGGCCGCCGGGAGCTCCGGATAATCCGTGTAGCCCTTTTCCCCGGAACTGTAGAACGTGGTCTGGTCCGGCGGGTTCAAGGCCGCGCCGGCGGCGAAACGCCGCGGCAGATCGGGGTTGGCGATGAAAAGCACGCCGAACGCCACGGCATCGGCCTCGCCCGCGCCGAGCACCTGCTCCGCCGTCTCCTGATTGAACCTTTCGTTGGCGATGAACGCTCCGCCAAAGGCCTGTTTCAATTGCGGCCCGATCCGCCCGGGACCGAGCGCTTCGCGCGCACAGAGAAAGGCGAGGCCACGCCGGCCCGCCTCGCGCGCCACATGCCCGAAAGTCGCCAGCGGATTGGTATCGCCCATTCCGTGCGCTTCCCCGCGCGGCGCGAGATGCAGCCCCACACGCCCGCGGCCCCAAACCGACACCGCGGCGTCGACCACCTCGAGCATCAGGCGGGCCCGGTTCTCCACGGAACCGCCATAGTCGTCGGTACGATGGTTCGACGAATCCTGCAAAAACTGGTCGAGCAGGTAGCCGTTGGCCCCGTGCACCTCCACGCCGTCGAAACCCGCCGCGAGGGCGTTTTCCGCGCCGCGTCGGTATGCCGCCACGATCCCCGGAATCTCGGCCCGCTCCAACGCCCGCGGCGTCACGAATGGCCGCTGCGGCCGCAGATGGCTCACATGGCCTTTGGCCGCGACAGCGCTCGGGGCGACCGGCAGCCGGCCGTCGAGAAAAAACGGATCGGAAATCCGGCCCACGTGCCAGAGCTGCAGAAAAATCCTCCCGCCCGCCCCGTGGACCGCGTGGGTCACGCCTTTCCAGCCTTCGACCTGTTCCTTCGACCAGATGCCCGGGGTGTTGGCATACCCGACCCCCATCGGATCCACCGCGGTCGCTTCACTCAGGATGAGCCCGGCGGAGGCGCGTTGCCGGTAATATTCCGCCATGAGCGCATTCGGCACCCGGTTGTCCACGGCGCGCTGCCGGGTCAGCGGAGCCATGATGATGCGGTTGGGCAGGTGCACCTCGCCAAAGGTGACGGGATCAAAGAGGGACGGCATGAGGTGGAAAATGAGCGGCTTGATTGCCACCGGGGCAATCAAGCCAGCCGCGCAAAAAACACAAACCGGCTCGCACCACGGTGGTGTCCCGTCCTACGCGGCCGGCCGCCGGTTTCGCCTCAACTGCCAGCTCATGAGCACCAGCGGCGGCAACCAACCGAAGAATGCCGCCCAGACCGCCACCCGCCACGCCCATCGGGAAAGCTGGAAGAAAACGTGCTTTTGGAAAAACTCCCTCGCGACCGCATCGTTGGCATGCGCCGCCGCCGCATGCACTCCCGCCGCGAATTCGCCCGCGAATGCCAGGCCGCCCTGCGCCGCCTGCGTCCCGAGCGCCATGCCCCCGACCGCCCAGGCGCCGCCGGCAAACACGCCAAGGGCGGCCAGCCCAAGCGCGAGTCCCCCGAGGGTCAGCAAGCCCACGGCGATTCCGCCGACTCCAACGGGTGCCACTGCCAGCGGCGCGCTCGCAAACAATCCCCCGATGGCCACGCCGTCGCTGATCGCAACCCAACCGGCGGCCTTGCGCCCCCGCCATGCACCGCCCGCCCGCACGTGCACCCACGGCAACCCGAGAAATCCCCCGGCGCTGCGGTACTCGAAGGCCGGCGCCGGAGTCCGCGCCAGGTCCGCGGCCGCGATCCGCCGCCGCCGCTGGTCGTACCGCGCCGCCACCACGACACCGAGCGCAAAAGGCACCAGCGCGAGCGCCTTCCAGTTTCCCGGGACCGGCACCCACAGGACCAACGCCATGCCCCCGAGCAAAGTGGCATTGAGCAATTGGGGCAGAAGATGGAGCCGCACGATCTCGTCCCGGTCCCGCGCCGCCGGCGAGGCCAGATGAGCGCGGAAGCGCAAATACTCGGTCAGTCCGTTCATCAGTGTGGGCAGCGCCGCGAACGCCGCCAAAAGTTTCAATGCCAGTCCGCCCTTCGCCGCCGCCGCCGCCACTCCGCCAATCGCAGGCGCCGCCTTGGCCCCGCCGCCGCCGCCGAGCGTGGCCTCCGCCACCAGCGGTGCCAGCGCTTTGGGCAATGCCAGCAACACCACCCCCGCAAACGCCGGTGTCGGGGCGCTGCGTCCGAGCGCGTCCTCCACCAGCTTGGCCATGCGTTCGCTGAGCATCGCCCGCCCGCGTGCGAGGCGCTGCCGCGCTGTCTCCTCGGAAATCTCCAGAGCCTCCGCCACCGCCGCCATCGACCGGTGCTCACGATAAAACAGCACCATCGGCTCCCGGTAGTTTCCCGGCAGTCCCGCCAGCGCGCCCCACATCAATGCGGCCTCGTCAGCCCCGATGGCCTCGGTCCGCGGGTCCGCTGCCTCCGCCGGCGACTCTGCGGACAATTCCTCGGCCCGCGCCGCGGGGATCCGCGGCGCGCGACGAAGGGCGTTGTGCGCCAGATTGCGGACGATGCCGCCCAACCACCCGCGTAACTTTTCCCGCTCGCGCAATTGCGGCAGCTGCCGCCAGGCGGAAATAAAAACTTCCTGCGCCACGTCTTCGCTGCGCGCCAGGTCGCCACAGGCACTATACGCCAGGGCGCAAACCATACCCTGATACCGCTCCACGATCCGGCGGAATGCCGTCGGATCCCCCGCCAGGTGAAGCTCAATCAGCCGCCGGTCGTCTGTTTCGGAATTTTCCAGGATGGTGTTCATGTTCACGAGGAAGTGGCCAAAACGCGACCCCGCGTGACAGAAAATCGGCGAGTTCCGGCATCCCGTTCATCCTCAGCGGTTCGCTCCATCAACGCCGGCCGTGCGGCCCGCACCAAGGGCCCCGCCGCATCCTTTGCCGATCTTCAGGCAGCCGGTGCGGGCATACCCATCGTAAAATCTTCAGCATTCGGCCGTTTGCACTCTCCGCATCGGCTGCGGCCTCCTCATCACCTTGAAATCCTACCAGTACAGTGCGACCTGTTTTCAGCCGGACGCCCTCCGTTCCCGTCCTGCAGGCAATCGAAGGGCTGGACAATTCATTGCACCCTGATTTCTTTTCAAGACTGACATGAATCATACCAGACATAACCCGACCGACAAGCAGACGCCGATCAGCGTCTCGTCGTCCGTTCTGTCCGTCGTCGCCGCTGGCGCGCCGCGAGGGTATTGATCGTCTTTACGACTTTCGCCCCTCCGGTGCCGCACCGGAGGGGCTTTTTTGTGGCCCGGCGGTGAGGCAGCGCGCAGGGGAAAATCAAAAATTTCCCACCATGAAAACGACCAGTCATCCCCAACCGCCTCCCAACGGCGCGCCGCGAATCCGTCCGCTGCGCGCCACCCGTTCGATCCAACCGCAGCCGCCTGCCGCGCCAGATCATCCTGCGCCTCCTCACGCCGCACCGGATCCCATGGCTCGTCGCCGGACGCGGCCGGCCTACAGCCAGGATTTGCTCGCGGCGTGTTTTTACCCGGGCATGGATCCGCGGCCATGGGCCCAGACTCTCCAGACCCGTAGTCCGGCGGCATGAATCGACGTTCGCCCGAGTACCGCCGCTCCCGGCTTGCGTTCGGCGCGTTCGCGCACGTGATTCGGTTTTTTCGCCCCTCCTCGGTGAATCCATCCGGCCATCTCGGCCGGCTTACACCGCCTCCGGCCAGTCCGGGAATTGAATCGTCCTCGGAGCTGGTTCCATCGGCGGTTGGGCCGACTCACGCAATTGTCCACCGATGCGCAGTACGACCCGGCAAACGTTGTCGCGCACGATCCGGTCATCCGACAAAACGCAGCATCCCCGCCGTTCCGCCTCCAGCCAGGTCTCGTCGCGAACAATCTGGCGGATTGCATGCAGTTGGTGGAAAAGCACTGGGTCGGAGACATTCATTGCAGGGAGGCGGTCGCCTCGTTGAACATCCCACCATAATCCTGTTCGACCTTTTTTGCACTGGGGTGTTGAGCTACCGCCATGCGTCATCCCTCCCCAGCGCAGGCGGCCTGGCCTGAACCAGACCGCCTCGTTTGCCCCGAGCGAGCTTCGGAGCCTCCAGGAACCCGGCCGTCCCGCCGCCGCGGCGAACGATGTTTATGTCGTGATGAAGTCCAGAACCTCCGGCTTCACCAGCGCCTCAAAGTCCTCGTAGCGCATCTTGATGACCTCGGTGTGCGTGCCGGCGTTGAACGCGATCTCCTCCTCCGCGGCGAGGCTCTCCGCCACGTAGACCGGCAGTCCGTAGAGATTGCCGAACGGCGGCATCGCCCCGAGTTCGCAGTCGGGAAACAGGTCGCGAAACTCTGTCTCCGACGCGAGCCGCACATGGGGCATCTGCAGCATCTCACGCAGGTCGGCCAGCACCAGCCGCCGGACCGCCGGCAGCACCACCAGCGCCAGGCCGGTTTCGGTGCAGACCACCACCGTCTTGGCAAAGTCCCGCCCCGAAACATGGGCGGATTGCGCGACCTCCGGGGCGGAGTAAGCCGGCGAGTGCCGGATCGAAACATATTTCACCCCGCGACTATCGAGATATTCCCTGAGTTTGTTGGCTGGCATAACCCCTCCTTGTCTTGATGGATGCGGTTGCTGGACCTCGTGTTTTCCGACCACCCAATATATCCCTTCGGCCGGCAAAGTAAACTGGCACCTCACCAGGCGTACCCCGGCAGCGTCAGCCCCAAAACCACGAAAGGCGCAAACCGCCGCGCCGACTTGATCACCCGCGAACACCCAAACCTCGCGAATAAATATCCCCGGAGCGGGCTCCGGGGCATTCCCGGCGAATACTTTCCATTTGTGGGAGCGAGCTTGCTCGCGCCTCGTTCGACATCGCGAGCAAGCTCGCTCCCACATTCTTAAACCAAGCCGAAGCACGCCTTGGGGTATCGAACCCGGTGCGAATGAAAGCCAGCTCCGACCGGAGCCTCATTTTAATGTCAACGAGTGCTCCGCTCGTTTTCGGCCACCAAGCCCCGCCACGGAAGACGCCGCGAGCCAAAAATTTGGGAGTCGTGCCCTTGTGTGACCGAACGGCGCGGCCCTGCCCGATCGGCCAAAAAAAAGCCGCGAGCGGCGGGCGCTCGCGGCGGGGTGGAAAAATCTTCTCAATCGACGCTGAAACGCACGGGAATGTTCACCCGCACCTTGACCGCTTTGCCCGCAAGCTCCGCCGGCTTGAACTTCCATTTCTTGATGGCTTCGAGCGCCGGCTCCTTGAACTCTTCGCGGCTGGCTTTGTTCACCTCGGCCGCGAGCACATCGCCTTTTTCCCCGATCACCACCAAAATGCTGGCCATGCCGCTGATCTTGTTCCGACGCAGATCCGGCGGATAATCCGGGGCGACCGTCCTCACCGGCACCGGTGGATCGTCCACCTTGGGAGTGATGTCCGTGATATCCGCGACGGACTGGGCCCGGACGCAGAGCGCCAGGACCAAGCAGCTGAGGGAGGCAAAAATGACTTTTCGGTTTTTTCCGATCATAGGTACCGCCTAATCGACTGCCCGCCGCCCAAACTTAAACGATAGTTCTCAACCGCCTTTTTCAGTCCGTAAATTTTCCGCGAAAGGCTCGCCCGTCCCTGCACGCCAGCAGCGAAACCAAGGCCGTGAGAGAAACTAATGAGCCCTGACAGACCTTCTACTGATGCCGTTGCGGTCGTGCCTCAGCCGGCCTCGTATGAATGATTTCCCTGCGAACTTGCTTTGTTGAAAGGAGCCGATTGCTCCGGCGGGCTGATGCGGGTGCGCAACGAAAACCGGCCCGGAGTGTTTAGGCCGGAGAAAAGGAGGTCCGGTTCCACCTCATTTCAACCGCATTATCCAGGCTCAGCCGCCGGCCGCCTCGCGGGCGAGCGCAACGTGCCGCGGCAGCAGGCGGCTCCGGTCGAACCGACGCATGACCTTCGAAAGCGCCATCGGCGCAAGGCTGTTCGGCGTGCGGCCTTGCGCCAGGGCGTCGAGCATCGTGCGCGCGAGCGCCTCGACCTCGCCCGGAGGCACCAGCAGCCCCTCCGCCCGGTCTACGATGATTTCCGGCACGCCGTGCACATTGGTCGAGACGATCGGCACCTCGAAGACCATCGCCTCGAGCAGCACCCGCGGAAAAGATTCCTCGAAACTCGTGCAGACCGCCAGATCGGCCAGACCGTAATAGTCGTACACGGCATCTGTCTTGTCGACGATCTGCATCTGCGGCAGGCCCGCCCGCGCGAGCTCGTCGGCGAAGAGTTCGTGGTACATGTCGTGCAGCCCCCCCACGAGAAGGAAACGCAACGGTGCGCGGTGCAATTCGGCCAGACGCCGCGCGGCCGCGAGAAAATAGTACTGCCCCTTCCGCTCGCAGAGGGTGCCGACGTTGAGCACCACGGTTTCTTCGTCGCCGATCCCGTACTTGCGACGCAGCGCCGCGCGGTCGTGCTCCGCCTTGAACGCGCGAATGCGGGCCGCATCGACCCAACCGGGCAGAATGCGGAAATGATCGCGCTCGTTGAACTCGTCGTAGTAGCGCCGGGTGGCCTCGCAAAGGAACACGACCCGCGTCGCCCGGCGGAAAGCGTCGTGCACCACGGTCTGCAGGCCGGGCCGGACCTCGTGGGCGAAAAACCGCGGCACCCGCACGCTTTCGTGAATGAACCAGAGCGACGGCAACCCCGCCTGGCGCGCAAGCTCCGTCACCCAGAAGCCGACCACGGTGTTGGCCACGACCAGATCGGTGCGGCTCAGATCAAGTTTCTGCCGGACCTCGCTCACCCGGGCGGCGTATTCTGCGGGACTCTTGGCCGCGTGGATCGGATGCCGGTCGACGAAGGTGATCGAAACCCCCAGCTTCTCGTACGCCGCCCGCAGCGGTCCGTCGGCGAAGGCCACGAGATCCACGGTGAACCCGTCGGCCCGGATCGCGTGCTCGACGAACTCGTAAAGAAACAGCGGGGCGCCCTCCAGGCCGAGGTTGTGCGTGGCCACGAGCAGACGCAAGGGCCCGGAGCCGCGGGCCGGCCGCGGACGCTCCAGATCGGGCGCGACCGTGCGGCCGGCCAGTCGAAGCTGCGGATTGAAACACGGATCGCGATAGCCGCCGTACCGGTCGAGAAAGGCGAGGTGCTCGCTCTCATGGAACGAGCGGCCGCGGGATTCGCTACCCCAGTGCAACAATCGCGCGCCCGGCGCATAAAGCACCCGCCAGCCGGCGGCGCGCAACCGGAGACAGTAGTCCACGTCGTTGTACGCGACCCCAAACTCCTGCTCGTTGAATCCGCCGAGCTGCTGATAGAGATCGGCCCGCGTGAGCACGCAGGCACCAATGACGGCCGACACGTCGCGCGCCAGGTGGTGCAGCTGGGGAAATTCCGCCGTGTTTTCGGCCAGACCCTCGAACGGCGTGAAAGGCAGCGCCTCGGTCTCGTCGATCACGATGCCGGCATGGTTGATCCGACCGTCCGCGTAGACGAGCTTCGCCCCGACGGCACCCGTGTCGGCGAGCGCGAACCAGCCGACCAGATCCTCCAGCCAGCCGGCCCCGAGCGCATCCACGTCGTTGTTGAAATGCAGCACGAGCGGCGTCGTTGCCGCCGCGGTCCCGAGATTGACCAGCCGCGAATAGTTGAACGACCGGCTTGGATCGCCGGCGCGCAACACCCGCACGGGCAGATCGGTGCGCGCCGCAAGCTGTTCGAGGAACCGGACGGCCTTCGGCTCGCGCGAACCGTCGTCAACGATGATCAGCCGCGCGTGTCGCCAATCGACGGTCTGTTCCAGCCGTTGAATGCAGCGCTGGAGCAGATCGAGCCGGTCGCGGGTTGGAATGACGATCGTGACGGGCTGGCTGGCGAGATAGTCGGCGGACCAACGCAGCTGCACCCAGCAATGCCCGGCAGGCACCGGAAAATCCGGCACAAAGGCCTCGGCGTTGAGACCGCGGGCCAGCAGGGAAAAATTCACCGCGGCCAGGGTGGCGGCAGTGAGTGCGGGCGTCGCCGGTCGCGCGGGGCGGCGGATTGCGTAGGAGACAACATGTCTGATCCGTTCCGCGGCAATCCCGGCGGTGACGCGGAGCAGGGCGTCCAGCGCCAGGGCCGGCCCTGCATCCGCTCTGAACCCGCCCGACTGCTCGAGGGTATCCCGATGCAAACAGCATAATCCGCAGGAGAACGCACCGGACAGCGCCAACGCCGGACTCCACTCCGGCCACGGCCAGGGCGTGACGAGCCCGGGGCCGTCGGCCGTTTCCTCGTCGGTATAAATCAGGACCGGCAGAGTCGCGACCGCGGCCGTTTCGGCGACCGCCAGCAGGGCGTCGACGGAAAAAACGGTTCCCGGATCGATGAGCGCAAGATAGTCCGTGTCTAGCAAACCGGCCGCGGCGATCAGATCGGTGCCGGGTGCGAGAACGATGCGGGGCTCGCCGCGGGCGAGTTTCTCGGCCGCGCCCCGGGCGACCGGATCAAGAGGTACGATCAGCAGTTCCCATGCGCGAAAAATCTGCCGCGACAGCGATTGCACCAGTCCAGCGAGTCCAACGGCATCGTCTGCACCAACAGCGGTGATGAGACCGATGGACAAAGCCTCACCAGACCGCTGCGCTTCGGCATCTGCGAGGTCTTGCAGCTGCCGGGGCGACGGTTCCTGCCGGCGGCGCTGGCGCGCGTGCGGCGCGAGGGCCTCCCACGCGAAAGCCTCGGTTTTCGTGGAAAACCAATCCTTCAGCTGCCTCCGGGCCTGCCGCGCCGCCACGATGAACCTCGTGAGACCACCGGGATCGACACCCGCGGCCTCGATCCGGTGATGCAGTGATTCGACGGCCGGCAAAAAGTGGCGCAGCCTGCCGTCCCGCAACGGCCGCTCGGCATCCGCCAACGGGGTGGCCCAAAAACGTCGCGAGAGCAGGAGGTGGTGGGTGCCGTCCTCCAGTTCCGCGTAAATCTTCACCCGGGCCGGGTTCGGTTGCTGCGGCGGAAACGGAAAGATCCCGAACAGCATCGCGTTTTTCGCAGTCGGAAATCCGGGGAAAGTCCGCTCAACCCCCGGCTGCGGCAGACCCAGTTTCACCGGATGAAAATCGGTGACCCCCGCGGTGCCGTAGAGCCGCTTGATGCGCTGCGTCTCGTGGAACGCCCAGCCGCAGACCTGCACGCCGTGATACTGCGCCAGGGCGACCGGGGCCGGCAGGTCGAGCGCCGCATGCCAGGGGGGGCCGGGAACGCAATCGTCGGACGCGGAGCATGCCTGCCGGATCAGCTCGTCCAGACTGAAGGGCGAGGCAAAACCGGCGGCTCCCAACGATTCCTGCAGATGCCGCTGCAGCAACGCCGGCAGGTAGGCGGGGTTGAAGCGCGCCCGCGCCGGACCGGCCAGCGTCAGGGGCGTGACGGCCAGCGGGCACCGCCAGTATTCCACCCAGGTGTGGTCCTGGTTCAGAAACTCCAGCCGCAACTCGGAATCGCCCGGACCGAACTCGACGGGAAATTCAAGCCCGGCATATGCCGCCTGCGGGAGCTGCGGCCAGAACCCCGCAACGACGGGATTCGGCAGGCCGTGACGGGCGGGATAGGCGCGGCCGTCGACCACCGCGCGCAGATCGCGCACCGGCTCCGGCCCCTTGGGCACAAACCAGCCGCGCAGCGTCAGCGGACCGACGGGCAGCCGTTTCCAAGGCGGCCGCGAGTCGAGATCGAAGGCGTAGGCGTGGTTCTCGTTCATGCGAGCCGGTCAGCTTGCGCGGTCGATCCGCCGTCGCAATGCGGAACTATTTCCGCGCCGCGCCGCCATCTGAAATCTGCGCGTAGAACGCCTCGAGCCGGGCCGCGCTCTCCGCCCAGCTGAAATGTTTGCGCGCAAAGGCGACCGCGCCCAAGCCGAGCTCGGCGGCCAGGTCGGGCTCCAGCCGCAGATGCTGCAGCGCCCGCGCGATCGACTCGCCGTCGGCGCGGTCCACCACGTAGGCGTCCTGCAAATGCCGGACCTTGAGGCCGAGGTTGGTGCGGGGGAGAATCACCGGACGGCCGATGGAGAAAAATTCCGGCAGCTTCGAGGGAAATCGGAAATCGTTGAACAGGCCCGGCACGCCGGGCTGCACGAAGGCATCGGCCAGCGACATCAGTCCCGGCATGTGGCTCTGGCGGACGTGGCCGAGGGGCAGAACCCACCGGCGCACCCAGCTGTCGTCCGCGCCGAGGAAGGGCACGCTATCGTGACCGCACCGGATGAGGCGGGTTGGCACGCCCTGACGGTTGAGCAAGGCGACGGCGAGGT
>CAYZGG010000117.1:0-7378 GCA_964477955.1 uncultured Opitutaceae bacterium
AGCGGGTGAAATGGCGTCCGCCCGCCGTGTCGGATCGCGCAGTGAGACTGGCGCGGCAGGACTTGGGAGGCGGGCTATCGATCGCGGTTCGGTCCGGTCCACGTCGGCTGGACGGCCTTGGGCAGGTAGGTCGAAAAATAGAGACCGAACGATTTGACCAGATTGCGCCAGTCGCGCCAGGTCCGTGGCACCATCCGGAATTGCGCGCGCGCCTTGGAAGTCTCGCCCGCGCCCATCAGGCACCGGGCGTACTGGCGCCGGCGCGCGGCGACGGCGGCTTGAAAGACCGGGAAAAATTCCTCGCGCTGAGGCGTGTAGGTTTGTGTGCTCAATTGAGCGAGGACGGCCAGTGTCCGTTCGAAACCCCGCAGCCGGTTCGAGGAGCTTGAGCCGGGGGTGAGACGGTAGGCGCCGAGTTGCCTCTCGCTGACGACAACCGGACCAGCCAGCGGAAGCAGGTTGAAAATATAAAAATCGTAGTCCCGGATCGAGCCGACGGCTTCCCGCAGGTGGGCTTTTTGCAGCTGTCGCAGGGCTTGATTCTGCAGGCAACAGAAGCTGGGCAGAAACAACGCCGGGAAGCGGTTGTATTGCTCGAGGAAATCCACGGGAAGGAGGCAGCGTTCCGGGCCGGCACCAGCGCCGGCCGCGTCGGACGCGGGAAGTTCTGCAGATTGTCGGAACGTCACGAAGTTGACAAAACTCGCCACAGCTCCGGGATGTTTGGCAAACGCGGCCTGCTGTGCCTCCAAATAACCAGGGAACCAGAGATCGTCTGCGTCGAGACAGGCAACCGCCTCTCCGCAGGCCTGTTCGTAAAGAAATTGCCGGGCGCGGGCCAAGCCGCCGTTGGCTGTCTGGAAAACGGTAACCTGCGGGTGGTAGGCACGCAACCGGTCGTAGGTGTCATCGGTGCTTCCGTCGTCCAGCGCGAGGATTTCCAACGGACGATGAGTCTGGGCCAGGACGGAGCGGATCGCAGAGTCAACGGTGGTGGCTGCATTGTATGCCGGTATCAGGACGCTGAATTTCATGATCCACGCGTCGTGCGCAAAGTCCGAGCAGCCCGGGATCCGCCCGCCGGTAAGAAAATCAGACTGGTTCGAGGCCGCGCTATCCAATGCATGGTCACAAATCGACCGACTGTAATCGCCGGGTCAAGATCGGGTTGGCTTGGGCCACTTGATTTGAAACGGCTTGGGCAGGCAGGTGACAAGATACATGCCCAAGGTCTTGATTCGCGAAAGGCCGCCGGTCGGCGTTCGTAGCGCCGCTTTGAGCTGTTCGCGCGCCTCGGCCGGCCGGTCTGCGCCCATCAAGAAGCGGGCGTAATGTCTTCTCAGTCCAGCCGAGGTCGCAAAATATTCGCGGGCCAGCAGCCGGTTCGAGCCGATGCCGGTCCGCTCTCCCAGCAGGGTCTGCGCTTTCAGCATTTCGTTGAGAATAAAGGGGCGATTCGAGGAAATTGAACCGGCGGTCAGCCGGTAAGCGCCGAAAGGTTGGTCCAGGTAAACCACCGGACCCTGTAGCGACAACGCGTTGAAAAAATAAAAATCGTCGGTGCCCTTGAGTTCGTTTTGAAACGGTTCGGGCCCGAGCCGCTCGAAGGACTTTTTTGGGATACAGGCGAAACTGGGGAGAAAAAGCACCGGGGTTTTGTTGTATCGGCGGAAAAATTCCTCCGACGGCAGAAGTTCCGCATGGGCTTCAGCGGTCTTGGGGTCCGCGGTCCAGACCACCTCGGCATCTTCCCGGAAATTGAAATACTTGAATACACTCGCCACCGCCGCGGGGTGGGCGGTCAGTAGTTTCTTCTGCAATTCAAGGTAGCTCGGATGCCAGACATCATCGCAATCGACGAAGGCAATGACATCCCCCTGCGCTCTTTTGTAGAGATAGTTTCGGGCCCGCGAAAGGCCGCCGTTCGGTGTCTGGAAGACGGTGACCCGGGGCCCGTGGCTTTGAGCACGTGCAAAGGTGTCATCCTTGCTGCCATCGTCCAGCACCAGGATTTCGAGCGGGGCGAGCGTCTGCTCCAAAACGGATCGGATCGTGCGGTCGATGGTCGCCGCGGCGTTGTAAGCCGGAATGATGACCGAGATTTTCATTCAGAACAAGACCGCCGATTCAAGGAGTGGTGCCGCGTTGCAAGGCGATGACCTTCCGATAGGCGGTGATCAGCGAGTGGCCCGCGGCGGCCCAGGTGTAGGTCGGCAGGTCGTCGAGGCCATGTTGACGCAGGCGGATCAGCGTGGACCGGTCGCGGTGGAGCAGGTTGAGGTGCTCGATCATCGCGGGCACGTCGCCCACGGCATGCACCAGGCTGTTGACCTGGTGCCGGCATACGTCGGTGCAGGCGTCCGAAACCAGCGGCACGCATCCGCTCGCCATCGCTTCCGTGCAAACCAGCCCGAAACCTTCCTCGATGCTCGGCATGATGAACGCGTCGCAATCGCGCATCAGAGCCGGCACGTCGCGCCGGTGGCCCAGCGCCTGCACGCTCGGGTGGGCGAGCTGCGGGGCGAGCTTTTCCCGGTAGGCCGGGATGAAATCGCCCGCGATCAGGAACTGACCGTCGCGGCAGGCCTCGGATTTGAGCCAGGCGTCGAGGGCAAAGTGCAGGCCTTTGCGGACGGCCGCCACGCCAACAAAAATGATTTTCAGGCCGGCGCCGGCGGGGCGGGGCGCGGGGTTCGGGTGGAACATTTTCTCGTCCACGCCGTAGATGAACCGGACCAGCTTCTCCTTCGGGTAGCCGCGGTCGGCGAAGGTTTTGGCGGTGAAATCCGACGGGCAGAGCAGGCCGTCGGTTTCGTTGTATTCGGCCTCCTCCAGGCGCAGGATGGCGGGATCGAAGGCGTGCTCGTGACCGGGCGGCAGGGGCACGCCGATGCGCTCGCACTCCTGTTGCACGACCTCGTAGGCGAAGCGGGTGTGGGCGTTGCAGCGCTCGAGCGCGACCGGAATGCCGAGGCGCTTCGCGGCCCGGATCGTGCGCAGAGAGCCCAGCGGCCAGGCGTGAATGACGTCGATCCGGTCGCGCAGGCGCGGGAGCTGCCGGGCCACGAGCCAGTCGTGCAGCATGCACATCCGACGGGCGCCGAGGATGCGGTAGGGCAGGCGGAGCTTGCCGCGGGCGAGAGTGGTTTCCACGCGGACCGGCCGGTTAAACGGGCGGACCGAGTCGCCCGTCAGCACCAGCAGGTCGGCGCCGGCGGCGGCGGTGCTGTCGATCTCATACCAGGCGGTGGTGCAGATCCGGCTCATGCCGAGCCGGTGGGGAAAGCTGTGCAGCACGCGCAGGGGACGGTCGGTGGAGGACGTGGAGTTCACTGGCGAACAGGATTCAAAACCGCGGGAGAGAGACAACTTTTATTCTGAGGATGGGGGAAGGGCGAAGAGGCAGGCGGGAAGCTGACGGCTGACCGCTTATTGCTTATCGCCTATTGATTATTGGTTATTGCCTATGGCCGAACGCCGAAAGCTGAAGGCTTGTTGCGCAAAGACGAAAGGGCGAAGCAAGAAGAGTTACGTCGAACGAGGAGAGCGGAGCCGGGAGAAGTGGAATGGAAACTTCCAGCTGAGCGCCGTTCGCTCATTGGCTATTGATCGTCGCCTGATGCTTGCCTCTGACCGCTTAAGGCCGACCAATTTCGGAGGGCAGCGCGAAGCGGAAAGGGCCAGGCGGAACCCCAAGGCTAACCGCTGAAAGCTTACCGCTTTGCCCTTACCGCTTTCCGCTTACAGCTTCCCTCCATCCACGAACTCGCGGTGCCAGAGCTCGACGACGAGCAGCGAAAAAATCTCCACGGCCCGTCCGCCGACATTCTTGTGCTGGGCGAGCAGCCGCTCCACCTCGGCCATTTGGAAATAGCCGCGGCTGCGGGCCCGGTCGGAGAGCAACGTTTCGCGGGCGTAGCCGGCCAGATCATTGCGCAGCCAGTTGTCGTACGGCACGGGAAACCCGGCCTTTTTGCGCGTGAGGATTTCCTCGGGCACCTTGCGGCTGAAGGCGGCCTTGAGCGCGCGCTTGGTTTCCCCGCCCCGCACTTTGTAGTCGGCGGGGAGCGAGGCGGCGAATTCCAGCACCTTGTGATCGAGCAGGGGCACGCGCAGCTCCAGCGAGTTGGCCATGGTGATCTTGTCGGCCTTGACGAGCAGGTCGTCCGGCAGCCAGGTCTTCGTGTCGGCGTAGAGCATCTGGTCGAGCAGCGGCCAGCCTTGGGCGGGGCGCAGCACTTCGCGCATGTGCGCCGCGGGCGACACGCCGCTGGAATCCTGCAGAAACCCCGGCGTGAAAATTTTTTCGGGATAGCGGTTGAAATAGGCCGAGGGGTACGACCGCCTGCTGAAATAATGTTCCGCGAGGGGCCGGCCCAAGGCGTCGGCATAGCGCCGCAGCCGCGGCAGGCCGAGGAGATTGTCCGCCAGGCCGGCCGCCACGCCCGCGGGACGGGCCAGCGGCCCGAGCGCGCGCTGGATGCGTTCGAGCCGGAGCATGTTCGGGTAGTTGGGATAGCCGGCGAATGCCTCGTCGCCGCCTTCGCCGGAGAGCAGGGCCTTGACGTGCTGCCGGGCCAGCTTCGACACATAGTACAGGGCGACCGCGGGCGGTTCGCAGACCGGTTCTTCCATGTGCCGCACGTAGGCGGGGAGGAAATTCCGGAAGTCGTCCGCCGTGATGCTGAGGTCGCGGTGGAGCGTGCCGAAGCGTTTCGCCGCCATCAACGCGTAGGGGCGCTCGTCCACCACATGGCCGTCGAAACCGACCGTGAAGGTCTGGACCTGTTTCTCGGTGCCCTGCACGGCAAAACTCACCACGGCCGTGGAGTCGACGCCGCCGCTGAGCAGGACGCCCACCGGCACATCGGCGAGCATGTGATCGCGGACGGTGGAGGCGAGCAGGGTTTGCAATTCCTCCACGACGTCCTCGAACGAATGGTTCCAGCGGTCCTGCGTGAAAACGAGATCCCAGTAGGGAGTGAGGGTGACCTGGCCGTCCTCGACGACCAGAAAGTTTCCCGGCGGAAGCTTGCGGATCGATTTGAAAAGGGTTTCGCCGCCGGTCGGGTAGGAGAAGGAGAAAAACTGCCGCAGGGCCGGGGCGGAGATCTCGCGGGAGACCGCGGGGTCGGCGAGGATGGCCTTGAACTCCGAGGCGAAATAAAACGCATCCTTGGTCTGGCAGTAATAGAGCGGTTTGATGCCGACCCGGTCGCGGGCGATGAACAACCGGTGCCGCCGCCGGTCCCAGATGGCGAAGGTAAACATGCCCCGCAGGTGGCGCAGGCAGTCCGTGCCGTATTCCTCGTAGGCGTGGATGATCGTCTCGGTGTCCGAATGCGAGCGGAACACGTGGCCGCGCGCCAGCAGCTCCGTCCGCAGGTCCCGGTAGTTGTAGATCTCGCCGTTGAAGATGATCCAGACGGTTTCGTCCTCGTTGGCCATCGGCTGGTCGCCCAGGGCGGAGAGGTCGACGAACGAGAGCCGCAGGTGTCCCAGACCGACGGGGCCGTCGAGATAGACGCCCTGGCCGTCGGGCCCCCGGTGCGCGATGGGGCGGAGCATGGCGTCGATTTCGGAGCGTCCGACGGGAGCCGCGGGATTCAGGTTAAGTTTGCCGGCGATGCCGCACATGGGGAAAAATCAGAATTGGAACTCGGGTGGACGGGAAATGGCGGCGGTCAGCGCCACAAATTGCTGCGGAAGGTGAGGGCCCGCCACTGCTGGGCGCGCAGGTAGCGGATCATGGCCTGGTCTTTGACGCGGGGGGTCCGGGAAAGATAGCCCTTCATGAACCCGAACCAGAGTGCGAGCCCCTGCAGGTGCGGGCGGCGCAGGGTCCTCCGCGCGCATTTGCAGGCCATGAAAACCGGGTCGTACCCGGTGATGTAGTTGGCGAGGCCGTTTTTCTTCCAATCCTTCCACGAACCGTACGCGCCGCCGGTCGCGCGGAGGTGGATCAACTGGATGTGAGGGAAGGTGCGGGTTTGCCAGCCCAGCATGTTGGCTTTGATCAGATCCACGGTATCCCAGCCGGGAGCCTGAATCAGGCCATCGATGGCCGCAAAACAGGCCTTCCGGTAGATTTTCGTCGGACCGCGGACGTGGAAGGGCGGTTCGCCGAGAAACTCCGGTTGCCGGCCGTCGGGGTCCGGCTTGCAGCAGGTGCCGCCGCCGACGCCGAGCTTCGGGTTGGCGGCGAATTCCTGCAGGCACCGTGCGAAATAGTCCGGGGCAAAGGCGAGGTCGCCGTCGAACTTGGCGACAAATTCCCAATCGGGCACCGCGATCGCCTTGAACCCCTCGTAGAACGCCGCGATCACGCCGCTGCCCGCCTGCCGCGATCCGCGGTCGGTGCAGTGGACCGCCGTGATCCAGGGATGGGCGGCCGCGGCCTCGTCGATCATGCGACCGGTGGCGTCGCGCGACCCGTCGTCCACCAGAATCCACTGCCGCGGTTTCACGGTCTGCGCGATCATCGAGACCAGCGTCAGCGGGAGATATTTCTCCTCGTCGCGGATGGGGGTGATGACCACGTAGGATGGCTCGGGCATGAAGGAGCGGTTTGGTTAAGGGAGGGTGCCCGGGCCGTCAATCGGCGACCACGCGGGGAGGGTGGCGGGAGGCGAAATTTACGGTTGCGAAGGATATCCGGGCAACCAGTCGCGGCGCGCCCGCCAGAGTGCGCCCCAGTCGTTGGACTTTCGGGCGCCTGCGGAGGGTCGCAGGCCGGCCAGCACCGCGCGGAGGCCGACGCCGGCGAGCAGGAGGGAAAGCGCCAGCACTCGCAGGAGTCCGGAGTAGTGCGTGCGGAAAAAGCAGGCTTTGCCGCGATACAGCATCAACAGTTTGTGCGTGGGCGTGGCCGAGGATTGTCCGACCTCGTGGATGATCCGAGCGTCCGGACAGATGACGGGCCGGTGGCCGGCCCGGTGCGCCCGCATCGAAAAGTCGGTGTCCTCGCCATAAAGAAAATAGCGTTCATCCATGCCGCCCAGCCGGTCCCACGTTTCCCGGCGGGCGAGGAGGAGGCAACCGGTGATGACGCCCACTTCCCGCACGGTGTCGCGCGGCCAGCGGCCCAGCGATTCCGGATCGAGCAGGCGGTTGCCGCGGGCGAAGGTGCTCAATTCGGAAGCGAACATGGCCAGGCTCCACAGGCCCGGCCGGCCCCAGCACGAGGAGGGCTCGAGGCTGCCGTCCGGCCGCAGCGTCCGGCCGCCGTACACGCCGTACTCCGGATGGGCCCGGGCAAATTCCACCAGCACGTCGAGGCCGTGGTCGACGACTTCCGTGTCCGGATTCAGCAGCAGGACGAACTCCGCATCGGACTCGCGGGCGGCGAGGTTGACGCCGGCGGCGAAGCCGAGATTGC